>NZ_VFAC01000043.1 GCF_007644105.1 Elioraea rosea | reverse complement strand
CGCGCGCATGAGCGCCGCCTCGCTCGAGGCGTTGCGCGCCGCGCACCCGCGCGCGTTCGCACGGCCGCCGCGCGAGCGGCTGGCGCGCGCGGCGCTCTGCCTTGCCGCGCTCGCCGTGTTCGCCTTTGCCTGCTGGCGCGTCGCGCCGACCATGGAGGCCTTCACGACCGGGCTCGGCAAGCTCGGCTTCCTCGTCCGCTTCATGCTGCCGCCCTCCTCGGGCGGGGCGTTCCTGCCGCTTCTCGGAGCGCTCGGCGAGACGCTCGCCATGGCCTTCCTCGGCACGCTTCTCGCCGCGCTCATCGCCCTGCCGCTGGGCTTCCTCGGCGCCCGCAACGCACTGCCCGCGCCCGTGCTGCGGTTCCTCTTCCGCCGCGGCTTCGACACGCTTCGGGGGGTGGACAGCCTGATCTGGGCGCTGATCTTCGTCTCGGCCGTAGGCATGGGCCCTTTCGCGGGTGTGCTTGCGCTGGCGGTGCCGGATATCGGCATCTTCGCCAAGCTCTTCTCCGAGGCCATCGAGAACGCCGACCGGCGTCCCGTCGAGGCCGTGCGCGCCTGTGGCGGAAGCAGGCTCGACGAGGCCCGGTTCGGGCTCGCCCCGCAAGTGCTGCCGGTGATGCTGAGCCACGTCCTCTACTTCTTCGAGAGCAACGTGCGCTCGGCCTCCATCCTCGGCGTGGTCGGCGCAGGCGGCATCGGGCTCGCGCTGTCGGAGCGCATCCGCATCAATGACTGGGACGAGGCGGCCTTCATCATCCTGATGATCCTCGCCGCCGTCTGGCTCATCGACACGGTGTCAGGGCGCATCCGCCGTGCCATCATCCGCGCCTGACCGGAGCGGACCGTCCCTGCATGACCGAAGCCTCGCATCTCTCGACCGAACCGACGATCCACCCCACCGCGCATGTGCGGGACAGCACGCTCGGGGCGTGGACGGAGGTCGGCGCCCGCACCTCGATCGCCGAGACGACGATGGGCGACTACAGCTACGTGGTGAACGACAGCTCGATCATCTACGCCACGATCGGCCGCTTCTGCTCGATCGCCGCCCACACCCGCATCAACCCAGGCAACCACCCGCTCGAGCGCGCGGCGCTGCACCACTTCACCTATCGCGCGGCGAAGTACGAGCTCGGCGAGGACGAGGACGCGTTCTTCGACTGGCGCCGCGCCTCGCACGTGACGCTCGGCCACGATATCTGGGTCGGCCATGGCGCGACGATCCTTCCCGGCGTCACGATCGGCACAGGTGCGGCGATCGGGGCGGGGGCGGTCGTCTCCAAGGACGTGCCTGATTTCGTCATCGTCGCCGGCGTTCCGGCGCGGCCCATCCGCTTCCGCTTCCCGCCGGAGCTCCGCGCGGCGCTCCTGCGCATCGCCTGGTGGGACTGGCCGCACATGGTGCTGAAGGAGCGGCTGGGCGATTTCCGCACGCTCGGCGCCGAAGGGTTCTGCCGGAAATACGACCCGGCATGAGCGAGGGGCTTCTCGCCCTCGTCTTCGGCCCCTCCGGCGCGGGCAAGGACAGCGTTCTCGACGCCGCCGCGCGGATGCTTCCCGCAGGTTCGCGCATCGTGTTCGCACGCCGCGCCATCACGCGCCCCGAAGCGGCGGTCGGGGAGGCGCACGAGGCGATCACCTGGCCAGAGTTCGCGGCACGCCGCGCGGCCGGATCATTCCTGCTGAGCTGGGAGGCGAACGGCCATGGCTACGGCATCCCGGCCCAATACGCGCGGATGCTCGATGCCGGAATGATCGTTGTCGCCTCCGTGTCGCGCACCGTGCTCGGCGAGGCAGCACGTCTTCGCTGGCCCGTGCTGCCCATCCGCATCACCGCGCCTGCCCCGATCCTGGCCGAGCGGCTTGCGCGGCGCGGCCGGGAGGATGCCGCAGCGATCGCGGACCGTCTTGCCCGCGCTTCGCTCGCCGAGCCCGCGCTCGGCCTCGCGGTGCACGAGATCGTCAACGACGGAACGCTCGAGGAGGCCGCAGCCCGCTTCCTCGCCCTCGTTCAGCGGCCGAACCGGTAGCGGGCGAGAAGCGCGAAGGGGCCGTCCTTCTCTGCCTCGCCATAGAGCGTGATGCCGTCGACCGGCAGCGGCGCCGCAAGCGCCTCCCGGAGGAGCCCTGAGAGAGCGGCGACGGCGCGAGCATGCTCCTCGGCGCCGAGCTTCTCCGTCAGCGTCATGTGGAACTCGAATAGCCGCATGACGCGCGGATAGCCCCAGCGCTGGAGATTCTCCTCCTCCTCGGAGGTGAGGCCGCGCCGGCGGCGGCGGGCGAGTTCCTCTTCCGACGGCGGGGCGCGGAACCGGTCGAACACCCGCACGCAGTCGGCCGCGAGCGCGTCGAGCGCCGCGACCGGTTCGGCGGGAACGAGCACCGTGTAGCCGGAGAAGCAGGCGAGCCTGAGCGCGGGAATGGCGAACGCCTCGCGGTCCGACGCGAAGCGCGCGAGCTCGGCCTCGAGCTCGGCCCGGGACGTGCCATCGGCGAGGGCGAAGGGAGATTTCAGCGTGGCATGCCAGCCATAGCGCCGCGCCTCCGCCGTCATCGCGGTGACGCGCGCGGGTTCGAACCCGTCAAGCCTCGGCTGGTCGATGGCTTCGCCCGTTTCCGGATCGTGGCCGAGGATGGCGCAACCGGCGCGCCAGAGCGGATGCGCGCGCGGCGGCGCGTAGTAGATGGCGTAGCGATGCATCAGGCGATGCGCTTTCCCTCGCGCCACACCTGGCGCACCAGCGGGTGGCCGTCAGCGAGGTGGACCTGGACGAGGTCGGCGCGCAACTTCGGTGCGATCGCGCCGCGATCGGCGAGGCCGACCATCAGCGCGGGCCGCTGCGAGATCGTGGCGATTGCCGCAGGAAGCGGCACGTGCAGCTTCTCGTGCACCATCAGCGCGGCGGCGAGCATCGCTCCAGGCACGTAGTCGGATGCGAAGACATCGACGAGCCCGTCACGCATCAGGTCGGCGGCGCGGACATTGCCGCTGTGGCTTCCGCCGCGGACGATGTTCGGCGCACCGGCGACGATTCCCATACCATGCCTGCGCGCCGCCTCGGCGGCGACAGCGGTGACGGGGAACTCGCTGATCGCGATGCCGGCCTCTGCCCAGGAGGAGACCTCTTCCTCCGTGCGGTCATCGTGGCTTGCGAGAGCGACGTCGCGGCCCGCGACGGCGGCGAGGATCGCGGCCCGGTTCGGCTCCCGCACGCGCTCGCGCATCGCCCAGCGCCGGCCGATATACGCTTCCGCCTCCTGCTCGTTCATGCCGAGGTTGCGGGCATTCTTGCGCTTGTACTTCTCGATGTCGGCGAACTGGCCGACGCCGGGCGTATGGTCCATCAGCGACACCATGCGCACGAGCGGATCACCCGCGACCAGCGCGAAGCTCTCCCGCATGCCCTCGACGCTGATCTCGCAGCGAAGATGCAGGAAATGTTCCGCGCGGAGAAGCCCGCGGGGCGCCAGCGCACGGAGTTCCGCCACCCCTTCGCGGAACATCTGGTCCCGCTGGTCCGCGTGCTCGACCTCGCCGACGCAGAGCGCGTCGAGAACCGTGGTGATGCCGGCCGCGGCGACCTGCGCGTCATGGGAGAGCAGCGCGGCGCGCGACGACCAGCGCACGCCCGGGCGCGGCATCATGTGCTTCTCGAGGTTGTCGGTGTGGACGTCGACAAGGCCCGGGATCAGCAGGTCCTCCTCGAGATCCTGCGCGCCGGCGACGGCTGAGCGCCCCGTGTCGATGCGCGCGATCCGTCCGTCGCGCACCACGACCGTGCCGAGGAACGCCTCCGACGGCGTGACCACGCGGGCGTTGGTGAGCACCAGGTCCATGCTCATGCCGCCTCCGCCCTGAGGGGAGTGACCTCGATCGAGCGCGTCGCCACCGCTTCGCGGACTTCGCGGTCATGGAAGATGCCCACCATCGCCGCGCCACGCGCCTTCGCCTCCTCGATCAGCCCAATGACGACGGCACGGTTTGCGGGGTCGAGGCTCGCGGTCGGCTCGTCGAGAAGCATGATCGGGTAGGGATAGGCAAAGCCGCGCGCGAGGTTCACGCGCTGCTGCTCGCCGCCTGAGAAGGTCGCGGGTGGCAGGTCCCACAGCGCTTCGGGCAGGTTGAGGCGGGCGAGAAGCGTACGCGAACGCTCGATGGCCTCTGCTTCGCCCAGGCCCGCGCGACGCGCCGGTTCGGCAACGATCGCGAGCGTGCTGACGCGCGGGATGACGCGGAGGAACTGCGAGACGTAGCCGATCGTCCGCCGCCGCACCGACACGATCAGCCGCGGGTCGCCCGAGGCGATGTCGACCATCGCGCCGTCATGGGAGACGAGGATGCGGCCCTCGCCAGCGAGATAGTTGCCGTAGAGCGCGCGCATCAGCGTGCTCTTTCCCGCGCCGGACGGCCCGACGAGCGCCACGCAGTCACCGGGCGCGACGGCGAGATCGATGCCGTGGAGCACGGGCAGCCGCCGCCCGCCCTGGAGATGCAGCGTGAAGGATTTCGCGAGCCCTTCCACCTTGAGCACCGGCGCGCTCATGCCTGCAGGACCGACGACACGAGGAGCTGCGAATACGGATGCTGCGGGTCGTCGAGCACCTGGTCGGTCAGCCCCGATTCCACCACCTCGCCCCGCTGCATCACGAGCATCCTGTCTGCGAGAAGGCGGGCGACGGCGAGGTCATGCGTGACGATGATCGCCGCGATGCCGAGCTCGCCGACGAGGCTGCGGATGAGGTCAAGCAACCGCGCCTGGACAGAGACGTCGAGCCCGCCCGTCGGCTCGTCCATCAGCACGAGCCGCGGTTCCGTGACGAGGACGCGCGCGATCTGGAGCCTCTGCTGCATGCCGCCCGAGAAGGTGCGCGGCGGGTCGTCGATCCGCCCGCCATCGATCTCGACGCGCGCGAGCCATCCCTCCGCCTCGGCCCGAATGCGCCCCCAATGGCGCGCGCCGGCCGCCATGAGCCGCTCGCCCACATTGCCGCCGGCGGAGACGGCCATGCGAAGCCCGTCGCGCGGGTTCTGGTGTACGAAACCCCATTCCGTGCGCGCGAGCGCCCGCCGGCGCGGCTCGGACAGCCTGTGCAGATCGACCGTCTCGCCCGCGGCGGTCCGGTAGAGAACGCGGCCGTCATCGGGCGTGATCTCGCCGTGCAGCGCGCGCAGCAGCGTGGTCTTGCCCGAACCGCTCTCGCCTACGATGGCGAGAACCTCGCCTGGCCACAGCCGGAACGAGGCCTCGCGCACAGCAGCGATGCGCCCGAACGAGACGGAGACGCGGTCTGCCTCCAGCAGCGGTGCCTCCGCCATCATGCCGTCTCCTTCCGGGCGAGCGCATGCCCGGCAAGCCGGCCGCGATGGCCGGCGTCCCGCCTCTGGCCGCACCAGTCCGTGTCGGAGCAGACGAACATGCGCCCGCCGCGATCGTCGATCACCACCTCGTCGAGATAGCTGTCCTCCGCGCCGCAGAGGTCGCAGCAGGATGTCGCACGCCAGGGGTGGAACGGATGGTCCTCGAAATCGAGGCTCCGCACGCTCGTGTGCGGCGGGATTGCGTAGATGCGCTTCTCCCGCCCCGCGCCGAAAAGCTGCAGCGCGGGCGAGTTGTCCATCTTGGGATTGTCGAAGCTCGGGATGGGCGAGGGCGCCATGATGTAGCGGCCGCCGACGAGAACGGGATAGTCATAGGAGAGGGTGATGCGACCGTGCCGGGCGATGTCCTCGTAGAGCTTCACGTGCATCAGCCCGTAATCGGCCAGCGCGTGCATGCGCCGCGACTCGGTCTCGCGCGGCTCGAGCTTCCTGAGCGGCTCGGGCTGCGGAACCTGGTAGACGATGATCTGGTGCGCCCGAAGCGGCTCCTCCGGGATCCTGTGGCGCGTCTGGATCACGGTTGCCTCCGCCGTGCGCTCGGTCGTGCGCACGCCGCTGACGCGGGTGAAGAAGCGACGGATGGAGACGGCGTTGGTCGTATCATCCGCCCCCTGGTCGATCACCTTCAGCACGTCGCCCTGCCCGAGAACGGCGGCCGTGACCTGCATCCCCCCCGTTCCCCAGCCATAGGCGAGCGGCATCTCGCGGCTTGCGAACGGCACCTGGTAGCCGGGAATGGCGACGGCCTTGAGCAGGGCGCGGCGGATCATCCGCTTCGTCTGCTCGTCGAGATAGCCCTCGTTGTAGGCGGCATCGGGCGTGGTGGCCGGCGTCATTCCGCTGCCTCCCGCCGCGTCTCCGCGAGGCGCTCCTCGGCCTCCGCGCGCAACCTCCGGATCAGCTCGAGCTCGGACTGGAAGTCGACATAGTGGGGCAGCTTCAGGTGCTGCACGAAGCCCGAGCTCTCGACATTGTCGCAATGGCTCAGCACGAACTCATGGTCCTGCGCAGGGTGCACCGCCTCCTCGCCGAGCTCGGCCGCCATCAGCGCGCGGTCGACCAGCGCCATGCCCATCGCCTTGCGCTCGCCATGGCCGAACACCAGGCCGTAGCCCCGGGTGAATTGCGGCTTCTCGGTCCGGCTTCCCTTGAACTGGTTCACCATCTCGCACTCGGTGACCATGATCTCGCCGAGTTCGATGGGGAAGCCGAGCTCTTCCGGCACGAGCTCGACCGTCACGGCGCCGTAGCGGATCTCGCCTGCGAAGGGGTGTGCGCCACCATAGCCGCGCTGGGTGGAGTAACCCATCGCGAGCACGAAGCCTTCGTCTCCGCGCGCGAGCGCCTGGAGCCTTGCGGAACGGTCGGCCGGGAAGCGTGGCGGGTCGCGGGTGATGTCGACGGGCTCGCGACCGTCGTCCGGCGCCTCGGGCCGCATCAGACCCTCGCCGGCAAGAAGCGAGGACACATGCGGCATCGCTGCGTCGAGCGGCGCTTCGGCACGCGGCGCGGCGGCGGTCTCGCCGCCAGCCTCGAGCGAGAAATCGAGGAGCCGGTGCGTGTAGTCATAGGTCGGCCCGAGCACCTGGCCGCCGGGCAGGTCCTTGTAGGTCGCGCTCACCCGCCGCTCCACCGCCATCACGGCCGTGTCGAGCGGCAGGCTCGCCCCGAAGCGCGGCAGCGTGGTGCGATAGGCCCGAAGCAGGAAGGCAGCCTCGACGAGGTCGCCCTGCGCCTGGCGGATCGCGAGCGCGGCGAGGCGCCGGTCATACAGCGACGCCTCCGCCATCACGCGATCGACCGCGAGGCCGAGCTGGCCCTCGATCTGCTCGAGCGCAAGCGCCGGCACGTCGGCCGGGCCGCGCCTGACCTCGGCGAGGAACGCGTGACTGTTCTCGATCGCCTTCTCGCCGCCCTTGACCGCGACGTACATCGCTCAGGCCTCCTCGATGGAAGTGCTACGCGGCAGGAACATCGCGTGCGCCCCGGAGACGAGGATCGCGTCCACGCCGCGCGGGAACAGGCGATGGTTGGCCGCGCGGGCGGCGACGAAGCCTGCCGCAAGCCCCTCGACGGAAACGACGCGCTCGCCGTCGATGCCCGGGCCGGTCAGTCGCAACGCGGCACCCGAGCCGAAGCCGGCCACGGCGAGCACGATCGTGGCGCCGCGGTCGGGATACTCGTCCCTCCCCGCATCCAGCGTGGCCATGTCGGGGAGCGCGGATGCGTCGGCCGCGAAAACGAAGCCTGCCTCGCGCGCATCGGCAACGATGCGGCAGCCGCAATGGAAGCGGAGCCAGACGGCAGCCTCGTGCGCGGCGGCGTCGATCCAGAGCGGCGTGTCCGCGTCGACGAGGGTCAACGCCACCGCTGCCATCGCGGGCGGCAGGCAGGGCGGCGGCTCGGCGGGAACGCGGAGGGAGGCGATCGTCCCAGGCCGCGCTGCCGCCTCGAGCAGGGCGCGGAAGGCGGCCTGCGCATCGCGCACGGGATGGGCGAAGCCCGGCGACAGGGACGCCTCGCTCATCCCATCCTCACCATGCCGTAGAACTCAACGCGCGTTGCCGCTGCACGGCGGGAGCGATCGTCCCGCTCCGCCTCCTGCGCGGCACGCATCGATGCGAGCGCCTGAGCGAGGGAAGGGGGCACGGCGCCCTGCGCTGTCGCCTCGAGCACGGCGGCAAGCTCCGCCCGCCGCCCGTCGCGACCGGCGATGTAGGCGTGGCCGATGCGACCGTCACCGAGCCGTACGGCACAGCGCGTCACTGTCATCTCGCCGAGATTGAAGGCCCTTCCGCTGCCGCCCATCCTGCCGCGCACCATGACCATGCCGGTTTCCGGCCCACGCAGGACCTGCCACGCGGGCGCAGGCGAGAGCGCGGCGAGCGCGGCTTCAAGCGCGGCCTCGGGCGCGCGGGCGAGCACCGCCATGCGACCGCGCCTGGCGTCCTCCGCCTCAGTCGGTCGCGCATCGGTCAGAGCATCCGGCATCGGCCCGCCCCAGTCATGTCCACCCGAATCATGTCTAGACGTCCGTACATACCAACACCTACTCTCCCCCGCAATCGCGCCTGCGGTGAAGGCTGCGTTACGATGTCGTGACGCGGCCGCGCCATCGCGCGAACCGGTGCCGGGCGAGGCGGAGATGGCGACGACGGAACGGATCGAGAGACAGCGGACACGCAGCAGCATCGACGCGGGCGAGATCGAGCGCGGCGCGGGCGTGACGCTCTGGCGGCAGATCGAGCAGGCCATCGAGGCGGATATCGTCGCCGGCCGTGCCGCAGCCGGGTCGCGCCTGCCGACGGAGGCAGAGCTTGCCGCCTCGTTCCGCGTCAACCGCCACACCGTACGGCGGGCGATGGAGGAGCTGGAGAGGCGCGGCCTGGTGCGCGTCGAGCAGGGGCGGGGAAGCTTCGTGGCCGAGGACGTGGTCGACTACCGCGTCGGCCCGCGCACGCGCTTCTCGGAGGTGATCGCGCGGGGCAACCGCCATCCTTCGGGCCAGGTGCTGCGCATCGCAGAGGTGCCGGCCTTCGACGCCGCCGCCTCTGGCCTTCGCATCCGGAAGGGGCGGCCGCTCTGGCTGATCGAGCGCCTCGGCCTCGCGGATGGCCGTCCCGTCGCCTTCGGCATGCATCACTTCCCCCAGGCTCGCTTCCCGACGCTGCCGGAGGCCGTCGCCGCGCAGGGCGGTTCGCTCACCCGCGCGCTCGCCGCCTGCGGCCTCGGCGAGTACACGCGGCTCTCGACGCGCGTGACCGCCCGGCTGCCGACGCCGCAGGAGGCCGATCATCTCCGCCAGGCGCGGAACCGGCCCGTCATCGTGGCGGAGAACGTGAACGTCGACCCCGATGGCGTTCCCGTCGAGTACGGCATCGGCCTCTATCCCTCGGGCCGGGTGCAGCTTGTCTTCGAATTCTGATCGCCGGAGGATGTGCGTGACGATACCGCAACGGGAAGTCTCGGTCGCCGGAGCGCGCCTGCTCCTCGACGGCGCGCTCGTGGAGGCGGAGGTGACGGTCGCCGACGGGCGGATCGCCCGCATCGGCGGCGCGGCCCCGAACGGCGCCACGGTGCTCGATGCCCACGGGTGGCTGCTGCTTCCGGGCCTCATCGACATCCACGGCGATGCGTTCGAGCGCCAGCTCCAGCCCCGCCCGGGCGTAGACTTCCCCGCCGACATCGCGCTCATCGACACCGACCGCCAGCTCCTCGCCAACGGCATCACCACCGCCTTCCACGGCGTGACGCTGTCGTGGGAGCCGGGCCTGCGCGGCGTCGAGACGTTCCGCGCGCTGCTCGATGCCCGCGCGCGGCTCGACGGCGCGCTCGCGGCCGACAACCGCATCCATCTCCGGCTCGAGACCTATGCGATGGATGCCTGGCCGGACGCGGAAGCCGCGATCGCCTCGGGACGGATCGACCTGCTCGCGTTCAACGACCACACCGCCGAGATCGCGCGCCGGTCGGAGGATCCTGCGCGTGCGGCGAAATACGCCGAGCGCGCGCATGTGAAGGGGCCGGAGATCCTCAGGCTTGCCCGCGAGATGCTTGCCCGCGAGGGCGAGGTCGCCACCTTCGTCGAGAGGGCGGCGGCCGCGGCGCGCGAGGCGGGCCTGCCGATGGCGAGCCATGACGATGCCTCACCTGCGGTGCGCGCGCGCTGGCGCGCGCTCGGCTGCGGCATCTGCGAGTTCCCGATGAACGCCGAGACCGGGCTTGCCGCGCGCGCCGCCGGCGAGGGGGTGATCATGGGCTGCCCCAACGTGGTGCGCGGCGGAAGCCACATGGGCTGGCACAGCGCCGAGGCGATGGTGCGCGCGGGCGCGTGCGACATCCTCGCCTCCGACTACTACTACCCCGCCATGCTTCGCGCGGCCTTCGCCCTGGCCGCGCGCGGCGCGCTGGCTCTTCCCGACGCCTGGGCGCTCGTCTCGGCCAATCCCGCACGGGCGGCGAAGCTCGATGATCGCGGGCGAATCGCCGAAGGGCTGCGGGCCGATCTGGTTCTCGTCGACGCCGAGCAGGGGCGCCCGCCGAGGGTGATGGCGACGATCGCCGCAGGCAGGCTCGCCTACCTGACGCCGGAGGCGGCAGCACGCCTCGGCTGAGGCGTTCTGTCATCGAAGCATCATCCGCGCCCGGCGCCCGATGCGCTATCGGCCTCGACACGGCCAATCGCGGGAGGCGCTGGGATGCTCGAGCTTCAGGGATTGACGCGTCGCTACGGCTCCGTCACGGCCGTCGACGAGGTGTCGCTGTCGGTCCCCAATGGCCAGATGCTCGGGGTGATCGGCCGCTCCGGCGCGGGCAAGTCCACCCTTCTTCGGCTGATCAACCGCCTGGCCGAGCCGTCCGAGGGGCGGATCATGTTCGACGGAGCCGATGTCACCGCGCTCTCCGGCACCGCGCTGCGCGCGTGGCGGACGCGCTGCGCGATGATCTTCCAGCAGTTCAACCTGATTCAGCGCCTCGACGTGCTGACCAACGTGCTTGTCGGCAGGCTGAACCACCGCGGCACGCTGTCGTCGATGTTCAAGCTCTTCACCGCCGAGGAGCGCGCGCTCGCGATCCGCACGCTCGACCGCTTCGACCTGGCCGACGCCGCGTTGCAGCGCGCTGAGACGCTCTCGGGCGGGCAGCAGCAGCGCGTGGCGATCGCCCGCGCGCTGGTGCAGGAGCCGCGGATCCTGCTCGCCGACGAGCCGATCGCGAGCCTCGATCCGCGCAACGGCCGCGTGGTGATGGAGGCGCTCGCGCGCATCAACCGCGAGGACGGCATCACCGTCATCTGCAACCTCCACACGCTCGACACCGCGCGCGCCTATTGCGACCGCATCGTCGGCATGGCGAAGGGCCGCGTGGTGTTCGACGGCCCTCCCGCCGCGCTCACCGCGCCGATGGTCCGCGCCATCTACGGCATGACGGAGGACGAGCTCGCCGAGGCCGAGACGGTCACCTCCACCTCGGTCGGCGAGGCGCTCATCCCCGCCTGAGGCGCCCCTCCCGGCGCCGCCGCCCCTCTTGCCGGGCGCCCTGCCTCGCGGCAGGGTGCGCGCGACGCAAGGGAGGGATCGGCATGGCAGGACGGCTATCGGGCAAGCGCGCCTTCGTTACCGCGGCGGCCCAGGGCATCGGACGGGCAACCGCGCTCGCCTTCGCCGCGGAGGGTGCCGCTGTGATCGCGACGGACCTCAACGAGGACAAGCTCGGCGAGCTCGGCGCCGTTCCCGGCATCACGACCGCCCGGCTGGACGTGCGCGACTGGGGCGCGATCGAGAAGGCGGCTGAGGCGGCCGGCGCGGTCGACATCCTCTTCAACTGCGCGGGCTTCGTGCACCAGAACACGATCGAGACCTGCACCGAGGAGGAGTGGGACTTCGCGTTCGACCTCAACGTCAAGAGCGCCTTCCGGGTGACGAAGGCGCTCCTTCCCGCGATGCTCAAGGCCGGCCGCGGCGGCTCGATCATCGTCATGTCCTCGGCCGCCTCCTCGATCAAGGGTGCGCCGAACCGGTTCGTGTACGGTGTGACGAAGGCGGCGCTGATCGGCATGGTGCGCTCGATCGCCTCGGACTACGTCAAGGCCCGCATCCGCGCCAACGCCATCTGCCCCGGAACGGTCGAGACGCCCTCGCTGCAGGACCGCATCGCCGCGAACGCCGCGCAGGCCGGCAGCGTCGAGGCAGCGCGCGCTGCCTTCATCGCACGCCAGGCGATGGGCCGGCTCGGCACGGCGGAGGAGATCGCCGCGCTTGCCGTCTATCTCGGTTCCGACGAGAGCGGGTTCGTCACCGGCCAGTCGATCGTGATCGACGGCGGCTGGACACTCTGACACTTCGACATCGCAAGGGAACAACACCGATGAAGCTTCTTCGCTGGGGCCCCAAGGGGTCGGAAAAGCCGGGCATGCTCGACACCTCGGGCGCGCTGCGCGACCTCTCCGGCGTCGTCTCCGACATCACGCCCGAGCTTCTGTCGCCCGCCGGCTTGGCCCGGCTCGCGGCCGTCAAGGCCGATGCTCTTCCGAAGGTCGAGGGCACGCCGCGCCTCGGCACGCCCTTCACCGGCACGCGGAACTTTATCTGCATCGGGCTGAACTACGCGGACCATGCCGCGGAATCGAACATGCCGATCCCGGCCGAGCCGGTGGTGTTCATCAAGGCGCTGTCGGCGCTCTCGGGCCCGAACGACGACATCGAGATCCCCAAGTTCTCGAAGAAGACCGACTGGGAGGTCGAGCTCGGCATCGTCATCGGCACGCGCGCGAAATATGTCGAGGAGGCCAACGCGCTCGAGCATGTGGCGGGCTACTGCGTCGTCAACGACGTCTCCGAGCGCGAGTTCCAGCTCGAGCGGGGCATGACCTGGGACAAGGGCAAGGGGCATGACACGTTCGGCCCCGTCGGCCCCTGGCTCGTGACGAAGGACGAGGTGGCCGATCCGCAGGACCTCCGCCTCGGCGTCGATGTGGACGGCCAGGTGATGCAGGACGGCACCACGAAGACGATGATCTTCCCTGTGACGAAGCTCGTCTCCTACGTCTCGCACTTCATCAGCCTGAACCCCGGCGACATCATCGCCACCGGCACGCCGCCCGGTGTTGGCGCGGGCAAGAAGCCGAACCCGATCTTCCTCCGCGCGGGCCAGACCATGCGCGTGTGGGTCGAGGGCCTCGGCGAGCAGAACGCGAAGACGGTCCAGGCCGGCTGAGGGTGCTCCGGCCGGGGCGCGCGCTCCGGCCGGTCTCGCCTACATCGTCGCGCCCTGCACCCAGGGCGCGAACTCCTCCGCGCCGAACCCCCACTGCTCGCTCTTGGTGCGCTCGCCCGAGGCGATCGCGAGCATGTGGCGGAAGATGCGATCGCCGCACTGCGGCACCGTCTCGTCGCCGTCGATCACCGTGCCGCAGTTGATGTCCATGTCGTCCTCCATGCGGCGGAACATGGGCGTGTTGGTCGCGAGCTTGATCGAGGGCGTGGGCTTGCAGCCATAGACGCTGCCCCGGCCGGTGGTGAAGCAGACGAGGTTGGCACCGCCGGCGACCTGGCCGGTGGCGGCCACGGGGTCGTAGCCTGGCGTGTCCATGAACACGAAGCCCTTGGCGGTGACGGGCTCGGCGTAGCGGTATACCTCGACGAGATTGGTCGTGCCGCCCTTTGCCATGGCGCCGAGCGACTTCTCGAGGATGGTGGTCAGCCCTCCTGCCTTGTTGCCGGGGGAGGGATTGTCGTCGAGCTCGCCGCCGTTCTTCCGCGTGTATTCCTCCCACCACTCCATGAGATCGACGAGCTTGCGGCCGACCTGCTCGCTCACCGCGCGGCGGGTGAGGAGATGCTCCGCGCCATAGGTCTCCGGCGTCTCGGAGAGGATGACGGTTCCGCCGTTCCGCACGACGAGGTCGGAGGCCGCGCCGAGGGCGGGGTTGGCGCTTATGCCCGAGTACCCGTCAGACCCGCCACACTGCAGCGCGACGCAGAGATGGCTCGCGGGCACCGCCGTGCGCGCGCCCTGCGCATTCGCATCGGCGAGCATCTCGCGCACGAACTCGACGCCCTTGGCGACCGTCTTCGGCGTGCCGCCCGTGGCCTGGATGGTCATCGCGCGCACGCGGGGTTTTCCGTCGAGCGCGCCCTGTTCCATCAGCCCGGGGATCTGGTTCACCTCGCAGCCCAGGCCCAGAACGAGGATGGCGGCGAAGTTCGGGTGCATCGCGTAGCCAGCGAGCGTGCGGCGGAGGATGCGCAACGGCTCGTCGTCGCTCATGCCGCAGCCGGTCTTGTGCGTCAGCGCAACGACACCATCGATGTGCGGGAAGTCGGCGAGCGGGTCGTGGCCGGTGAAGGGGTTCCGCCGGAACGCATCGGCGACGTACTGCGCGACGGTGGCGGAGCAGTTCACCGTGGTCAGCACGCCGATGTAGTTGCGCGTCGCCACCCGCCCGTCGGGGCGGAGGATGCCCTGGAACGTCGCGGGCTCGGCGACGAAGTCGGTCGGCCGCGCCTCGCGGGCGAAGGCATAGTCCTTCGCATGGTCGCCCATGCCGAGATTGTGGCTGTGCACATGCTCGCCTGGGGCGATCGGCTTCGTCGCGATGCCGATGATCTGGCCGTAGCGTCTCACCGGTTCGCCGGGGGCGTGCGCGCGCGTGGCGATCTTGTGCCCGGGCGGGATGCGGCTCGCTGCCGCAACGGTCTCGCCCGGGATGGGCGTGCCGGGAAGGATGTCGGTGCGCGCGATGACGACGCCGTCCCCCTCGTGCAGCCTGATGGCAAGCGGCGGTGTCGGCATGCTTCGCTCCCCTGTGTCGCATCCACTCGATGCCGGACTATCGCGCAGCGGGGGCGGTTGTTCCATCCTCCGGCCGTCCGCTTCGCCAGCCGGAAAGGTCAGGCTTGCGCCCCGCCCCGGGTTTTGCGCAAACTGATGTATCAGAACCGGCCGGGCCTACCGGCCGAAGGGGAGGAGGATCCTTGCCATGCGTCGTTTCCTGATCGGTGCCGCGCTCGCGGCCGGTGCCTTTGCCGTTGTCGCGCCCGCCGAGGCGCAGCAGCGCCTGCGCTTTGCCCATGTGTACGAGACGAACGAGCCGTACCACACCGAGGCGCTCTGGGCGGCCGAGGAGATCGGCAAGCGGACGAACAACCGCTATCGCATGGAGGTGTTCCCGGCCTCCGCGCTCGGCAACGAGCCGGCGATCAACGAGGGCCTGACCCTCGGGACGATCGACATGATCTACACCGGCGTCGCCTTCGCGGGCTCGCGCTTCCGCCCGATCGCGATCTCGAACGCGCCCTTCATCTTCCGCGATTACGACCATTGGCTCGCCTATCGCGACAGCGACCTCTTCAAGGAGCTCGCAACCGGGTATGACCGCGCGACCGGCCACAGGATCCTGGCGCTGACCTACTACGGCGCGCGGCACGCCACGGCGAACAAGGCGATCAACCGCCCCGAGGACATGCGGGGCATGAAGCTCCGCGTGCCCCAGGCGCCGCTCTACATGATGTTCGCCCGCTCCGTCGGGGCGAACGCCACGCCGATCGCCTTCGCGGAGGTGTATCTCGCGCTGCAGAACGGCACGGTTGACGGGCAGGAGAACCCGCTTCCCACCATCCAGGCGAAGAAGTTCTACGAAGTGCAGAGCCACATCGCGCTGACCGGGCACATCACCGAAAGCCTCGTCACGATCGCCTCTGGCGCGCTGTGGCGCCGCCTCTCGGCCGCCGACAGGGCCGTGTTCGAGGAGGTGTGGCGCGAGGCCGCGAACCGCGCGACCTACGCGATCCGCATCTCCGAGGAGACGCTGCCTGTCTGGTTCGAGCAGCAGGGTAAGACGGTGGTGCGTCCTGACCGTGCCGCCTTCCGTGCCGCGGCCCAGCCGCTGCACAACGACACGCAGGCGGGCGCGGGCTGGACGCGCGAGCAGTACGACAGGCTGCAGGCGCTCGGCGCCCGCTCGAACTGAGCCGTCTGGCGGGAGCCGCCCGGTTCGCGGCGGCTCCCGCGCCGTCACGTCGTTCGCCGGCCTGGGCCGGCCTGGGAGGAGAGAAGGAATGTTCCGTCGCCTGATGCTCGGCGCCGCCGCCGCGGCGCTGACCACGCTTGCCGCGCTGCCGGCAGAGGCACAGCAGCGGCTTCGCTTCGCGCATGTGTACGAGACGAACGAGCCCTACCACACCGAGGCGCTGTGGGCGGCAGACGAGATCGCCAAGCGGAGCAACAACCGCTACCGCATCGAGGTGTTCCCCGCCTCGGCGCTCGGCAACGAGCCCGCGATCAACGAGGCGCTCACCCTCGGGACGATCGACATGATCTACACCGGAACGGCCTTCGCCGGCTCGCGCTACCGGCCGCTCGCGATCTCGAACGCACCTTTCATCTTCCGCGACTTCGACCACTGGCTCGCCTACCGCGACAGCGAGCTCTTCAAGGAGCTCGCCGCCGCCTATGACCGGGCGACCGGCCACAGGATCCTCGCGCTCACCTACTACGGCGCGCGGCACGTGACGGCCAACCGCGCCATCGCCAGGCCCGAGGACATGCGGGGGATGAAGCTGCGCGTTCCACAGGCGCCGCTGTTCCTCATGTTCACCCGCTCGGTCGGGGCGAATGCCACGCCGATCGCCTTCGCCGAGGTGTATCTCGCGCTGCAGAACGGCACGGTTGACGGGCAGGAGAACCCGCTTCCCACCATCCAGGCGAAGAAGTTCTACGAGGTGCAGAGCCACATCGTTCTGACCGGCCACATCGTCGACCAGCTCGTGACCATCTCCTCCGGCGCGCTGTGGCGTCGCCTCTCCGCAGCCGATCGCGCGATGTTCGAGGAGGTGTGGCGTGAGGCCGCAGCGCGCGCGACCTACGCGATCCGCACCTCCGAGGAGACGCTTCCTGCCTGGTTCGAGCAGCAGGGCAAGACGGTGGTGCGCCCGGACCTCGCTCCCTTCCGCGCGGCCGCCCAGCCGCTGCACAACGACGCCCAGGCCGGTGCGGGCTGGACCAGGCAGCAGTATGACCGGTTCCAGGCGCTCGGTGCGCGGACGAACTGACCGTGCGGGCCGGGCAGAGGCGGGCGGTGCTGCCGCCCGCCTTCCTCCTACCAGTCGCGGACGATGGAACAGCCGACCTTGCCGCAGGACGGGGGGTAGGAGTTGAGCTTGACGCCAAGCTCGATGGCATCCGGCGCCTGATAGTTCTTCCCGCATTTGCGGCAGGTGAAGCTGCGCGACCGTGCCGTGCTCGTGCTGCTCGTTGCGACGGAGGACGAACCGCCCGAGAGCGTCAGCACCACGACCTTGTTGGTCTTGAAGCTGTAGTCGTGCGCCTGGGCAAGTGCTTCCTTGACCAGGGAGTTGCCATAGGCGGCAGAGGAGATATGGACGACGGTGACGGAGGTGCTTTCGTTCGCGTTCTTGTACTTCTTCCGCGTGTAGTAGTTCACCCCGCCGACCTGGACCTGGGTGTTGATCCTGTCGGTGCCCGACACGCCGCCCTGCTGGTCGCAGCGGTAGTCGTCGGTCTGGCAGGGGTGGTTGCTTCCGGAATGGGTCGTCTCGGAGGTCTTGTCGCCGGTCTCGCGGATCTGCGCCAGCATCGCCTGCCATTGGCGTCCGTTCGGCCGGTTCGTAGGGTCAAACTTGTCGCTGTTCGGGATCGTTCCGCCTTCCTGGAAGGTGAAGCCCTGCACCTGCGGCAGCGCGGTTCCGAAATCCTGCTCCATGTCGCTCCTCTCGCGCCTGCGGTCATGCGGCGTCGGTTCTCTCGTCGAACGGAACGATACGGCGGTACGCTGTTCCGCTTCAACTTATCCGCGAGAGATTATTATGCGCGCAACCGTATGCGACGTATCGCCGTACGTCGCCCGCTTCCAGAAGCGCCGCGCCACGCCGTTCCGCGCAGCGATCGACGCCTCGACGATCTCCACGCCTGCGCCGGCGAAGCGGGCCTCTGCGGTACGCAGGAGTGCGGTGCCGAGGCCCTGCCGCCTCCAGGCTGGTTCGACAGCCAGCGCGCCGATCACGCCGCGGCGGGCAGGGTGAAGCCATGGCTGGTCGCGTTCGAAGCAGGCGATGAAGCCGGCGATGCCGGTGCCGGCCTCGGCGACGAGTGCGAAGCCCTCGACGCCGTCGAGGATGCGGCCGAGCCAGCGCGCGATCGCCGCGTCGAGGCACGCGACGTCGCTCCGCCACCCGGCCGCTTCGTGCTCGCGCCCGGCATGCTCATCGAACAGCCCGCGCCAGAGCGCCGCGACGGCCGCCCGGTCATCGTCCGTGAGGTCCCTGATCGCCGCCATCGCCGCTCAGGTGACGATGATCGGGCTGAAGGCTTGCCTGCGCGCGATGGCCGCCTCGTCCCAGGCGATGCCGTTTCCAGGCGCATCGGAGGGGATGGCGTGCCCGTCGGCGATCGCGATGCCGGCTTCGGTGATGTCGTCGAGCTGCGGGATGTGCTCGAGCCAGCCGCTGTTCGGCACGGCGCAGACGAGCGGCAGGTGAAGCTCCATCAGGTAGTGCGGGCAGACGGCGACGTTGAACGCCTCCGCCATGTGCGCGACCTTCAGCCACGGCGTGATGCCGCCGATGCGCGCGACATCCACCTGCACGATGCCGCAGGCGCCGCGCGCGAGATAGTCGCGGAACTGCGCTGGGTGATAGAGGCTCTCGCCGACGGCGATGGGGATCGTCGTCGCACCGTTGAGCCGCACATGGCCCTCGACGTCCTCTGCCGGAAGCGGCTCCTCGAACCAGGCGAGGTCGAGCCCCGAAGCCTCGAACAGCCCAGCGCGGCGGATGGCTTCGGCGACGGTGAAGCCCTGGTTCGCGTCCGTCATCAGCGACACGTCCGGCCCGATCGCCGAACGCACCGCCTCGAGCCGCGCGATGTCCTCGCGCGCGGAGGGCTTGCCCACCTTCACCTTCACGCCGCGGAAGCCGCGCCCGGCGGCGGCCTGCGCGTCCTCGACGAGCCGCGCGACCTCGACATGCAGCCAGCCGCTCTCGGTGTCGTAGGCCGGGATGCGCGGCTTCGCACCACCTGCGAGAACGTGCAGCGGCTTGCCGAGCATCTTGCCGCGAAGGTCCCACAGGGCGGTGTCGATCGCCGCCATGGCGAGCGCGGTGACGGGGCCCACGGCCAGCGAATGCGTCGCCCAGAACAGGTCGGACCAGATCGCCTCGACCATGTCCGCATCGGCGCCGATGAGCCGCGGGGCGAAATGGTCGCGCATCAGCGCGATGACCGACGACCCTCCCGTGCCGATCGTGTACGAGTAACCGATGCCGGTCGCGCCATCCTCGGTGGTGATGCGGACGAGCGGCGTCTCCTGCGTGACGAAGGCCTGGATCGCGTCCGAGCGCGGCGTCTTCGGCGCGAGGTCGACCTGGGTCATCTCGATGCGCGTGATGCGCGGCATGCCGTTCCCTCCCTCCGGGTGCGGCGGGCAGTATAGGCCGCGGGAAAGGCAAGCGGATGGAACGAAACGACCCGACAACGACCGAGCCGGAGCCCGGCTACGAGACGCTGATCCATGCCCAGGAGGAGGCCGAGCTGCACGAGCCGCCGGGCGACTGGCGGTTCGAGGACTGGCTTGCCTTCGCCCTGTTCTGGGTGCTTGCCGCGGTGGTGTTCACGCAGTTCTTCAGCCGCTACGTGCTGAACGACAGCATCGCCTGGACTGAGGAGATCGCCCGCTACCTGCTGATGGTCACGGCCTTCGTCGGCGCGGCGCTCGCGGCCCGGAAGGGCACCCACATCGCGCTCGACCTCGTGCCGAACCTGCTCCCGCGCGGTGCCCGGCGCTGGATGCGCCTCGCGCTCGGCATCACCACCATCGCCTTCTTCGCGATCTCCGCCTGGCTCTGCTGGAGCATCGCCGAGGCGATGATGTACCAGCCGATGGTGGTGATCGATTTCCCGCTCGGCTGGGTCTACTGGGGCGTGCTCGCCGGCATGATGATGACGGCCTTCCGCCTCGCGCAATACACCTGGGTGCGGTTCCGCGAGGGCGAGCCCGAGCAGCCGGCCGATCCCTCCGAGGGGGCGCGGCTGTGACCACGCTCCTCTTCGTCTCCTTCGTCGCCGCATTGCTGCTCGGGCTTCCCGTCGTCGTCGCGCTCGGCGGCTCCTCGCTGCTCTACGTCGCGCTGCAGGGCGACCTCCCCCTTCTCGTCGTCGTGCACCGGATGGTGAACGGCATCGACAGCTTCCCGCTTCTCGCCGTGCCCTTCTTCATCATGACCGGCAACCTGATGAACAGCGCCGGCATCACCGACCGCATCTTCAACTTCGCCATCGCCTCGATCGGCTGGGCGAGGGGAGGGCTCGGGCACGTCAACGTGTTCGCCTCCGTCATCTTCGCCGGCATGTCCGGAACGGCGGTGGCCGATGCCGGGGGGCTCGGCACGATCGAGATCAAGGCGATGCGGGACAACAAGTATCCCGACCATTTCGCCATCGGCATCACCGCGGCCTCCTCGGTGATCGGCCCGATCATCCCGCCCTCGCTGCCACTCGTGATCTACGGCGTGATGGCCAATACCTCGATCGGCCAGCTCTTCTCCGCCGGCATCCTGCCCGGGCTCCTGATCGCCGTCGTGCTGTTCATCTGGGTGGCGGTCGAAGCGCGGCTTCGCGGCTATCCGCGCGATGCGCATTTCACCTGGCTCCGCCTCGCGCATGCCACCTGGCGGGCGGTGCTGCCGCTGATGACGCCGGTGATCCTGATCGGCGGCATGAAGTCGGGCATCTTCACGCCCACCGAGGCCGCCATCGCGGCGACGGCCTACGCCCTCATCCTCGGGCTCATCGTCTACCGCACCCTCGGGTGGAACCGCCTCGTGCGGGTCTCGATGGAGACGATCGAGACGACGGCGATCGTGCTCGTCATCGTCGCCGGTGCCTCGATCTTCGGCTGGCTCGTGACGACGACGCGCATCAGCGAGGAGGTGGCCGCGGCCGTTCTGTCGCTCACCGAGAACAGGGCGATGGTGCTGCTTCTCGTGAACCTCGTCCTGCTCGTCGTCGGCTGCTTCATGGAGACGATCGCGGCCATCACCATCCTCGTCCCGGTGCTCCTGCCGCTGATCACCAAGGTCGGCGTCGACCCGGTGCATTTCGGCATCATCATGACGCTGAACCTGGTGATCGGGCTGCTCACGCCACCCGTGGGCATGGTGCTCTACGTTCTCGCGCGCATCGCCGACAGGAGCTTCGAGTACGTCACGAAGGCGGTGATGCCGTTCCTCATCCCGCTCTTCATCGCCCTCGGGATCGTGACCTACTGGCCAGGCTTCGTGCTGTTCCTGCCGACGATGTTCTATCGATGATTGACGCTGCGAGGTGGCGCCCCCGGGGGATCGGGGCGCCACCTCGCTCGCCGCGGCGCGGGCCGGGAGTGAACCCGCTGGCCGGCCGAACCCCCACGGAACGACCTTTCGTGAGCGTGGCTCGGCCCGCCGCCGCGACGGTTTGCGACGATACCGGCCGCGTCAGCGCATCGCCGTGATGTCGATCACGTCGGCGGGGAGGTTGGCGATCGGGCCGGCCGTGGTGATCGCCCCGCTCTCGAGGTCGATGCGGTGCAGCGCGCCTGCGGCGACCACGAAGCCGGTGTTTCCGCCATTGCCGTCCGAGAGGATGTCGAAGGCAGTGCCTGGCGGCAGGGCGACGCCGGTCTGCCCCTTCGTGCGCTGCGCGCCGTCGTTCGGCGGGGCCTGCAGGTTGAGCTGCCCGAGCAGCGTGTCGATCGTGTAGAGCGCGGTCGAGGACGTGCCGGCGACACTGTTGGTGTAGGCGCCCGCAGTGATGCGCGGCGCGGTGCCGGCGTTGCGGTCCTCCGGGTGGTACTTCAGCGTGCCGTCGACGATGGTCGCCCCTGTCTCGACGTTGATGCGGAGGTTCTGGCCGGTCACGCCCATCACGCGGAGGCGGTCGGCGGCGGGGTTGAAGTCGACCACCGTGCGGCCGCCCGTCTCGAGCTTCTCCGAGAGCCGGCTCCGCATCGTCGCGGCCCCCGTCGCGGGGTCGATCGTGTAGAGCACGCCCGCATCGGTCAGCGCCCACAGCGCGCCGTCGGCCGGGCGCTGGTCGATGCCGACGACGCGGCCCTCGACGCCGCGGATGACGATGGGCGCTGCGGCGCGGCGCGTGTCGCTGTCGATCGCGAGGAGGCGGTTGTCGGCGGTGAGCCCGATCAGCGTCGCCGCCTCGGCGGCCGCCGGCAGGGCGAGTGCGGTGGCGGCGAGGGCAAGTGTCCTGAAGCGCATGGGTCGGTCCTTCGCGGGTTGTTCCTCTGACGGACCGGCGTTGCCGCCAATCCATCAGTGCTACCGGCGCGAAGGGCGACCGGATGCAGATCCAGCCGTTCACGGAACCGTGAGCGTCAGTTCACCCTCTCGAGGCGGCCGATGAACAGCACAGGCCCCGTCGGCCGCCCGATGGGCGAGCCTCCCGGCGGCTCGAGGCTGATCTCGATCAGCATCCCCTCGCGCGGCGGCATCACGCGCGGGTCCACCGCGAGGCGACCATCGGGCGGAACGAGGCCGAGCGACACGGGCTGCGACTCTCCCTGGTAGAGGCCCCAGAGCTGCAGCACGCGGCCCTCGTCGCGCGGGCGGGGGTTCACCGCGCCGGCAAGCATGATGCCGCCCTCGCGCGTTGCCTCCACCACCCAGGCAGGGGCGGCCTGGTCCTGCTGCAGCACGGCGACGAAGCGCGGCTCGGCAGGCTCCGGCGCGGGGCGGAGGATGAGGAAGGCGGCAAGGCCCGCGGCGATCGCGGTCGAGGCCACGGCCCAGCCCTTCCAGACGCGAAGCGAGGCCCCGCGCGGCGCAGGCAGCGGCGCGGGCAGGTCATCGAGCCGCGCCTCGATGCGGGCGAGCAGGCCAGCCGGCGGTTCCGCCTCGGGGATGGCGCGGGCGAGGGGGGCGAGGCGCGCCTCCCACATCAGCACCACGGCGCGGAACGCGGCATCGCTCTCCATCGCGGCGCGCACCATCGTCGCCTCGCGTGCCTCGAGCGTGCCGAGCACGTACTCGGCCGCGAGCGCCTCACGCTCCTCCGGGCTGTCGGGCAGGGGCGGGAACAGGGGCGTGCTCATGACGCGAGGCACTCCCTCAGGCTTGCGAGCCCGCGCCGGATCCACGCCTTGACGGTTCCGACCGGAAGCTCGAGCCGCGCAGCGACCTGGCTGTGGCTGAACCCGTCGACGAACGCGAGTACGATGGAGCGACGGTTCTTCTCCGGCAGCCCCTCGAGGCAGGCGCGAAGCCGCGCCGCATCGGCCGCGTCATCGAGCCGCGAGACGGGATCCTCCTCCACCGGCCGATCGCCGAGCGCGGGGTCGTCCGTCGGCGTCTCGCGGCCGCGGGCGCGGGCGGCATCGAGCGCCACGTGCCGGGCGATGGCGGCGAGCCAGGTGCGGGGTTCGCCGCGCGTCGCGTCATAGGTGCCTGCGCGCGACCAGATTCTCAGGAAGGCATCCTGCACCGCATCGGCCGCGGCGGCCGGGTCACGCAGGATGGCGAGCGCGATGCCGTAGAGGCGGCGGCTCTCCGCAGCATAGAGGCGGCGCAGGGCTTCGCGCTCGCCGCGCGCGATAGCGGCGAGAAGCGAGGCATGGTCGCCCGTCGTGTCCGCCGGTCTCTCCATCATCCTTCCCGGGCCTGCGGCCAAGCAGGGTGCATTCCCCACGGCATCTGTCCAGTCGCCCATCCATCACATACGCGCAGCCTGGCGGATCGGATGCAGCCTGCTTCCGTCATGGCACGGGGCGTGCTTAACAGGCGGGCCGGCCGGAAGAGACGGAACGATGACACGCGGGGAGCGCACGGTGGCGGGAATGACGGAAAGGGCGGGATCGTGACCTGGTCGATCCTCGCGCGTGACCCGGAGGACGGCACGCTCGGGGTGGCGGTCGCGACGCGGTTCTTCGCCGTCGGCGCGCTCTGCCCGCATGTCGAGGGCCGGGTTGCCGCGCTCTCCACCCAGGCGCTGATGAACCCGATGTACGCGATCGAGGGGCTGGCGATGCTGCGCCACGGCAAGGTCGCGCCCGACGTTGTCGCGGCGCTGACTGGCGCCGATGCGGGCCGGGCGATGCGGCAACTGCACATCCTCGATGCAGAAGGGCGCATCGGGCAGCATACCGGCGAAGGCTGCGTGCCCTGGGCCGGCCACACGCAGGGGCAGGACTGTTCGGTCGCGGGCAACATGCTTGCAGGTGAGGCGGTGATCCTCGCCACCGCACGGGCCTACGAGCAGGCTGCCGCGGCGCGGCTGCCCATGGCGGAGCGGCTGCTTATCGCGCTCGAGGCGGGAGAATCCGCGGGCGGCGATGCGCGCGGCAGGCAGAGTGCGGCGCTGAAGGTGGCGAGCCGCGACCCCTATGCCGATCTCGACATCCGCGTCGACGACCATGCCGAGCCGATCCCCGAGCTCCGCCGCCTGTACCGCCGCTCGCGCGCGCGCTTCGCCGTCTATCGCCGCTTCCTTGCCGGCCCTGGGCACCCCGGAACCTATGACCGCGCGGTGATCACCGCAGCCGTCGAGGCTGAGGGCACGCCGGACGACGACACCCCGGGCTCATGAGCGCGCTCCTCTCCGTCGAGGGCCTGTCTGTCGGCTTCGCGACCGATCGCGGACCGATCGAGGTGGTCGAGGACCTGTCGTTCTCGCTCGCCCGCGGCCGCACGCTCGCCATCGTCGGCGAGAGCGGCTGCGGCAAGTCGGTCACCTCGCTCGCCCTGATGCGGCTCCTGCCACGAAACGCACGCATCCGCGGCCGTGTGGTGTTCGACGGCGCCGATCTTCTCGCACTGCCGGGGCCGGACATGCGGCGGCTCCGCGGCGGCGAGATCGCGATGATCTTCCAGGAGCCGATGACGAGCCTCAACCCCGCCTTCACGGTGGGCGACCAGATCGCCGAGGCGATCCGCGAGCACCGCGCGATCGGCGAGCGCGAGGCGAGGGAGGAGGCGGTCGCGATGCTCCGGCGCGTCCGCATCCCCGATCCCGCGGCGCGGGCGGAGGAGTATCCGCATCGCCTCTCCGGCGGCATGCGCCAGCGCGTGATGATCGCGATGGCGATGGCGTGCCGGCCGAAGCTGCTGATCGCCGACGAGCCGACCACGGCGCTCGACGTGACGATCCAGGCGCAGATCCTCGACCTGATGCGCGAGATGGCGGCCGAGTCCGGCACGGCCATCATCCTCATCACACACGACCTCGGCGTGGTGGCCGAGATGGCCGACGAGGTGTTGGTGATGTACGCCGGCCGCGCGGCAGAGACCGCGCCTGCGCGGCGGCTTTTCGCCGCGCCGAACCACCCCTACACGGTCGGGCTGATGGGGGCGATCCCCCGCCTCGACGAGGATCGCGGCAGGCTTGCGACGATCGAGGGGGCCGTGCCGAGCCCGTCCGCCTGGCCGCCTGGCTGCCGCTTCGCGCCGCGCTGCCCGTTCGTCGTCGCCCGCTGCACCGAGGCCGCACCGCCCTTCGCGCCGAT
The DNA here is from genome assembly GCF_007644105.1 of Elioraea rosea. Classification (GTDB taxonomy): domain Bacteria; phylum Pseudomonadota; class Alphaproteobacteria; order Acetobacterales; family Acetobacteraceae; genus Elioraea_A; species Elioraea_A rosea. The sequence goes on along the minus strand of NZ_VFAC01000043.1, from coordinate 914 downwards.
CGGCGAGGGCCATCGCGCCGCCTGCTGGCAGGCCCCGCTCGACCGGTTCGCGGAGGCAGCATGAGCGCGCTCCTGCAGGCGACCGGGCTTCGCAAGCATTTCCCCGTCGCCGGCGGCTGGCTCGGCCGCCAGGCAGGCGCGGTGCGCGCGGTGGACGGCATCGACATCACCGTGCGCGCCGGCGAGACGCTCGCTCTCGTCGGAGAGAGCGGCTGCGGCAAGTCCACCGCCGCGCGGCTCGCGCTCAGGCTGATCGAGCCCGATGCCGGAACGATCCTGTTCGACGGCGAGGAGCTGACGGCGATGGACGAGGCGCGGCTCCGCGCCGCGCGCCGGCACATGCAGCTCATCTTCCAGGACCCCTTCGCCTCGCTGAACCCGCGCATGACGGTCGGCCAGATCCTCGCCGAGCCGATCCGCCTGCACCGGTTGCGCGAGGGTGCCGCCGTCGAGGCGCGGGTGGCGGAGCTTCTCTCCCTCGTCGGCCTCCGCGAGGAGGCCGCGCAGCGCTACCCGCACGAATTCTCGGGCGGCCAGCGCCAGCGCATCGGCATCGCCCGTGCGCTTGCCTGCGAGCCGAAGCTGATCGTCGGAGACGAGCCCGTCTCCGCGCTCGACGTGTCCATCCAGGCGCAGGTGATCAACCTGCTCGGCGACCTGCTGCACCGCTTCGGCCTCGGCTTCCTGCTGATCGCGCACGACCTCGCCGTCGTGCGCCACATCGCCGACAGGGTGGCGGTGATGTATCTCGGCCGGATCGTCGAGACGGGAACGAAACGGGCTGTGTTCGACGCGCCCAGGCACCCCTACACGCGCGCGCTTCTCGCCGCCGTGCCGCGGCCGGACCCGGCCGCGCCGCGCGCCGCGGCGCTCGTCTCTGGCGACCCGCCGAGCCCGCGCAACCCGCCGCCCGG
>NZ_VFAC01000042.1 GCF_007644105.1 Elioraea rosea | reverse complement strand
GACGAGGCGGCGCGGACGCCGACGCGGGAGGATGACGCGATTGTCGCGCGGCTCGAGATCGCCTCGGCCGGGCGTGCCTCGGTGGAGCGTGCGCTTGCCGCGGCGCGCGCGCAGGCGGCGACCGCGCGGCAGAGGCTCGCCGAGCTCCAGGCCGTGCAGCGCGACATGCGCACCGAGGCGCGCATGGGCGGGCCGTGGGGTGCCGGCGGCATGGGTGGCACCTGGGGCAGGCCTGGCCGGGGCGCGGGAGGCGGCATCGGCGGAAGCATGGGCGGGGCGATGCTCGGCGTGCTGCTCGGCGAGATGCTGCGCGGCGGGCTCTCGCGCGACGGGTTCTGGGACAAGGTTGGCCGCGACCGCGGCGGCGGCGGCTGGCACGACACGTGGAGCGGCGGCGCAGGCGGCGGCGCCTGGGGCGGCGGGCTCGGCGATGGCATGGGCGGAGGGTCCTGGGGCGGCGGCGGACGATCCGGCGGCGGGATGCAGGACGGCGGGATGAGTGGCGGGGGTTTCAAGACCGGCGGCCAGTTCTGAGAGGCCGCTCGATAATGCTACTGCCGCGGCCGTCTGGCATCGGTTTCCCGCGCTTCCGGTGCTCACGCCCATCAAGGCCGCTCCGCTCCGGTTCTCGGGAACCGCGCCAGCCGACTCACGGCAGCCGTTCTCAAGCGGCCTCTGAGGCGGCGCCAGATCACTCCAAGCCCGGATCGTCCCCGATCCTCTGTCCGGCGGGGCGAGCGGTGGCGCCGCCTGGGGTGACGGTGATCCAGCGCGCGGGGCGGGCGTCGCGACTTGTTTCGATCAGCCAGGCTTCGCGGCCTGGCGGGCCGTCATGGACGAAGCGGGGCGGCGATGCCGTCTCGCCTGGCCCGAGCACCGATCGCGCGGCGGCTTCCGCCTCCTCGGCCGTCAAGAGCGTGACGACGCGGGGGCAGGCCTCGATGCGGTCGGGCGTGCGGCAGATCAGGCCGATCGTCATGACATGGCCGCGTTCATCGACACGCGCTGCACCGATGGCGCGGCCCTTCGCCTCGAGCGGCACGAGCCAGTAGGACGGGGCGCCGGAGAGGTCCTCGACCATCACCGGCGCGCCCGCTTCAGGCTCGGGCCAGGGGGCGAAGAGGGGGTCGTGCGCGGCGAGCAGGGCGGAGAGGGTATCCGCCGCCGCCGCCCGTGCCTCGTCGCGCCCGATCATCGCCGCCTCAATGCGTATCGGTGCGGTTGCGCACGAAGCACCAGTTGGTGTGGTTCACCGCGTCCCAATCCTCCCAGTACACCGCGCCGCCTGCACAGATGTCGGCGTTCCAGGGCCAGGGGTCATACACCTGGAGCCAGCGCTTGGGCGTCGAGCCGATCAGGGAGAAGTTCTGCTGCTTCCAGCCGGCGACGGCGCGGGCGTGGCCGGGAATGCCGCTCTTGAGCGGGCGGTTGGCGTCGATCTCCGACTTCGCCTCCGTCCAGTTGGCGGAGAAGTCGTGCGCTGCATCCATGCAGCCATTGGTCAGCGAGATGTAGCCCGCGTCCTGCCCGGCCTGGCTGGTGCCTGTCGCGCCCGTGCCCATGGCGGTGGCGATGGCGTCCTGGCTGAAGGGGCGGCGGTGGAAGTCGAGGATCATCTGGCCCGTCGCCACCGCGCAGTAGACGTTGGTCTGCTGGGCGTAGAGGGCGAAGCAGTCATGCGGCGAGCAGCGCGGCCCGTATTTCAGCACGCGCGAGGAGTAGAGGGCGAAGATGTAATCGGAGACGAGGAGCAGCTTCGACCGCACGGCGACGAGCTCGCGCGCCGTGTAGCCTTCGGCGAACAGCTCCTTGCTGTGCTTCCTGGCGACCTCGATCTCGCGGTCGAGCTCCTCGTAGCGGCGGAGCTTCTTCTCGAGCCCGCTCTCGGTGCGGGATTCGAGGAAGGAGTAGGCCGTCTGCCCCTCGATCTCCTCCTCGCCGAAGCTCTGGACGATCGTGCCGTCGGCCACGTCGACGATGATGCTGTTGGGCTTCTCGCCGGCGAGTTCCACGCGCACGCCGATCTTGGGATAGCAGTAGCAGACGAATTCCTGCGCCTTGGCCTCTCGCCGCGGGTAGGCCTTCTTCGCCGCCTCGAGGGCGAGCTTGGTCGCCTTCGCGGGGTCCCACTTGCGGGGGCCGCGCTCGATGGTGACGACGGGCGAGCCGACGAGCTTCGAGGCGGCGGCCTTCACGCGGCCTGTCTCGGTGCGCCCCTCCATCACGCTGAACTCGTAGAACAGCGGTTCTCCGTTCAGGTCATGGATGATGATGGCCTCGGGGTTGAACACGCCTGTCCATCCCTGCTGCATGTCCTCGATGCCGCCGGCCCAGGCGCGGCGCACGGCCATCTGTGCGTGCGCAAGGGCCTGGGGGCGCTCGACGAGGGCGCGGGGCTTGGCTCTGCGGATCGTCATCGCTCACTCCTCGGGTGTTCGGCGCGGCCGTTCGGGGGCGCTGCGCCGCGTTGCGGGGCGGGAGCGTATTCCGGGGCGCGAGGCAGGAGCGTGCGGGGCCAAGAGGGATGACCCGGCGCGGGGCCGCGGATCACGTTCTCGTCCCCATTGTTGCGAGTGTAGAATGAAAACGACAGTGGAGCAAGCCTAGTTTTGGATCCGGTTGCTATTGATCGCAAGGCGGAGGCGTCGGAGCGGTTACCTCCATGCCCCTGACCGCTCTAGCGACAGCGGTGCATCCAGTGGCTTCCCCGGGGCAGCCGAGGCGAGGGAAAGGATTGACGGTTGGTCGTCGGCAGGCAGCGAAAGCGTCGGCGAGATTCCGAAGGGGGGATACTTGGGCACATCAACTTCCCTTCCACACCATCCGTGAGCACCGCGAGCACGGCCAGCACGCTGAGCACATTAGCATAATGAGTACTGACACGGCCAATCCAAGCTATTGATATGTAAGACGTTTTCAACGAGCAAGCGTTTCAACCTTGACATGTCATAGGTATGAGTTGCAAGGAATACTGCCGTTGACGAGCATTGAGTTGACGAATATGCCAACTTAAATGAGTTGAGTAGATATCTAAATCATTGAAAAGACGGCCTTTTTACTCCACATTACGAATCGTTGAGGGCTTCGGCGTCCAAACCCGAGTGTCCAATGCGAGCCCACCCTGGTCGGGGTCCAAACTCGACCACACCTCGCCGCCTCCACCATGGCTGGGTGCTAAACAGCAACCCGCCGGGGTCCACACCCGGCCCTTACAGAGGATGACGTGATGACGTCTGTTAGAGAGGGCAACGCCATCGCAAAGAAGCAACTTGCGCAGCGGGACCTGCTTTGGCCGGGCTTTGAAGACTGGCTGTGGCATCGCAAGGCAAATAAGGGCTTTGCGACGATACCCAAAACGATGCCTCTTGTCTTGCAGATCATGGACGGATTGAGTAACGGCAAACCTCTGTCTTCAACCTACCTTGGCCTCTGGTGTGCGACCTGGGATAATTCGATGGTGAACATCAGCAAACCAGACGAAATGGCGTATGCAGCAGGCTTTACAGGGCAACGCGCGACCTACACTTGGTTAGGCCGCGTTAACATATTAAGGGAACTAAACTTTATCAGTGTGAAGCCAGGAAAATCTGGGCCGACAAGTCACATACTCATTCTGAACCCGCACTATATTGTTCGTTGGCATTACGAGAAAAAAACACCCGGATTAGTTGAAGCATACTTTAACGCACTACTTGATCGTGCGATTGAGATCGGCGCAAATGATCTTATTGGCCCCTTGCCGTCAACTCCAAGCACTCCCGTGTTGTCGCCACCACCTACCGTTGAAATGACCTCTGCCGTGGATGACGCCATCTGAGCGGTTGCTTACAGTCTGTTGCATAAGGTTCTGATCCGCCTCTTTCCCCATCTGTGCCGTCGCCTTCGCCATAACCTGGCCGAAACGCCAAAGAGGCGGAGCCCTCTCAGGCCCCGCCCCTCTCGTCCCGTCTCCCGCGCGGTTACCGGGGTGGTCTCCGGCCCGCGCGTGAAGCCTCTCTGACGGAACGTCTGCTACCCGCTAGAGCCCGTCCAGGAATTCGCTGCCGTGAGTCGTATGGCGCAGCTTCCGAGAACCGGCGCGCAGCGGGCTCCTGCCCGTGAGCACCGGAAGCGCAGGCAGCAAAGCCAGACGGCCCAAGAAGTCATTGGGGCAGTAGAATTCATGGATGGGCTCTACCCAAGGCGCTCGCCGTGCAGGGACTCGTCCAGCCCCTGCTGCTCCTCCTCGTCGGTCACGCGCAGGCCCATCGTCGCGTCGAGGATCTTGAGGAGCACGAAGCTCACCACGCCCGTGTAGACGATGGTGATCACCACGCCCTTGATCTGCAGCATGAGCTGGCCCACCGAGCCGACGATGCCCTCGGGCGACGCATCGGTCGCCGACAGCGAGCCGTAGGCAAGCACGCCGACGAGAAGCGCACCGACGATGCCGGCAACGCCGTGCACGCCGAACACGTCGAGGCTGTCGTCATAGCCGAGTATCTTCTTCAGGCTCGTCGACGCCCAGAAGGCGGCAACGCCCGCCACCACGCCGATGATGATGGCAGAGCCAGGCAGAACGAAGCCGGCCGCCGGGGTGATGGCGACGAGGCCCGCCACCGCACCGGAGATGATGCCGAGCACCGTCGGCTTGCCGCGGCTGATCCACTCCGCGAACATCCAGCCGAGCGCCGCGGCGGCGGTGGCAACCTGCGTCACCAGCATCGCCATGCCCGCGCGGCCGTTCGCGCCGGCGGCCGAGCCCGCGTTGAAGCCGAACCAGCCGACCCAGAGAAGCGAGGCGCCGATCACGGCGAGGCCGAGGTTGAACGGCGCCATGTTCTCGGCCCCGTAGCCCTTGCGCTTGCCGAGAACGATCGCGGCGACGAGGCCCGCGACGCCGGCATTGATGTGCACCACCGTGCCGCCCGCGAAGTCGAGCACGCCGTCGCCGAACAGGAAGCCGTTCGGGTGCCACACCCAGTGCGCCACCGGCGAGTACACGATCAGCGACCAGAGCACGAGGAACACGATCAGCGCCGAGAACTTCATCCGGTCGGCCACCGCGCCGGTGATCAGCGCGGCGGTGATGATCGCGAAGGTCATCTGGAAGGTGATGAACACGCTCTCGGGGATGGTGAAGGCGACGGCGCCGTCACCGCTGCCGAGGCTGAAGGGCTTGTCCCAGTTCGTGCCGACGCCCGAGAGGAACAGGCGGGAGAGATCGCCCACATAGGCGCCGCCCTCGCCGAAGGCCAGGCTGTAGCCCGCCACCATCCAGACGACGCTGATCACGGCGCAGGCCGTGAAGGTCTGCATCATGGTGGCCAGCACGTTCTTCTTCCGGACCATGCCGGCGTAGAACAATGCAACGCCCGGAATGATCATCATCAGCACGAGCGCGGTCGAGATCAGCATCCAGGCGGTGTCGCCGGTGTCGATCGCAGGCGCGTCCTGCGCCGCGGCGGGCGCGGCGAGCAGGAGCGGAAGCAGCAGCGCCGCCCCCCCAAGCATTGTCTTCTTCATCGTCCCTCTGATCCCTTCCTGATCGGATCGGTCGCGTGTCGGTTCGAAGCCGCGCTCAGACGGCCGCGGCATCGGTCTCGCCGGTGCGGATTCGGATGGCGCGCTCGATGTCGAGAACGAAGATCTTCCCGTCGCCGATCTTGCCCGTGTGGGCCGACTTGGAGATCGCCTCGCACACCTGGTCGGCCAGGTCGTCGTTCACCACGACCTCGATCTTCACCTTGGGCAGGAAGTTCACGTGATACTCCGCGCCGCGGTAGATCTCGGTCTGCCCCTTCTGCCGGCCGAAGCCCTTCACCTCCGACACGGTGAGCCCCTGCACGCCGAGCGGCGTGAGCGCCTCGCGCACGTCGTCGAGCTTGAAGGGCTTGATGATCGCCATGATGAGTTTCATGCGCCGTCCTCTCCCGCCGTTCCCCGGCACCGATTACGGGGCAGGGGTTTCAAGAACCGTGCCGCGGCAGCGGGATGAGCCTATTGCGTGGGCAGAGGGGCCGGTTGCGCCGGTCGCGCGCAGAGTGCTGCACAAAACTTAGGCACACGCACGCGATCCGCCCGGCTGGGGAAGGCGCGCGGGGCGGGGCGCTTCCGCCCGGGCGAGGCGCGGCCATATGCTTCCGGCATGAGCACGCATGTCACCGCGACCGTCTGCATCGTCGGGGCGGGGCCCGTCGGGGCCACCCTCGCCTGCCTCCTCGCCGAAGCCGGCGTCTCCGCCGCGGTGATCGACCAGGCGGCGCTGCCGCCGATGGAGCTGCCGGAGTTCGACGGCCGCGCCTACGCGGTGGCGCTCACCTCGCGCGCGGTGCTCGAGCAGGCCGGCGTCTGGGTGAGGCTCGGCGCAGCGCCCTGCCCGATCCGGCAGATCCGCGTGTCGGACGGGCTGGTCGGCCGCCCGGCGAGCCCGCTTCACCTGCACTTCTCCGCCTCCGACGTGGGCGAGGACGCGTTCGGCTGGATGGTGGAGGCACGCCATCTCCGCATCGCGCTGAACGCCCAGCTTCCGCGGCTGCCCGGCCTCTCGGTGTTCGCGCCAGCGCGGATCGCCTCGGTCACGCGTGGGGCCGAGGGGGCGGAGGTGCGGCTCGAGGACGGCACGGTCATCGCCGCCCGGCTCGTCGTCGCCGCGGAGGGGCGGCAGAGCGCGCTGCGCACGGAGGCGGGCATCCCCGTATCGCGCTGGAACTACGGGCAGGATGCGATCGTCTGCGCCGTGCGGCATGAGAGGAGCCACCTGAACGTCGCCGTCGAGCATTTCCTGCCAGGCGGGCCGTTCGCGATCCTGCCGCTGCCCGGCGAGGGCGGGGACGGCCGCACCTCGGCGATCGTCTGGTCGGACCGCACCGCGATCATCGACCGGGTGTGGGAGCTGCCGCCCGAGCGCTTCGCCCGCGAGGTGGCGCGCCGGTTCGGCGACCATCTCGGCCGGGTCGACCCCGTCGGCCTGCGCTGGCGCTACCCCCTCTCGGCGCTGGTCGCGCACCGCTACACCGACACCCGGTTGGCGCTGGTGGGGGACGCGGCGCACGGCATCCACCCGATCGCGGGGCAGGGGCTGAACCTCGGCTTCCGCGATGTCGGCGCGCTGGGGGACGTGATCGCGGCCGCCGTGCGCGCGGGGGAGGACCCGGGCTCGGCCGCGGTGCTCGCGCGCTATCAGGCGGCGCGGCGGCCGGCGAACGTCGCGATGCTTGCGGCGACGGACGCGCTCGACAGGCTGTTCTCCACCGGCTTCGGCCCGGTGCGGCTCGCCCGCACCCTCGGCCTCGCGGTGGTCGACCAGGTGCCGCCGCTGAAGCGGCTGTTCATGCGCACCGCGATGGGGCTTTCGCCGATGGCCTCGCTCTCGCCCTTGAGGGGCCTGCGCGACGCGGCCTGACGGGCCGGCGTTGCCGCCCGGGCTTTCCCGCTGCTATCGTTCCGCTACGGAAGCGTTCGACGCCCCTGGGGTGGGACGGCTTCCGCAACAACCGTCCGGCAGTCCGGGCTGCCAGGCGCGGGGGGAAAAGAACGATGAACCCGTCGTCACGCTTGGCAGCCACCCGAGCCGCGCCTCGGCTTGTGCTCGGCTTCGCGCTCGCAGGCCTCGCCGCTGCTCCGGCCCAGGCCGCCTACTGGAACCTCTTCAACTTCGAGGGCGAGAGCGCGCTCTCCTCCGTCTACGTCACCTACGACACGCTCACCGACATGCTGAACGACACCAACCGCACGGGCGGCTTCCAGCCCGGCAACGCGGCGAACAACGTCGTCGGCAGCGATTCCGACGGCACGACCTGGTGGAGCGTCTTCAACTTCGAGGGCGAGAGCGAGATCTCCGCAACGATCGTCACCTACGGCTCGCTCATCGACATGCTGAACGACACCAACCGCACGGGCGGCTTCCAGCCGGGCAATGCGGCGAACAATGTCGTCGGCACCGGCTCGGACGGCGAGACCTATTGGAGCGTCTTCAACTTCGAGGGCGAGAGCCAGATCTCCGCAACGATCGTCACCTACGACACGCTCACCGACATGCTGAACGACACGAACCGCACGGGCGGCTTCCAGCCCGGCAACGCGGCGAACAACGTCGTCGGCAGCGGGGCGGACATCAGGCGTGCGGCGCCGATCCCCGAGCCTGGAACGGCATGGGTGGTCGCAGCAGCGCTCGCCGCGCTCGGCGCCGTCAGGCAGCAGCGGAGGCAGCGGGAAGCGGCGTGACGCGCGGCGGAGTGGGAGCAGCACGGCCGGCGAGCGGGGCGATCTCGTCTACCGTCACCAGCCGCTCGAAGGCGGGCTTGGCGAAGTAGAAGCCCTGGAACAGGTCGACGCCGGCATCGAGCAGCACCTCGAGCTCGCCCTGTGTCTCCACGCCCTCGGCCGTGATCTCGAGCCCCATGTCGCGGCACACCTGCACCATCCCCGTCGTCAGGATGCGCTTCTGCGGGTCCTTGTCGATCGCGCGCACGAGCATGCGGTCGAACTTCACGACGTCGGGCGCGAGCTCGAGAAGCGTGTTGAGCCCGGCATAGCCCGAGCCGAAATCGTCGAGCGCGATGCGGAACCCGTGCCGGCGATACTCGGAGATGACGCGGCGCATGAACTCGTTGTCGAACACCCGCTCGTCCTCGGTGATCTCGAAGGTCAGCGCATCGAGCGGCACGCCATGCTTGCGGGCGGTGGCGAGCGTCAGCCGGATGCAGGCCGCGGGATCGTAGATGGCGTTCGGCATGAAGTTGATGTTGAGCCGGGTGTCGAGCCCGAGCTTGGCGGCGAGCGAGATGGCCTTGACGCGGCAGGCCTGGTCGAATGCGTAGCGGGTTGCGGGGGAGACGAGGTCGAGCACCGAGCGGGCGCCCTCGCCGTTCACGCCGCGGATCAGCGCCTCATGCGCGGCGATGGTGCCGCTGCTGTATCGCACCACCGGCTGGTAGGCCATGGTGAAGGGCATCGGGAACTTCTCTCCCGCACGGCAGCCCTCGCATCCGGTCGCTTCGTCCATCACACCCACCAGGCACTGAGTTCCATTCCGGTGGGATAGTCCATGCCGGCGCCTAAGCTCCGGTTAAAGGCCGTTAACGCAAGCTGGAGCAGATCGCATGCGGCTGGCCGAAGCCGGATGCGCGAGGATGCTCGCAAGGGTCGGAGAGAGGCGTATCCACCCGCCTGGCAACGGCTCTAGATGGCGATGCGCACGCCGAGCTCGACCACCCGGTCGGACGGGATGCGGAAGAATTCCGTCGCGGAGACGGCGTTGCGCGCCATCACCATGAACAGCCAGTGCCGCCAGCGCGACATCTTCGGCGAGGCGGCCGGCACGACGGTTTCGCGGCCGAGGAAGAAGCTCACCTGCATCGGGTCGGCTTCGATGCCTTCCGACTTCAGGTCGGCCAGCGCGCGGGGGATGTTCGGGCTCTCCATGAAGCCGTAGCGGAGGATGACGCGATGGATGCCGGGCGCGAGCTCCTCCACCGTCGCGCGGCTCTCCTCCGGCGCGGTCGGCACGTCCTCTGTCAGCACCGTCAGGAACAGCACCTTCTCGTGCAGCACCTTGTTGTGCTTGAGGTTGTGCAGCAGCGCGTTCGGCACGAAGTCGGGGTTGCCGGTCATGAACACGGCGGTGCCGGGAACGCGGATGGTGCGGCTCTGCGGCAGGCGGGCGAGGAAGCCCGCGAGCGGGAGGCTGTCGGCCCGCCACTTCTCGAACATCAGGTCACGTCCGCGGCGCCAGGACGTCATCAGCGCGAACAGCGTCACGCCGATCAGGATCGGTACCCAGCCGCCCTCGGGGATCTTGAGCAGGTTCGAGGAGAAATAGGCGAGGTCGATCACGAGGAACACGCCGAAGGTGGCGAGCGTCTTCACCCGGCTCCAGCCGAGCACCTTGCGCGCTACGACGAAGCCGAGCGCTGAGGTGCAGACGAAGGTGCCGGTCACGGCGATGCCATAGGCCGCGGCGAGCCCCTCGGAACGGCGGAACCCGACGACGAGCAGCATCACGCCGACGAACAGCATGGCGTTCACCTGCGGCATGTAGATCTGCCCGGCCTCCTCGCCCGAGGTGTGGCGCACCGTGAGTCTCGGCGAGAAGCCGAGCTGCATCGTCTGCCGGGCGATCGAGAACGCGCCGGTGATCATCGCCTGGCTCGCGATGATGGTCGCGGCGGTGGCGAGGAACACGAGCGGCAGGCGGAACCAGGCCGGCGCGAGCAGGTAGAACGGGTTCTCCAGTGCCCCGGCGTCGCGCAGCAGGAGCGCCGCCTGCCCGAGATAGTTCAGCGCCAGCGCCGGCAGCACGAAGAACAGCCAGGCCTGAACGATCGGCGTGCGGCCGAAATGTCCCATGTCGGCGTAGAGCGCCTCGGCGCCGGTGACGGCGAGCACGATCGCGCCGAGCGCAACGAAGCTCGGCCAGGGATGGTTGACGAAGAACCACACGCCGTAGGTGGGCGAGACGGCGGCGAGCACCTCGGGGTTGCGCACGATGCCGCCGACGCCGAGCACCGCAAGCGTCAGGAACCACACCGCGGTGATCGGCCCGAACACGATGCCGACGGCTCCGGTGCCGCGATACTGCACCGCGAACAAGCCGATCAGCACGATGACAGCGAGCGGCACGACGTAGGCGTGCAACGCCGGGTTCACGACCTCGAGCCCCTCTATGGCGGAGAGCACCGAGATCGCCGGCGTGATCGCCCCGTCGCCCACGAACAGTCCCGCGCCGGCGATGCCGATCATCGTCGCGGTGCGCCGCAAGGGGCCCGGCTTCAATGCGCGCGTGGCTAGCGCCATCAGCGCAAGGATACCGCCCTCGCCCTTGTTGTCGGCCTGGGTGACGATGCCGATGTACTTCACCGTCACGATCAGCACGAGCGACCAGATGACCAGGCTTGTCACGCCCAGCACGTCGGCCTGGCGCAGCCCGCCCTGAGCGAAGTTCCAGAGCGAGGCCTTCATCGCGTAGAGCGGGCTCGTGCCGATGTCGCCGTAGACGACGCCGAGCACGCCGAGAAGAACGGTGATCCTGGGCGCGGTCGCGCTGCCCTGAGCGTTGGCCGAGACAGACACCTTCGTGTCCCCATCGTGGTTCCCGGGGCGCAGGGTGTAGCCGAGACGCGGCGCGCCTGGAAGCGCGACGGCATGCGGGCCCGCCGGGGGATGACAGCCATGCGCCCCGGCACTTAGGCTTGTGGCCCCGAAGGAACGATCGAGGAGGCTCGCATGTCCCGCCCGGCAACCGCCTTCGCTGCCGCCCTGCTCGGCCTCGCCACGCTGCCGGCAGCCCCGGCGCTCGCGCAGCTTCGCGGCGACATGACGCTGATGGCCTATACCGGCATCTTCCAGGAGAACTACACCGCCGTGGTCGTCGAGCCGTTCAAGGCCGCGAACCCCGGCGTGAACGTCACCTACTTCGCGCCCAACACCTCGGCGGTGATGCTCGGCACGCTGCGCAGCCAGCGCACGGCGCCGCAGGCCGATGTGGTGATCATGGACATCACCACGGCGGCCATCGCCTGCGCCGAAGGCCTCGTCGAGAAGCTCACGCCGGCGGAGGTGCCGGTGATGGAGGAGCTCGTCCCCCTCGCCCGGCAGGCCGGAGGCGAGTGCGGCCCCGCCGTCACCTTCGACCATTTCGTGATCGTGTACGACACCACGAAGGTCAGCCCCGCGCCGACCTCGCTTCGCGCGCTGTGGAACGAGCAGCTCCGCGGGCGCATCGCCATCTCCGCGCCGCCGAACATCCAGGGCCTCGTGCTCACGGCGATCGTCGAGAAGATGGAGGGGGGCGACTACCGGCGCGGGGTCGACAAGGCCATCGAGAGGCTGCGTGGCCTCGCCCCCCTGGTGCAGACCTTCGACCCGCGGCCGGACGGCTACTCCCTCATCCTCAACGACCAGGTGACCTACGCGACCGGCTGGAACGCGCGCAGCCAGCTCTACCGCGACCAGTCGAACGGGCGCATCGGCGTGATGCTGCCGGAAGAGGGCACGGCATTCCAGATCAACACCATCAACGTGGTGAAGGGCGGGCCGAACCGCGCCGCAGCGCTCGCCTTCGTCAATCACGCGCTGTCGCAGCCGGCGCAGAAGGCGTTCACCGAGCGGATGTTCTACGGCCCCACCAACGCGCGTGCCGAGATCGCGCCCGAGGCACTCGCGCGCACCGCCGCCGCGCCCGAGTACCGCGACCGGGTGATCGACCTCGACTGGGCCGACGTCGTGAAGCTGCGCGACACCTGGAACAACCGCTGGCGCCGCGAGGTGATCTCAGCCGGTGGCCGATGACGGCCGGGCGCTAAGCCGCGGTGGCGCGCCTCGCCCTCGAGGGCCTGACCAAGGCCTATGGCACCGCCCCGCCCGCCGTCGATGGCCTGACGCTGGAGGCCGAGGAGGGGGAGTTCCTCGCCCTGCTCGGCCCCTCGGGCTGCGGCAAGACGACGACGCTGCGCATGGTGGCCGGCCTCGTTCCGGCCGACCGCGGCCGCATCCGCCTGGGCGAGGAGGACATCACGGCCGCGCCGGTGCACACGCGCGGCATCGGGCTCGTGTTCCAGTCCTACGCGCTGTTCCCGCACATGGATGCCGTGGGCAACATCGGCTTCGGCCTCGAGATGCAGGGCGTGCCGAAAGCGGAGCGGCAGGCGCGCGTCGCCGAGGCGCTTCGCCTCACGCGGCTCGAGGGGCTCGGCCATCGCCGGCCGCGTGAGCTCTCCGGCGGGCAGCAGCAGCGCGTCGCGCTCGCGCGCGCCATCGCCATCCGCCCGCGCCTCCTGCTGCTCGACGAGTGCCTCTCGAACCTCGACGCCAAGCTGCGCGAGGAGATGCGCGGCGAGATCCGCGACATCCAGCGCGCCTCGGCCACCACCGCACTGTTCGTCACGCATGACCAGACCGAGGCGCTGTCGATCTGCGACACGGTGGCGGTGATGCACCGCGGGCGCATAGAGCAGCGCGGAACGCCGGAGGAGATCTACGAGCGCCCAGCGACGCGCTTCGTCGCGAGCTTCATCGGGCGGATGAACGCGATCGACGGCCCCGCGCCGGTGATGACGCGCGAGGGCCCGCTCGGCGCGGGCGAGACGGCGATGGTGCGCCCCCACCGCGTGCGGCTGCTGCGAGAGGGCGCGGCGGCGGAGGGCGACAACGCGGCCTCGGGCACGGTCAGACGCATCACCTATATCGGCGATATCGTTCAGGTACAGGCGGCCACGCCGCTCGGCCCGCTCGCCGCGGAGGTGTCGGGAGCCTCGCCCCTCTGGCGGGGCCTCGATGTCGGCGCACCGGTCGGCCTCGCCTGGTCGTCGTCCGACACGCTTCGCTTCCCGGCATGAAAGGGGCACTTCCCTTCCTGCTGCTGGCGCCGGCGCTGCTGGCGCTGGTCGCGGTGTTCGTCGTGCCGATCGCGACGATCGGGCGCATCGCGCTCTACGTGTCCGAGGGCTCGGGCGCGATGCGCGAGGCGGTGGCGCTGGATACCTTCCGGACGCTCTTCGCAGACAGCTTCACCTGGGAGCTCACGCGCAATTCCGCCCATCTCGCCTTGCTCTGCGCGAGCCTCGCCACGCTGATCGCCTACCCGATCGCGCTGTTCCTGTTCCGTACCGAAAGCCGCTTCCGCCCGCTCCTGGCCATCCTCGCCGTCGCGCCGCTTCTCGTCTCCTCCGTCGTGCGCGTCGTCGGCTGGCTCGTGGTGCTGGGCGACCAGGGGCTGATCAACGCGGCGCTCCTTTCGCTCGGCCTGGTCGACCGTGCCGTGCCGCTGATCAACAACTGGACGGGCGTGGTCATCGGGCTCACCGAAAGCGTGATGCCCTACGTGATTCTGTCGCTGCTGGCCGGCTTCGGGCGGCTCGACCGCACGGTGGAAGAGGCCGCCGCCACGCTCGGCGCGCCGCCGTGGCGCGTATTCCTGCGGGTGACGCTGCCTCTGTCGCTTCCGGCCATCGCGCTCGGCTGGCTGATCGGGTTCGTGCTGTCCTTCTCCGCCTTCGTCTCGCCGAAGCTGCTCGGCGGCGGCCGTGTGTTCGTGCTCGCCACCGAGATCTATGACCTCGCCATGCAGGCGGTGGACTGGCCCGCCGCGGCGGCGATGGCGCTCTACGCGCTCTCTCTCACGCTGCTCGTCCTCGCCGCCTACACCGTGCTGACGCGCAGGGTGGCAGCATGATCTTCCGCGCGCTCGTCATCGCCGCCTACGGGTTCCTGCTCGCGCCGGCGATCTTCGTCGTCGCCATCGCCTTCTCGTCGGACCGCTTCCTCACCTTCCCGCCGCCGGGCCTCTCGCTGCGCTGGTTCGCCACGCTGTTCGAGCACGAGCAGATGATGGCGGCGATGCAGCGGAGCGCCATCCTCGCCGCGATCGTCACCACGCTTTCGCTGGCCATCGGCGTTCCCGCCGCCTACGCGATCGCGCGGTTGCGCTTCCCCGGACGTGGTGCGATCTTCGCCGCGCTCACCGCGCCGCTGCTGCTGCCCACGCTGGTGGTCGGCCTCGGCATCCTTCTCGTGTTCTTCCCCTACGGCCTCGCCGGCACGTGGCCCGGCCTCGCGCTCGCGCATCTCGCTGTCACGCTTCCCTTAGTCGTGCGCATCATGACGACCGCCTTCGCCACGCTTCCGCCCGACCTCGAGGATGCGGCGGCAACGCTTGGCGCGACGCCGCTGAAGGTGGCGTTCCGCATCACCCTGCCTCTGGCGCTGCCGGGGCTGATCGCCGCCGCCGCGCTCTCCTTCCTCATCAGCTTCGACGAGGTGGTGATCAGCCTCTTCATCGTCGGCCCGCGGCTCTCGACGCTGCCCGTCGAGATGTACCGCTATGTCGAGGGCCACACCGACCCAATGGTCGCAGCCCTCGCGGTGGTGCTGATCCTGCTCAGCATCTCCGTGGTGCTGCTCGTCGAGCGCCTGGTGGGCTTCACGCGAACGGTCAGCAAGTAGGAGACGAAACGATGCCCAAGTACACGATCGGCCCGATGCCGGAGCCGCTCGAGCCACGCGTGCACGCCAAGCTGATGCAGACGGAGACGGCGACGATCGGGCACTGGCGGCATCGCGGCTTCATGACCCGCGCCATCCAGCCGCTGCTGCCAGATCGTCGCATCGCGGGCCCGGCGGTGACGCTGGCGATCCCGGGCCCCGACAGCACGCTCCTGCACCATGCGCTCGGCCTGCTGCGCCCCGGCGACATCCTGGTGGTGGACCGGCTGGGCGACGACCGCCACGCCTGCTGGGGCGGCGGCGTCACCGTCGCTGCGAAGGCGGCGGGAGCCGCGGGCGGCATCGTCGACGGCCCCTGCACCGACCTCACCGAGATCCGTGACAGCGACCTGCCGATGTGGTGCCGCGGCCTCGCCCCGATCACCACGCGCCTCTACGATCTCGGCGGCGCGATGAACGTCACGATCTCCTGCGGCGGCGTGGCGGTGAACCCGGGCGACATCATCCTCGCCGACGAGAGCGGCGTTCTCGTCCTGCCGCGCGACGAGGCGGAAGCGGAGGCCGATGCGGCAATTGCGCGGCAGGCGCGCGGGCTCGCGACGCAGGAGAAGGTGAAGGCCGGCGCAAAGCTCGGCGATCTGTCGGGCGCGACGACGATGGTGCTGAAGGGGCTGGAGTAGGCCCGGTTCACTGCGTCGTCGGAAGGGTCTAGACTGCCGCCTCACGGGCGGGGGGCGGCGCCATGTCACGCATCGGGATCGTTCTGGCTCTGCTTCTGTTCGGGGCGGGCGGGGCCGCCGCGCAAGCTCTCCCGCCGCCGATGTCGACGCAGCAGAACGAGTGGTTCGCCGAGTGCCGGAGCTTCGGCGGGCGCCCCGTGGCAGGGCCGGAGTTCGTGACGCGCGAGGACCTGAACGGCGACGGCCAGCCTGACTACATCCTTTCCGTCAACGGCATGAACTGCGAGGGCGCCTTCACCGCCCTCTGCGCCGGCCAGGCCTGCCCGCTCGCGGTGTTCCTTTCGGGCCAGGGCGGGTACCGACGCGCGTATCTCGAGAATGTCCATGCCTGGGAGATCGACCGCTCCGTTTCGCCGCCGGCGATGAAGATGATGTGGCTCGCGAGCCATTGCGGCATCAACTACCGCGGCCCCGACGTCTGCGAGCGGCGCTACGCCGCCTCTGGCCAGACCATGTCGCAGGTCGGCGGGCTGGGCGCGGCCCGCGAGGCGACGCCGCGCCAGCAGCAGCAGCCACAGCGGCAGCAACAGCAGCAGGCCGCCGCACCAGGTGCAGGCGCCGCAGCGGCTTGGCAGCTCCGCCCCGTCCAGGGTCGCGGCGACGCGGCGATGGCGACAGGCCCCGGCGTCATCGCGGGTCTCGCGCTCGTCTGCAACGGCCCCGTGCCGATTGCGGTGTTCACGCTGCGCGCGCGCCCGCCGCAGGGGCAGACGGTGGTGAGCTTCGCCTTCTCCTCGGGCCGCATCGACGCGCCGATCCGCCCGCTTCAGGGCGCCGCGGCCAATGCCTGGTATGCCGACCTGCGCGCCTCGCGCCTGCCACGCATGCTCGCGGGCAACGACGCCTCGGTGCCGATCCTGATCAACGGCGGCAGGCAGGGAACGCTGTCGCTCTCTGGCTCGACCGCAGCGATCCGGTCCGCGCTCGCCGCCTGCTATCCGTTCTGAGGCGCCGCCTCGGCGCCGGTCAGTGCCAGCCGCCCTGCGGCGTCGGCACCAGCACGCCGTTGTTCAGCACGTGGTCGATCCGGGCGATGTGGGCCGGCAGAAGCCCGCGCAAGCCGATCCTCACCTGCGAATAATGGGCAGGATCGGGATCCTGCTCGTTCGCGGCCAGGATCTTGAGATCGGCCCAACTGGGGATGATCTCGATGTTATAGCCGTACGCTTCGATCCACCAGTGCTCCTCGGCAACGCCGTCTGCCGTCGGCCAATGCATGCAGAGGTAGTAGTGGGTGCCGATGTCAGTCCAGGCGCGGGTCAGGCCGCATTCCTCGATGGCCTTCTTGATGACCTTATCGACCACGTATTGAACGTTGTATTTTCCAGCGGCTGGCAGGTACTGCTTGCCGTTCGCCTGGTATTGGTATGGATTGCCATGAAACTTGTTGTACTGCCTCTGCGCCCAAGTGGTCTTGGCTGCGGATAACGCGCCGCCCATGCTGTTGTCGCCGGCGGATTGCATCGCGATGTTCAGCATCTGGGCGTCCTCGGCGTTGATGATGCTGAAGACCTTCAGCACCCTGTTGTTGCCGGTGCCTCCGGTGAGGGCAAAGTCGCGGCAGGCTTCATTCCGGGCTGGGCCCTGGATCGTCTTGGTCTGCCCTGCTGGGATGCTCCGCAGCAAGGCGATCTGCGCGGCTGAAAGCGAGGCCATGGCAAGGTCGTTCCTTCGTCGAGGAGAGGGATGATCGAGAGGAAAGCAACCATGGGGCGACGTGACGCTTCAATCACAAACTTAGGGTTGTGATTGCGTGACCATCTTCGCCGGCCTGCCCGGTGAGGCAGAACACCGGTCAGGCGGAGATGCCGCGGAGGATCGTCTCGGTCATCGCCGCGCGAAGGGTCGCGGGGTCGCTCCACTCGAACTCGGGGAAGGTGATCATCAGCGCGACCACGCCGTGGCCGGCCGCCCAGATCTGCTCCGCCATCAGGGCCGCGTCTCCCGGCCGCGCGTGGCCCGAGGCGATCAGCCGCTCCACCTCCTCAGCGAGCGCGCCGAACGTTGCCGCGCCATTCGGCGACACCGGCCGGCCATCCGGCTCGCCAGGCCTGTGGCCGGCAACGCCGACGACGGGCGTCATGAACATCAGCCTGTACTCGTCCGGATGGGCGAGGCCCCAATCGCAATAGGCGCGCATCAGGGCCGTCAGCCGTGCGAAGGGTTCGGGCCGCGCGGCTGCCTCCGTGACGGCGCGCGTGAACTCGGCGAGAAGCCCCTCGAACAGCGCATCGACCACCGCGGCCATCAGCGACAGCTTCTCGGGGTAATAGAGGTAGAGCGCGGCAGGCGAGACGCCGGCGGCGGTCGCGATCGCCCGCATCGAGACGGCGTCGACGCCGTGGCGGACCATCAGCTTCCGCGCCGCGGCGACAACCTGGGCGCGCCTGTCCTCGGCGCTTCGCCGCCGTGATCGGCCAGGTTTCGCCTTCACCCTCGCCAAGCCTGCCCCCCTCGAATTGAACAGGGTTCACTTTAGGGCTTGCATCCAGGCCGCGCCACCCCGTACATGAACGGCGTTCAGATGAACACCGTTCAGGAGTGGCGTGATGGGCGCGATTGCCTGGCGTATGCTGACGGGCGACAGGGCCAAGTATCTCGGCCTCGTCTTCGGCGTCGCCTTCGCCGTCATGCTGATGACGCAGCAGGCCTCGATCTTCGTCGGCCTCATGCTGCGCACCGCAGCGCAGGTGATCGACGTGACCGACGCCGATCTCTGGGTCATGGACCCGCGCATCATCTATGTCGAGGAGACCGAGCCGCTTCCCGAGAGCGCGCTGTGGCGTGTCCGCTCCGTTCCGGGGGTGGATTGGGCTACGCCGTTCTTCAAGGCGCTCTCCGTCGCGCGCGCGCCCGACGGGCGGCTGCAGCAGGTGTTCGTTCTCGGCGTCGATGACGCGACGCTTGCGGGCGCGCCGCCGCGCATGCTCGAGGGCTCGGTCGAGGATCTTCGCCGCCCCGGCGCGGTGGTGATCGACCGCGTCGGCGCGCTGTTCATCTGGCCAGAGAACGGAACCGAGGAGAAGGGCGCACCACGCCCCTCCGACATCGGCCGCACGCTCGAGATGGCCGACAGGCGCGCCACCATCGTCGGCACGGCGGAGGCGTCGGCGCCGTTCACGACCTTCCCCGTCGTCTACACGCGCTACTCGGAAGCCCTGAGATTCGCCCCACCGCCGAGGAAGCCGCTCTCCTACATCCTCGTGCGCGCCAAGCCGGGCGAGGACCATGCCGCGCTCGCCGCGCGCATCGAGGCCGAGACGGGGCTGAAGGCGCTCACCTGGCGGGGTTTCGCCTGGGAAACGATCCGCTACTACCTGCAGCGCACGGGCATCCCGATCAATTTCGGCATCACCGTCGTGCTCGGCTTCGTCATCGGCGCCGCCGTGGTGGGGCAGACCTTCACGATCTTCGTGCTCGAGAACCTGCGCCAGTTCGGCGCGCTGAAGGCGATGGGTGTGGCGAACGGAACGATCCTGCGCATGGTGCTGCTGCAGGGCGCCGCCATCGGCGTTCTCGGCTTCGCCATCGGCATCGGCATGGCGGCGGCGTTCTTCGAGATCACGAGCCGGACGAATGTCGATCTCCGCGGCTTCTTCCTGGTCTGGCAGGTGGCGGCGGGAGCGGCCGTCGCGGTCGCGCTCATCATCCTCGGCTCCGCCTTGCTCGCCATCCGCCGCGCGCTTGTGCTCGACCCGGCCGTGGTGTTCCGCTCATGAGCGTCATCGTTCAGGCAAGGGGGGTGGTGAAGGAGTTCGCAGCGGGAGACGAGCGCCTGCGCGTTCTGCACGGCATAGATCTCGACGTGCGCGCGGGCGAGCTCATGCTCGTCGTCGGCCCCTCCGGCTGCGGCAAGACGACGCTGATCTCCATCCTCGCCGGAATCCTCTCCGCGACCGAAGGCGCGGTGCGCGTCGGCGGGCGCGATCTCGCGGGCCTTTCCTCCGGCGCGCTCGCCGCATTCCGGCGCGAGACGGTGGGCTTCATCTTCCAGCAGTACAACCTGCTGCCGAGCCTCACCGCCGCGGAGAACGCCGCCGTGCCGCTCGTTGCGCGCGGCGAACGGCTCAGCCACGCGGAGAAACGGGCGCGGGCGATGCTCGAGCGCCTCGGCATGGGGCCGCATGCATCGAAGCAGCCGCGCCAGCTCTCGGGTGGGCAGATGCAGCGCGTCGCGATCGCCCGCGCGCTCGTGCACGACCCGGCCTTCATCGTCTGCGACGAACCGACCGCGGCACTGGATGCCGCCTCGGGCCGCACGGCGATGGAGCTGCTCTCCGACGCTGCACGCAGCCCCGGCCGCGCCGTCGTAGTCGTCACCCACGACCCGCGCATCTACGGCTTCGCCGACCGCCTCGCGATGATGGAGGACGGGCGGGTGACGGACGTGCTCGATGATCCGGATTCCATCCGCAAGCTGGTGCATTGATGCCTTCAAACGCCGGCCGCGGCCCTGGCATGCGGCGTCGCCGCATGCCGCGATGAGGAGAGCAACGATGGCGAAACGACGTCTCGGCGGGCTCGTTCTTCCAAGCCTTGCGCTCGCGGGCGTGCTGTTCACCACCTGGTCGATCATGGGCCAGCCAGGCGCGCCGGAACGAACCGCACCGCCCTCGGTTCCCGTCACGAACCCCTATGCCGCCGCCGTCGCGGGCCTGGGGGAGGTCGAGCCGAACAGCGAGACGGTGGCGATCGGAACCGACCTCTCCGGACTCGTCGCCGCCATCCATGTCGCGCCGGGCGAGCGCGTCGAGGCCGGCGGGCCGCTCTTCTCGCTCGATGACCGCAGGCTTCGCGCAGCTTTTGCCGAGGCCGAGGCAGCGCTTGCCGCCACGCGGGCAGAGCGGCGCGAGGCTGAGGCGACGCTCGCCTCGGCACGGGCGGAGCGCGAGCGCGCCGCTTCCGACGCCGCGCGCTACCAGAGCCTCGCGCGCACCGACATCGCCGCCTCGCGCCAGCGCATCGAGACGGCGGTGGCGGACAGCCGCAAGGCGGAGGCGCAGATCAGGCTGGCGGAGGCGCGCATCGCCTCGGCCGAGGCCGCCATCGCGCGCGCCGAGGCGCAGCGTGACCGCGCGGCCGTCGACCTCGACAAGACCGTCATCCGCGCACCCTTCGCCGGGACGGTGCTCCGGCTGAACGTCCGCCGCGGCGAGTTCGCGCAAGGCGCGGCGCTCGCCGAGCCGCTCGTCCTGTTCGGCGCGATCGAGCCTCTGCACGTGCGCGTGCAGGTGGATGAGACCGACGCGCACCGCATCGCATCCGGCGCCGAGGCGCGCGGCTTCCTGCGCGGCGACGGCTCGCTCTCCGCGCCACTCGCCTTCGTTCGCACCGAGCCCCTGGCGCGACAGAAGCGCTTCCTCTCCAACGCGCCGGGAGAGCGCGTTGATACGCGCGTGGTCGAGGTGATCTACCGGCTCGAGCCTGGCGCGCTTCCCGCCACGGTGGGGCAGATGCTCGACGTGTTCATCGAGGCCCCGCCGCGTGCTGTGGCGGCGCGCGGGCCGGAGCTCGCCGCCCGCGTCAGTGCGCGCTGACCTCCGGTGAGACCTCGGCGAGCACCTCCTCCTCCGCGGCGATGTGCAGCGTGAGAAGCGCATCGAGCGAGAACAGCACGCGCCTCAGCTCCGGCGCCGCACTGCGCCAGCCCTCCTCCGTCGCGGCGAGGCGAAGCAGCGCGGCAAGCTGGCCCGACATCGTCTCGATCTCGGCATGCATGCGCGCGAGCGCGGCCATCGGGTCGCGCCCGCCAAGGGCGCGCGCCACGGCAGGATAGAGGTTCGCCTCCTCGGCGCGCTGGTGTGGCAGGACCTCTGCGCGGATCGCCGCCTCCGCCGCTTCGAGCCGCGGCAGAACCTCCCGCCCCTGCGACACCGCATCCGCCGCGGCGCGCAGCTCGCCCGCGAGCGCGCGCAGCCGCGCATGCTCGCCCGTGCGCTCGGCCAGCTCCGCGTCGCCGCTCACCGTCGCCGGCCGATGCTCCTGTCGCCCGGGCCGCAGCGCGGTGAGCGCGAACAGGATGGCGGCGACGTCGATCCCCTCCTGCACGAGCGCGCCGGCAAGCGGCGGCAGGTAGCCCGCTGCGGCGACGACCATGGCGATGCCCGACAGCGCCATGCCGAGCGCGATCGACTGGACCGCGACGCTGCGGGAGCGCACGGCAATCGCCACCGCCTCGCCCGCGCGGTCGAGCCTGTCCACCAGCAGCACGACATCGGCCGCCTCTGCGGCGGCCGCGGTGCCGTGCGCGCCCATCGCGATGCCGACATCGGCGGCGGCGAGCGCGGGCGCATCGTTCACCCCATCGCCGATCATCGCCGTCGGCGCCGCGGCACGCTCGGCCGTCACGGCGGCGATCTTGTCCTCCGGCGAAAGGTCGGCCAGCACCGCGTCGAAGCGCAGCGCGGCGGCAATGGGCGCGGCGGCTGCGGCACGGTCTCCCGTCACCATCACGAGCCGCGTCACGCCCGCGGCGCGCAGGCGGCGGATGGCGCGCGGCGCCTCGGGGCGAAGCCCGTCCGCCATCACGAAGGCGGCGACGGCGCGGCCATCGAGGGCAAGCCAGGCGACACTTCCTGCCGCCGCGATCGCCGCCGAGCCGCCGAGCCCGTCGCTCGGGCCTGCGCCCTGCGCATCGAGGAATCCCTCGCTGCCGAGCAGGACGTCCCGCCCCTCGACGCGGCCAGACACGCCGCCGCCGGCATGCTCGGTCACGCTGTCGGCGAGCGGCACCGACAGGCCTTTGGCGGCAGTGACGAGCGCTGCCGAGACGGGGTGGGTCGAGCCTTGCGCCAGCGCGGCGGCGAAGCGCAGCGCCTCGTCCCGGCCGAGGCCCTCCTCGAGCTCGGTCGAGGCAAGCCGCGGTCGGCCCGGGGTGAGCGTTCCGGTCTTGTCGAACAGCGCAGTGCGCACCCGTGCGAGCCGCTCGAGCGCGCCGCCGCCCTTGACCACGATGCCACGCCGCGCCGCCCGGCCGATGCCCGCCATCAGCGCGATGGGAGCCGCGAGGATCAACGGGCAGGGGGTGGCGACGACCAGCACGGCGAGCGCGCGCACGGGGTCGCCGGAAACGATCCAGGCGGTGCCGGAAAGCGCGGCGGTGACGGCAAGGAAGCCGAGCGCCCAGCGATCGGCGAGGCGGGCGAGCGGCGGTCGCTCCTCGGCCGCCTGGCGCGTCAGGCGCACGATCGCGGCGTAGGTCGAGGCCTCGGAGGTGGCGGTCGCGCGCAGGGTGAAGGCCGGCCCGGCATTGACCGCGCCCGAGCGGACCGCCGCGCCCTGCCTCGCCTGCACCGGCATCGCCTCGCCGGTCAGCGTGCTTTCGTCGAGCGTCGCCTCCGCGTCCTCGAGCGTGCCGTCCACCGCAACCGTCTCCGCCGGGCGCACAAACAGGAGGTCGCCCGGAGCGACCTCGCCGATGTCGATCTGTTCCACCTCGCCATCGGAAATCCGGGCAGCGGTGCGCGGGGCACGGGCGAGCAGGTCGGAGAGCGACCGTGTGGCGCGGCCCTCGGCCCAGGCCTCGAGCGCCTCGCCGCCCGCGACCATCAGCGCGACGACGGCGCCGGCAGCGGTCTCCCCCAGCGCGACGGCGCCGAGAATGGCCGCGAGCGCGATGACATCGACGCCGAGCTGCCCGCCTCCGAGCGCCCGGACGATGCCGAGCGCGACATGCGCAGCGACCGGCAGCGCCGCAGCCGCCCAGGCGAGCGACGCCTCACGAGGCAGTCCGGCGAGGGCGAGCACCGCCCCGACCGCGAGGCCGAGAAGCACCCAGCCCAGCAGGAGGTATCGTTGACCTCCGATCCGCTCCGTCATGGACGAAGCAGTAGCCCGAGGCCGGGGCCGCGCGCTATGTCGCCCGCGTCATTGCAGCCCCGTCATTGCAGCCCCGTCAGCCAGCCTGCTCAGGCCGCCGGCGCAGGCACCCAGGTGGCGTTGAGCTTATAGCCGCCGCTCTCCGTCACGAGCAGCCGCGCGTTCGCGGGGTCCGGCTCCACCTTCTGGCGAAGGCGGTAGATGTGCGTCTCGAGCGTGTGGGTCGTCACCGCGGCGTTGTAGCCCCACACCTCGTTCAGCAGCACCTGGCGCGCCACCGGCTTGCCATCCGCCCGGTAAAGGAACTTGAGGATTGCGGCTTCCTTCTCCGTCAGCCGGATCTTGCGATTCCGGGCGCCCTCGAGCAGCAGTTTCGCCGCGGGCCGGAACGTGTACGGCCCGATGGAGAAGACCGCGTCGTCGGAATTGTCGAAGATCGCGAGGTGCCGCCTGAGCCGGGCGAGAAGCTCGCCGAGGCGGAACGGCTTGACGATGTAATCGTTCGCTCCCGAATCGAGGCCCTTGATCGTATCGGCCTCGGTGTCGTGGCCCGTCAGCATGATGATGGGCACCTTCACGCCCTGGCCGCGGATGCGGCGGGTATAGTCCCGCCCGTCCCCGTCGGGCAGCGCCACGTCGAGCAGCACGGCGTCGAAGCGCGCCGCGCCACCGGCGAGCGCGACATCGGCCGCGGCGAGGTCCTCGGCCTCGTAGGGCTCGAACTCGCCCTCGGCGCGCAGCTGCTCGGCCAGCGTCTCGCGGAGCGCGCGGTCGTCGTCAACGATCAGGATCGGTCGCGCTAGCGCCATGGTATGACAGAGTCCTTTCTCTGTTGCGTCACTGTGCCAGCCTGCGATGTGGCCGGGCAAGGCGCAGGGGTGCAGACCCGAACCGGTCCTTTCCGGTGCACGATCCCGTGATAACCGCATCCGTGCTCCAGGAAACGCCGTATTCGCGTGGGAGGTTGCCGGAGTGAAGGAATTCACCATCTCGGAAACGTCCCGATCGCGGGCGCGTTGTAGAGGGGTCACGCTTTCGGGGGCTCATCCTCTCTGCCTTGCTTGCGCCCCGATCGCGTCCGCAGACTCCGCCCGGAGGTACAGGTAAACGATGTCACCGATTGCTACGCTCGCCGCTGCACAGGCGACGCCATCCCAGAGTGCCTTGCCGATGCCGAAGGCGACGCAGGAGGAGGGCGAGCGCGCGCTGCGCCAGGTTCACCGTGCCGTCTCCGAGTTGCGGCGCGGTGCTGCGGCACTTGTTCTCGCCGAGGATGGCGCCTGGCTCGTCGCCGCGGCCGAGCTCGCCTCGCCGGCGACGATCGCGCGTCTCGCAGCGCTCGGCCGACAGGCGCCGACGCTGCTTCTGGCTCCGGCCCGTGCCGCTGCGGTGCTTCACCGCCCTGCGCCGGGCGGGGCCGACGTGCCGGCCGTCGCGTTCCATGTCTCCCCGACGGTGACGCCATCCGAGCTCCGCAGCCTCGCCGACCCGACGGCAGAGCCCCCGGCCGCGAAGCCGGAGCTTGCCGGACCCGCGGCAACCGAGGCAGCGGCCGCGGCGATCCATCTCGCCAAGCTCGCGCGCCTGCTTCCCGCCGTGCTCGCCGCCCCGGTCGACACCGGCGGCGACGTGATCGCGTTCGGCCGCCGGCATGACCTTCTCGCCGTGCCCGCCGCGCAGGTTCTCGGCTATCCCGACATGGTCGCCGCCACCCTTGCGCGCGTGGCGGAGGCGTCCGTTCCGCTCGAGGACAGCGCGAGCACGCGCATCATCGCCTTCCGCCCGGCCGATGGCGGCACCGAGCATCTCGCGATCGTCGTGGGCGACCCCTGGGGCGCCGCTGCGCCGCCGCTCGTCCGCCTGCACAGCGAGTGCTTCACCGGCGACCTTCTCGGCTCACTCCGCTGCGATTGCGGGCCGCAGCTTCGCGGCGCGCTGAAGGCGATGGCCGACGAGGGCGCGGGCGTCCTGCTCTATCTCTCGCAGGAGGGGCGGGGCATCGGGCTCGTAAACAAGCTCCGCGCCTACACGTTGCAGGACGAGGGCGCCGACACGCATGACGCGAACACTCGGCTCGGCTACGGGGCGGACGAGCGGAACTTCATGATCGCCGCCGCCATGCTGCGCGACCTCGGCTTTGGCGAGGTGCGCATCATGACCAACAACCCCGACAAGATGGCCGCGCTCGAGGCCTGCGGCATCGTGGTTGCGAACCGGGTGGCGCACGCCTTCCCGCCGACGCAGCACAATGCCCGCTACCTGCGCACAAAGGCGGAGCGCTTCGGCCACCTGTTCTGAGGACTGGAGGGACAGCCGGCGGCGCGAGCGTCACGCACCGCACGCCCGGGCATCCCATCCCTGCATCGCGATGTCGGCGACCGCTTCGAGCTCGGCGCGGTCCGCCCCGTCGCGGGCGAGGATCGACATGCCGGCCTGGACGGTCTGCACGAAGCGCGCAAGGCCGGCGACGTCCACAGAGACGGGGATCTCGCCTTCAGCCACCGCCCGCGCGAGACGCGCCTCGACCCGGTCCCGGCCCGCTGCGCGGGCCGAGCGCACGAGCGCACCGAGTTCCTCGTGCCCCTCGCTGCCGACCGAGGAGAGCGCGATCATGCAGCCGAGCGGGTGATCTCCATTGCCGGTCAAGGCCGCGGCCGAATCCCTCAGCAGGAGACGCACCGCTTCGCGGGCCGAGCCCGCCGCCATGAAGCTGGCCCAGACGAGGCTGTCATACGCTTCCTGGTAGTAGCGGAGCGCCTCGGCGTAGAGCGCCTCCTTTGAGCCGAACGCGGCATAGAGGCTTGGGGCGCCGATGCCCATCGCCTCGGTCAGATCGGCGATCGATGTGGTCTCGTAACCCTTCTGCCAGAACAGCCGTGTCGCCTGCGCAAGCGCGGCGGCGCGATCGAAGGCGCGGGGCCGCCCGCGCGGCCGGGCTCCAGCCGCCCCTCTCGTCTGCGCTGTCGACCCGGATTTCTGCATCGATCGATATATTAATCCGTTGACTTCTGCCTGCAAACGCTGGCACGTATTTTTGTATCGCTTGATACAGAACAGGTGTGACATGACCGATCTCTCTGGAAAACGCGCTCTCGTGACGGGCGGCTCGCGCGGCATCGGCGCCGCGATCGCGATGGCGCTCGCCGAAGAGGGCGCGAACGTCGCCATCACCTACGAGCGCGCGGCGGACCGCGCGGGCGAGGTCGTCCGCGCCATCGAAGGCAAGGGCCACAGGGCGGTCGCGATCCAGGCCGACAGCGCAGATCCGGCGGCGGTGAAGCGGTCGGTCGACGAGGCGGCGCGCCTCCTGGGCGGCCTCGACATCCTCGTCAACAACGCAGGCATCGCGCCGTTCGCCGCCATCGCCGAGATCTCCGTCGAGGCCATCGATGCGCTGCTTGCCGTGAACGTGCGGGCGCCCGTGCTCGCCGCGCAGGCCGCCATTCCGCATCTGAAGGAAGGCGGCCGCGTCATCACGATCGGCTCGGCCGGCGCCGACCGCATCGTCGGCGACACGGGCACCGCCTACTACATGACGAAATCGGCGATGCAGGCGTTCACGCGCGGGCTCGCACGCGAACTCGGGCCGCGGGACATCACCGTCAACCTGGTCCAGCCGGGTTCGACCGATACAGACATGAACCCCGCCGACGGAGAGTTCGCCGCCTTCCAGCGGTCGCTGATTCCGCTCGGCCGCTATGGCGAACCCGGGGACGTTGCCGCCGCCGTCGCCTTCCTCGCAAGCCCTGCGGCGCGGCAGATCACCGGTGCCATCCTCACGGTCGACGGCGGCGCGACAACCTGACGGACAGGGGGTTGGAAGCGGAGCCCGCCGCGGCGGATTGCCTCGCGGCCGGTTCTGCTCTACCCCGCCGGCCATGACCGAGACACCGCCCACCCTGCCCGACAGGCTGTCGAGCGACCCGGCCAGCCCGCATTACGACGAGGCACTCCTCGTCCGCGGCATCGGCATCCGCTTCAACGGGGCGGAGAAGACGAACGTGGTCGAATACTGCGTCAGCGAGGGCTGGGTCCGGGTGACGGCCGGCAAGGCGGTGGACCGTCACGGGCAGCCGCTGACCCTCAGGCTTTCCGGAACGGTCGAGCCTTACCTCAAGGGCTGATTCCTGCCCGGCAATCGCTGCCGGCCAGCGCCGAAGGCTGCGTGATTCCAACGGGTTGAGCCGTGGCACGGCGGTTGCGTCGCGGGGCGCATGACCGGCATCGCCGCCATCGCCCCGACAGCCCCCGTGCCGCGCGAAACCCGCGCCGACGCACCGGCAGCGTCCGCCCCCGCGCCGAAGCCGCTCGCCGGGCCGCCGCTCGGGCGCGACGAGATCGAGCCGATGCCGGCCGAGGTCAGCTTCGGCGAGATGCTGTCGGCGCTGAACCCGCTGCACCACATCCCTGTCGTCGGCTGGATCTACCGCCAGATCACGGGCGAGACGATCCAGCCCGCCTTCCGCGTGCTCGGCGGCCTTCTCACCGGCGGGCCGATCGGGGCGATCGCCTCGGCCGTCGGCGCGCTGGCCGAGGAGCTTATCGGCCAGGTGAGCTTCGGCGGAAGCGACACCCCCGCCGCCGCGCCGACGGCCATCGCCGCGGCGGCCCCGGCGGCCACACCGGCCGCAGGCCCCGCCGCGGGCGAGAGTCGCTTCGCCGGCATCACCACGGCGGCAGGAACGCCGCTCCAGCCCCTGCCGCTCGCCACACG
>NZ_VFAC01000041.1 GCF_007644105.1 Elioraea rosea | reverse complement strand
GGCCGTGCCGCGGGCGCGGGCGGGGGGGCGGCGGGCTCCGCGGCGCGCGGCTCGGCAGCCAGGGCCGCCGCGATGTCTGGTGCCGGTGGTTCCTCGACCGGCGCGACCGGCTCAGGAACCGCGGCGAGCGCTGCCTCGATACTGGGCGCAGGCGGTTCCTCGACCGGCGCGACAGGCTCGGGAACCGCGGCGAGCGCTGCCTCGATATTGGCGGCTGGCGGTTCCTCGACCGGCGCGACAGGCTCGGGAACCGCGGCGAGCGCTGCCTCGATGTTGGCGGCTGGCGGTTCCTCGACCGGCGCGACGGGCTCGGGAACCATGGCGAGCGGTGCCTCGATGCTGGCCGCAGGCGGCTCCTCGATGGGCGGCAGCGGCTCGGGCGCCGCGGCGAGAGCGGCCTCGATCCTCGGCACGTCGGGTTCGGCGATCGGTGCCGGAGGCATGGCTGCGATCGCTGCCTCGATCCTGGCCGGCGGCGGCTCCTGCACCGCGGCGACGGGAGGGGGCGGCACGGCAAGGGCGAGGGCGATGTTGGCGGCGGGCGGCTCCTCGATCGGCGCGATCGGCTCCTGTGCCGCGGAGCTGGCCGGGCTTTCCGGCGCCGCCGCTTGCGGTTCCTCGACGCGCTCTGCCGGTGCGCCAGCAAGCGTGACCGTGACGACGGGCGAAGGCTCCGGCGCTGCGACGGCCTCGGCCTTGGCGGGTGCCGCCGCGGCCGGTTCTTCCCGCTGCGCCACGGGAGCGGGCAGCGCCACACCCGCTGCGTTGACCGCCGGCGGGGTCGGGGCGGGCGGCACGGGCGGGTCCTGTGGCAGCGGCGCGGGCGCAGCGATGGGTGCCATGACCTGCTGCGGCGCGGCGTCCGTCCGCGTCGTGGCGTGATTGTTGGCGGCGAGGCGCTGCGGGATGGAGGCCGTCTCTGCCGGCGCGGTGGGCGGCACGTCCTCCGAGCGCAGAAGAACGAGCGCGAGGGCAGCGGCGATGCCCGCGCCGGCCATCGCAGCGATCGCGCCAGCGCGACGCCGCGGCTGCGGCGTGGCCGAGGCCCTGTCTTGCGACGGGGCCGGCATGCTGTCGGGGGTGGCTTCGTGAACCAGGGTCAGCGCGGGTTTTGGCTCTGCTGCCGCCTCGGCCTGCGCGTCGGGCGGCGATGCAGCCGTTGCCGGTGCGGTGTCTGCCTCCGCCTCGGCGCGCACCGCAGCTTTCTCAGGGTCCTGTGCCGCCGTCTCGAGGGTCGGATCGGCCACCGCCTCGGGCACCTGCGCGGCAGGCGGCGCATCTGGCGAGGCCTCGGCGGCCGGTTCGGCCGGCTCGGGGTGAGGCTCCCCACCTGGTGGCGCCTCTGCGAGGGGAGGCTCTGCGGCCAGGGCGGGCGGCTCCTGTGGCTCGAGCGCCTGCTGCGCCCTGTCGGGCACCGGTGAAACGGAGGGCGTCGGCGCAGCGATGTCGAGGCGCGGCACCTCGCCAATGGTCGGCCGCGCGGCCAGCGCGACCGGTTCGCCGGAAGTCAGGATCCGCCGCACGGCCTCGACCCAGTTCGCGCCCTCGGGCAGCGTGAGGCGCGGCTGGAGGCTGAACGCCTCGTCGAGGATGGCGCGGAGCTCGGGGATAAGCTCGCGCCGGAGGCGGCGGTGGATCACCGGCAGGCGGCCAGGAAACGCTTCTGGAAAGCCTGCCTCGGCGAGGCGCTTCGTCAGCCGCGCCAGCGCATCGGGCGTCCAGTTCGGTTCGATCTGGAAGATCGCGAGGCCGAGGCCGCGATGGGCGAGCACGAGATCGCCCCGTGGCCCGGCATCGCCGATCACCGCGCCTTCGATCAGTGTCCACCCTGTATCGGGTCGCGCCGGATCCCCCATCGACCGTTCGATGCGCGCCACGGCGTCCGCGGCGCGCTGGTCAGTCCAATCAGGCGTTTCCGGCGCGCGGCCGACGTTTCCTGCCACCGGTCGTCCCCGCGCATCTTATGAATTCTGTTTCGTGAGTTGAGCTTAGCCGTCAATTCCCCTGCTACGCCAGAGGCTTTGCGTGCGAATCCACCGCACCGAGTCCGCTGCGGCTGTATCGGCCCCCGCGCTGCCAACCCCTGGGCGCTCCCAGACCGAGGCTGATCCATCGTCTGCGCATCGCGCTGCGTGCGCGGCCTTCATCATCGGGTCATGTCGCCATGGCATCTGAGGGCTTGTGATGCGCATCACTGCGACGGCAGCACGATCGGCGCATCCTTCGGATTAGCGGTTCGGCGCGAGACATTGGAAATGAAATTGAGACCCGTCTCGCAGTTAACCGGACCTTCAGCGGATGCTGACACGCTCCCTCCCGGCGTCGGTCCGGAAGCGGGGTGGCGTGTCGGGAAAGCGAGGCAGCAATGGCGCAGACTGGAAGAACGGTACCGCCCGGATCGCCGGAAGAAGACCGCGCCGCGAGCCGCTTCCTCCTCCCCACCCTGACGCTCGGCCCGCCCGAGGGGCTCCGCGCCGTCGAGCAGGCACTCGCCCGGGGGCTTGCCTCCGTCGCAGAGGCCCTCTCCGCGCTCGACCGCTGCCAGACCCTGCTCGGCGACATGCGCTGGCTTCTCGAGAGCCTGGCGGACCAGCGGGCCGCCCCTTCGGAACGGCTGGCGGCCATGCGGGGGTTCCATTCCTCCCGGCGCAGGCTCCGCGCGGTCTGCGAGGGCATCGCTCTCCTCGACGGGTCAGCGATGCACGGGCTACGCGTCATCACCGGCATCGACGCGGGGGCGATCCGTGTCGCCGGGCACGATGTGCGCCCTGTTCTCGCAGCCATCGCCGAGGCGCCGTCGCCCCGGCTCGCAGCGGCGATGCTCGATCCGGAAGGCCCGATCGCCGAGGCGGTCCGCGCCGTCTGCCTCGTCCAGCGCCGCCTCGCCGCAGACCAGCGGCGCCTGAGGAACCGCCAATGCCTGAACGCCGCCCTCGAAAGGGCCTGGGGGGACGGAAGCGTCACCCCGCCAATGACGCTCCTGCAGCGCCTCGCCACCCTGTTCCGGATCAGAACCGCGGCATGAGCACGATGGTCGCGGACGAGGTGAGGCTGCCGAGCGTCGAGGCCTTCTCGCGCACGGCCGAGGCACTTCTCGCCGCCGGAGGCGACCCGCTTGCCCGCCGCCGCGCGCTGTCGGACCAGCAGGCGCTCTGGGGCCAGGTGGTCGGCGATGTTGCCGCTGCCGGAACGGCGATCCCGGGCGAGCTGCGCGAGGACCTCCTGAAGCTCGCCGCCGTGGTGCTCGGCGACCTCGAGGAGGTCGAGCCGGACATCGCGCTGCATGTGACCGTCAACCGCGCGATGCGCGACGGCCTCGCGGACGCGTAACCGAACTCGAGACAATCTTGTCAGAGCGGCGCAGCACGGCGAAGGTCGCGCCATGCACCGCTCAGACATCATCGTTATCGGCGCCGGCATCGCCGGTGCCTCCGTAGCCGCGGAACTCGCCGCCGCGGGCCGGTCCGTCACGCTTCTCGAGGCCGAGAGCCAGCCGGGCCACCACACCACGGGCCGCTCCGCCGCGCTCTGGATCCTGAACTACGGGCCGCGCGATGCCCGCATCTTCTCCGGCGCAAGCCGCGGCTTCTTCGAGAGCCCCCCGCGCGGGTTCGCCGAGCATGCGCTCACCCATCGCCGCGCGGTGCTGAACCTCGCCCCGCCAGGGCAGGAGGCGAAGCTCGCCGCGATGATCGCGGAAGGCGAGGGCATGCGCGAGCTCACGCCCGTGGCGGCCTGCGCCCTCTGCCCGGCGCTGAAGCCCTCCTATGTCGCGGCCGCGGCGGTGGAGGAGGACGCCTTCGACATCGACGTCCATGCCCTGCACCATGGCTATCTTCGCCAGCTTCGCGCACGCGGTGGGCAGGTGGTGACCGATGCGCGGGCAGAAGCGATCTCCCGCCGCGACGGGACGTGGGAGGTGGCGACGCCCGCGGGCCGCTTCTCGGCACCGCTCCTGGTCAACGCCGCCGGTGCCTGGGGCGACGTGGTCGCTCGCCTGGCCGGTGCCGCCCCGATCGGGCTCACCCCGATGCGGCGCACTGCGCTGCTCGTGGATGGTCCGCCCGGTCACGACCCCTCCGCCTGGCCGCTCATCGGCGATGCGGCGCATACCTGGTACGTCCGGCCCGAGGCGAGGCGGAAGCTCATGCTTTCCCCGGCCGACGAGACGCCGATGGAGCCCTGCGACGTGCAGCCCGACGAGCTCGACCTCGCGCTCGCGATCGACCGCGCGCAGGAGGCGATCGAGCTGCCCGTGACGCACATCGAGCATCGCTGGGCGGGGCTGCGCACCTTCACCCCCGACCGCTCGCTCGCCATCGGCCCGGCAAAGGGGACGGAGGGGTTCTTCTGGATGGCCGGCCAGGGGGGGTACGGCATTCAGACCGCGCCGGCGGCCGCGCAGCTCTGCGCCGCGCTCGTGCTCGGCCGCGACCCGGCCGCGATCGGGCTCGGCGAGGCCGCGCTTCTTACCGACCCGGGCCGCCTCGTCGGGTAATTCCGCGCGGCACGCTGCGTGCTATGTCCCACGAGGGCCGCAGAGCCGAGGGGACCGGAGCACCGATGAGCATACATGTCGCGCTGACGCACCGTACCTCCTACCGGTACGACCGGCTCGTCTCCCTCGGCCCGCAGACGATCCGCCTCCGCCCCGCGCCGCACAGCCGCACCCCCATCCTGTCCTACAGCCTCACCGTCTCGCCCAAGCCGCACTTCCTGAACTGGATGCAGGACCCGCAGGGCAATTTCCTCGCCCGCGTCGTGTTCCCCGAACGGGTGGACCATTTCGGCGTCACCATCGACCTCGTCGCAGACATGGCGACGATCAATCCGTTCGACTTCTTCCTCGAGCCCGAGGCGGAACACACCCCTTTCGCCTATGACCACATCCTCGACCAGGAGCTCGCGCCCTTCCGGAAAACGGAGCCGGCCGGGCCGCTCCTCCGCGCCTTCCTCGAGACGATCCCGCGCGAGCGGCGGCGGACGGTGGATTTCCTCGTCGAGATCAACGCCCGGCTTGCGCGCGAGATCTCCTACATCGTGCGGCTCGAGCCTGGCGTGTGGTCGCCGGAGGAGACGCTCCGCAACGCCAAGGGGTCCTGCCGCGACACGGGCTGGCTCCTCGTCCAGGCGCTCCGCCATCTCGGCTTCGCCGCGCGGTTCTGCTCCGGCTACCTGATCCAGCTCGTGGCCGACGTGAAGCCGGTCGAGGGTCCCGAGGGGCCGAGCGCGGACTTCACCGACCTGCACGCCTGGTGCGAGGTCTACCTCCCCGGAGCGGGCTGGGTGGGGCTCGACCCGACCTCCGGGCTGTTCGCGGGCGAGGGCCACATCCCGCTCGCCGCGACGCCCGACCCCATCTCCGCCGCGCCGATCACCGGCGTCGTCGAGAAGGCGGAGACGACGTTCGACTTCGCGATGTCGGTCCGGCGCATCGCGGAGACGCCGCGGGTCACGAAGCCCTACTCCGAGGCGCAGTGGCAGGCGGTTGGCCGCATGGGCGCTCTGGTCGACCGGGCGCTGACGCAAGGGGCGGTGAAGCTGACAATGGGGGGCGAGCCGACCTTCGTCGCGGTGTCGGATCGTGACGCGCCCGAATGGAACACCGAGGCGCTGGGCCCGACCAAGCGGCGCATGGCCGGGCGGCTGTTGCGCCGGCTGCATACGCTCTGGTCGCCAGGGGGCGTGCTGCAATACGGCCAGGGCAAGTGGTACCCCGGCGAGCAGCTTCCCCGCTGGGCGCTCTATTCCCACTGGCGCAGCGACGGCGAGCCCGTCTGGCGCGACGCCGGCCTGCTTGCCTCCGACGATGACCGCGACACCGCCACCGCGGCCGATGCGCGCCGCTTCGTCGAACGTCTCGCCGAGCGCCTGCAGGTCGACCCTGGCTGCGCGATCGCCGCGCATGAGGACGTCCACTACTATCTCTGGCGCGAGCAGAGGCTTCCGGCGAACGTCGTCGTCGAGGACGCCAAGCTCGCCGACCCGATCGAGCGCGAGCGTCTCGCACGGGTGTTTGCCCAGGGGCTTGGCGCCGATGTCGGAACGGTTCTGCCACTGCGGCGCATCGAGGCCGGCGGGGCGAAGCGGTGGCAGAGCGGCAGGTGGTTCTTCCGCACGAACGGTTCAGCCTCGGGCCCGATGTTCCTGATCCCGGGCGATTCGCCGATCGGCTACCGGCTTCCGCTCGACAGCCTGCCTTGGGCGACGGCGGAGGCGATCGATGCGGAGCCTCCGCGCGACCCCTTTGCCGAAAGCCTGCAGCTTCCGCCGCGCGCCATGCTCGGCCGCCGCAACGGCCTCGCCCAGAGGGTGATCGATCAGCGCCCGCCCGAGCCCGGGCGCGAGGAGCCCGACGTGGTGCGCACCGCGCTCGCCGTCGAGCCGCGGGGGGGCATGCTGCACGTGTTCCTGCCGCCGGTGACGCGGGCGGAGGACTGGCTCGACCTCGTCGCGGCAGTGGAAGAAACCGCCGCCGAAACAGGCCGCCAGGTGGTCCTCGAAGGCTACCTGCCGCCCTTCCACCCGGGGCTCACCCATTTCTCCGTCACGCCCGACCCAGGCGTGATCGAGGTGAACGTCCACCCCGCCCACTCGTGGGACGAGCTCGCCGGGCGTACCGAGACACTCTACGAGGAGGCGCGCCAGGTCGGGCTCGCTGCCGAGAAGTTCAACCTCGACGGCAGGCACGTCGGCACGGGCGGCGGCAACCATGTGGTGATGGGCGGCTCGACCCCGGCCGAGAGCCCGTTCCTGCGCCGGCCCGACCTCCTCAAGTCGGTGGTCGCCTTCTGGCACAACCACCCTTCGCTCTCCTACCTGTTCTCCGGCCAGTTCATCGGCCCGACCAGCCAGCACCCGCGCGTGGACGAGGCGCGCGGCGACAGCATCTACGAGCTCGAGATCGCCATGAGCCAGGTGCGCTCCGGCGCCGAGATGCCGCCCTGGATGACGGACCGCCTGTTCCGCAACCTGCTGATCGACGTCACCGGCAACACGCACCGGACGGAGTTCTGCATAGACAAGATGTACGACCCCGGCAGCTCCGGCGGGCGGCGCGGCCTCGTCGAGTTCCGCGGCTTCGAGATGCCGCCCCATGCGCGGATGAGCCTCGTGCAGCAGCTCCTGCTGCGTGCAGCCATCGCCGCCTTCTGGGCCAACCCCTATGAGCGGCGGCTGGTGCGCTGGAACACCCGCCTGCATGACCAGTTCATGCTGCCCCACTATGTGGCGGAGGATTTCCGCGACGTGCTCGAGGAGATCGCAGAGCACGGCTTCGCGCTCGACCCTGCCTGGTTCGCGCCGCACCAGGAGTTCCGCTTCCCACGCATCGGCGTGGTTGCCGTGCGCGGGATGGAGCTCGAGCTTCGCCACGCCCTCGAGCCCTGGCACGTGATGGGCGAGGAGGCGATGGCAGGCGGCACGGTGCGCTACGTCGACAGTTCCGTCGAACGGGTCCAGGCGAAGGTGTCGGGCTGGGTGGAGGAGCGCTTCGTGCTCGCCTGCAACGGCGTCGCCGTGCCGCTGGCGCCGACGGGAACTGAGGGCGAGTACGTCGCCGGCGTCCGCTTCAAGGCTTGGCAGCCGCCCTCGGCGCTGCACCCTGGCATCGGCGCGCAGGCGCCGCTCGTGTTCGACATCTACGACACATGGTCAGGCCGTGCGCTCGGGGGCTGCACCTATCACGTCGCGCACCCCGGAGGGCGGGCGCACGAGACGCTGCCGGTGAACGCCAATGAGGCCGAGGCGCGGCGGCTCGCGCGTTTCTTCCCGATGGGCCACACGCCCGGCGCCATCCCGCCGCCGCGCGGCATGGAGGAGGGCACGGCAGGAAGCGAGCATCCGCGCACGCTTGATCTTCGCCACTTCGCCTGAGAGTTGCATTTCCGATCCCTTCCTGCCGGCGGGGCTTCGTCTAGACTGCGCCGATGACGCCAGACTCCGCGGCCCTCGCAGCGCCGGTGCCCCTTCCTCCCTTCTGGGACGAGATGGTGGACGGGCGCGGCAGCATCCGGCCGCACTGGCGAGGCATCGTCGGCATGCTCGCCTCGCTTCCCCAGGGCGGGCTGGCGGACCGTGCACGACGGCTCGACCGCGCCTTCGAGGAGGAGGGCGTCGTCACCATCCTGCCGGCAGACCCGGGGCAGGGCCACGTGCAGCGCCCCTGGCGGTGCGACCCCGTGCCGATGGTCCTGCCGGCTGCCGAGTTCGCCGCGCTCGAGGCGGGGCTGTCGCAACGCGCCGCGCTGTTGTCGGAGATCCTCGCCGATCTCTACGGGCCGCAGAGGCTGCTCGCCGCGGGGCTGATCCCGCCGGCGCTCGTCTACGGCAACCCGGGGTTCCTCCGCGCCTGCCGCGCGCCGAGCCCGCCGCTTCGCCCGATCGTGCATCTTCTCGCCGCCGATCTCGTGCGCACTCCGCAGGGCCAGTGGCAGGTACTGGCCGATCGTGCCGGCGCGCCGAACGGGGTGGGCTTCGCGCGCGAGAACCGCCGCATGGTCGCGCGCGTCATGCCGGAAGCGTTCCGCTCCGTGCAGGTGCGGCAGCTTCGCCCCTTCTTCGACCACTGGGTCGACAGCCTCCAGCGCGCTGCCCCCTCGGGCGCGGAGAATCCCCGCCTTGCGTTGCTGACGCAGGGGGCCGCGCACGAGACCTGGTTCGAGCACGTGTTCCTGTCGCGCGAGCTCGGCTGCGCGCTCGTCGAAGGGGCAGATCTCACCACGCGCGACGGCCAGGTCTTCCTCAAGACGCTGAAGGGCCTGCAGCGCGTGCACGTGCTCCTGCGCCGCGTCGAGGGACGGCTGACCGATCCGCTCGAGCTCGCCTCCGACAGCACGCTCGGCGTCCCGGGCCTGCTCGACGCGATGCGCGCGGGCGGCGTGCGGGTCGTGAACGATCCCGGAAGCCATCTCGCCGAGGCGCCTGCGCTCGCGGCCTTCCTGCCGAAGCTTGCCGAGCATGTGCTCGGCGAAAGGCTGCGGCTCGCGAGCGTCCCGACGCTCTGGCTCGGCGACGCCGCCTCTGCCGCCGCTGTGCTTGCCGCCCCGGAACGGTGGATGATCCGCTCCGCCGTCGATGGCGCGGCGCCGGCGCAGCACCCGTCGGTGATGGGCGAGCGTGCGCGCGCCGCATTGCTCGAGCGCATCCGCGCCACGCCTGCGGCCTTCGCGGCGACAGAGGCGGTGCGGCCCTCCGCCGCGCCCGCGCTCGGCGAGAAGGGGCTCGCGCCGAAGGAGATGGTGCTCCGCCTCTTCGCGCTGGCCGACGGCGCGGGCACCTGGCGTGCGATGCCAGGCGGGCTCGCGCGGCTGATCGGCGAGGGCGAGCGGCTCACGGGGCGGCTGCCGAAGGCGGGGATCGCGAAGGATGTGTGGGTGCTGAGCGAGGACCGCGCCGACATCGTCGGCCCCGCCGCCTTCGCCCTTCCGCCGCTTGCGATCCGCCGCGCGTCGGGCGAGCTGCCGAGCCGCGTGGCCGACGATCTCTACTGGCTCGGCCGCTATGTGGAGCGGCTCGAGAACGCAGCGCGCCTGCTGCGCGCCGTCATCCTCCGCCTCTCCCGTGGCTGGCTGCTGCCACGCGACCTTGCCGAGCTGCGCGCGCTTGCCGCCTGCCTTGCCGATGCCGGCATCGTCGCGCCCGAGGTCGCCGCCGCCGCGCCGGACGGGCCGGCCCTGCCGCGCGCGATGCTCGACGTATGCCGCCCGGCCAGACCGGTCGCGCAGGTGTTCGACCATGTGGGCCGCCTGACGCGCGGCGTGCGCGACAGGCTGACGGCGGACATGTGGGTGACGATGATGCATCTCGCGGCGGAGGCGCGCGAACGCTCGGCCGCCGCGTGCCAGGGCCTCGAGGAGCTGAACGAGGCGGCGGCGGCGATCATGCGCTTCTCGGCGGGCGTGGCCGGCATCGCCGCCGAGAACATGGTCCGCGGCGGCGGCTGGCTGTTCCTCGATCTCGGCAGGCGCATCGAGCGCGCAGCCCACACCGCGCGCGACATCGGCCGCGCGCTCGACCAGCCCCTGCCGCGCGTCGAGGCCGGGCTTCGCCTCGCCGTCGAGCTCTGCGACAGCGCCATCACCTATCGCAGCCGCTACCTCTCCGTGCTCCAGCCCGCGCCGGTGCTCGACCTCGTCCTGGCCGACCCGACGAACCCGCGCTCCTTCGCCTACCAGCTCGATGCCGTCGAGCGACGGCTCGCCGAGGTGCAGGGCGCGCCGGAGGGCGACCTCGCCCGCTCCGCAGGCAGCCTTCGCGCCGAGGCCGAGGCGATGGTCGAGGCCGTCTCGGTAGCGCGCGAGCCGGCCGCGGAGGCGGTGCTTCTTCCCGCGCAGCTCGCTGCGCTCTCGCACCAGGTTGGCGTGCTGTCGGACGCGATCGCGCGACGCTACTTCAGCCACGTCCCGGCAGCGCAGGCCGTCGGCGTCGGCGAGGAGCAGGCGGCGGGATGAGATACCGCGTCACGCATGCGACGACCTACAGCTACGGCGAGGTCGTCGACCTC
The DNA here is from genome assembly GCF_007644105.1 of Elioraea rosea. Taxonomy (GTDB): domain Bacteria; phylum Pseudomonadota; class Alphaproteobacteria; order Acetobacterales; family Acetobacteraceae; genus Elioraea_A; species Elioraea_A rosea. Next base: position 20,535 of record NZ_VFAC01000041.1, on the reverse strand, counting down.
GCGAGCCACATGCTGCATCTGACGCCGCGGCCGCTACCCGGCCAGGTGGTGCTTGCCGCCTCCCTCTCTGCCGACCCTGCGCCGGTGCGCGTCACCTCGGGTGCGGATCATTTCGGCAACCTCGTCACCTGGATGTTCGTCGAGACGCCGCATGACCGCTTCACCGTCACGCTCCGCGCCGAGGTGGAGGCCGAATTCGCGCCGCCGCCGCCGGCGGAGGCGACGCTGCCGTGGGAACAGGTGAGCGCTGCCGCATCGCGGGCGGAAGGCTGGCGCGCGGCCGAGTTCGCCTGGCCGAGCGCGATGGCGCCCGCGGACCCCGGCGCAGGCGCCTATGCGCGTGCGAGCTTCGCGCCCGGCCGGCCGGTCCTCGTGGCGCTTCTCGATCTCCAGGCGCGGATCCGGCGCGACTTCGCCTTCCGCCCTGGCGTGACCACCGTCTCGACACCGATCGCCCAGGTTCTCGCGAGCCGCGCCGGCGTCTGCCAGGATTTCGCCCACGTCATGATCGCTGGGTTGCGCGCGCTGGGGCTGCCCGCGCGCTATGTCTCGGGCTATGTGCGGACGCGGCCGCGGCCGGGCCAGCCGCGAAGGCAGGGGGCCGACCAGTCGCATGCCTGGGTCGGCGCCTGGCTCGGCCCCGAGCATGGCTGGGTCGATCTCGACCCGACGAACGACATCGTGGTCCGCGACGAGCATGTCGTGCTCGGCTGGGGACGCGACTACGCGGATGTCTCGCCCCTTCGAGGCGTACTGCTCGGCGGCGGCGCACATGCGCTTTCCGTCGCCGTCGATCTCGATCCGATGCAGGAGGAATTCGCCACGTGAAGGTTCCGACGTTCGACGACGTGATGGCCGCACGCGAAAGGCTCGAAGGCCGCATCGTGCGCACGCCGATGCTGCGGAGCCCAGTGCTCGACGCGGCCCTCGGCGCCGCGGTGCTGGTCAAGCCCGAGCCGCTGCAGCGTACCGGCTCGTTCAAGCTGAGGGGGGCGACGAACCGGATCGCGCAGATGTCGGAGGCGGAACGGAAGGGCGGCGTCGTCACCTTCTCCTCCGGCAACCATGGCCAGGCCTGCGCCGCGGCAGGAAAGATGTTCGGCGCGCCCGTCGTTGTCGTGATGCCGACGGATGCCCCGACCATCAAGGTCGAGAGCACGAAACGCTGGGGCGCGGAGATCGTGCACTACAACCGTGAGAAGGATGACCGCGAGGCGATCGGCCGGAAGCTCTGCGCCGAGCGCGGCGCGACGCTCGTGCCGCCCTTCGACGATGCCGATGTCATCGCGGGCCAGGGCACCGCCGCGCTCGAGCTCATCGCGGATGCGAAGGAAGCGGGGTTGAAGCTCGATGCGCTCTTCGTCTGCACGGGCGGCGGCGGGCTTCTCGCTGGCTCGGCGCTCGCGGTCGAGGGCACGGGCAAGGGCGCTGCGGTGATCGCCGTCGAGCCGGTCGGCCATGACGACCATGCGCGAAGCTTCGCGCAGAAGGCACGCGTTCGCAACGAGCCCGGCGGCTCGACGCTCTGCGACGCGCTGCTCGCGCCGATGCCCGGGGAACTTACCTTCCGCGTGAACATGGGCCGCGTGCACGGCGCGGCCGTTGTGCCCGACAGCGACGTGCTGCGCGCCATGCGCTTCGCCTTCGACCATCTCAAGCTCGTCGCCGAGCCTGGCGGGGCCGTCGCGCTCGCAGCCGCGCTCTACGGCAATGTCAGCCTCAAGGATGCCGTCGTCGGCGTGATCGTCTCAGGCGGCAATGTCGACCCTGCCGTGTTTCAGCGCGCGCTGGCGGCGTGAAGGAGAGTTCATGATCAGGGACTGGCTCGGCTTCCGTTCTGCTCTGCGCGGCGCGGTCGCGCACATCACCAAGGCGCACCCGGAGCTCATCAAGGGCTTCGGCGCGCTGAACCACGCCTCGAAGCAGACGAAGCACCTCGATGCCAAGACGCGCGAGTTCATCGCGCTCGGCGTCGCCATCACCACGCATTGCGAGGGCTGCATCAATGCCCATGTCGAGGCAGCGCTGAAGGCCGGCGCGACGAGGGAGGAGATCGCCGAGGCGCTCGGCGTCGCCATCGCGCTCAACGCCGGCGCGGCCCTGACCTATGCGGGCTACGTGATGGACGCCGTCGAGGCGCACAGCGCCATCAAGACAGGCACCGCGCCCTGAACCGCGTGGCCTGAAGCGGCGCTCAGCCGCGGCGCGGCTCGCGCGTCAGGCCGAGGCCCTGGCTGTCCTCGCGCCCTGCCGTGCGCTTGTCCATCGCGTCGAGGGGCGAGCGCTCGATGAACCCGTCGAGGTGACGGAGGTAGAGGGCGACGGAGGCGGCACGCGGGTCGTCGCTGCCAAGCATCCGGGCAAGTCCCATCAGCGTGTGGCGCAGCCGCCGCAGGACCTGGATCGAGCCTGCGCCGAACATCCTGATCTCGTCGAGGGCAAGGGAGAGGTAGTCGTCCCAGGTCGGCATCAGGATGACCAGCCGCGCCGCCCCGCTGCTCCCTGCGAAGCGGCCGATCTCGGGGTCGTGCCGGGCGAGGCGCCGCAGCAGATCCTCGACCTGGTCGATCGCCTGCACCGCCGTGGTCGGATCGTTGATGGCGGGCGAGAGGGCCTTGATCGCGATGTCAACGAGCAGGCGGATCGGATACTTCGGATCCTGCTCCACGGTCCGTTCCCGGCCGAGGCATACCGCCTTGCGGAGCCTCGCTTCGGCGATCGGCCCCGCCGCGCCATGCAGGAACAGGATCGGCTCGCCTTCGTTCAGCGTATCGCCGACCGAGCAGGCCATCACGATGCATCCGTCCGCTGCCTCGGCAAGGCCGACGAGTGCTGCGATGTCGAGGCGCTGGACGGTTGCGGGTGGGCCCACGTAGTGCAGCGCCTGGACCGGCGCCCCGGCCGGCGGCAGGGCGGTTTCGGGCGGTGCCGGCCGCACCCCGGCGGGCAGCGAATCATCGGCGAACATGCCCTCGATCGCGGCCCGACCGGTATTGCCAATCTCATGCAGCGTGTTGGTGATCTGCAGGTCGCTCAGCCGCTGGACGAGACGCGTGAACACCACGAGACTTGCGACCAGCAGCGCCACAGACAGCAGGCACGACAGTTCGGGCACGTTGGACCGCTCCGCCCGATCGACCCAGGCCATCGCGGCAAGCGAGTAGGAGAAGGTTGCGGCGAACATGCCCATGGCATGGAAGAGCAGCCGGTCGTTGGCGAATCGCAACGCGATGCGTGGCGAATAGGTCACCGCGCTGAACTGCACCAGGACGAAGGCGATCGAGAAGACGATCGCCGTCAACGCCATCATGCCCGAGGCGATGGCCGAAAGCATGGTCAACGCCGCGGCCGACGAAACACCGAGGCCGAGTGGCGGGATCAGCGCGGCCTCCATGCGCGGAACGACCAGCCCGGCGACGACCGCCGACAGCGTGTAGACTAGGGGCAGAACCCAACGCGGCATCGCGGGGCCTTGGCAGGGAGGGAGCGTTCCTCAGCCTATCCCTTCCATGCCGGCGACCGCCAGGATCGTCGCGAGCGCGGTGCGCATGCCTCGGAGGCTCTCCTCCGGTTCGAGGTCGATCCATTCCTCGAGCGAATGGGCCCTCCCGCCGCGCCCGCCCGCGCCGATCTTGAGCGCCGGGATGCCGAGGCTCATCGGGATGTTCGCATCCGTCGAGGAGGCCTCGAAGGACGGCGTATAGCCCTCCGCCGCGACGGCGGCCCAGGCGGCCTGGGCGATCGGGTCGTCGGGCGACGTGCCGCCGGCGGGCCGGTCTCCGATCCTTTCGCGCTCGAGGGTGATGGCGCCGGTCTGGGTGCTGCGAGTGGTGTTTTCCGCCACCGTCGCCTCGCCGAGGATCGCGAGGAAGCGTGTCTCCATCCTGTCGAGCACGTCCGGCACGCCGGAGCGGAGATCGACCTGCATGCTGATCGCGTTCGGGATGGCATTGATCGAGGTGCCGCCCGAGACGATCGAGACGCAATGGGTGGAGTTCGTGCCTGGCGGCACCTCGATCGCGGCGATGGCGCGCGCGGCCTCCGCCATGGCGTAGACGGGGTTGACCAGCCCGAAGGCGGAGAAGCTGTGCCCGCCCGGGCCGCGGAACGTCACCTTCCAGCGGCGCGAGCCGATCGCGCCGTTGCAGATGCGCGCCACATCGGGGCTGTCGACCGACAGGAACGCGCGGATGCGGGGCTTGTGCCGCCCTTCGGTGAAGAGGTGCCGCACCCCGCGCAGGTCGCCGATGCCTTCCTCGCCGACGTCGCCAACGAACAGGATGTCGTTCCGCGTGCGGATGCCCGCCTCGTCGAGCGCGCGGAGTAAGGCGAGGTTCGCCGCGAGCGACAGCGTGTCGTCGCCCACGCCCGGGGCGAACAGCTTCGTCCCCTCGCGGCGGACGCGCACGTCGGTTCCTTCGGGGAACACCGTGTCGAGATGGGCGGCGACGACGAGGATCTCGCCGTTGCCGAAGCCGCGCCGAAGTCCCATCGCGTTGCCGATCGCGTCCTGCTCGACTTCCTCGAGCCCGTGCGCGCGCAGCATCTCGAGATAGGCGGCCGAGCGTGCCTGTTCCTTGAAGGGCGGGGCGGGGATTTCCGTCAGGCGGATGACGTCCTCGACCAGGCGCGCATGGTCGCGCCGCAGCACCGCGCAGGCGGCCTCGAAGCGCGCATCGGCGCGGATGGCGGCGACGGTCTCGGCGGGCGTCATCGTGGCCCGCCTTCCGCCGCGAGCGGCTTTTCCATGTACACGCGGTCGAACCCCTTCTCGGAGACGCGGGCGATCTCGGAGAAGCCCGCCCTGGCATAGAGCGCGATGTTCGTAGCCATCCTGGCGTGGGTGTAAAGGCGCAGGCGGGGCACGCCCGCCCTGCGCGCCTCGCCTTCGGCTGCGGCGAGCAGCGCCCGCCCGATCCCCCGCCCCTGCTGCCCGGGCGCCACCGCGACATTGTCGATCAGCAGGAAGCCGTCATGCCGTTCGGTGACGAGGAGGCCGAGGATGGTGCCGTCGGCCTCGGCCACCTGCGCCTCGCCCGCTGCGATGCGGGCGGCGTAGTCGTCGTCCATCGGGCCGGGGCGGCGGCCGATGAGGGCGATCCAGGGCGCATAGGCCGCCTCGACGAGCGCGCGGATCGAGGCGAGATCGTCCTCCCGCGCGCCGCGCAGAGCGATCACCGCCCGGCGTCTCCCTCCGCCGGCTCCGGCGCGGCGTCGCGCCTGGCTTCCGGGGCGCGGCAGATGCGGCGGGCAAGGTCGTAGCGGCCGTCGAGATCGTCGCGCGTCTGCGAGGGGTGGCGCGGCACGCCGAGAAGATAGGTCGCCCGGCCGATCAGGTGACTCGCCACGGGGGCGGTGAGCAGGAGGAAGGCGATGCCGGCGACAGCGCGCACGGCGACAGACAGGTCGCCGAGCCCGAAGGCGACCGCGAGGAAAAGCATGGACCCGCCGAGCGTTCCGGCCTTCGAGCTCGCATGCATCCGCATCATCGCATCGGGCAGCCGCCAGACGCCGATCGCCGCGACGAGTGCGAAGCCCGTGCCGCCGAGCACGAGCGCGACGACGACGAGGTCGATGACGAGATCAATCATCGGCCTGCTCCAGCGGCGGCGGGTTGGCCTGGCCACGCCGGCGGAACGCGACCCACTCCACATAGCGCGCGAAGGCCACCGTCGAGAGGAAGGAGACAAGCGCCATCACCAGGGCGAGATCGAGGAAGGCGGTCGAGCCGGTGGCCAGCGCCTGCAGCCCCGCCGCGCAGATCGCGATCAGCGCGAGCATGTCGAGCGCGACGATCCGGTCGGGCAGATGCGGGCCGCGCACGAGGCGGGCGAAGCCGATGGCGAAGGCGAGGCCGAGCATGACCCACCCTGCGATGATCGCGATCTCGAGCGCGCCGGTCATCGCAGCACCTCGAGAAGCCGCGCCTCGAAGTTCTCGCGGATGTCGGCTTCCACGGCTTCGGGATCGTCGAGCAGCATGACGTGCACGTAGAGGGTCGAGCGGTCGTTCGAGACGTCGATGCTCATCGTCCCGGGCGTCAGCGTCACGAGATTGGCGAGCGTGGCGATCTCGACATCCCGCTTCGCGGTCAGCGGCACCGCGATCACGCCAGGCCGTGCGGTGATCGTCGGCGAAAGCACCTGCTTCGCGACCTCCCAGGCGCTGACGACGAGGGCGCGGGCGTAGAAGAGGGCGAAGGAGAAGCCGGCGAAGGTGCGCCGGAAATACGCCCCGCGCTGCTCGCCCCAGAGATGGCGGGTGAGCCACAGGGCGCAGTACCCGGCGACGAAGCCGGTCGAGAGCGCCCAGACGTTGAAGGTTCCAAACGCGCCGCACCAGCCGAGCATGAGAAGCAGGTTCAGCACGAGCAGCGCCGGTGTCCCTGCCGCGGCGGAACGTGTCTCGCTCATGGCAGCCTCCCGAGCACGGCCGCGGCGTAGGCGGAGGGATCGGTCAGCTCTGCCGCGGTACGTTCCGCGACAGCGAGGAAGGGCTGTGCGAACAGGCCGATGACGATGGTGCAGGCCGCGAGCGCGGCGATCGGCACGACCATCGCGCGCGGCGCGCCCGTCTCCTCCACGGGACCGGCCGGATGCGGCTTCCAGAACGCCTCGCCCCAGATCTTGGTCATCGAGTAGATGGTCAGGAGGCCTGTGACGAGTGCCGCGGCGGCGATCGCGATCGAGCGCTCGTCGAGCGCGGCCTTGATCACGATGAACTTCGCCCAAAACCCCGAGAGCGGCGGGAACCCGGCGAGGGAGAAGGCGGGGATGAAGAACAGGATGGCGAGCCAGGGCGCGGCCTCGTACAGCCCGCCCGAACGCTTGAGCTCCATCGAGCCGGTGAGCCGCTGGGCGACGCCAGCGATCAGGAACAGGTTCGCCTTCACCACGATGTGGTGCACCAGGTAGAACACCGAGCCCACGATCGCGAGCTTCGTTCCGATGGCGAGTCCCATCACCATGTAGCCGATCTGGCTGACGATGTGGAACGAAAGGATGCGCCGCCACTCGTTCTGCGCAGCGGCCCCGAGCACACCGGTCAGCATGGTCAGCCCCGCCGTCCAGAGCAGCACGCCGTTGATCCACTCCGGGTCATGCGTGAAGATCAGCGTGACGGTGCGGATCAGCGCATAGACGCCGACCTTCGTCAGAAGCCCCGCGAACACGGCCGACACGGCGACGAGCGGCGTGTGGTAGGAGGCGGGAAGCCAGAAGAACAGCGGGAACACCGCGGCCTTCATGCCGAACGCGGCGAGCAGCAACATCGCCGCGGCGTTCAGCACGCCGGTGTTCTCGACGCGCGGCACGGCGCGCGAGAGATCGGCCATGTTCAGCGTTCCGGTGAGCCCGTAGATCAGCCCTGTGGCGAGCAGGAACAGGCTCGTGGCGACGAGGTTCAGCGCGACGTACTTCACCGCGCCGTCCGTCTGCGCCCTGGTGCCGCCGATGACAAGGAGCCCGAAGCTCGCGATCAGCAGAACCTCGAACCAGACATAGAGGTTGAAGAGGTCGCCGGTCACGAAGGAGCCGCAGACGCCGGCGAGCAGAACATGGCTCAGCGGGTGGAAGAAGGCGCGGCGATGCCCCTCGTCGATCTCCGCCGTCGCGTAGGCGAGGCAGGCGAGGCCGGTGATCGCGGCGATCAGCGTCATCACCGCGCCGAGCGTGTCGACGGCGAGGCTGATGCCGAAGGGCGCGTCCCAGGCGGAGGCCTGCACCACCACCATGCCGTCGCGCCACACCGCCGCCATCAGCAGCGAGGCGTCCAGCAGCAGCGCCGCCGCGAACAGGAGCGACAGCACCGTCTGGGCGCGCGGGAGGCCATGCGCGAGAAGCGTCACCGCCGCACCCGCAAGCGGGATCAGCACGGCAAGTCCGGCGAGCCAGCCGTTCACGACGCCGGCTCCTTCTTCTCCGGAAGCGGCTCGGCGATGCGCATCTCGTCGGTCAGCACCGTGCCGAGGCGGACATGCGCCTGCCAGGCAAGAACGAGGGCGAAGGCCAGCAGGCCGAAGCCGATGACGATGGCGGTGAGCACCAGCGCCTGCGGAAGCGGGTTCGCGTATGCCCCTTCGAACGCAACCGCGCCGTCGGCGATCAGCGGCGGGGCGGCGCGGGTGAGGCGGCCGGCGACGAAGATGGAGAGGTTGACGGCGTTGCCGAGCATGGCGAAGCCGAGCAGAAGCCGCACGAAGTTGCGCGACAGCATCAGCCACACCGCGACAGCGACGAGAACGCCGATCAGGATCGCGAGCACCGGTTCCATCGTCTATTCCGGCTTGTGTTCGAGTGCCGCGATCAGCGCGACCACCGAGCCGACCACGACGAGGAACACGCCGACATCGAACAGGAGCGGCGTGCCGAGCGGGATGTAGGCGCCGTCGCCGAGATCGACCTTTGACCACAGCGCAGCCATCGGCGGCAGGCCGAACAGGGCGGAGGGAACGATCGAGAGCAGCGCCGCAGCGAGCCCCACCCCGGCGACGGCGGCGGGCGGAAGCCAGAGCATGCGCCGCGCCGCGGCGGGGCCGAAGGCGATGCCCTGCAGAGCCGCGGCCGAGGCGGCAACGAGGCCGCCGATGAACCCGCCGCCAGGCTCGTTGTGGCCGCGCCAGAGCAGGAACAGCGACAGCAGGATCAGGAGCGGCGCGAGGGCGCGCGTCGCGGCGCGCAGGATCAGGCTGCTCATCGCGGCTCACCGAGGTTCGACTGCGGCGGCGCATCGGCCCTGCGGCGGCCGACGCGCATCATCGCGGCGAGCCCGCCAAGCGCGGCGGCGGCGACGACGGTGATCTCGCCGAGCGTGTCCAGCGCGCGGAAATCGACCAGGATGACGTTCACCACGTTCCGCCCCTGGCCGCCCGGAACCGATTCGGCTGCGAACCATTCTGCGAGACGCGTGTCGAACGGCTCGGCCAGCACGCCGAGAAGTAGCAGCGCTGTTCCGGTGCCGACCGCCACGGCGAGAAGCAGTGCCGCGGGACCCTGCCGCTGCTGCGGCGTGCCGAGCTGGAAGCCGGGAAGACGGATCAGCACGAGCGCGAGGATGACGACGACGAGCGTCTCGACCATGAACTGCGTGATCGCCAGGTCGGGCGCGCTGAACACCATGAAGATCATGGTCACGCCTAGCCCGACGACGCCCAGCGCGGTGACGGCGAGGAGCCGCGTGGTGGCGAGCGCCGTGACGATCGCCGCCGCCCCCGTCAGCAGGATGACGGCCCACTCGACGACGAGCCCGCCATCGCTCGGCATGGCGAGGGTGAAGCGGCCGCGAAAGGCGGAAGCCAGCACGATGAGCGCGACGACAACGAAGGAGGCCCCGACATAGCGGTGCAGCACGCCTGGCTGCATCAGCCGCGTGAGCCAGGTCGCGAAGCTCGCGAGGCCGGCGAGCAGCCGGTCATAGCCTCTGTCCGGCCCGCGCGCGAGGATCGGCGCAGACGCGTCGCGCCACGCCGCGCCGAAGCGTCGCCAGAGCAGATAGATCACCGCGCCGGCGGCGAAGGTCGCGAGGGTGAGCAGGAACTTCCAGTCGACCCCCTTGAAGATCGCGATCGCGAGCACCGGCTTCTGGCCGAGCACCGCTGCGGCGGCGGGCGTGATCAGCGCATCGGCGGCGAGCTGCGGCAGCATGCCGAACACGAGACCGAGTGCGCCGAGCACGAGCGGTCCTGCGAGCATCGTCCACGGCGCCTCATGCGCGTGCTCCGCCGCCTCGGAGCGCTTGCCGAGATAGGGGGAAAGGGCGGCGATGCCGGCGACGGCGAAGACCATGGCGTTGGCGATGGTTGCCGAGGTCAGCGTGAAGCCGATGTCGTCGGCGAGCTTGGCGGTGCCGATCAACTCCTTGGCCACCCAGCCGAGCCCGATCGGAAGCCCCGCCATGGAGAGAGAAGCCATCGCCGCGGCGGCGAAGGTGAGCGGCATCACCCGGGCGAGGCCGGAGAGGCGCGTCAGGTCACGCGTGCCGGCCTCGTGGTCGATGTTGCCCGCCGTCATGAAGAGCGCGCCCTTGTAGAGGGCGTGGACGAGCAGGAAGGCCATCGCCGCCTTCACCGAAGGCTCGTCGGACGGGGCGAGGAGGAACACGAGCGTGCCGAGGGCGGACACGGTGGTCCAGGCAAGCACGAGCTTGAGGTCGGTCTCGAGCAGGGCGAACACCGCGCCCGTTAGCATCGTCACCGCGCCGATGACGAGCAGGGAGTACAGCCAGATCTCGCTGCCCGCCAGCGCCGGCTCGAGCCGCGCGAGCAGGTATACGCCGGCCTTCACCATCGTCGCCGAGTGCAGGTAGGCCGAGACGGGGGTGGGGGCGGCCATCGCGCCCGGAAGCCAGGAATGGAACGGCCACTGCGCGCTCTTGGTGAAGCAGCCGAGCAGGATGAGGATCAGCGCAGGGACGTAGAGCGGGCTGTCCTGCAGCCAGGAGCGGGAAAGCGCGAGGTCCGACAGCTCCCACGAGCCGCCAGCCTCCGCGAGCAGGATCAGCCCCGCGAGAAGGCAGAGCCCGCCCGTGCCGGTGATCAAGAGCGCCTGCAGCGCCGAGCGCCTGGCCTCCGGCTTCTGTGCCTCGAAGCCGACGAGCAGGTAGCTCGTCAGCGACGTCAGCTCCCAGAACACGAAGAGGGTGATGACGTTGTCCGACAGCACGACGCCGAGCATCGAGCCCATGAAGCCGAACAGGATGACGAAGAATCGCCCGAGCCGCGCGTGCCCCTTCAGGTAGCCGCCGGCATAGAGCACGACGAGCGTGCCGATGCCGGTGATCAGGAGGGTGAAGAGGCTCGAGAGGCCGTCGAGGTTGAAGGAGAGCGGCACCGAGAGCCCGGGCACCCAGGGGGTGGCCTCGACGCGGCCCGGGTAGGCCTCGCCGAGGTTGGCGAGCGCCCAGCCGAACAGGGCGGCAGGCACCAGGGCGAGGACCAGCGCGGCCCGATCGCCGAGCCGAGCAACGAGGAACGGGGCGAGGAGGGAGGCTGCGAACGGTGCGAGGACGACGCTCAGCATCGAGGCGCGCGCGCGTCTCGCGGGCCGCCCCTGTCGCACACGCAGACCCTATCGGCGGTACGCCGCATCGCCTTCCCCCGTTGGCGCGTCCCTGGCGGCCGGAGAGGCGGCCCTGGCGCGGAAACGCAGGCGGCGGCCCCGGCCGCACGACCCACACGAACGGGCCCCATATATGCAGCAAGCGCATGGCAATCAACCCGCCATGGCTTCGCCCGCCCCGGGCCTGCCGCAGGGCCGTCCCCGCGGCGCCTCCGCTTCATCAACGCTTAAGCCATCCGCGTCATGGTGCGCGTTGCCTGGGCATGTCGCCCGGGCCATCGCACGCATGGGCTCGGGATGAGCGGCAAGAAGGGCAAGGAGAAGGACGGCGCGACCCTCGTCATCAAACGCGAGGAGGGGAGCGAGCACGGCCACCACGGCGGTGCTTGGAAGGTCGCCTACGCCGACTTCGTGACCGCGATGATGGCCTTCTTCCTCCTCATGTGGCTGCTGAACGCCACCACCCAGGAGCAGCGCCTCGGCATCGCCAACTACTTCGCCCCCACCAACATCTTCGGCGCAGGCGAGAGCGGCATGGGCAAGCCCTTCGCCGGCCTTTCCCCTGTCGATGACGGCTCGCTCGTCGGCCGTGCCGGAACGCCAACGGTGGAGCAGCAGGTGCAGGGCGGCCCGCCGCCGCAGGACGAGACGACCGACTCGAGCGGCGAGCAGGATGCCCGCGCGGGCGATGCTGGAGACAAGCCGCAGCCGCACCAGACAGGCGGACATTTCGCCAACCCGCGCGCCGTCGGCTCGGGCGGCGAGGACGCGACCGACAGGGGCGCGGCCGACCGCGAGGGCGCCCACCCGCTCGGCGCCGGCGCGGAGGCCGCAGCGATCGCAGCGCGTGTTGCGGCGGAGGAGGCAGCGGCGGCGGAGACGCGCGCGCTCGAGGCCGCCGCCGAGCAGATCCGCACCGCCATCTCGAACGACCCGGGCCTGCAGGAGCTCGCCCGCCAGGTGGCGGTCGACGTCACGCCGGAGGGGCTCCGCGTGCAGCTTCTCGATGCCGAACGACAGCCGATGTTCGCAGCCGGCTCCACCGCGCCGTCCGACAGAGTGAAGGCGCTTATCGTCCGCGTCGCCCCAACGCTCGCGGCGATCGGCAATCCTGTGACCATCATCGGCCATACCGATTCCGCACCGTTCCGCTCCGGCAGCGGCGTGACCAACTGGGAACTCTCCGCAGACCGCGCCAACGCCACGCGCCGCGTCCTGACCGAGGCAGGCTTCCCCGACGAGCGCATCCGCTCCGTCACGGGCGTGGCGGACCGCGAGCCGCTCCTGCCCGCCGACCCGCGCGCGCCGGCCAACCGCCGCATCGCCATCCTGCTGCAGCGGGCCCACCCCGCTCCGGGAAGCTGAGGAGCGGCCGGCATGCTCACGATCGTCGGCTTCGTCTTCCTGCTCATCTGCGTGTTCGGCGGCTACATCCTCGCCGGCGGCAAGATGGGCATCATCATGGCCGCGCTGCCGTTCGAGTTCATGATCATCGGCGGGGCCGCGATCGGCACGCTCCTGATGGCCAACTCGATGCACGGCATCAAGCACGTGCTCGGCGGCTTCGGGAAGATCCTGAAGGGAAGCCGCTTCCACAAGACCGACTACGTGGACCTCCTGTCGCTCCTCTACTTCTTCGCGCGTCTCGCCTCGACCAAGGGCGCGATGGCGCTCGAGCCGCATATCGAGAAGCCCGAGGAGAGCCCGGCGTTCCAGAAATTCCCCAAGATCGCCGCCGACCATCACGCCGTCGTCCTGATCTGCGACTATCTTCGGATGGTCGGCATGCACGCCGACGACCCGCACCAGATCGAGGACGTGTTCGCGCGCGAGCTGCGCAAGGTCGCCAACGAGGAGCTGCACCCCTCGCATGCGATGCAGTCGATGGCGGATTCGCTTCCCGCCCTCGGCATCGTCGCCGCCGTCATGGGCGTCATCAAGACGATGGGCTCGCTGAACGAGCCGCCCGCCGTGCTCGGCAAGATGATCGGCGGCGCGCTCGTCGGCACCTTCCTCGGCGTTCTCCTCGCCTACGGGCTGATGGGCCCGATGGCGACGCGCCTGAAGGGCATCGTCGAGGAGGAGATGAAGTACTACGAGGTGATCCGCGCCGTGCTCGTCGCGCACCTGCACGGCAATGCGCCGCAGGTCGCCGTCGAGACCGGGCGGAAGATGGCGCCGACGGAGTACATGCCGTCGTTCCAGGAGCTTGAGCAGGCGCTGCAGGAGCTGCAGATCCCCACCTGAGCGGCACGCCCGGCGCTTGACCGGGCCGCCCGTTGCCGCGAGCGTCGCGGCCATGACAGATGCACCCCACGATCCGCTTCCCGCCCCGTTCCACGACCTCTACGGGTTCCGCCTGCTCGAATGGCGCGACGGGTTCGCAACGCTCGAGGCGACGGCGACGGAGGCGCACTGGAACCGCGCCGGCGTCGTCCATGGCGGGGTGGTGCTGGCGCTGATCGACCAGGCCGCAGCCTATGCCGGGCTGTTCTGTCCCGTTCCTGGCAATGCCCGGCGCGGCATGACGCTCTCGCTCGCCACGCAGTTCACCGCGCCCGTGCGCCCCGGCCGGCTCGTGGCGGAGGGAGAGCTGGTCTCGCGCGGCGGCACCACCTTCTTCACCCGCGTGTCGGTGCGCGACGAGGCCGGCACGCTGGTCGCCACCGGCCAGGGCACCCATCGCTGGCGATCGGGAAGCGAGAAGGCGGAAGGCATGCCGGTCAAGGAGATGGGTTCGCGCGCGCCCTGACCGGCATTGCTGTCTGCTAGGTTACGAAGAATATAGGAGAATAGTCCCGCAACCGGTGGTAGAGTCGCTTTATGCGCGGGCATGTCGCCCGGCGCGGGGGAGATCCGCCTGTTCGTATGCCAGCCCGAACCCGCCGCCCGTCGCTCCTGACCCCTCTCGGGGCGACGCTGATCCTTGTCGCCCTCGCCGTTCCCGCTGCCTTCTACATGCTCGCCGTGATAGGCAGCCGCACCGCCGCGGAGGAGCGTGCGCGCGAGCAGGTCGAGCGCATCGCCGACGCGATGCGCGAGCACGCGCTGAAGGTGTTCGAGACGCAGGAACTTGCGCTCGACCGTGTGGCGGACCGTCTCGAGGGTGTCGATGACGCCGAGATCTACGGCCCGGAGCTCGGTGCCGTGCTCGAGCAGATCACCGCCAAGCTGGAACACACCGTGTCGATGTGGGTCACCGCTTATGACGGCCAGGTGATCGCCGGGAGCCAGCCCTGGGACCGCGCGCTCAACCTCGATGCCCGCCCGTTCTGGCGGAGGGTGAGGGACGGCGAGCCCGGCCCCATCGTCGGCGATCCCTTCATCGGCCGCGCCACGGGCCTTGCCTCTTTCCCGCTCGCCCGCCGCCGGCCATCGGAGGATGGCTCGTTCCGCGGCGCGATCCACGCCTCGCTCGACCCGGAATATTTCGAGCGCGTGTTCGCGCGCATGGTCCCGCCGGGCGGGCATTCCGCGGTGCTCGCACGCAATGACGGCGTCGTGCTGGCGCGGCATGGCACGAGCCCCGACGACACGGGCGAGACGCGCTTTGCCGCGATGCGTGGCATCAGGGGCTATCCCGTGCACGTCCGCTTCGCCGTGCCGGAGGAGGAGGTGCGCGCGGCGTGGCGGGGGCCTGCGACGAGCTACGGGCTTGCCGCTGCGGTCGGGTTCCTCGCGCTTGCCGCGGTAGCCACGCTCGCTCTCCGCGAATCGCGCGCGCGCCAGGTCGCCCTCGTGGCGCTGCGCTCCGAGGTCGAGGCGCGCGAGCGGTCCGAGCTCAGGCTGCGCGAGGCGGCCCGCCTGGAAGGCATCGGCCGCATCACCGGCGGCATCGCGCACGACTTCAACAACCTGCTCGCGACGGTGCTGATCAGCCTCGACGAGATCACAGAGCGATGCACGGGCGACAGGGCGGTCGCGGCGAACGTCGCCACCGCCCGCGAGGCCGCGCGCTCCGGCGCCGGCCTCGTCTCGAGCCTCCTCGCCTATGCCCGCGGGCAGGAGCTCGCGCCCGTGCCGCTCGATCCGGCTGCGCTGATCGAGGGGATGCTGCCGCTTCTGCAGAACGCGGTTGGCCAGGCCGTCGTCGTGACGATGCATCGGCGCGACCCCGTTCCCGCCTGCAGCGCCGATGCCGCGCAGCTCCGCGCCGCCCTGCTCAACGTCGCGATCAATGCGCGCGACGCGATGCCCGCCGGGGGACGGCTGACCTTCGATGTCGGACCCGCGCGACTCGATGCGGACGAGCTGGCCGACAACGCCGACGCGGTGCCCGGCTTCTTCGTCGCCATCGCGATCACCGATACCGGAACGGGCATCGCCGAGGACGTTCTGCCGAAGGTGTTCGAGCCCTTCTTCACCACCAAGCCGCCGGGGCAGGGCACCGGGCTCGGCCTCGCGCAGGTGTTCGGCTTCGTCCGCCAGTCCTCCGGCCATGTCTCGATCACGACCGCGAAAGGGTCCGGCACGCGGGTGACGTTGTACCTGCCGGCGACGGACCGCCCGGCCGTGCCGCTCGACGAGGGCGCGCCGTTCCTGCGCCGGGCTGCGCCGGCGGTCCCGCTCGCCGCCGATGCCCTGGCTCCGGTCGCCGCGCCGGCGTTGGAACCGATCCTTGCCGAAGCCGTCGTTTCCGCCCCGGCCAGGGCACGTCTGCCCGTTGCCGCCGCGGCACCTGACCGGGCGCCGGCCGCGCCCGCCATCGCGCGGCGGCGCATCCTCGTGGCCGACGACAACGCCGCGCTGCTCGCGCTGACCGCGCGTATCCTCGGTGGTGCGGGGTACGAGGTGGTGCAGGTCGCGAGCGGGGACGAGGCGGTGCGCCTGTTCGACCGGGGCGAGCGGTTCGACCTCGTGGTGAGCGATGTCGTGATGCCAGGCGAGCATGACGGGTTCTCCGTGGCCCGGCGTGCCGCGGCCGCCATCCCGCCTGTGCCGGTCGTGTTCATGTCGGGATACGTTCCGGAGCAGAACCGGCCCGGCGTGCCTGTGGCCGGCTTCGTGAACAAGCCCTTCTCCCGCGGCACCCTGCTTGCCGCCGTCGCGACCGGCTTGGGCGCGCGCGAGGCCTGAGAGGCGACCGGCCGGCCGATGTGATTGCGGTCACGCGGTTGCGACCGCCGATCGCGGGCTTGGCCATTGCTGGCGGCTCATGATGGGCATATTGTCCTATACATGGCCCGTACCGTTCCGCCGGGGTCCTGCCCCGCCCAGCCCCAGGCCGCGCCATGGTGGGCCCCGCCGGCCCGGTTGGCATCGCCCATGGGGTGCCCGTGACCAGCCTCGGCACGGCCGTGCAGGCGGGTTGCGCTGGCGGTGCGCCAACCCTGACGCGCTCGCGGCAGCACTGCGGCGGGGCGGATGAGCACCAGGGCGGAGCGGCAGCCGGCGACACCGCGGTGCGATCCGGGCCTGTGGAAGCCCTCGCCCCTCGCGTCCTCGTGGTCGACGACAATGCCGGAATCCGCTCGCTTGCCGGGACGATCCTCTCTGCCGCTGGCCACGCGGTGACGACGGCGGAGAGCGCGGATGCCGCGATCGCGCTGCTCGAGGGCGGCGCGGGGTTCGATCTCGTGCTGTCCGACGTCGTGATGCCGGGGCAGTGCGATGGCTTCGCGCTCGCCCAGGCCGTGATGGTCCGCTGCCCGGGCGTGCCGGTGATCCTGATGTCAGGCTACATGCCCGATGCCTGCGCGTGCTGGCCTTCGCCCACCGCCTTCCTGCGCAAGCCGTTCCACCGCGGCGACCTCATCGATGCCGTTCGGACTGCGCTCGCGCTACCCCGGCACTGAGCGCGACAGCCGCTCCCCGCGTGTCCGGCCAGCCGCGCAGCGGCGCGTCGCCGTTCATGTCCTGCTCGCGCTTGTGTCGCTGCTTGTGCCGCTCGTGCTCTTCGTCGTCTCGGCGGCGAGCGGCTACGAGCGTGCACTGCATGCCGCGCGCGAGCGGGTGGAGCGCACCACGATCATCCTGCGCGAGAACGCGCTGAAGGTTCTGCATACGCAACAGCTCGTGCTCGCCCGCATCGAGGACCTTCTCGAGGGCGACGGCGACGAGGAGGAACTCGAAGCCCGGGCGCGCGCCGCCCTCAGCCTTGTGATGCAGGACGCCGTCCAGAACACCGTCTCGATGTGGGTGTCCGACGCCGACGGCCGCGTGATCGCCGGAAGCCAGCCCTGGGGAAGGGACATGACGACGAGCCACAACGAGTGGTTCGTCGCGCTGCGCGACGGGGCGGACGAGCTCTACATCAGCGCGCCCTTTGTCGGCCGCGCCACGGGCGTGCTGTCTGTAGCGCTCGCCCGTCGCCGGCCCTCCGTCGATGGCAGTTTCCGGGGCACGGTGCACGTGTCCGTCAGCCCCGCCTATTTCGTGCAGTTCTTCTCCGCCGTCGCGGACCATGAGGGGCACCACGCGCTGCTGCTTCGCGAGGACGGCCAGGTGCTCGCAGAGGATCCGCCCGGCGGCGCCCACCCGAAGCTCGGGCCGGACGATCCGCTGATGCGGCGCATCGATGCCGAGCCGACCGGAGGGTTGATCGAGGAGGAGGGCGAGGGCGCGCGCCTTGTCGGCTACCAGCGCGTCCAGGGCTTTTCGGTCTATGTCAGCTTCGCGCTCGCGCGCGATGCCGTCCTGTACGACTGGCGCGTCCGCACGGCGGAGTACTTCTTCGTCTCGCTTCTCTGCGCCATCGCCCTCGCCGCAGCGTCCGCGGTCGCGCTGGCCGAGAACCGCGCGCGGCTCGCCGCGCTCGTGGCGCTCGAGGCCGAGGTCGCGCAGCGCGAGGCGACGGAGCAGAGGCTGCGCGACAACTCTCGCCTCGAGGCGGTCGGGCGCGTCACGGGCGGGATCGCGCATGACTTCAATAACCTTCTGACGACGATGCTGATGAGCCTCGACATCATCGAGGCACGCTCGGGCTTCAGCGAGGAGGAGGTTGCGCTCGTGCGCGGCGCGCGCAAGGCGGCAGAGACCGGCGCGGATCTTGTGGCAAGCCTGCTCGCCTATGCCCGCGGCCAGATGCTCGTTCCGGTCACGCTCGATGCCGCCGCGCTCGTCGCCGAGGTCATTCCGCTCCTGAAGCAGAGCGCCCGCGAGTCGATGGCAATCGACCTCGACGCGGGGGCGGATCTGCCGCCATGCCTCGCCGACCCGGTGCAGCTCCGTGCCGCTCTTTTCAACCTTGCCCTCAATGCGCGCGATGCGATGGGGGGCGGCGGCCGGCTCACGATCCGACTCGGCGAGGCGATGCTCACGGCCGACGACCTCGCAGGCAACCCCGATGCGACGCCGGGTCGTTTCGTCGCCATCGCCTTCGCCGACGAGGGGGTGGGCATCGCGCCGGAGGATCTCGGCCGCGTCTTCGAGCCGTTCTTCACGACGAAGGCCCCGGGCAAAGGAACCGGGCTCGGGCTCTCGCAGGTCTTCGGCTTCGTGCGGCAGTCGCGGGGCCATGTGCGGATCGAGAGCGCGGTGGGGCGCGGCACGACGGTCACCGTCTTCCTTCCCGTTACGGAGGCGAGGACGGCGCCTGCGGAAGGGGCGTCGCCCGAGCCAGGGGTGAGGCGGCCGTCGAGGGTGGGGCGGCGTGTCCTCGTCGTCGACGACAATGCCGACATCCGCGCGCTCGCCCGCTCCATCCTCGGCGCGGCCGGGTTCGACGTGGCGGTCGCTGCAAGCGGCGACGAGGCGATCGCGCTGCTCGAGTCAGGCGTGGCGGTCGATCTCGTGCTTTCCGACGTGGTGATGCCCGGCAAATGCGATGGCTTCGCGCTCGCCGAACGCTGTGCCGCGTCCTGGCCCTGGCGCCCGGTCGTGCTGATGTCCGGCTATGCGCCCGATCGCGCGCGGATGCCTGTGACGATCGCCGGCTTCATCAACAAGCCCTTCTACCGCGACACGCTTCTCGGCGCGGTCGGCTCCGCGCTCGCGCGCGCCCCTGCCTGAAGGACTTCGCTCAGGCCGCGGTGCCGAGCACGCGTTCTGCCTGGTCTGGCCCTGCGAGGATCTCGACGAGCCGGGCGAGATCGGTGCGGCCCAACCGGTCTGCCGGCGCGCCCTGGGGCGCGGAGACGGCGAGTGCGGCGAGCGTATCGACGGCGCGGCGGATCTCGATCGCGAGCTCCTCCGACGGCGCGAGCCGCCGGGCCGACCCCGCCATGGCCGAGACCGCGCGGGCTGCGGCTTCCAGCCCCTCGAGCCCCGCCGGCCCGCCATTCCGATCGAGCCCCTCGGCCTGGATGCGCGCGACGGGTGCGAGAAGCTCCGAGGCAAGGCATTGCGGCACGCGGCGGCGGATCACGCCTGTGACGTGCGCCTGCACCTCGCGGAGATTGTCGCGCCTTTCCGCCTGCCAAGTGCCGATCTCCGCGGTCGCGCGGTCGACCGTCGCGACAGCGTCGGCGATCACATGCTGCTGCACCTGGTGCGGCAGCAGGGCGAGGGCTGCTGCGTCGGGGAGCTGTTCGGGAAGCTCGGCGAGGAAGCTGTCGAGCGCGGCAGCGAGCCGACGTTCCGCCCCGCCGCTCGTCGACTGCACCGCAACGTCGCGCAGCAGCGCGACGACCGGCCCTGTGGCCATGAAGCGGCGCATCAGGATCAGGCCCACGCGTGCGAAGCAATCGGGCGACAGGGCGGCGGCACGGCTCATCGCGTCGCGCAGCCCGTGCTCGACATGCTCCCAAGCCGCTGTGCTGCCGCGCGGGTTGGCGGCAAGGAGCGCGGCGAGGTCGGGCGCAAGGCGCAGCGTCTCGCCGAGCGCGCCGAGCAGGCCGCGCAGATCGGCCTCCCGCATCGGCAGCGCGAGGCCCGCCGGAAGCGGCCCGGAGGCGAGCTCGGCGAAGCGGGCAGACGCGGCGGGCCAGAGCACGGCGCCGACGGCGCCGACGCAGGCGGCATCGTCCATCGTCGCGCCGGAGATGCGGTCATGCAGCTCGCGCCGTGTCGCAATCGGCAGCGCCTCTGCCGCGAGCGAGATGGCGATCGGCATGATGCTGCGCGGTACGGACAGGCTGCCGCGGCGCCAGAGATCGGGCGAGACGAGAAGGTCCTCGACCGGATGGCCAAGCACGCGCCCGAGCGAGGCGGGACGGCGCACGAGGTCGCGCATCATCGTCAGGCGGGGCCGCATCGGCGCGATCAGCGCATCGGCGTCGCCGCGGTTCGGCAGGCGGTCGATCAGCGCGACGACGGCGCGGATCGCTTCCGGGCGCGCCGTGGCGATGCGCGCGCTGAGCTCGGCAAGCGTGCGGCGATCGAGGGCCGGGCGTGCCGTCATGGTACGGCGACCCGGATGTGTTCGAGCATGGCTTGGTCGCTGCCGCCGGCGATGGCAGGCGCCTGGCGGCGCCAGGTCGCGCGCACGCGGGCGCGCTGCTCGGGCGTGGCGGCGAGCTCTGCCGGAAGCGGCGGCGCTGCCGCGGCGATGACGCGGAAGGCGCGCGCTTCCGCGGCCCTTCCCTGGCCGCTCGCGTCCTCC
>NZ_VFAC01000040.1 GCF_007644105.1 Elioraea rosea | reverse complement strand
CGCAGCGCGGCGGCGTCGGCGCGCAGCTTGTCCGGGTCACGCCGGCGGGTCAGCGCGGCGCGGATCGCCGCGGCCACGCGCTTCTGCAGCGCAGGCGGCCCGGCGACGGGGCGGGCGCGAGTCAGCGCCATGTGCTCCCACGTCCAGGCCTCGTTCTCGTGGTAGCGGGCGAAGCCCTCGAGGGCGACGGCGATAGGCCCCTTGTTGCCCGAGGGCCTGAGCCGCATGTCGACGTCAAACAGCTTGCCTGCGCCGGAAGGCGCGCTGATCGCGGCGACAAAGGCGGTCGCGAGCCTGCCGAAATATTCCGGAGGGGTCAGCGCCCGGCCCGTGCCGCCCTTCGCCGCCTCCGCGCCTGGCGCGTGGTCGTACACCATGATGATGTCGAGGTCGGAGGCCGCCATCATCTCCCGCCCGCCGAGCTTGCCGAGTGCGATCGCCGCCATCGCGCCGCGCGCGATCCTGCCGTGCCTGGCAACAAAATCCTCCGCGACGCGCGGCAGCAGGGCGGCGAGAGCTGCATCGGCGAGGTCGGCCCGCGCGCGGCCTGCCGAATCGGCATCCATCGTCGCATCGAGCGTCGCCGCGCCGATCAGGAAGGCGCGCTCGTGCACCACGCGGCGCACCGCATCCATCGCCTCCTCGAGGTAGCGGCAATCGGCCAGCGCGGCGTCGAGGCCAGTGTCGACCTGCGGCACGTCGCCGGTCAGCAGCCCCTCAAGCGCGGCGGGGTGGGTTGCGAGATGGTCGGCAAGAAGCGGGGCCGCGCCGAACACGGAGGCGATCCGGTCGAGCAGCGCGGGGTTGCGCTGGAAGAGCGAGAAGATCTGCACGCCCGCAGGCAGCCGGTTCAGGAACGCATCGAACCGGGTGAAGGCGGCGTCAGGGTCCTGCTGCTTCGCGAGCGAGGCGAGCAGGGCTGGCATCAGCTCGGTGAGCAGCTCGCGCGCCCGCTCGCTCCGTGTCGCGCGGGGCCGGCCGTGGTGCCAGGCACGCACGGCCGAGGCGACGGCGGTTGCGTTGGCGTAGCCCATGCCCTGAAGGGTCGCGATGGTCGCCGGGTCGTCCGTCACGCCGGTGAAGACGAGGCTGCCCGGGCCTGCGAGGTCGGGCGCCTCCTCGAACAGGGCGGCATAGGCGCGCTCGACCGCGCGAAGCTCCTCGAGCAGCGCCTCGGCGAAGGATGCGGCGTCGGGGTAGCCGGAGAAGGTTGCGATCGCCGCAAGCCCGGCCTCGTCCTCCGGCAGGGCGTGGGTCTGCCGGTCATCCTGCATCTGCAGCCTGTGCTCGATGCGGCGGAGGAAGTCGTAGGCGCGCGCGAGCGCCTGCTCCGTCCCGTCCTCGAGCAGGCCGGCGCGGCGGAGCGCGGCAAGCGCCTCGCGCGTGCGCGGGTTGCGGAGCTTCGGGTCGCGCCCGCCCCAGATCAGCTGCTGCACCTGGGCGAAGAACTCGATCTCGCGGATGCCGCCGCGGCCGAGCTTGAGGTTGTGGCCGGCGACCGCGATCTCCGCCCCGCCCCGATGCGCCTGGATCTGCCGCTTGATCGAGTGGATGTCGCGGATCGCTGCGAAGTCGAGGTGCTTGCGCCAGATGAAGGGGCGGAGCTCTGCGAGGAACGCGTTGCCGGCGGCTAGGTCGCCCGCCACCGGGCGCGCCTTGATCATCGCCGCCCGTTCCCAGTTCTGGCCGAGGCTTGAGTAATAGGTGTGCGCGGCATCGACAGAGACGGCAAGCGGCGTGGCCGCCGGGTCGGGCCGCAGGCGGAGATCGGTCCGGAACACGTAGCCGTCCGCGCTGCGCTCCTCCATCAGCCGCACAAGCTCGCGCGCGAGGCGGACGAAGAATGCCCCGGGATTGTCACCATGATAGGCTTGGCTCGCGTCGAAGAGGACCACGAGGTCGATATCGCTCGAATAGTTGAGTTCGCGGGCGCCGAGCTTGCCCATGCCAAGAACGATCAGCCCGCTGCCCCGGGCAGGGTCGTCGCGGTGACGCAGCCGCAGCGACCCGCCCGCCCCGCCGCCCCGCTGCTGCCCGGCCGGCTGGCCCATGTGCTGGGCGAGAAGGTGGCGCACGACGGCAGACAGCGTCGCCTCGGCCAGGTCGGACAGCGCGGCCGTCACCTGGCCGACGTCCCAGGTCCCGGCGATGTCGGCCGCGCCGATCACCAGCGCGCCGCGCCGCTTCGCCCGGCGCAGGGCCGCGGCGATGTCGGCGCGCGCGGCGTCCGGCGGGGCCTCGGCAGCGAGGCTCGCGAGAACGCCCGAGAACGCCGCGTCCGGCCCGTCCGCGAGCATCGCTGCCATCGCGTCCTGCTCCTTCACCGCGAGTGCGGCGAGGAAGGGGCTGTTGCCGAAGATCGCGTCGAGCAGTGCTGCCTCCGCCGGCGCGCCTGCCGGGTTCGGCCCGGCGCCCGGACTCTCCTCGAGCCGCTCGGCCCAGGCCTCGTCCCACCGTTCCCGCCAGAGGGCGGCTGCGGTCTCGTCGTGCGGCCTGGGCGGGATGATGGGTGGCATCGCCGGCGAGCCTCGCCGCCCATCCCCGCGCCGGTCAAGCGTGCGGGGGCACAGGGATGATCCGCGCTTCGGGCCGCCTGCTTCGCTGGATCGGCGCGCTCGTGCTGATGCTCGCGGTTGCCGGCACGCTCGGGGTGGGCGCGCTTGCCTGGCGGCTCTCCCAGGGGCCGCTCGCGATCGATGCCCTCGCCCGGATCATGGAGCGCCACGCCAACTCCGATGACCGCGGCATGCGCGTGACGATCGGCAGCGCGGCGCTCGTCTGGGAAGGCTTCGGCGGCGGCATCGACCGGCCGCTCGATGTGCGCGTGACGGATGTGCATCTCTACGATGCGAACGCGGTCGAGATCCTCGCCCTTCCGGAGGGCGAGGTGTCGCTCGGGCTGCGGGCGCTTCTGCTCGGCCGCTTCGAGCCGCGCGCCATCGCTCTCGCCGGCCTCCGCATCACCCTGACCCGCGGGAGCGACGGGCAGTTTGCGTTCGAACTCGACGCGCGGCGACACGAGGCTTCGCCCACCCCCGCGCCGGAGGGCGGCAACGACGTCGCCCTTCTCTCCGAGCTCGGCCTTGTGCCTGTCGGGCAGGGGGAGGCTTCGCCGCGTTTTGCCGCGCTCCGCCAGGTGGTGGTGCGTGATGCCGAGATCGTCGTGGCGGACCGCCAGCTCGGCGCATCCTGGACGATCCCGGACGCGCAGCTCGCCATCCGCCGCAGCACCGCGCCAGGCGGTGCATCGCTCGTGCTCACCGCCTCCGGCCATGCCATCGCCGGGGCGGCGCGGATTCCGCTTCGTGTCTCGGCGCGGCTTGAGCCGGACGGCCGGGCCGAGGGGGAGCTGAGCTTCGACAGCGTCGAGCCGGCAGCGATCGCCGCCGCACTGCCCCGGCTTGCCGACATCGCCGGGATCGCGGCGCCGCTTTCCGGAACGATCGGGGCGAGCCGCGCTCCCGACGGCACGATCACCTCCGCGCGGCTTCGCGCCGCGCTCGGCGCAGGCGCGGTGACGCTTCCGGGTGCTGCGACGCTTCCGGTGACCTCTGCGGCCATTGCCGCGCGCTACACGCCGTCCTCCATCACGATCGAGGAGGCGAGGCTGACAGTTCCGGGCTCGCACGGCCCCTCGCCGACAGCGACGCTCACAGGCTCTGCCACGCCGGAGCAGGGCGGCGGCTGGCGTGCGGAGGCGCGGATCACCCTCGACGCGATCGCGGCGGCAGACCTTCGGCAGCTCTGGCCCGAAGGAGTGGGGCGGAACGAGCGGCGTTGGATCGTCGAGAACATCACCGCGGGAACGGCGCGAAACCTCGATGCCCGGATCGCGGCGACCATTCCGCCGACGCTCGATACCCTCGTGCCCGTGACCGTCGACGGCACGCTGCAGGGCGACGCGCTGACGGTGCACTATCTCCGCCCCATGCCGCCCGTCGAAGGCGTCGCGGCGAGGTTGCGGCTCGGCCTATCGACAATCGACATCGAAACGCAAGGCGGCCGGCTCGGCGCCATCACCGTGCCGGAGGGGAAGGTTCGTCTGTTCGATCTCGATGCCTCACCCAACCGGGCGGAGGTGTCGCTCAGGATCGACAGCACCATCCCCGACGCGCTCGCGCTTCTCGCCCACCCGAAGCTCGACCTGCTGAGCCGCCGCGGCGCGCCGCCGCCCGGCATCACCGGTGCGGGCGAGATCGCGCTCACCGTCGCCTTTCCGCTCCTCGACGCGCTCTCGATCGATGATCTCGATGTCACCGCGAAGGCGCGGGCGCAGGACGTGCGCGTTCCCGCCATCCTCGCCGGGCGCGACTTCGAGCGCGGCCGCGCAGAACTCGCCGCGGACCGCAACGGCCTCACACTCTCGGGCACGGGACAGTTCGGGCCGATCAACGCCGATGTCGGCGGCATGATGGATTTCCGATCCGGCCCGGCTTCGCAGGTGGTCGAGAAGTTCACCCTGCGCGTGCCGCCACAGGAGGGAATCGCTGGGCTGTTCGGCCTCGACACCGCGCCCTGGGTCACCGGCCGCGCCGCGCTCGACGCGACGCTGGAGACGCGCCGCGGCGGCCAGGGACTCGCGACGGTGAAGGCCGATCTCGCCCAGTCCCGCCTCGCCGTCACCGAGCTCGGCGTCGAGAAGCCGGCCGGCCAGCCTGGCACGGCGGAAGGGCGCGTGACGCTCGCCAACGGCCGGCTGACCGGTGCGGAGCTGACGCGCCTCGAGGCGGGCGAGATCCGCGGCAACGCGCGCTTCGTTATCGCGCGCGACGGCAGGCTCGAGCGCATCGAGGTGCCCGATCTGCGGCTCGGCGGCTCGCGGCTTTCGGGCTCCGTCGCGCTGCCGCAGCGGGGGTCCGCCTATGCGGTGACGCTGCGCGCGCCGGTGCTCGACATCTCGCGCCGCGGCCCTGATGCGGCGGTCACGCCCGACGCGGCCGATGCGGCGGCGAGCCAGCCGAATGTCGGTATCGATGCGGTGATCGACCGCCTGGTCATCAAGCCCGGCCATGAGCTGGCCGATGTGCGCGGCACGGGCGTCTATGCGCGCGGCATGATCGCGCGCGCCGATCTCTCCGCCCGGGCGGGCGAGCGCGGAACGATGCGCGCGCAGGTCACGCCAGAAGGCGCGAAGCGGACGCTCCTGCTGACGGCCGACGATGCCGGGGCCTTCCTCAACGCCTTCGACGTCCTCCACACCATGGCCGGCGGCACGCTCACGGTGCGCGGCACCTATGACGACACCCGGGCCGGGCGGCCGCTGACAGGCGAGGCAGAGCTTCTCGACTTCCGCATGCGCGAGGCGCCAGGCGCTGCCCGTGTGCTCCAGGCCATGACGCTCTACGGCGTGCTCGATCTAGCGCGCGGCCCCGGCGTTGCCTTCACCCGCGCCGTGTCCTCCTTCAGCCTGACGGACGAGCTGTTCGAGCTGCGCGACGCCCGCGCCTACGGCGCCTCGCTCGGCTTCACAGCGAAGGGGCGGGTGGAGCGGAAGGCCGAGCGGCTCGACCTGGAGGGAACGATCGTGCCCGCCTACTTCTTCAATTCCCTGCTCGGGCACATCCCGCTGATCGGGCGCATCTTCTCTCCCGAGCAGGGGGGCGGGCTGTTCGCCGCGACCTACCGGGTCCGCGGCCCGCTGGCCGACCCGGAGGTGAGCGTGAACCCCCTCGCCGCCCTGACGCCGGGGTTCCTGCGCGGCCTGTTCGGCAGCTTCGAGGGAAGCGGGCAGCCCCCCCCGGCGGCCCAGCCGTCCGGCGATGTCCCCGAGCACCAGCGCGGCGGGTAGCGCCGCGCGCTTAACCGCCGATTAGCAGTGCACCGGCATGGTGGCGGCTTGCTCCGCCATCCATGAGGGCTGCCTCCATGCGCGTCGTCTCCTTGCCTGGTGCCCGCCTCGGCCGCCTCGGCGCCTCGCTCGGGCTGACCGCACGCGTCGTCATCGCCGGCATCGTCGCCACCGCGCTTGCCACGGCCGCGATCGCGGCCTGGTCCGTCCGCAACTTCGAGGACAGGGCCATGGCGATGGCGCAGGACCGGCTCGAGGCGAGCCTGGCGTTGCTCAAGCACGAGGTGTCGCGCCTCGGCCAGGGCTTCGCGGCCGATGGGGAGCGGATGACCGTCGGCGGCCAGGCGCTCAATGGCCGCAACGACGTGGTCGATGCCGTGAAGTCGGTCAACGGTGCGGTGGCGACGCTGTTCTTCGGCGACCTCCGCATCGCGACGAACGTCACCCGGCCGGATGGCTCGCGCGGGGTGGGCACGAAGCTCGCGCCGGGCCCGGCCTTCGATGCCGCGATCACGCGCGGCCAGACCTATCGCGGCCGCAACGTCATCCTCGGGCGCGACCACCTGACGATCTACAAGCCGATCCGCGACGGCGCGGGTCGCCAGATCGGCCTCTGGTTCGTCGGCGTACCGGTCGACGAGATCGCGGCCGAGGTCAATGAGAGGCTCTGGAGCGCGGCCCTCGTGGCAGCGGTCGCGATCATCCTCGGCGCGCTGCTGCTCGGCTTCATCGCGCGCGCCTCCCTCCGTCCGCTCAGCCATCTCGCCGAGGCGACGCGGCGCGTCGCGGAGGGCGACTACGCGTCCGAGGTTCCGGGACAGGAGCGTCGCGACCAGGTGGGCGCGCTCGCCCGCGCGGTGGCGACGCTGCAGACGAAGGCGGCCGAGGCGGCGGAGCTCCGCCGCGCTGCGGACGAGGAGCGGGAGCGTGCCTCGCAGGACCGCCGCTCGGCGCGGCTTGTCATGGCCGACCGTTTCGAGACGGAGGTGATGGGCGCGATGCGGGAGATGGCCGGTGCCGTGGCCTCGCTCGAGACGACGGCCTCGCGCATCGCCGACAATGCCGGCCAGAACGTTTCGGTGTCCTCCGCCGTGGCCGATGCGGCCGGCGAGGCTGCCAGCAGCGTGAATGGCGCAGCGGCCGCAGCCGAGGAGCTTTCGGCCAGCATCGGCGAGATCTCGCGCCAGGTCGCGCAGGCAGCGACCGTCGCTGCGGCGGCGGTCTCGGAGGCGACGCGCACCAACGCCTCGGTCGATGCGCTTGCGGGCGCTGCGTCGCGCATCGGCGACGTGGTGCGGCTGATCGGCGACATCGCCGGGCAGACGAACCTTCTCGCGCTGAACGCGACGATCGAGGCGGCGCGCGCCGGCGAGGCGGGCAAGGGCTTCGCGGTGGTCGCCTCCGAGGTGAAGAACCTCGCAGGACAGACGGCGAAGGCGACGGAGGAGATCGCCGCGCAGATCGCCTCGATGCAGTCGGCCACCGGAGGCGCGGTGGGCGCGATCAAGTCGATCGCCGGGCGCATCGACGAGATCTCCTCGCTCGCCTCCTCGATCGCGGCTGCGGTGGAGGAGCAGGGTGCGGCGACGGCGGAGATCGCGCGGTCGGTGCAGCAGGCGGCGAGCGGAACGAGCCGTGTGTCCGAGCGCATCGCCGAAGTGAGCGCCAATGCCTCCGCCGCGGCCGAAGGCAGCGAGGCGGTGCGCCAGGCCGCCGGCGCGCTGTCTACCCAGAACCGGGGCGTTGCCGGAGCGGTCGAGATCTTCCTCGGCGAATTGCGGACGGTCTGATCCCAGGCCGCCGATGCGCTCCTGAAAATCCTCAGGCGGCGCGGATGAAGCCCCCGCCCAGCACGCGGGGCCCGTCGTAGAAAACGGCCGCCTGGCCCGGCGCGACCGTTGCCGGCGCGTCCATCGTCACATGCGCGACCGAGCCGTCCCACCGCACCGAGGCCGGCGCCGGCGCCTCGCGGCCGCGCAGCTTTGCCGCGCAGCGAAGCGGCGACGCGGGCGGCTCGATCAGCCAGTTCACCTCCCCCGCCTCGAGCTTGTTCCGCCCGAGCGCGGCGCGCGGCCCGACCACGACGCGACGCGCGCCCGACTCAACTCGGAGCACATGCATCCGCTGCTCGCCGTCGCGGCTCGCCTCGCCGAGGCCCTTTGCCTGGCCCACCGTGTAGCGTGCGATTCCGCGATGGCGCCCGAGCACGCGGCCATCCTCGGTGACGATCTCGCCAGACTCGGCCGCCTCTGGGCGGAGCTTCGTGACGAGGTCCGCGTAGGAGCCGGAAGGCACGAAGCAGATGTCCTGGCTGTCCGGCTTGTCGGCGACGGGAAGACCGAGCCGTGTGGCATGCGAGCGCACGCGGTCCTTCGTCATGTCCCCGAGCGGGAAGCGCAGGAAGGCGAGATCCTCCCGCCGCGTCGCGAACAGGAAGTAGGACTGGTCGCGCGCCGCATCGGCGGCGACCGCAAGCGCGGGCTCGCCCGCGTCCTCGACGATGCGCGCGTAGTGGCCGGTGGCGAGCGCATCGGCGCCGAGGTCGCGCGCGACCGCGAGCAGGTCGACGAACTTGAGCTTCTGGTTGCAGCGGACGCAGGGGATGGGAGTCTCGCCGCGGGCGTAGCTGTCGGCGAAATCGGCGATCACCGCCGCGCGGAACCGCGCCTCCATGTCGAGGACGTAATGGTCTATCCCCAGCCTGTCGGCGACGCGCCGCGCGTCATGGATGTCCTGCCCAGCGCAGCACGCGCCCTTGCGGCCGACCGCGGCGCCGTGGTCGTAGAGCTGCAGCGTGATGCCGATGACCTCGTGCCCGGCCTCCGCCATCAGCGCCGCGACCACGGAACTGTCCACACCCCCGGACATGGCGACGACCACCCTCATGGTGCGCCCCGGGCCGCCTCGAGCCCCATCTGCCAGAAGCGCGCCTCGAGGCGGCAGGCCTCGTCAAAGGTGCGGGCGAGCATCGGGAAGCGCGCCTCCGCGCCGCGGGCGCCGCCGAGACGATCCAGCCGTGCGATGGCCTCCGCCGCGATGGCCTGAAACTCGTCCCCGGCGTACATCGCGCGCCAGGCATCGTAACGGTTGCCCTCGCGCTTGAGGCGCGGGTCGGCGGTCATGCGCGCGCCGATCTCGGCGTAGCCGATCACGCAGGGCGCGAGCGCCACCTCGAGGTCGAGCACGTCTCCGGCGAGCCCACGCTCGAGCACGTAGCGCGTGTAGGCCATCGTCTCCTCGGCCTCCGCCTCTGCCTCCATCTCCGCCTCGCCGATGCCCCACTCGGCGCAGAACTGCACATGCAGGCGCATCTCGTGGTTCAGCAGCGCATCGAGCGTCGCTGCCGCGCCGCGCATGTCCTCGAGCGTCGCATGCTTGACCACGGCGAGCCCGTAGGCGCGCGCGAAATGGATCAGGAACAGGTAGTCCTGCGTCAGGTAGCGCCGGAACGCCGCCTCGGGCAGCGAGCCGTCGGTCAGTCCCGCGACGAAGGGGTGCGCGATATAGGCCTCCCAGGACGAGCGCGCGTCCTCCCGAAGCCGCGCAAACAGCGTTCCCGGGGCGGCGATCGCGTCCATCGCCGCGGCTCAGCCCTTCTGCGCGTTGCGCGTGGCCTTCGGCAGCTTCACCGTCAGACCGTCGAGCTCCTCGGTCATCACGATCTGGCAGCCGAGACGGGAGGTCTCCTCGAGGCCGAAGGCGAGGTCGAGCATGTCCTCCTCGTCCTCGGTCGGGGACTGGAGAAGGTCGAACCACTTCTGATCGACGATGACATGGCAGGTCGAGCAGGCGAGGCTGCCCTCGCAGGCGCCCTCGATGTCGACGCCATGGCGATGCGCGATCTCGAGCACGGAAAGACCAAGCGGGGCATCGACCTCGCGGCGTGACCCGTCGCGCTCGATGAACGTCATCTTCGGCATTCGCGAAAACTTCCTCGTCTACAGCGTCAGGCCGCCTCTGCGCCCCGGTGGGCGGCGGCAAGAGCGGCCACCGCATAGTCCACATCCGCCTCCGACGTAAAGCGCCCGAGGCCGAGGCGCAGCGTCCTTGCGGCGGCATCGGGCGGGAGGCCGAGTGCTGTCAGCACATAGGAGGGCTCGACGGCGGCGGAAGAGCAAGCCGAGCCGGTGGAGACGCAAAGATCGGGGCAGGCCCGCATCAGCGCCTCCGCGGTCCGCCCCGGAAAGGTGACGTTGAGGTTGCCGGGGATGCGCGCCTCGGAGCTGCCGTTCAGCGTGATGCCGGGGATCGCGGCGGCGAGGCCAGACCAAAGCCGGTCGCGCAAGGAGGTCAGGCGCTTCGCCTCCTCCGCCATCCCGGCGGCAGCGATCTGGCAGGCCTCGCCGAAGCCGACGATCAGGGGCGCGGGAAGCGTGCCCGAGCGAAGCCCGCGCTCCTGCCCGCCGCCGGAGAAGAGCGGGGCGAGGCGGGCCCGGGGGCGGCGGCGGACATAGAGCGCGCCGACGCCCTTCGGCCCGTAGAGCTTGTGGCCGCTGATCGAGGCGAGATCGATGCCGAGCGCGTTCACGTTGAGCGGGATCTTGCCGGCGGCCTGAGCGGCATCGGTATGGAACAGCGCGCCCGCTTCCTTGGTGATGCGCCCGATCGCCGCGAGATCCTGCGTCACGCCGATCTCGTTGTTCACGGCCATGACGGAGACGAGCAGCGTCGCCTCGTCCACCGCCGCATGCAGGGTTGCGAGGTCGAGCAGCCCGTCGGGGCGGACGGGAAGGACGACCGGCTCGAACCCCTCCGCGGCGAGGTCGGCCACGCTTTCGAGGACGCATTTGTGCTCGGTCGCCACCGTCACGATGCGCCGCCGCGGGTTGTCGTGGGCGGCGGCGAACCGGGCGGCGCCCTTGATGGCGATGTTGTTGCTCTCGGTCGCGCCGGAGGTGAGCACGATTTCCCGCGCCTCCGCGCCGATCAAGGTCGCGACGGCTTCGCGCGCGGCTTCCACGGCCGCCTCTGCCTCCTGGCCGAGCCGGTGCTCGGCGCTGTGGGGGTTGCCGAACTTCTCGTTGAACCAGGGAAGCATCGCCTCGACGACGCGCGGGTCGCACGGCGTGGTGGCATGGTTGTCGAGATAGACCGGACGGTTGCGCGGCGGCATCGCGTTCATCCCCCGCAGATGGGGGTCAGGCGGCCCTTCGCGCAAGCCGCGCGGCCATCGCCGAATAGGCCGCCAGGAATGCGTCGATGTCTGTCTCCGAGGCGGTCCAGGGCAGGGAGACCCGGATCGCCTCCCCCGCCAGTTCGCCTAGCCCCATCGCCGCCAGCACATGGCTTTCGGCCACCTTCCCAGAGGAGCAGGCCGAGCCGGCCGAGACGGCGATGCCGGCGAGGTCGAGCGCCATCACCTGGGTCGCCGAGGCAGCGCCTGGCAGGGCGAGCGAGACCGTGTTGGGAAGGGAGGGCGCGCCCGTGGCGATCACCCGGGCCGAGGGCACCGCGGCGAGGCCAGCGAGGAGCCGCTGCTTCAAGTCCGCCAGCGCCTCGCCGCCGCCTGACCTGCGCCAGGCCTCTGCGGCCTCGATCGCCGCGGCCATGCCGGCGATGGCCGGAAGCGGCTCGGTTCCGCCGCGCATACCGCGCTCCTGCCCGCCGCCGCGGATCACCGCCTCGGGCCGGGCCTCGCCGAGCACGAGCAGCGCGCCCGCTCCCTTGGGCCCGCCCGCCTTGTGGCCCGACAGGGCAAGGGTGTCTGCGGCGGCGATCGCCTCATCGAGCGCGATGCGCCCCGGGCCCTGCACGGCATCAACGTGCAACAGCGCGCGGTACCGGCGGCACAGCGCGGCCGCCTCGGCGAGGGGCTGGATCGTGCCCGTCTCGTTGTTGGCGAGCATCAAGGCGACCACGGCGGGGCGCGCATCGGCCTCGAGCATCTCCTCCAGCGCGGCGAGGCTGGCGCGGCCGTCGCCGTCCACCGGCAGGATTTCGGCTCCCGGTGAGGCGCGGCGGATGCAGTCATGCTCCGTTGCGCCGACGATCACGCGCCGTCCCGCGGTCGCGAAGCCGGCGACGGCGATGGCGTTGGCCTCCGTTCCGCCTGCTGTGAAATGCACGGCATCGGGCCGCACGCCGAACGCGACGGCGAGCCTTTCCCGAGCCTCCTCGAGCATCCGCCGCGCGGCCCGGCCTTCGCGATGCACCGAGGAGGGGTTGCCGAGCGTGTCCAGGGCAGCCAGCACGGCGTCGCGCGCCGCGGGCCGAAGCGGCTCGGTCGCGTTGGCGTCGAGGTAGGTCCGCGTCATCGGCGCGTCAGTCGGCGGCGAGATCCGCGGCGGGCGGGGAGGCGACGATCTCGATGATGCCCTGCGCGCGCGCATGCAGCGCGCCTGCGCGGCCAAGCACGCGCTTGCGCACCACGTCGTCGAGCGTCACGGAGGTCAGGAAGATGTGGATCTGGTTGCCGAGCTCTTCCCACAGGTCGTGCGTGAGGCAACGCGAGCGGCCGCCGAGGCATCCCTTCGGGCTTCCCACCTCGCAGCGCGTCGCCTTGATCGGCTCGTCGACGGCGAGGATGATGTCCGCGATCCGCGTCTCGGAGGCGGGGAAGGCAAGGCGGTAGCCGCCCCCCGGCCCCCGCGCCGACAGGACGAGGCCGGCGCGGCGGAGCTTGCCGAATAGCTGCTCCAGATAACTCAGCGATATGCCCTGCCTGTCCGCGATCTCGCCAAGGGAGATCGGCTTTGCGGTGCCGCTCGCGGCGGTTTGGGCGGCGAGGTCCACCATGGCCATGACCGCGTAACGTCCGCGTGTGGAGAGGCGCATGGCCGTCCCTTCCTAGCCGCGCTGGTCGCTGCTCGCCCGGCTCGTCGCGCCCGGCGACTCCTGCGTGGCGGCCTCCTCGAGCGCGGCGAGACGGGATGAGAGCGCGGCGATTTCACTCCGAAGTTGTTCGACGCTTTTCAACCCTGGGTCGAGCGTTTCGTCGCACGGCGTTCCGTAGGGAAGCAGGTCGGCGCCCGCGGGCCGACGATCGACCGGCCGGGCGGGGATGCCCACGACGGTCGCACCTGCTGGCACGTCGGACACGACCACGGCATTGGCGCCGACACGCACCCCGTCGCCGAGGACGATGGGCCCGAGCACCTTTGCCCCGGCCCCGAGGATGACGCCGTTGCCGATCGTCGGATGTCGCTTGCCGCCGACCAGGGAAGTGCCGCCGAGGGTGACCTGGTGGTAGATCAGGATGTCATCGCCGAGCTCGGCCGTCTCGCCGATCACCACGCCGTCGCCGTGGTCGATGACGAGGCGCCGGCCGATGCGGGCGCCTGGATGAATCTCGATACCGGTGAGCATTCGCGCGATGTGGGAAAGAAGTCGCGCCGGAAAACGGAGTCCCCAACCCCACAACCAGTGCGCGAGACGGTGTGCGCCGAGGGCATGGAGGCCCGGATAACAGAAAAGAACCTCGACACGCGATCGTGCGGCCGGATCCCGGGCCATGATCGCATCGATTCCCTCAACCCAGGTCCGCAACATCAGCGTCACGTTTTCAGTGTCATTTCGGCGTGCCGGTCACTATAGTCCCGCCTTCCTCGCGGACAGGGAGTGCCCGCGGGGGCTGTCGGGATACCGCACATGTGCGCGCTTGTCGGCGCCGCTCCGAGGCTAGGGAGTCCTACTGCGGCAGTCAACCACGGCCGCCGCGCCCACGATTTGGCTCGCTCCATGCCTCTCGGTCCGGCTCCGGTTCGGCTCGCACGCAGCGTTAACCATGACCGCCGTCTCTGACGGCAGGGTGTAAGAGGGGGCCGGAGACCAGATGCCTGAGGTAATGTTCCAGGGGCCGGACGGGCGCCTGGAGGCACGCTACCATCATGCGAAGCAGCCGGGCGCGCCGATCGCGCTCGTGCTTCATCCGCATCCGCTGCACGGCGGGACGATGAACAACCGAGTCGTATACACGCTCTACGGCGTGTTCCAGCGACTCGGCTTCTCCGTCATGCGCGTCAACCTCCGCGGCGTCGGCAAGAGCCAGGGCCGTTACGACGGCGGCGTCGGCGAGCTCGCCGATGCGGCCGGTGCGCTCGACTGGATGCAGGCGGTCAACCCGAGCTCCGGTCCGGTCTGGGTGGCCGGCTACCAGTGGGGCGCCTGGATCGGCATGCAGCTCCTGATGCGGCGGCCCGAGGTCGGCGGCTTCATCTCGGTCGCGCCGCCGGCGAACCATTTCGATTTCGGCTTCCTTGCCCCCTGCCCCCAGTCGGGGCTGATCGTGCAGGGCGGGCGCGACGAGATCGTGCCCGAGGCGGCCGTGGGCAAGCTCGTCGCCAAGCTGAACACGCAGAAGGGCATCCGCATCGACTATCGGGTGTTCGAGGATTGCGACCATTTCTTCGTCGAGCACTGCGACAGGCTCGACGAGGCGGCGGAGGAGCATCTCACCCTCGCCCTGGGCCGCGACGAGAGGCTCAAGCTCGCGGCAGACTGACGCCCCCGGCATTCTACTGCACAGCGCCCGGCCCCTTCGGCCGGGCGTTCTGCTTTCCGCATGATCGTGATCAACTCGCGCCGTCTGCACATGGTTATGCTGCCGAAAGGAGGCGCCATCCCGGCGCGGCCAGCGAACCATCATCAGGGGAGAAACCCATGAGTCCACTCACCCGGCGTGCCGTCGCAGGAGCGGTGTTGCTCGGCCTGTCCGCCGGCTCGGCGGGGGCGCAGCGGAGCGGCCCGGCCGTGACCTCGAGGACAGAGACGGCGACGGCGGTCGTCGAGTCGGTCGACATGACGCGGCGGACGGTCCTGCTCCGCCGCGAGGATGGCTCGCTCCTGACGATGCGCGTCGGGCCCGAGGTGCGGAACCTCGCCCAGGTGAAGCCGGGCGACCGCGTGATCGTCGAGCATACCGAGGCGATCGCCGCGCGCATGGCCCAGCC
This sequence comes from Elioraea rosea, assembly GCF_007644105.1. Classification (GTDB taxonomy): domain Bacteria; phylum Pseudomonadota; class Alphaproteobacteria; order Acetobacterales; family Acetobacteraceae; genus Elioraea_A; species Elioraea_A rosea. The sequence continues at coordinate 17,713 of NZ_VFAC01000040.1, read as the reverse complement.
TGGCGGCGCGTCCGTCGTCGCTGCGGAGGCCGATGCGCGCCGCGCCCTCGGCGAACGTCCCGGTGCCGCCGTGGCCGATGCGGTGCGCGTCCGCGTGAAGATCGACCAGGTCTTCGGCACGGGTGACCAGGTGAGCTTCACCGGTCCTTCCGGCAACAAGCGGACGATCGCCGTGCGCAGCCCGCAGATGCAGGAATTCGTCCGCCGCCTTCGCCCCGGCGACGAGGTGGACGTGACCTTCCTCGACGTGGTCGCCGTGAGGGTCGAGCCGGCGCCGTAGCCCGCTCTGTCCGCGTTCAGGCCGCTGCCGGGAGCACGACGCGCCCGCCCGGCATCGGCCGTGGGACGCCCGTCGTTTCGGGCAGGCTAAGGGGAAGGCCCCGCAGGCTTCGTGCGGCGAGGAAGCCGAAGGCTTGCGCCTCGATGCCGTCACCGTCCCAGCCGGCCGCCTCCGCGGTGATCACCGGCACCGCAAGCGCTTCGGCGAGCGTGCGCATGAGCACGGGGTTGTGCCGCCCGCCGCCGCAGGCCACCCAGCGTCGCGGCGCTTGCGGCAAGTGCGCGCGCGCCGCCGCGACCGAGCGTGCGGTCAAGGCAAGCAGGGTCGCCGCCCCGTCCTGCGGCGACAGGCCCGGCACGCCGGCCGCCTCCGCGGCACGGTGGAAATCGAGCCTGTCGAGCGACTTCGGCGGGGTAAGCGCGAAGTAGGGGTGCGCGAGAAGCCGCGCCAGCACCGCCTCGTCGACCCGCCCGGAGCCCGCGAGTGCGCCGTTCTCGTCCACCGGCCGGCCCGTATGCCGCAGCGCCCAGTCATCGAGGAGCGCGTTGGCCGGGCCGGTGTCGAAGGCGAGGATCGCGCCGTCCTCGCCGAGCCAGGTGACGTTCGCGACGCCGCCGAGATTGAGCGCCGCCACCGGTCGTTCGGAGCCTGCGAGCAGGGCTGCGTGGAACAGCGGGGCGAGCGGCGCGCCCTGGCCGCCTTCCGCCACGTCAGCCGAGCGAAAATCGTGGACCACGCGGACGCCGGTGGCGGCGGCCAGCGCCGTCGCGTCGCCGATCTGCCAGGTGCGCCGCTGCTCCGGCCGGTGCAGGACGGTCTGTCCGTGGAAACCGATCGCCTCGATGGCCGCCGCCTCGACTGCCTCGCGGGCGAGAAGCGCGCGCACGGCCTCGGCGTGCAGCGCCGTCAGCGCCGCTTCTGCCTCGCGGAGCGTGGGATCGCCGCCAGCGAGGGATGCGGCCCTGTCCATGATCGCGCGCAGGGCGGCACGGAGGGCAGGCGGCACGGGAAGCGTCAGGACGCGGCTCAGCGCGCCAAGCCACTCACCATCCGTCTCGACCAGCGCGGCATCCACGCCATCGAGCGAGGTGCCGCTCATCATTCCGAGATAGAGGCCGAGCCGGCCCGGTTTTGCTGCCATGGCCCGACCGTGCTACGCCACCGCCCCGTTTCGCAAGAGTTGCCGGCAAGACCCACATGAGCACCGACGCGCTTCGCTCCGACTTCCTGCGCATCGCCAACGAGCGCGGCTTCGTCCACCAGTGCACGGACCTCGCTGCGCTGGACGCGAAGCTCGCCGCCGGGCCGGTCGCCGCCTATGTCGGCTACGATTGCACGGCCGACAGCCTGCATGTCGGCCACCTGATCTCGATCATGCTGCTCAGGCTCTGGCAGAGGACGGGCAACAGGCCCGTCGTGCTCCTCGGCGGCGGAACGACGCGGATCGGCGATCCCTCGTTCCGCGACGAGAGCCGCCCGCTTCTGACCGACGAGCAGATCGAGGCGAACAAGCGCGGCATCCGCGGCGTGTTCGAGCAGTTCCTTGCCTTCGGGGACACGGGCCCGGGTGCGATCGAAGTCGACAACGCGACCTGGCTCGACGAACTCCGCTACATCCCGCTGTTGCGCGAGGTCGGCGTGCATTTCTCGGTCAACCGCATGCTGACGCTCGACAGCGTGAAGCAGCGGCTCGACCGCGAGCATTCGCTCACCTTCCTCGAGTTCAACTACATGATCCTGCAGTCCTACGATTTCCGCGAACTGAACCGCCGCTACGGCGTGGCGCTGCAGATGGGCGGGTCTGACCAGTGGGGTAACATCGTGATGGGAGCCGACCTCATCCGCCGCATGGACGGCGCCGAGGCGTTCGGCCTTACCGTTCCGCTGCTCACCACCGCCTCGGGCCAGAAGATGGGCAAGACCGCCTCGGGCGCGGTGTGGCTGAATGCCGACCGCCTCGCCCCGTTCGGCTACTGGCAGTTCTGGCGCAACACCGAGGACCCCGATGTGGGGAAGTTCCTCCGCCTCTTCACCGAGCTGCCGATGGAGGAGATCGCGCGGCTCGAGACGCTCGAGGGGGCTGAGCTGAACGCTGCCAAGGCCGTGCTCGCCACCGAGGCGACGGCGCTTCTGCACGGGCGCGAGGCGGCGGAGGCGGCGGCGAAGGCCGCGTCAGGGGCGAGCGCCGAGGGGCTTCCGGTCGTCGTGGTGCCCGAGCTCGCCACCGGCATCGCCGCCTTCGCCCTCGTCCAGCGCGCCTTCGGCCTTGCCTCGAACGCCGAGGCCCGGCGCCAGATCCGCTCGGGCGGGGTGCGGCTCAACGACGCTCCGGTGACCGACGAGGGCCAGACGATCGGCGCCGCGGCGCTGACGGAGGATGGCGCCGCGAGACTCTCGCTCGGGCGGAAGCGCCAGGTGCTCGTCCGCGCCGCTTGAGCGGTCTCCCGGGGCTCAGACGACTGCCTCGCGGCCGATCGCAGCGACGCCTGCCGCTGCGCATGCCTCGTCGTTGTCGCTCGTATCGCCCGAGATGCCGACGGCGCCGACCGTCTCGCCATTCTCGACGATCAGCGCCGCTCCTGGCACCGGCACGAAGGGGCCTGGCGAGGACGCTATCACGCCCTGGATGAAGTGCGGCCGGGTCGCTGCCATCTCGCCGATCCTGCGCGACGAGACGCCGAGCGCGAGGGAGGCCCGCGCCTTGCCGATCGCAACCTCCGGCCGCGCGAGGCCCGAGGGCGCCTGGCGCTGGAACGCGAGCAGCGTCGCGGAGGCATCGAGCACCGCAACCGTCAGCGGCTTGCAGCCGAGTTCCCGGCCCTTGGCCAGGGCGGCCTCGATCAGCCGGTTCGCGTCCTCGAGCGTCAGGCTCGGCATGGGCTCTCTCCTCAACGGTTGGCGATGGTGGTAGGCGATCGCGACCGCCCGGTCCACCGGCGGTCGAGGCGCCCCTCCCGGCACGCGTCGCGGCGCGCGGCGAGGCCGCCATGCGGCGTGGCGGATTGACACCAAAGGCGTCCGGGGGCTATCCCGCGCGCCTTGGTGGCGGCGTAGCTCAGCGGTAGAGCAGGGGAATCATAATCCCTTGGTCGGCGGTTCAAATCCGTCCGCCGCTACCAGACACTCCCCGGCATCCCGCAACTCTTCCGACCGGCGCGGTCAGCGTCCGGATGTCGCCGCGCGATCGCGCCGCACCAGGTAGTCGATGAGCAGCGCGACGACGGTGACCGCGATCAGGAGCGTGCTGACGGCCGCGATGGTCGGCTCGACCTCCAGATGGAGGCTGTTCCAGATACGCACCGGCAGCGTCTCGCCCCGGATGCCGGAGAGGAACAGCGCGATCACCACCTCGTCGAACGAGGTGAGGAAGGCGAACAGCGCGGCGGACACGACGCCCGGCAGGGCCAGCGGCAGCACGACCCGGCGGAACACTCCGAACCGCGTGCAGCCGAACACCATCGCCGCCCGCTCGAAGTTGGGATCGACCGTCTGCATCGCCGATTGGAGAATAACCAGCACCACCGGCAACGCGACGACCGTGTGGGCGATCGCCACCCACGGGCGGAAGCCGATGAGCCCGAGCGGGGCGGAGATGTAGTAGATCGCGATCGCCGTCACGACGTGCGGCACGATCAGCGGCGTGAGCAGCAGGGCGGCGAGAACCTGCTTGCCGCGGAAGCCTGCGCGCATCATCGCATAGGCCGCGATGAAGCCGAGGAAGGTGGCGAGGACGCAGGTCATCGCCGCCACGACGACGGAATTGAGGATCGCCGTCCGCCAGCGCTGATCGCCGAGGAACCGCTCGTACCAGCGCAGCGAGAATGTCTCGGGCGGAAACTTCAGGTACCCGTCCCCCGAGAAGGAGGCGATGATCACGACGAGGATCGGCGCGAGCAGCCCGGCGCAGATCAGCACGACCAGCGCGCGCTCGAGCGTCCTGCGCAGCGGCGAGCCGCTCATCGCGCAAACCCTGTGCGCCCGCCGGTGAAGCGGGCATAGATCGCGTAGAGCACAAGCGTAACCACGAGCAGCACCACGGTCATCATCGCCGCCACCGGCCAGTTCTGTGTCAGCTCGATCTCCCGCTCGATCAGCATCGCGATCATGATGTCGGACGGCCCTCCCATCAGCGCTGGCGTGACGAAGAAGCCGATCGCGAGGATGAACACGATCAGGCTTCCAGCGATCACGCCGTGCATCGTCAGCGGCAAAAACACGCGCAGGAACACGCCGAGGCGCGAGGCCCCCATGCCCTCCGCAGCCTGAAGCAGCCGGGGGTCGACCGCCTTCATCGCGGCATAGAGCGTCAGCACCATGTATGGCAGCAGGACGTATGTCATGCCGATAACGACGCCGAGACGATTGTACATCAGTTCGAGCGGTTCGGAGACGATGCCGAGGCCGAGCAGCATCTGGTTGATGATTCCGTTCCGCCCGAGGATCACCATCCACGCATAGGTGCGCACGATCACGCTGGTGAAGTACGGAAGCACGATCGCGATGATGATCAGGCTGAAGGCCAGGCCGCGCGCGCGGTTCAACGCATAGGCGAGCGGATAGCCGATCAGCAGCACGAAGAACGTGACCTGAAGCGCGATCCAATTCGTGTTGGCAATGGCGAGCGCGACGGCTCGCGAACCGACGACCGCGCGCGTCTCCTCCCAGATCTCGGCGAGCGAGCCGAGCTCGGCGAAGGAGCCAACCAGGAACCAGCCGATCGGCCCGAGGAACACGAAGACGAGCAGCAGGATCGATGGCGCGAGCAGCAGCAGGGCGCCGAGGCGCGAGAGCGGCATGGCGGCCTAGCCCGGCAGGAGCCGGCAATCCTCCCGGCTCCAGGAAAGGACCACCGTGTCGCCCGCCGCATGCAGCACCGCGCCGGGACCGTTGACGAGATCGGCGATTAGGGAACCGGCCTGGTCCGTGTCGACCTCGTAGCGGAGGACGTTGCCGAGGAAGCCCGCGAAGCGCACGCGCCCGGCGATGCGGTTCGGGCCGCCTGGCGCCGTTCCGGCTTCTGGCGCAACGGCGACCTTCTCGGGGCGGACGAACAGGAAGCCGCCCTCTGCACCGAGGCTGCCATGCGCGGATTCGAGCAGCGCTCCGCCTTCGCTTGCCACGGCCAAACCGTCGCGACGCGCGGGAATGAGGTTCGCCTCGCCGAGGAAGCGGCCGACGAACGCGTTCTCCGGCGCCTCGTAGACGTCGCGAGGCGGACCCATCTGTACAATGCGGCCGCCATTCATGATGGCGATGCGGTCGGACATCGTCAGCGCCTCCTCCTGGTCGTGCGTGACGTAGACGACCGTCATGCCGAGGCGGCGCTGGATCTCCTTGATCTCGACCTGCATGTGGTAGCGCAGGTTCTTGTCGAGCGCGCCCAGGGGCTCATCCATCAGCACGACCGACGGGTGCGCGACGATGGCGCGGGCGAGCGCGACGCGCTGCTGCTGCCCGCCGGAGAGCTGCCGCGCGTAGCGGCGCTCGAAGCCGGTGAGCTTGACCATCGCGAGCGCGTCGGCGACGCGTGTCTCGACCTCGCGCTTCGGCGCCTTCTTCACGCGCAAGGGGAAGGCGACGTTCTCGAACGTGTCCAGATGCGGGAAGATCGCGTAGTTCTGGAACACCATGCCGAGGCCGCGCTCGCGCGGCGCGGCGCGCGTCACGTCCCTGCCGGCCAGCAGCACGCGTCCACCATCGGGCTCGGCGAAGCCGGCAAGCATGTTCAGCGTCGTCGTCTTGCCGCTGCCCGAGGGGCCGAGGAGCGTGAAGAACTCGCCTTGCGCGATCGAGACCGACACGGCATCCACAACCGTGTCGGCCCCGTAGCGTTTCGTGACGGTCTCGAGAACGACCGCCGCGGAACCAGCCTGCATCAGCCGAGGATCCAGCGCGACCAGGCGCGGTTCACACGGTCGCGGTTGTCCTCCCACCACGGCACGTTGTTGAAGAAGCCGCTCTCGCGCGAGTTGGGGCTTCCCGGCATGCGCGCGAGCTGGTCTGCCGGCAGGAGATCGAACGCCTTAACGTTCGTCGGGCCATAGATGAGCTCGCGCGCGTAGCCGGCCTGGCTCTCCGGGCGCAGCATGAAGTCGATGAGCTTCTGCGCGTTGGCACCGTTCCGCGCACCCTTGAACACCGCGAGCGCCTGGGTCTGGATCATGTGCTGGTTCCACTCGATGCCGAGCGGCGCACCGCGGTCGATGATTGTCTGGACGCGGCCGTTCCAGACAGAGCCGAGCACCACTTCCTTGTCGGACAGCATCTGCGCAGAGAGCGCGCCCGTGTCCCAGAACTTGCGGATATGCGGCTTCACGCGGGAGAGGGAGCGGAAGGCGCGATCGATGTCGAGCGGGTAGAGCTGGTCCTTCGACACGCCGTCCGCGATCAGGGCGAACTCGAGGTTCGGCTGGCCCGAGGCCATGTCTGCCAGCATGCGCGGCCCGGGGAACTTCGCGCCATCCCAGAACTCCGCCCAGCTCTTGGGATGCGTCCCGTTCGGGAAGCTCTCGCGGTTGTAGGCGAGCACGGTGGCATAGATGAAGTTGGCGCAGCGATACTCGTGGCGCACCTCGCGCACGATGTCGTCGGGCCTGGTCCAGTGCCACTGGTCGTAGGCGATGGGCGCGAGAGCGCCCATACGCTCGAGCGTGACCAGCGGGCCATCGCCGGTGTCGATCAGGTCGAGCTCGACGTTGTTGGCGCGGAACATCGCAAGCAGCCGCGCCACGGTGGCCGCGACAGGCTGGACGCGGATGCCCGTCTCCTTGGTGAACGGATCGTAGACATGCCGGCGCATCACGTCGTCATAGACGCCGCCGGGCGTGCGGACGATGACCTCGCCAGCAGTCTGGCCGCGCAGCACGCCCGGGCTCGCGAGCGGCGCGACCGCGGCGGCTGCGACCAGGCTGCGGCGGCTAAGGGTGAAGGGTCCTGTTGGCTTCCTCATCGTGAACTCCCGTTCTGCTTCCGTCGTTGCGGGATCATGCGAAGCGCGATGCCGCGTAGGGCGCGGCGTCGATCTGCGGTGCGTCGCCGGCGATCATTCGTGCGACGAGCCTGCCGCTTGGCGGCCCGCCTGTCATGCCGAAATGCCCGTGGCCCAGACAGAGATGCAGCCCGGGTCTCGCGCCCGCGGGGCCAAGAATCGGCAGGCTGTCCGGCGTCGAGGGCCGGAACCCGAGCCATAGCCGTGGCTCGCCGCCGTCCAGGCCGGGAAACAGCGCGCGCGCATGGTCGAGCAGGATGCGCGCGCGCCCCTCGTCGGGGGCGGCATCGAGGCCGGCGATCTCGACAGTGCCCGCGATGCGCAAGCCGTCCTCCATCGGCGTCAGACCGAAGCCACGGCTCTTCTGCAGGATGGGCAGGCGAGGCTCCACGCTCGGCGAGGGCAGGGCGGCGTGGTAGCCCCGCTCGGTCTCGAGCGGCACGCGTATGCGGAGCGGATCGAGCAGCGCGCGCGACCATGCGCCGCCAGCGACGACGACATGCGCGGCATGGCGGTTGGCGACGTTGGTCATCACCGTCCAGCCGCCGCCTTCGCGCGGGATGAGCTTCAGCGCCTTCTCCGGAACGATCGCCCCGCCCTCCGCCAGAAGAAGCTCGGCAAGCGTGCGCACGAGCCGTGCCGGGCTCACCGTATGGCCGTTGCCGGGAACGAGAAGGCCGCGCGTGATCGTGCGCGCGATGCCGGGGAAGAGCTGGCGGAGGTCATCCGCGCCGAGCACCTCGGCCTTGATGCCGTGCCGCTCGCGCAGCGAACGCTCGACGGCGGCGGAGGTGCTCTCGCCCTTGCCCTCCCACACCTGGACCTGGCCCGTCTGGCGGATCAGGTCGCGGTACAGGCTGTCGCCGAGCAACTCCTTCCAGCAGTCGAAGGCCGGTGCATGCAGCTTCGCCATCGCATCCGAGATCGCCTGGACGCGATCGAGCCTGCCGGCCTGAACCCAGCGCCAGAGCCAGCCCGCCGCACGCGGCAGGTAGGCTGCGCGCACGGTGACGGGCCCTGTCGGGTCGGCGAGCCATCCCGGTACCTTCCGAAGCATGCCCGGCAGGGCGATCGGTACCACCGTGTTGGCGCTGAGCAGCCCGGCATTCCCGAACGAGGTTCCGCCGGCGGGCCCGAGAGGATCGAGCACCGTGACGGAGAAGCCCGCGCGCGCGAGATAGAGCGCGGTGGAGGTTCCGGCGACGCCCGCGCCGACGACGACGACGCTGCGCGAGGCGTCCATCTCAACCGCGGCCGAGATGCGCGGTTGCGACGATCTCGATGCGCATGCCGGGCGCGAGTAGCTCCTTCACCACCACGGTCGCGCGGCAGGGATAGGGCTTCGCGAAGGTCTCGGCCCAGACCGCATTCATCGCCGGGGCATCGGCCGAATCGGTCAGGTACACCTGCACCATCATCACGTCGGCAAGGCTACCGCCCGCCGCCTCGACGGCCTGGCGGAGATTGGCGAGCGTCCGCGTCGTCTGCACCGTGATGTCGCCCTGCACGATCGCGCCGGTCGCGGGATCCTTCGGGATCTGCGCGGTGAGAAGGAGATCACCCTTCCGCACCGTTCCGCTGATCGGGCCCTTTGACGGGGCGATGCCTGTGTCGACGACCTCGAACATTGCCTTCTCCCTCAAGCCCCGCCCACCAGGATGCGGCGAGGCGTATGCGTCAGACGTTCCGGCCCGTTCTCGGTGACGAGAACGGTTTCGCTCAGCGAAGCGCCGGCAGCGGAGACGTACATGTGGAACACCATTCCGGGCTCGATCACCCACTCGGCCCTGGGGTGGAAAATGCGCGTGAAGTCGGAGGTGCGGGGGCCCATCTGCGCGTAGAGGCCGAGCGTGTAGCCGGTGATGTTGTCAAAGCCCGGCCGCAGGCCCGCTTCCAGCACGCCGTCGCGCAGGATGGCATCGACGTCGCGCGCGACCGCGCCGGGCCGAAGCGCTGCGATCTGCCGGTCCTGCAGGTCAGCCAGCGTCGCGCAGGCCTTCGCAAGCGCCTCCGGCACCGGCCCGACGGAGACGCAGCGCATCACCCGCGCGCTGTAGCCGGCAACCCGCGGCGTCAGCTCGATATGCACCACATCGCCCTGCGCGAGCGGCGTGCCGGTGAGGTGGCCGTGCAGGAAGTCCCAGCCCTTGCCGGCCGTGATCGGGCCGACATGGCTCGGGTCGCCGCCCATCTCGATGTAGCAGGAGGATGCGATGCGCGCGGCGTCGCGCTGGCTCGCGCCTGGAACGCATGCCCGAGCGGCGCGGGCAAGCGCCTCGTCCGCGATGGCCGAAGCCTGGCGCAGGAGCGCGACCTCGGCCTCGGATTTGATGAGCCGAAGTTCCCACACCACCGGGCCGAGATCGACGAAGCGCGCCCGCGGCAGCGCCGCCTTGAGCGCTTCGAACCGCGCGAGCGGCATGCAGTAGCTGCCGAAATCGAGCCCGATCGTCGCGCTGTCCAGGCCGCGCTTTGCCAGCGCCTCGGCCAGAACAGGCATCGGGTCCTCCCAGTCGCGGAAGGTCGGGATGTCGCTTATCCAGGAGCGATCGCGGCACGGCGTGGCATCGAGCGCGCGAATCAGGAAGAACGGCTCGCCCTCGAGCGGGATGCCGACGCAGCGCCAACGGTTCTCGGAGTTGCCGTAGCCGCTGATCCAGGTCATCGCCTCGACTTCGTCGAACAGCGCGACCGCGACGCCCTTCTCTGCGAGCCTCGCTTTCAGCCTCCCGAGACGGGCGGCGAACTCCTCAGGACCGAAATGCGGGTGGGTTCCCATCATTCACCTTCGCTGCAGGTCTGCCTCAAGCAGGGGCGCGCCAGCCGTCGCGATGGTCCTTCCAGCGGTACCAGGCGGTGACGAGCGGCATGAACCACGGTGTGCCGGCGTAGAACGGCATGGTGGGGAAGGGCAGGCGGGTGAAGGCGGAGGCCCGGTTGTCGCCGCCGAGCATCATCCGCGCCGCCACGCGGCCGAGATGCGTCATCGTCACCACGCCGCTGCCGTTGCACGCAAGCGCGTAGTGCGCGCCGTCGTGAACGCCGACATGCGGCAGGAAGTCGAACGCGAAGGCGACGTTTCCCTTCCAGCCATGCGTAATTCGCGTGCCGGAAAGCTGCGGCAGGAGGTGGATGAGCCGCCTGTGCAGCCACGCCGCACCGTCGCGCACCGGCGCGTCGCGCATCGAGGCCCGGCCGCCGAACAGGATGCGCCGGAAGTCGGGCGAGGGGCGGAAGTAGTAGAGAATCTTCTTCGTGTCGCCGTACACCCGAAGCCTCGGCATAACCGCGCGCACGCGCTCCTCGCCGATCTCCTCCGTCGCTATCATGTAGCTCGCAACGGGAATGAGGCGCCGCCGGTGCCATTGCGTCGCCGCACCGGTATAGCCATTGGTCGCGACCATCACGTGCTTCGCGCGCACGGCACCGCGGCTCGTGCGCACGACGAAGGCCGAGCCGTCGCGAGACCAGCCTTGCACGGACACGCCGCCCGCAAGCGTCGCGCCATGCCGCCTCGCGGACGCGGCGAGCCCCTGCGTGTAGAGCGCTGGGTGCAGCGAGCCAGCGCGCTCGATCGCGAGCCCGCCGTGGTAGCGTTCCGTCGGCAATTCCTCGGCGATGCGCTCCCGCGGAATGAGGGTGGCGACGCCCGGATCGGCGCGATTCAGCATTTCCGCCCGACGTGCCAGCATCTCGAGGGCGGCCGGCGCATGCGCGCCAACGAAACGGCCGCAGCGGCGATAGGCGCAGTCGATCCCCTCGCGGGAGAGCAGCGCCTCGAACTCTTCGAAGCTTGCCTCCGCCTCTTCGACCATCTCGGCGAGCAGCTTCGCATCGAGCGCCTTGTGCAGGTCCGGCCGTGCGCGGCCGAGGCTTCCCGCGCCCGAGAGCGCGCCGCCGTTGCGCGACGACGCGCCCCAGCCGATCGTCTCGCGGTCCATCACCAGGGAGCGAACGCCGGAGCGTCCGAGCTCGATGGCGGTGGAGAGGCCGGCAATGCCGCCACCGATGATGGCGACGTCTGTCTCGTCAGGCAGCGGCGCCTCGACCGGCTTCGGTGGCGCCGCCTCCCACCACCAGGGGCGTTCGACGAAGCCAGGGGCGAACGTGTCGTCTGCCATTGGAGGCTACTCCGGACGGATGCCGGCGCGCTCCGCCACACGTCCCCACTTGCCGACCTCGGACTCGACGAAGACCCGGAACTCGGCAGGGCCCATGCCCTCGGGCACCATGCCGCGCTCGCTCAGCACCTGCGCGAAGCCGTCCTTCATGATCCTGTCCATGTCGGAGGCGACGCGGTCGATCACCGCCTCCGGCGTGCGCGCGGGCGCAACGAGGCCGACCCAGCTTCCGCCGGTGAAGCCCGGGAGCCCCTGCTCATCGAGAGTTGCGACATCGGGCGCGAGCGGCGAGCGGCGGAGCATCGCCACCCCAAGCGCCTTCAGCCTCCCGCCCTGCACATGCGGCAGCCCTGCAGGGAAGGTGTCGAAGGCAAGCTGGAGGTTGCCCGCGATGAGGTCGTTCATCATCGGGCCGCTACCGCGATACGGCACGTGGGTGATGTCGATCCCGGCCTCCGCCTTCAGCAGTTCGCCGACGAAGTGGTTTGATGTTCCGTTGCCAAAACTGCCGAAATTCAGCGTTCCGGGGCGCGCCTTGGCAAGTGCGAGGAGCTCCTTCACGTCCTTGGCCGGAACGGAGGGGTGGGCGAGCAGAAGGAACGGCGACTGCGCGACCAGGATGATCGGCGCGAAGTCGCGCACCGGGTCGTACGGCAGGTTCCGTTGCGTCGACCGCGCGATGGCGATCTCCGGGCTCGCGGCCATCAGAAGCGTGTAGCCATCGGCCGGGGACTTGGCGACTGCATCGGCCCCGATCGTACCGGCGGCACCTGAGCGGTTCTCGACGATCACCGGCTGGCCCCAGGCCTGGGCGAGGCGGTCTGCCGCGAGGCGCGCTGCGATGTCGGTGCTGCCGCCGGCCGGGTAGGCGACGATCATGCGCACCGGCCGGGACGGCCAGGGCTGCTGCGCCACCGCCGGCGCGGCAAGCAGCGCGGCGGCGCTTCCGATCAGGCCGCGGCGGCCGAGGCCCGTGCGTGCAGTTGCGAATGTGGTGCGAGGCGGATTCGTGCGCGTCATTGTCTTTCCCCCGGGGCCCTCCTCTTTTCAATACGACCATATTGCCCTTCAATGCGCAATCCGGTCCGCTCACGGATCGGTCGGCAAGGGGAGGACAAGGCGCATGGCGTCGCTGCACGACCGGCTGCTCGTGATCGACGGGCTGATTTTCCATTCCGACGGCGATCCGCGATGGCTGCGCGAAGGCAACATCAGTGCCGTCAACCTGACGATCCGCTCGCCGATCGACGATTTCGAGCAGACCTTCGACAGCTTCGCCACCTGGCGCCGCCGCGCCGCCGACCCCGCCTCGGGCTGGAAGCTCGTGCTCAGGGGCGAGGACATCGATGCGGCGAAGGCCGGGGGCAAGGTCGGGCTCATCATGGGCTGGCAGGACACCAAGATGCTGGGCGATCGCGCCGAGCGCATCGAGTGCTTCCACGCACTCGGGCTTCGTGTCGTGCAGCTCACCTACAACGAGGCCTGCCCCGTCGGCGATGGCTGCCTCGAGAAGCGCAACGCCGGCCTCTCCAATTTCGGCTACGAGGTCGTGGCCGAGCTCAACCGCCTCGGCATCGCGATCGACCTTTCGCATTGCGGCGAGCAGGTGTGCTTCGACGCCGCGGCCGCGACCACGCAGCCGGTCCTACTGACACACGCAAACGCCAAGGCGGTGACCAACCGCGTCCGCAACAAGTCGGATGAAGCGATGAGGGCGGTGGCGAAGAGCGGCGGGCTCGTGGGCGCCTCGATCCACGGCTTCATGAACTGGGACGGCAACCCCGCGAATCCCCCGACGCTGGCGCTCTTCCTCCGCCACCTCCGCCACATCGTGAACCTCGTCGGCATCGACCACGTGTCGTTCGGGACCGACATGGCGGCCCTTGCCTCCGAGCAGGCGGCGAATGCGATCCTCGAGATGAGCTTCACCCGCTATGGCGGCGCGACGGCGGACTACATCCGCGCCTTCGGCAACACGCTCGCCAAGCGCTATCCGGATGAGTTGAACAACCCCCGCCTGATGCATCGCAAGACCGATGCGCTTCTCGCCGATGGCTACACCGAAAGCGAGGTCGAGAAGATCATGGGCCTGAACCTCCGCCGCGTGCTCGGCGAGATCTGGGGCTAGGCCAGATGGCGCGCAGCGTCACGGTCGGGCTCGCGCAGACCGGGCCGGTGTTCAGCGAGGTGCCCGGCGAGCAGCTCGGCGTCGCGGAGGCGATGTTCGCGCGCGCCGCCGCCGGGGGCGTGCAGCTTCTCTGCTTCTCCGAGCTGTTCCTCGCGCCATTCTTCCCGAACCGGCTGGAGAAGAACTTCGACCGGTTCTTCATCCGCCTCGACGGCAACGAGATGGAGGCGCTGCGCGGCATGGCGCGCAAGCACCGCATCGGCGCCGTGTTCGGGCTCGGCGAGGCCGCTGCGGACGGCTACTTCAACAGCGCCATCATCGTCGGGCCGGAAGGCGAGATACGCGGCACCTACCGCAAGACGCACATCCCCGCCTACTTCCCGACCGATGCGCCAGGCGGAACTGGCAGCTTCGAGAAGCTCTACTTCGCGCCGGGCAATGCGCTGCCGGTGTTCGAGCTCGCCGGCTGCCGCTTCGGTGTCCAGATCTGCAACGATCGCCTCTACCCCGAACCGAGCCGCGTGCTCGCGCTCGCTGGCGCGGAGGCAATCGTGATGCCGATTTGCTTCTCCACCTACGCTGACCCTGGGCGGCGCGCCTCGATCTGGGAGGTTCCGTTGCGGGCGCGCGCCTACGAGAACGGGGTATGGGTTCTCGCGGCCAATCGGGTCGGCGTCGAGGGGGCAAGGCATCATCTCGGGCGCTCCATGGTGGTCGACCCGCGGGGGATGATCGCGAAGGAGGCGGGCACCGAAGGCGAGGAGCTGCTCGTCGCGACGATCGACCTCGACGAAGTGGTTCGTGCGCGCAAGGACTTCCCCTGGTGGCGCGACCGGCGGCCCGATCTCTACGGCCCCGTCTCGACGTGACGCGCAAGCGCGGCCCGCGCGTTCCCGAAGGCGCCGATCCGCGCCTCTATGTCGGGGCACTGTCGCATGGGCTCGAGATCCTGTGGGCCATCGCCAATGCCGCGCGACCCGTTGGCATCCCCGATGTGGTGGCCCTGACGGGGCTCGACCGTTCGATGGTCCAGCGCGTGCTGTACACGCTGCGTACGATGGCGATCCTGCAGCAGGACGAGCAGACGAAGCGCTACGTGCTGAGCCCGCGGGTGCTCGACCTCGCGCACGGGTTCCAGAGGAGCGACCCGCTTCGCCGCATCGCCATGCCGTTCCTTGACGATCTTTCGCGCCGCACCGAGGAGACGGTGAACCTCACCGAACTCGACGGCGGCGATGTCGTCTACGTCGCGCGGATCCCGAGTCGCCATGTGGTCAGCGTCGACCTCGCGATCGGGACGCGCCTGCCGGCCTGGTGCACCGCACCCGGTCGCGCGATCCTGTCTGCGCTTCCCCTGGACGCGCGTGAGCGCCTCGTTCCGCCCGAACCGCTCCCGCCGCGCACCCCGCGCACGGCAAAGCGCCGGTCGGACGTTCTTGCCCGCATCGAGCGGGCCTCGCGCCTCGGCTATGCGCTCAATGACCAGGAGGCGTTCGTAGGCGACGTCTCCGTCGCCGCGCCGGTGCTCGACGGCCAGGGGCGGCCGGCCGGTGCGATCAACATCGCCGTCCCGCTGCCGCGCTGGTCGCTCCCCCGGGTGCGAGCAGAACTGGCGCCGCTGGTGATGCAGACTGCCCGCAGGATCGGCGACGCATTGGGCCCGACGCAGGGGGCGACGCAGCAGTGATCGGAAGGGCCAGGGACTAGGCATCCGTTGGCCCCTGAATGCGAAGGCGACCGTAATGCGCTCGGCGGTGCGGGCGAGGCCGATCCCTTGTACCATCGGGCTTGTCTGGCGCTTCTTGGTCGTAAGGACATGCTCGGATAGGCCGCGCGCCAACGATTGCATCGCGTTGCCGCGGGCGATGGGCGCCGGCATTGGGGGTCCGCGCCGGCGGGGAGGTTGCTTGGGTCGTGCTGGTTTACCGTGGCCCGGCTGCACTGGGCCGTATCGGTTCTGGCACCGCCATCGGGGTCGTTCCCGTCCAGCACTGCGCCTCGTCTCGGCCTCACGCGCGAGGCCAACTAATCTAACGAATGACCGTCCGTCCTCAATCTGCTCGTGTGAGAACCAATCAGAGATCCTCCGCGTCAGATAGACCCTTCCATCGCACGGATCCCCCGACATGTTCCTCGGAACGCGACGCCTACAGGGCGGCTGCCAAGGGTGTGCGCCAGGATGCAGCGGCAACCCAGGTAGCCAACTAATGTGACTTGATGGAGAGAGCGGCATGCGTGCAAAATCCATACCTATGTAAAGGAATTTGCGCGCGAGCCGAATTTTCGGCTCGGGCAGCTCGCGCAGAATTCGCAGAGCGTTTGACGTTGGCGACGCGATACTAGGTGCCGTCCGCACACATCCCAAACAGTAAAATTCCTTACCTCGCGCCATAAAGAGGGGGCGGTCGTGGCAACGGTAAAGATCAAGATCTCGCAGGCAATGGCCGACCGAGGGGCGATTTATGTTGATGATTCCGAAGATAGCCTGACGTTGTCTTCGATTTTCAATGAAGCTGCCCAAACCGGCGCGATGTTGAATAGTTTATTCCTAAATGCGGACACTTGGTCGTTCTCTGGGAATCGTCTGACTCTTAATTTCGGTTCTGGGATAACATCAGTCTACTTAGTTACCCTTCAGCCAGATGCGGAAGGGGAAAACTACGCCAGCGGAACGGCCATTGCCTCGTCCCGTATTCTTACCGTGCCGTCTGTCGTCAAGGAGACGACCCTCGGCAATCTGACATATACTTATGAAGTTAACTTTGGGAAGTTGGAGTTTCGTCTATTTGGAGGGACGATATCGTCGTACCTTCTGCAGACGTTGTCTCCTGACCCAGACTTCGGCAAAGTATACTACAAGCTTAATGGAACGATTACGATCGATGAGAATGGCACTTTATCTGGTTTTCTAACGTCGTTCGTTACGGGTGCAGAAAAGATATTCAGTACATCAAACATTACAGGTAACTTTGCCATATCCGGTGATGCGGTGTCGGGATACGCGCTATCGGGCACGCTCACCGGCTACAAGGATATATATCGTGATGGGAGCCTGGTCGACATCGCTGGGTCATTTGCGGTTGAACACGATACGGAACTATCCGCCGCTTTTTTGGCTGAAGAGAGCAATTGGCCTACCGATGATATATTTGACCTTGAGCTTCCGCAATTTCTTGCAGAAGACGTCGTTTTTCGTACCGGTGGCGGAGACGACCTCATCAGCGCGAAAGGCGGCGGGGGGCGGCTTCACATCTTCGCCGGCGACGGTGATGACACGGTCATTCTGCGCGGAGCTGGCAGTGTCGTAGATGGCGGCAACGGCAACGATACCGTTGTCACCGCGCTTGCCCTGATCGATCTTGAGCTCCTTTCCAGTATCGAGAACGCAACATTCACGGGAACGGTCAACGCCGTTCTGTCAGGGACCGCTTCGGCGAACGTGCTCATTGGCGGCAGCAAGAACGATCTTTTCATTGGGCGTGGCGGTGATGATCGGCTTTTGGGCAGTGAGGGCTTCGATACTGCCATATTCCTGGGCGCACGGTCTGGGTATGCAGTATCAGTCGGCCCGGACGAAATTGCGGTCACTGACCTTGTTGGCGCGGGAGGAAGCGACAGCGTCAGTCAAATTGAAAGGCTGCAGTTCGATGACGGGACGAATACATATGGGTCGTCGGGAAACGAGAAATTCTCTGGGACGAGCGGCGATGACCTCTTTTTCGGCAATGGCGGTAACGACAGCTTCATAGACCTGTTTGGCAACAACACCGTCGAGGGAGGCAATGGAGCCGATAGGGTAGTCTTGGGTGCGGGCGACGATAAAGTCACGACAGCTGCGGGCAATGACACAATCAATGCTGGCGCGGGAACCAATGTGATCGATGCCGGCGACGGAACCAACAACGTCACCGCCGGCGCGGGCAACGACACGATCACCACCGGCATCGGCAACGACACGATCAACGCGGGCGACGGTGACAACGAGGTCACCGATGGCGGTGGCAACAACCGGATCACGGCTGGTCTTGGCGCCGATCGGATCACGACCGGCGCGGGCAATGACACGATCAATGCTGGCGCGGGAACCAATGTGATCCATGCCGGCGACGGAACCAACAACGTCACCGCCGGCGCGGGCAACGACACGATCACCACCGGCATCGGCAACGACACGATCAACGCGGGCGACGGCGACA
>NZ_VFAC01000004.1 GCF_007644105.1 Elioraea rosea | reverse complement strand
CGGGCGACTGGCCGAGGGCGGGGCGGGAGACGGGCAGCATCGGCATGGGCCGCGGCATGGCCGGGCGCGCGACGACGCGGGGTGCGCGCGGCGGCACGGGCTGCCCCGGAACGCGGCGGATCGGCGAGGGGCGCGCGGCGAGATTGAGCCTGTGCGCCTTGCCGACCACGGCATTCTTCGAGATGCCCATCCTCCGGCCGATCTCGGCGGTCGAGAGCCCTTCCGCCCAGAGCTGACGCAGCGTGGCGATTGCTTCCTCGGTCCAATCCATCCCGCGGGCTCCCACTGGTTTCTGCCTTCCCGACACCAGATACGGTATCAGAGAGCCCTGGCCGCATACAATCCGTTGTGACGGCGCGGTCGAGAGAAACTTGTGGACAACTCACACGCACCGGTTGTGGACCACTCAGATCAGGTCCTTGCGCAGCATCCCGTGCACGCCCTTGATGCCGTTCACCGTCTGCGTGACGCGGAAATCGGCCGCGAGCGAGCAGAGCTGGTAGGCATCGAGCGGCGAGAGGTTCGAGCGCGCGGCTATGAAGGCGATCATTTCGCGCAGCGCCTGCTTCATGGCGAGGTCGAGATCCTCGTTCATGCCCATCGAGATGTAGTGCGTCGCCGTCTCCGCCCGCGGGAAGGACAGAAGCGGGGCGGAACCCTTCTTCTTGTGCAGCACGAAGGTGAACGTGCCGTCGAGGCACATCTCGAGCGCGGTGATGCAGACCTCGCCATCGCCCTGAACCCCGTGCCCGTCGCCCACCGAGAAGTTCGCGCCGGGCACGAACACGGGCAGGAACAGGGTGGTGCCCGCGACGAGCTCCTTGTTGTCGAGATTGCCCGCATGCTCGCGTGGCGGGTTCGACGCGATGCGCCCATAGGCAGGCGGGGGTGCGACGCCCATCACCCCGAAGAACGGCGACAGGGCGAGCTCGGTTCCCCAGGGAAGCCTGCAGCTGTTGCGCGCGCGGTCGACCGGGATGGTCAGGATGCGGGTGAGCGGGAAATCCTCAGGCAGCGTGCCGACGAGGGGACGGACGGCGTTGTAGCCCCAGTCCGCACCCGGGGTGATCGCCTCGATACGGACCTCGAGCATATCGCCCGGCTCGGCCCCCTCGATCGCGATGGGCCCGGTGAGGATGTGCGCGCCGAGCTCCGGCGCGAGGCGCTCGTTGATCGCCTTCAGCGCGGGCGGAACCGTCAAGCCGCTTGCCTTCTCGGGGAACGTCTCCGTCCGTCCTGACACGCAGGTGACGTCGACCCTGTCACCCGAGGCGATGGCGAGCACCGGTTTCACATCGGCCCCGAAATAGCCCCAGTGGACGGTCTCCGGCGAGGCTTCGAGGCGATGCTGTGCCATGGAGGCTCCGGCGCATGTGTACGGTGATGCTCCATCGCAGCAAGCGGCCGGTGCGTCGTCAACCCGCGAGCTACGCAGGGCCGTCGCGCGGTCAGGCGGCGAGGAAGGCGATGTCCCGCGCGCTCCCGCCCTCGAGGCGCCTGACGCTGATGCCCCAGACGCGCGAGACAAGCGCCTCGTCGAGCACGGCGTGCGGCGCGCCGTCGGCCACGATCGTGCCGCCCTCGAGAACCAGTACGCGGTCGCACCAGGCGGCGGCGAGCGAGAGGTCATGCAGCACCGCGAGCACGGTGGCGCCCTGCACCGCACGCCGCGAAGCGGCGCGAAGGATGGCGTGCGCATGGGCAAGGTCGAGGCTCGAGGTCGGCTCGTCGAGGAAGAGCGCTGTTGTCGCCGGGTCGGGGCCGGAGAGCTGGGCGAGAACGCGGGCGAGCTGCACGCGCTGCGCCTCGCCTCCCGAAAGCGTCGCCATCATGCGGCTCGCAAGGTGGATGACGCCCGCCTCCTCCATCGCCGCGGCGATTGCGGCCTCGTCCTCCGCTGCGCTCGCGGCACCTGCATGGGGCGTGCGCCCGAGCCGCACGACGTCCTCCGCCGTCAGCGGGAAGCCGAGCATGGTCGATTGCGGCAGCACCGCGCGACGCCGTGCGAGCTCGGCAGGGGGGATCGCGGCGACGGGAAGCTCTCCGAGGCGAACCGTTCCCGTGTCGGGGCGAAGCTCGCCCGCGAGCACGCGCGTCAGCGTCGACTTGCCTGCGCCGTTCGGGCCGACGACGCCTGTGACGGCGCCCTGGGCGAGTGACAGCTCGGCGACGGCGAGAAGCACCCGCCCGCCGCGCGCGACGCGGAGACCTCTTGCCTCGATCATGACCCGTCCACCGCAAGGCGTTGGCGGAGCAGCAGTGCGAGGAAGAATGGCCCGCCGATCAGCGACGTCACGAGGCCGATGGGCAGTTCCGCAGGCGCGAGCACGGTGCGCGCGGCGGTGTCCGCTGCGACCAGGAGCGTTGCGCCGACCAGGGCGCTCGCGGGCAGGACGAAGCGGTGATCGGCGCCGCGCGCGAGCCGGCAGAGATGCGGCGCGACGATGCCGACGAAGGCGATCATCCCCGCGGCAGCGACCGAGGCACCGACGGCCAACGCGACGAGCACGACGGCGAGGCGCTTCACGCGCTCGACCGGGATGCCGAGCGTCAGCGCCTCTCGCTCGCCGAGAATCAGCGCGTTCAGGGCGCGGCAGAGAAGCGGCGCGGCGAGCAGAAGCGGAAGCGAGGCGGCGGCGACGAGCACAAGCTTCGCATGCGTCGCCCCCGCGACGCTTCCCATCGTCCAGAACAGAATGTCGCGGAGCTGCATGTCGTCGGCGGCGAAGATCATCGCGCTCGTCACCGCGCCGGCCAGCGCGTTGAACACGATGCCGGCGAGAAGCATCGCGCCGATCAGCACGCGGCCCTCGACCGTGGCGAGCCGCTGCACCAGCAGCGTGACGGAAAGCGCGCCGGCGAAAGCGGCCGCGGCGCCGGCATGGGGCCGTGACCATTCGGGAAGTAGCGCAGCGCCGAGAACGATCGTCGCGACCGCGCCCATCGCACCTCCCGCAGAGACGCCGAGCAGGCCGGGGTCGGCGAGCGGGTTTCGGAACATGCCCTGCATCACCGCGCCGCCGACGCCAAGCACGGCGCCGATAACCGCCGCGGCGAGCGTGCGAGGAAGGCGGAGCGCCTGCACGATGGCGACATCGCGCAGCGGCGCGTCGCCCGCGATCGCGGCGAGCACGCGGCCAGGCGACAGCGGAACAGGCCCGGTGGCGAGCGCCGCGATGACGGCGAGCGCGAGCAGCAAGGCAAGCACTGCCAGAGCGGTGCTCGTGGAGAGCCGCCGCCGCGCGGGCAAGGCGAGTGCGGAGCGGGTCACGTGTGCTCCGCCAGCCATGGCCGTGCGGGAAGGCTGCCAACGCTGTCGCCATGCAGCGCCGCGGCAAGGTCGCGCGCCGCATGTGCCGTGCGCGGGCCGAAGCCAAGCAGATAGAGGCTGTCGAACACGATCACCCGCCCCCCGCGCACCGCGGCGAGCGGGGCGAGCGCGGGAATACGTGCGAACCCACCTTCGCCGCCCAGCGCCTCCATCGTGTGCGTCGTCGTCACCAGCGCCTCGGGATCGGCGGCGAGCAGTGCCTCGGCAGAGACAGGCTTGTAGCCGCGATAGGCGGTGATGGCGTTGCGCGCGCCCGCGAGGCCAAGCATCGCGTCCGCAGCCGATGCCGTACCGGAGGCTTGCGGCGCGCCGCCGCCGGCGGCGAGGACGAACACGGCGGAGGGGCGTCGCTGCAGGCCAGCGACGATGCCCGTGAGCGCATCGAAGTCAGCGGCGATCGCCTGCGCCATGGCGTCGCCGCGCGCCTCCGCGCCAAGTGTCGCCGCGAGAACGCGCACCGCCGCGATGAGGCTGTCGCGGCCAGTGACGCGTGGCGCGCGAACCACCCGCACGCCCGACCGCTCGAGCTGCGCCACCGCCTCCGGCGGCCCCGCCTCGTTGGCGAGGATCAGCAGCGTCGGCGAGGCGGAGAGAACGCCTTCCGCGCCGAGCGAGCGGAGATACCCAACCTGCGGCAGTCGCGTCAGCCGGCGTGGGAATAGCGCGGTGCTGTCGGCGGCGACGATGTCGCCCCCGGCGCCGAGGGCGACGACGATCTCCGCGATGCCACCTCCTGCCACGACGATGCGCCGTCCGTGAGCGCGCGCCGTGCCGGCGAGCAGGACCGGTGCAGCGAGGGCTGTGCGTCGGCTCAGCATGGCGTAGGCTCCGCAAGCGTGACGGCGGTCGCGAGTGCGCGCCACGCCTCGTCCTCCGCCTGCCCTGGTTTGCGCTTGCCGAACAGCATCAGCACGAGCTGGTCGTCACGATCGAACGCCTCGATGGAGGTCACGATCCCGTCGACTGTCGGCTTCCGCACGAGCCAGGCCGAGGCGAGGCCATCGGTGCGAAGATGCAGGTTGAAGCGCGGATCGAGCACGTTGAACCACGGGCCGCGCATCTCCACGCGCCGGACAGGGCCGCTGTGGATCTGGATCGTGCCGGGGTTGTTGACGAACACCATCACCGGCAGCGACGAGCCCGCCGCGGTCTCCAAGGCGCGCACCGGTGCGCGGGTGCCGATGGGCGCGGCGAAGTCCTCGCCCGCAAGCCGCATCGCCTGGTGTCGCGTCACGTCGAAGCGCCGCAGAAGGCGGATGAAGTCATGCGTGTCGGGGAGCGTCGCCCAGGCCTCGCGCAGCCCCGCGCCATCGACCGCCGCATCGGCACGTGGCGCCCTGGGCTGCTGGGCGGCGATGAAGGCGGGAACCGCCTGGTCGTCATCGGCGAGCTCGTGCGCGATCGCGGCGAAGACCTCGGCATCGGTTGCCTCTGTGGCGAAGATCTTGTGCGTCGCAATGCCCGCTGCGTCGAACACCTGAACCGACCCGCGCGGGCTGCCAGGGCGGCCGGCCGGAACGAACCAGGCATGCGCCCAGTACGCGAGGAACAGGCGGAGGTCGATCTCGTCGCCGACGATCAGCCCGACCTTGCCGTGCACCTCCGCCGTGCCATAGGTGCCGTGGCGCTCATGCACCACGGTTTCGTTCCGCGTCAGCGCCATCACGTCGCCTGTGCGCGAGATGGCGGCCAGCAGGCCGGCCCAGTCGTGGCGGAGGCGCACGGCACCTTCGGTGGAGGCGACGAGCGCAGCTTCCGGAACGCCGAGCCTCGCTGCCGCATCGCGCACGCGCAGGCCCGGCCGCTCGGCCCGCAACGCTGCGAACCGCTCGGCGATCGCGGCGCCGCCATCCAGTGCAGGCATCATCGACTCTTCTCCTTTTCTTTCGGTCTCGTATCAGCCGAGCCGGAAATGCACCGGCACCTCGACCCAGGCTGGAACCGTCCTGCCGCCGACGGAGGCAGGACGGAACGCCCAGCCGCGCACGGCGGCCAGCGCCGCACGGTCGAGCAGCGCGACCCCGGATGACCGCTCGAGCCTGATCTCGACCGTTGTGCCGTCGGGCGAGACCAGCGCGCGGATCAGCACCGTCCCTTCGAGCCCGCGCGCGACGGCGGCAGGCGGGTAGGCGGGCGGCCGGGGGGGATGGCGGAAGGCGGGGTTGGTGACGAGTATCGGCAGAAGCGCGGCACTTCCTGCAGAACCGGCGCTTGCCTGCGATGCCGACGATCCGCTCGTCGCGGCGGCCGATGCGGAAGTGGAAGGAGCGCCGCGGCGTGGTGGTGCGCGGCGCTGCTCCACTGTTTCGTTTCGCGCCGCCGGTGCGCGCTTCGGCGCTGCCTCGCGCACGGGCGCGGGTGGCCGGGGCCGGCGTTCGGCGCGCTGCGCCGGCTTGGCCTCGGGTGGCACCAGTTCGGCGACAGGATCGGGCTCCGGACTCTCAGCGACCGCTTCGGCTTCGGCAAGCCGCGGTGCCTCGGGTTCCGGAAACGGCACAATCGGCTCCGCTTCGGTCACGCGCGCGATGTCGGGTTCGGGAAAGGCGGGCAGGGGCTCCGGTGAAGGATCGACGAACCGCGCCTCCTCCGGCTCGGGCATCGGCTGCGGCGGCGCCTCGTCAACCAGCGCGGCGGTGACGGCCGGTGCCTCGTTCTCCGCTCCCTCCTCGGCAAGCGCATCGGTGACGCCGCGCACTGGGGGGCCGACGACCTCGAAGGTGGTGGCAGGACCGCCCGCGGCGCCGATGCCCTCTCCGAGTTTCGCCCCGCCGCCGGCAACGCCAAGCACGAACGGAAACGCTGCGGCCGCGTGGACGAGAAGCGAGAGCGCGAGCGCGTGCGCGCGATCGTCCCCCCCGGACGCCGCCGCAAGCCGCTCGCGCCGCATCGCGCGCACTCAGAACTGCGCGCGCAGCGCAACCTTCAGGTTGCGCCCGACATCGTAGAACTGCGACGGGTTCGCGCCGCTGTCCCAGGACAGGCGTCGGTAGGCATGGTCGAACACGTTGTCGAGCCCGACATCGAGGCGCCAGCCTTCGAACGGTCCCTCCGTCGGCGCATAGGTCGCGAACAGGTCGAGCAGGCCGTAGCCGCTTGTGGGGTAGGAGGGTTGCGGCTTCTCCGACTGCGTCGCGGTGGCGAGCACGCGCCCGCCCACCGTCCAGCCGCTCTCGAGGAAGCGGTGGCCGAGCGTGACCGCCACCTTGTGCTGCGGGATCAGGCTGAGCGGACCGCCCTCGGTCTTGTTCTCCCCATCCAGTGCCGAGGCCCCGAGGGTCGCGAACCAGGGACCGCTGTCGTAGCCCGCCTCGACCTCGATGCCTCGGATGCGCGCGCGAGAGACGTTGCGCGCCTGCGTCGTGGTCGCCCCGACGACGAGCTCGATATAGTCGTCGATGTCGTTCTGGAACACCGAGAGGCGCGCGCGCAGCGAATCGCGCGGGCTGAACACGTCGCGGAAGCGGAGATTGAGGCCGGCCTCCTTGTTCCGCGCGATCTCGGGCCTGAGGTCCGGGTTCGGAATGAAGTTGTTGAAGGTCGGGAACGGGAAGAAGCTGATCGGGAAGTGCACGCCGGTCTGGTAGAGCTCGACCAGCGAGGGCGCGCGGAACGCCTCGGAGTACGAGACGTAGGGCTGCGCCCAGGGCGTGACCTGCCAGGCGAGCGACACCTTCGGGCTGAGGTGATCCTCGGAACGGTTCTGCTGCCCCTGTGCCTCCTGTTCATAGCTGTCGTAGCGAAGGCCGAAGGTTGCCGTCACGGGCCCGATGGTTATCGCGTCCTGGACGAAGAGGCCGATGATCGTCTGGTTGGCCTTCGGAAACGCCGTGCGCGGCGCGCCGTTGCGCGTGCCCTCCTGGTCGTCGCGAAAGGCGTCGATGCCGTAGGTCAGCGCATGGCGCTCGAACCCAGCGAGCGAGAAGCGCGAGGTGTTCTGAAGGTCGAGGCCGAAGGTCTGGTAGTCGGTCGTGTCGAAGCGGCCGTCATTCGGCACCACGCGTCGTTCGTCGATGCCAACCTCGGTGTAGTAGGCGGTGAAGCCGGCATCGGCCCAGTCCTGCCCGGGCGGCGCGTAGCTGCCGGAGACGGCGATCTGCTGCTGCCTGAGCCGGCGCTTGGCTATGTTGGTCGCGTCGGTCGTGTTGGCCGCGACCGGGATCGTCGTGTTCTCGCCGAAGCCGATCACCGAGACGCCGAGGCGTATGCCGTCGCCCACCGTGTAGCCGAGCTTCGCGAGGCCGGAGACCGTATCGGCAGCGGAATAGGGAATGTCCTGGCCGATTCCGTCCTCGAAGTCCTGCGCGGTGCGGCCGATGAGCGAGGCAGCGCCATCGAGCGCGCCGGAGCGGAACGCGGAGGTGAGGCCGCCCTGGTACTGGCCGTTGTTGCTCTGCCAGCCGCCCGAGGCGATGCCGGTGAGGTTTTCGCCTGGGCGGAGCAGGTCATCGGCCTCGACGGTGCGCATCTGGATCACGCCGCCCAGCGCGCCCGAGCCGTAGAGCATCGAGCCTGGCCCGCGCACCACCTCGACCTGGCGCAGCAGGAACGGGTCGAGGAAGAGGCGGCCGCGATGGCCGGAGGAGAAGTTCTGCCGCACGCCGTCGACGCGGATGACGACGCGATCGTCGCCCAGGCCACGGATCTGCGGCTGCATCACGCTGTTGCGGGGAAGGCCGTCTGCCTCCACGCCAGGCATGTCGAACAGGAGGTCGTTCAGGTTCTGCGGCTGGCGGCGGAGGATCTCCTCGCGCGGCACCACGCTTACCGGCGCGGCGACGTCGCCCGCCACTTCCGGCGTGCGCGTCGCGGTGGTGACGACGGCATCGAGCGAGGTCACGCCCTGCGGCGCGGGCGTCGTCGCGGGTGCGGTCTGCGCGGCGGCGCCGCCGGAGAGAATGGTGGTCGAGAGGATCAGCAGTCGGAACATCGGCGCCCGCATGGGCCGGCCACTCCTTCGCGATGGTCGTTTGCGATGGGCTGGCTGGCTGCCGGCGCGGGGCCGGTGGCTGGCTGGCTGGCGCCTCCCCGGGAGGCACCGGCTACTTCGTCAGGATGAGCTTTCCCGTGCGGGTAATGCGCAGGCGGTAGATCTCTCCCCGGTGATCGATCTCGAGTTCGGCCCGTCCCTCGAACAGCGTTGTGGTGCTCACGCGCGGTGCAGCCACCGCCGCGGTCTCGCGCGGCTCAGGGGAAGGCGTCTCGGTACCGGTCACGAGCGCGTGTTAGCCGATTTGCGAGTGACTCGCAATTGCAGATTTGCGCCGCCCAGGAAGAAGGGGCCCGCGCTGGGCACGCCCCCCTGCGCCGGTGAGTCAGCCGGATGTGTTCAGGCGACCTGTTCGAGCGTCGAGACCTCGTCGGACACGGTGGTGCGCCGCATGTCGCGCACCTGCGTCGCGTCGTAGCGGCGGGCGCGATGCATAGTCGCGCGGTTATCCCACATCACGAGGTCGAAGGGCCGCCAGACATGCGCGTAGACGAACTCGCGCTGCGTCGCATGCTCCGTCAGGTCGCGGATCAGCATGCGCGCCTCGGGAACCGGCATGCCGTCGATCGCGCCGATATGGGCAGAGAGGAACAGGCTCTTCCTGCCCGAAACGGGGTGGCGGCGCACCAGGCGCTGCTTCACCGGGGCGCATTGCCGCATCTCCTGCTCGGTGAACTCGGTGAAGCCGAGCGCGCCGCGCGAATAGATCTGGCTGTGCTCGCAGACGAGGTCCTGGATCATCGCCTTGGTCTCGTCGTCGAGTGCGTCATAGGCGGCGCGCATGTCGGCGAACTCCGTATTGCCTCCCGCGCCGGGAATCACGCGGGCCGAAAGGAGCGAGTAGCGCGCTGGGGCCGCCTTGAAGCTCGAATCCGAGTGCCAGAGCATGTTGCCGAGGCTGAACAGCCGGCGGCGGTCATCCCGCGCCATCACCTTGCCCGACTGGTCGAGGTTCGAGATGTCGTTCAGCGCCATCGAGATGCGCCGCTCCGCCACCGGCCGGAGGTCGCCCGTCGCTTCCTCGAGCGGGCCGAAATGGCGGCTGAATGCCACCTGCTGCTCGTCGGTGATGCGCTGGTCGCGGAACACGAGCACGGCAAACCGTGCCATGCCTGCGTCGATCGCGGCGGCATCGGCCGGGGTGATCGGCGCGGCGAGGTCGATGCCGGAGACCTCGCCGGCGAAATCCGGCCGCGCGGGGTCGATCGCTGCGATGGAGATGGCCATGGGTGTCGTCCCTTCCCTTGCGCGCCCCTCTCCGGGCAGGCGCTTCCTGGGCGATGCTAGCGCGGGCGCGGCGGCCGATCAGCCCCCGATGGCCCGACCGGTCAGGGGGTGGCTTGACGCCCGGCCTGCTGCGGCGCGAAATCGCCCTCCGCCGTGGCCGGCCCTGCCTTCCGCGGCCCGCAATAATGGGATCGTCGTGCCGCATCTGACGCTGCACTCACCGCTCGGCGAGATCACCGTCTTCGAGGAGGACGGGCGGATCGTCGCGCTCGACTTCGGGCGCGGCGCCGGCGTGGCGGAGGCGACGCCGCTGCTTGCGCGGGCCAGGCGCCAGCTCGACGCCTATTTCGACGACCCCCGGTCGGCGTTCGACCTGCCGCTTGCGCCCGCGGGAACGGCCTTCCAGAGGAAGGTGTGGGACGAGATGCTGGCGATCCCGCCAGGCCGGACGCGGCGCTACGGCGAGATCGCCGCCGCGCTCGGCAGCTCCGCCCGCGCCGTGGGCGGTGCCTGCGGCGCGAACCCGATCCCGATCATCATTCCCTGCCACAGGGTCGTCGGCTCGGGCGCGCTCGGCGGCTATTCGGGCGGCGAGGGAGCGGATACGAAGCGCTATCTCCTCGCCCACGAGCACGCCGACGCACCGCTCCTCGCAGCGCCGGCACACTGACACCGCAACCAGGCTAGAGACGACACAGAGAGACCGGGAGCGACCGATGCATCACGCCATTCGTATCCATGAGCATGGCGGCCCCGAGGTGCTGCGCTGGGAGCAGGTTCCGGTTCCCTCCCCTGGCCCGGGCGAGGCGCTGGTGCGCCACGCGGCGGTCGGGCTCAACTACATCGACGTCTATTTCCGCACCGGCCTCTACAAACCCCCCTCGCTTCCGGCGACGATCGGCATGGAGGGAGCGGGCACGGTCGAGGCCGTCGGCGAGGGCGTGACCGACATCAAACCGGGTGACCGTGTCGCCTACGCCACCGCGCCGATCGGCGCCTATGCCGAGTTCCGCACGATCAAGGCCGAGCGCCTGGTGAAGCTGCCCGACGCGATCAGCTTCGAGACGGCGGCGGCGATGATGCTTCAGGGCATGACGGCCGAATACCTGCTGCTCCGCACCTTCAAGGTGCAGAAGGGCCAGACGATCCTGATCCACGCAGCGGCGGGCGGCGTCGGCCTCATCATGTGCCAGTGGGCCAAGCATCTCGGCTGCACGGTGATCGGCACGGTCGGGTCGGACGAGAAGGCCGCGCTTGCCCGCGCACATGGCTGCGACCACCCGATCGTCTACACGCGCGAGGATTTCCAGGCGAAGGTGAAGGAGATCACGGGCGGCAAGATGCTGCCGGTGGTGTACGACAGCGTCGGGCGCGACACGTTCATGAAGTCGCTCGACTGCCTCGCGCCCTACGGCATGCTCGTCGTGTTCGGCAACGCCTCCGGCCCCGTG
Organism: Elioraea rosea; assembly: GCF_007644105.1. Taxonomy (GTDB): domain Bacteria; phylum Pseudomonadota; class Alphaproteobacteria; order Acetobacterales; family Acetobacteraceae; genus Elioraea_A; species Elioraea_A rosea. Next base: position 150,523 of record NZ_VFAC01000004.1, on the reverse strand, counting down.
CCGCCGTTCGAACTCGGCATTCTCGCGGCCAAGGGGTCGCTCTACGTCACGCGCCCGACGCTCGCAACCTACACCGCCAAGCGCGATGAACTCGCCGGCAGCGCCTCGGCGCTGTTCGACGTGGTGCAGAAGGGCGCGGTCAAGATCGAGGTGAACCAGCGCTTCCCGCTGAAGGACGCGGCGGAGGCGCATCGCGCGCTCGAGGCGCGGCGGACCACAGGCTCGACGCTGCTGATGCCCTGAGAGGGAGGGGGAGATGGCGCGCGCCGTCGACACGCACGAGATCGAGGAAAGGGGCGGCACCTCATACCCAGCGCCGTTCCATGCGGCGGTCGCGGGGCGTTTCTCGCGCCGGCTCGGCGATGCGTTCTCGCTGACGCAGTTCGGCGTCAACCTTGTCCGCCTAGCGCCGGGTGCGGCGAGCAGCCTTCGCCACGCCCACAGCGCGGAGGACGAGTTCGTGATGGTGCTTGAGGGCACGCCGACGCTGATCACGAATGACGGCGAGCAGCCGATGACTCCCGGCATGGTCGTGGGGTTTCCGTGCGACACCGGGGACGCGCACTGTCTCGTCAACCGCACGGAAGTTGACGCGGTGTTCCTCGTCGTTGGAACCAAGGCCAGGGACAGCGATGTCTGCGCCTATCCCGACGTCGACCTCCACCTTGCGCCAGGGCGGGATGGCCGCCGCCGCTTCCTCAGGAAGGACGGCACAGCCTGGTGAAACCCGTGATCCTGCACCGCGACGAGGCGGTGCTGGTGATCGACAAGCCGGCCGGGCTGCCGACGCATCGCGGCCCCCGGGCGCGCGCCTCGGTGGAGGATGGTCTCGAGGCGCTGCGCGAGGGCAAGCGGCACCGGCCGGAGCCCGCCCACAGGCTCGATGCCGACACCGCAGGCTGCCTCGTGCTCGGCCGCACCAAGCCCGCGCTCGCCGCGCTCGGCCGGCTCTTCGCGGAAGGGCGCGTGGGCAAGACCTACTGGGCGGTGGTGCAGGGCGGACCCGAGGCGGAGGAGGGCGTGATCGACCTCTCCCTCGCCAAGGTGAGCTCGCGCGAACGCGGCTGGCGCATGCGGCCCGACCCTGCCGGCCTGCCTGCCGTAACGCGGTTCCGCGTGCTCGGCCGCGGCGCGGGCACGACGTGGCTCGAGCTCTCGCCGCAGACGGGGCGGACGCACCAGCTTCGCATCCATTGCGCCGCCTCCGGTTTCCCGATCCTCGGCGACGCGCTGTACGGCCGCGCCGCGCCGGAGGGGCTGCAGCTTCTCGCGCGCGCCATCGTGATACCGGGCTGGGACGGGCGGCCGGAGATCCGGGCCGAGGCGCCGGTGCCGCCGCACATGCGGGCCGCGCTCGCCGCCTGCGGCCTGTAGCCCTGGCGGCCTCGCTGGCGTAGAGAGCCGCCATGGCTCCGCCTCTTCTCGCGCTCCAGGACATCGCGCTCACCTTCGGCGCGACGCCACTTCTCCGCTCCGCCTCGCTTGCCGTGGGGGAGGGGGACAGGCTCGCGCTGGTCGGCCGCAACGGGGCGGGGAAATCGACGCTTCTCCGCATCGCCGCCGGGCTGATCGAGGCCGATGCCGGCACGCGCTTCCTCCAGCCCGGTGCGACGCTGCGCTACCTGCCGCAGGGCGCCGATCTCGCCGGCTTCGAAACGACGGGGGCATATGTCGAGGCAGGGCTCGCCCCGGGTGACGACCCCTATCGCGGCCGCTACCTGCTCGCACAGCTCGGCCTCACCGGAGCGGAGGATCCTGCCGCGCTGTCGGGCGGCGAGGCGCGCCGCGCGGCGCTCGCCCGCGCGCTGGCGCCGAACCCCGACATCCTGCTTCTCGACGAGCCGACCAACCATCTCGACCTTCCCGCCATCGAGTGGCTCGAGGCGGAGCTTCGCGCCTATCGCGGCGCGCTCGTCCTGATCAGCCATGACAGGCGGTTCCTCGAGCGGCTCTCCCGCGCGATGGTCTGGCTCGACCGCGGCGAGACGCGGCGGCTCGAGCAGGGCTTCGGCGCCTTCGAGGCCTGGCGCGACGAGGTTCTCGCGCAGGAGGAGGCCGAGGCGCACAAGCTCGGGCGCAAGATCGCGCGGGAGGAGGACTGGGTCCGCTACGGCGTCACGGCGCGGCGCAAGCGCAACGTCCGCCGCATGGCAGAGCTCCGCGCTCTGCGCGAGAAGCGACGCACCCGCGTGATCCCGACGGGCCGCGCGAGCGCCACGGCCGCGGAGACAGACGGCTCGGGCAGCCTCGTGATCGCCGCCGACCAGATCACGAAACGATACGGGGAGCGTACGATCGTCGCGCGCTTCAGCACGCGCATCATGCGGGGCGACCGTGTCGGCATCGTCGGCGCGAACGGCACGGGGAAGACGACGCTTCTCTCCATGCTCACCGGCGCGCTCGCGCCCGACGAGGGCTCGGTGCGCCTCGGCGCGGGGCTCGCGATGGTCGCGCTCGACCAGTCCCGTGCGAGCCTCGACCCGGAGAGGAGCCTCGCCGACACGCTCACCGGCGGCGGCGACATGGTGCGCGTCGGCGACACGATGCGGCACGTGATGGGCTACCTGAAGGAGTTCCTGTTCCTTCCCGAGCAGGCGCAGACGCCGGTGGGCAAGCTCTCGGGCGGCGAGCAGGCGCGCGTGATGCTCGCCCGCGCGCTGGCCGAGCCCTCCAACCTGCTCGTGCTCGACGAGCCGACGAACGATCTCGACCTCGAGACGCTCGACCTCCTGCAGGAGCTTCTCGCCGAGTATCGCGGCACCGTGCTCGTGGTCAGCCATGACCGCGACTTCCTCGACCGTGTTGCGACATCGGTGATCGTCTCCGAGGGCGAGGGGAGGTGGCAGGAATATGCGGGCGGCTACTCCGACATGCTGGCCCAGCGCGGCGAGGGCGTGACGCCGCGGAGCGCCCCGCCCGCGCAGCAGAAGCGAGCCGAGGCCTCCCGCCAGGCGGCACCGGCCCAGGAGGCGAAGCGGAAGCTCAGCTTCGCGCAGCAGCACGCGCTGAAAACGTTGCCTGCGCGCATCGAGGTGCTTGCGGCGGAGATCGCGAGGCAGAACGCCATCCTCGCCGATGCGGGCCTCTACGCGCGCGACCGCGCGGCCTTCGACCGCGCCTCCGCCGCGCTCGCCAAGGCGCAGGCGGATCACGCGGCGGCGGAGGAGGAGTGGCTTGAGATCGCGCTGCTCGCCGAGGAGATCAACGCGGGCTGAGTGCTTCGGACACAGTCTGCCCAGGGTTGATCCCGATCAATCCGTTCCACGTGCCGACGGCCTATCCATGATGCTGCACGTTTCGTTGCGGCCTGGAGAGGAGTTCGAACGATGCACCGCAGAGCTGTTCTCGCCCTGGCCTTCGCAGCGCTGCCGGGGCTGGCCTTCGCCCAGCAGCCGCCAGCGCAGGTGGGCGCACGCCATGAGCAGATGCTCGGGCAGGATTTCGACGATCTTCCGCCTGGAGCCCGAGAGCGCGTCCAGAACGCGTTCCGGCAGGACTCGCCCGATCTCGACGATGGGGCGATCCGCCAGCGGTGGAATGCCATGACGCCCGACCAGCGCGGCCAGACGTTGACGGCGCGGGATAGGGCGCAACGGGGCGCCGGCGGGCGTGGGCCGGGACCGGGACGCGGGCCTGGCGGAGCAGCGGGCCCTGGCCCTGGCCCAGGCCCAGGCACTGGCCCTGCGCCTGGCCCGGGACGGGGCGGGCCCGTCCGCTGAGTGCCGCCCTGCGCGGCGGCCTCGCGCGCGTCGGGCAGCCAGGTCTCTCGACGCTGGTGTCGTTCGGCGAGACCATCCCCGGTGCGGTGAACGGCTCCGGAACGTCGCTGAACCGCATCGGCGAACCGCTCTCGTTCGACGGGCGACGCCTGGCCTTCCGGGTTGCATGGGGCACGGAGACACGGACGGTGACACTGGCCTGCCCCGCCGAGGCGCTCAAGCCTGCCGAGGCGGGTGAGGAGGCGCTCACCGCGCTGTTCTTCGACTTCGCGAACGGCGCGAGCCCGTCCGAGCTCCTCGCCGAGGGCATGCTCGGCGAACTCGTCGATCCCGAGGCGGCGGGCCTGCCGATCACCTCGATCGCTCTCGAGCGTGACGGTTTCCGCGACGGCAACTTCGTCATCAGCGTCAGCATGGCCGACGAGGAGGCGAGCTGGGCGGGGGTCTATATCGCCCGCGTCCCGGTGCAAGAGCCGGCGAGCGCTGCGCTCCTGCTTGCTGCGCTGGGCATGATCGGCGTGGCCGCGGGGCGGCGCCAGGCTGCCTAGACGGGTACGAGCCGCGTCAGGCGGGGCGGGTTCTGCTCGCTGAGCAGGATCGCCCCGTCCGGCGCGGCCCACATGCCGTGCGCGCCGTTCAGCACCGGGCGGCAGCGGCCGAGGAGCGCGCCGGTGCCATCGACCAGCGAGAGCCTCGGCACCTGGTCTGTCACGTAGAGCCCGCCGCCTGGCGCGCCGTGCACCGACATCGGCTTGTGGTGGTCGCGCCAGTCCGCAAGCCACCGCCCCGAGGCATCGAACACCTGGACGCGGTTGTTCTCGCGGTCTGCGACCGTCACGCGGCCATCGCCCAGAACCCAGATGCCGTGCGGCGTGGTGAACTGGCCCGGTCCCTCCCCCGGCTCGCCCCAGCGCCCGAGCGGCGTGCCCTCGGCCGTGAAGCGATGCACGACCGAGGCTCCGTAGCCGTCAGCGATGTAGATCGAGCCGTCCGGCCCGAAGGCGACGTCGCAGGGCGCGTTGAACGGCTCGCCCGGGCGGTGCCGCGCGCCGAGGCCGCCGAGGCGCTTGCCTGCCCGGTCGAATACGATGATCTCGTGCGCGTCGCGATCGACCACGAACACCCGGCCGTCGGGATGGACCGACAGCATGTGCCCGTCGGCCACGTCGTCGCCGCCCCAGGCATCGAGGCGCCGCCCATCGGGGGCGAGCACCACGACGGCCGGGCCCGCGGGGCCGACAGAGGGATCCTGGCGAAGCTGGCAGAACACCGTGCCGTCGGCCGCGCAGGCGACGTCGCTCGGCACCCCCGCGCCGGAGGGGACGTCGCCCCAGGGGCGCTCGACGCGGTAGTGGATCTCTCCGAGTGCGACGATCAGCTCATGGCGCGGCATCTGCCTCTTCTTCCGGTCAGCCCACGCCGATGAGATCCTTCGCGCGGCGGCGCCTGCGTTCCTGCCACGCCGAGACGCCGAGAGACAGGCACATCAGAAGGATGATGCCGATGGCGGCAGGGTGGTTCAGCACCTCCGCCGGGTCGCCGCCGGCGAGCTGCCAGGCGCGGAGCATCTCGGTTTCGATCAGCCGCCCCAGAAGCAGCCCGACCACGACCGCGGCGACGGGATAGCCCGCCGACGACATGAGCCAGCCGAGCACGGCGAAGACGAAGAGCGTCGCCGGCCCCGCGATCGAGCCCTCGATCGCGAACGAGCCCATCGTCGCCATCACGAGCACGCAGGGGATGAGGAAGCGCAGCGGCAGCCGGACGATGGCGGAGGCGCAGAACACGAAGCCCGTGCCGACGAAAAGCAGGAGCACGGCCTGGGCGAAATTCGACAGGATGATCGCGTAGACGATGTCGCGGTTCTGATCCATGAAGCGCGGCCCGCCGACGACGTTGTGCATCGCGAACGCGGCGAGAAGGATCGCTGTCGCGCCGCCGCCGGGGATGCCGAGCGCGAGCATCGTCGCCATCGAGCCGCCTTCGGAAGAGCTGTTCGCGCTCTCCGAAGCGATCACGCCCTCGGGGTTGCCCTTGCCGAAGCTGTCGCGGTCCTTCGAGGCGCGGCGCGCCTCCGCGTAGGAGAGAAGGTTCGAGATCGAGGAGCCGACGCCCGGCGCGGCGCCGACCAGCGCGCCGATCATCGAGCCGCGGATCAGGGTGACGGGGTGGCGGAAGGTCATCATTCCACCCGCGATGATGCGGCGGAGGCTGATCTGCCGGTCCTCCTCGGATTCCACCAGGAAATGCGTGTTCACGAGACCGAAGAGCTGGCTCGCTGCCAGCAGCCCGACCATTGCGGGAATCGTCGGCACGCCGTCGAGCAGCTCGGGGATGTTCGCCGTGCCGCGCAGGTAGCCGGCCGTGTTCATGCCGACCGTGCCGATCAGGATGCCGATGCCTGCGGCGAACAGGCCGCGGCTGAGCGACTTTCCGCCGAGCGAGCCGAGCAGGATCATTCCCCAGATGGCGATCGCCGCCATCTCGAACGGCCCGATGCGAAGCACGAGCTCGGCGAGGGGCTGCACGAGAACGAACAGCACGATGTAGCTGCCGAGCACGCCGAGGCAGGAGGCAACGAGGGCGAGGCCGAGCGCCTCGTTGTGCTTGCCCGCGCGCGCCATCGGGTAGCCGTCGAACGTCGTCGCGACCGCCGAGGACGTGCCGGGGATGTTCATCAGCACGGCGGGCACCGACCCTCCGAAGCCAGCGCCGGTGTACACGGAGGTGAGGAAGATGATCGCCGGCAGGAACTCCATGTAGAGCGTCGCGGGCAGCACGAGCGCCATCGCCATCGACACGGAGATGCCCGGCATCGCGCCGAAGACGAGGCCGATGAGCAGCCCCGGAATCACCCAGATCCAGGCATCGAGCGAGCCGGCGAGAAGGGCGACGGCCGAGCCGGCTGCATCGAGATCGATCATCGCGCGCCTAGAGAAGGGTTGTGGGGAACGGGTAGGGCACGAGCGCGCGGAAGCCGAGGATCGCGGCGGCGGTGAAGATCAGCGGGAAAAGGACGAGCACGAGCGGCCGCCTCTCGCCGCCGATCCATAGCCCGGCGCAGACGAACAGCGCCATCGCGATGTCATAGCCGATGCGTTCGAGGGAGAAGATGAACGCGCCGAACGCGGCGACCATGGCGAGAACGCGCGCGCGACCGGCCCAGTCGGCCTTGGAGGGGCCTTCATCCGTCTCGCCGCGCCTGATGCAGCCATAGGCGATCACCGCCCAGAGGATCAGGACGATGATCGCCGTCGGCTGCAGCAGCAGCAGGTTCTGCGTCGAGAGAGAGACCGAGCGCGCGTCGATCAGGTAGGCGAGGGCAAGCCCGGCCAGCGCGGTGACCAGCGCAAGCTGGCCCCATTCGATCCGGATGCCGCCCCCTTCGCGCATCGCCGCGACCGCCGTTCTCAGGCCTGCTTCAGGAGGTCGGAGTACTTCTCCATCAGCGAGGCGGAGCGGAGATAGGCCTGGTTCGAGGCTTCCGGCCCATACCAGGTGGTGGCGAGTTGCTGGCCCTTCAGCGTCGTGACGCATTCGGGGTCCTTCGTCGCGCGCTCGATCGCCTGCGCCATGATGCGGTAGCGCTCGGGCGCCGCGTCGCGGAACTTCTTCGAGACGACGAAGCCGCGCTGCGAGCCATCGACGAACTCGTCCGCGAAGCCTGCTGCCTTGGCATGGTCGGTGATCAGCGGCGTCTCCTCGAAGCCATCGACCTTCTCGTCGGCGAAGGCGAGCAGCGGCCGGATGCGGTCCTTCACCGGCAGGAAGCCCTCGCCGCCGACGAAGCCGACATCGACATGCCCGCCCATCGTCGCGGTGCGCGCCGGGCCGCCGCCGTCATAGGTTACGATGCGCATGCGCGAGCGGTCGATGCCGTGGCCCTGCATCAGCAGCGCAAGGTTCACGAGGTCCGCCGAGGCCGGCTGGACACCGACGCTGATCGAGCGCGGGTCGCGCTTCAGCTGCGCGATCACCTCCTCGACCGTGTTGAACGGCTTGTTTGTCGCGCAGGCGAGAAGCGTGGAATCGCGCGAGGGCAGGTTGATCATCCAGAAATCGTCGGCCTTGTACTGCGCGTTCCGCGTCAGGATCGACAGGGGAATGAACGGCCCGGCCGAGTGGACCATCACCATGTACCCGTCATCGGGCTGCTGCAGGTAGAACATGTTGCCGAGCATCGTCGACCCGCCCGGGCGGTTCTGCACGACGACGGGCTGGCCGAAATGCTTCTGCAGGAACGGCGCGATGGCGCGGGCGTAGCGGTCGTTGTAGCCGCCGGTCGCGAAGGGCACGAGGATGGTGAGCGGCCGCTCGGGGTAGGCGCCCTGAGCGCGCAGCGTGGCAGGTGCTGCGAGCGCGGCGCCACCGGCGGCGGCGAGCAGCGTGCGGCGCGAGACGGCGTTCCGGCGTAGGGTCATGCGCGTTCCTCCCGTAGGGTTCCCCCTTGGCGCTGCGTGGCGAAGGGGTGTTCGTTTCCGGGTCCATCTCTAGGCCGGGGAACTGTCAACCGTCAACGCTGGTCGTTTCGCCGCGGTTGGGCGACGTTTTCTGCCCATTTCCCATGCCCAGGCCGACGGGTAGCCGCCATTGTGTCAACCGTTGACACTTTGCAGCATCGCGCAGAGCCTGCCGCGACCATGATGCCGCAACCGGTTCAATGAACGACGCCCCGCCGCCCCCCGCGCCGCAAGCTGCGAAACGCGCGACGGTCATGTCCCGCCTGCCGAAGCTCAACTCGCTGAAGCCGCGGGCCATCGCGCTCGGCCTCGCGCTTGGCCTTGCTGGCGGCGTCGTCGCCTGGTGGCTTCGCGTGCCGCTCGCCTGGATGATCGGCCCGATGGTGGCCACCGCGGCCGCCTCTGCCTACGGGCTCTCGCTCGCGCCGGTCCCGGCTGGTCGGCAGATCGGCCAGGCGGTGGTCGGCGTGGCGATCGGGCTCAGGATGACGCCGGCGGTGCTCGGTGGAACGATCTCGCTCGCGCCTGCGATCGTGGTGGCGACCATCGGCGTCATCGCCGTGACGACGGCCGCGGCCTTCCTGCTCCGCCCGCTTGCGCGCGTCGATGCGCGCACCGCGTTCTTCGCCACCGCCGCGGCCGGCATGGCCGACATGGCGCAGGTCGCGCGCCGGCATGGCGGCGATGCCGATGCGGTGGCGACGGTGCATGCCATCCGCGTCTTCGTCGTGGTGCTGATGGTTCCTGTGCTCGTCGTCGCCTTCGGCACAGGCGGGAGCATCGAGGAGGCGCCTGCGGAAGGCGTTCACCCATGGGCCTGGGTGGCACTCATGCCTGGCGCGCTCGTCTGCGCCTGGGCGCTGATGCCTGCGGGGTTCCCCAACCCCTGGCTCGTCGGTCCGATGCTCGGCGCGGCCGTCTTCGCCGCCGTCGAGCCGTTCCGTGCGGCAGTGCCGTGGGGCGCGCTCGTGGTGGCGCAGATCGCGATCGGCATCGCGCTCGGCGTGCGCTTCCGACGCGAGAGCCTGCTTCGCCTGCCGCGCGTGGCGCTCGGCGGGCTTGCGGTTGCGGTGCTGCTCGTGGTCGCCGCGGCGGCCGGCGGCGCCCTGCTTGCAGCCGCGACGGGCCTGCCCTATGCCGCGGCCTTCCTCGCCGTCGCGCCGGCAGGCATCACCGAGATGGTGCTGACGGCGAAGATCATGCGCCTCGACGCAACGGCGGTGACTGCGTTCCAGATCGTCCGCATCGCCGTGATCGCGGCAACCATTCTTCCCGTGTTCGGTCTCTATCGCATCGTCGAAAGGAGGATCAGTGGATCTCAGGTATGAAGGGCGTCGCGTGCTCGTCGTCGGCGCATCGGCTGGCATCGGGCTGGCCACCGCGCGGATGCTCGCCGCAGAGGGTGCGCGTGTCGCCATCGCATCGCGTAACGCCGCCGACATCGCCGACGCCGCGGCCGCGATCGGCGAAGCCACGGGCAACGCGCCGGAGGCCTTCGCCGCCGATGTCACCTTCGCGGGTGAGGCAGACGCGCTTGTCGCCAAGGCGACCGCAGCGCTCGGCGGGCTCGATGCGGTGATCGATTGCGTGGGCGGGTCGATCCGCTCCGCCTTCGAGAAGCTCACCGACGAGGACTGGCTCGGCAACTACACGTTCAACGTGCTCTCCGCCGTGCGGCTTGTGCGCGCCGCGCTGCCGCATCTGAGGAAGGGCGAGGGGCCGGCGATCGTCATCCTCGGTGCCGCCTCGGCGCGGCAGCCGCATGCGCACCAGGTCGTCTCCAACGTGCACAAGGCGGGTCTGCTCGGGCTCGTGAAGACATTGGCGGGCGAGCTCGCGCCCGAGGGCATCCGCATCAACTCGGTCGCGCCTGGCCGCACGCTCACCCGGCTCTGGACCGACCGGGCCGACAGGATGGCGGCCGAGCGAGGCGTCACGCGCGAGGAGATCATCGCCGAGTTTACGCACGAGATCCCGCTCGGGCGTTTCGGCGAGCCCGACGAGGTCGCCGCGATGGTGGTGTGGCTCGCGAGCCCTTTGGCCGGCTACGTCACCGGCCAGACGGTGAATGTCGATGGCGGCATCGCGAAAGGCCTGCTCTGAAGAAGGGGCCCTTCGCGTGCCATCGCGCCCGCCTCAGTTGCTTCGCCGCGAGAGCGACACCGCATAGACCTCCGCTCGGATCGTCAGGATCGGATCGTTCGACGGCTCGATCCCGTCGGGCAGGAGTGTCGGGTTGAAGAAGCGCCCGTCGCACGCGCCCTTCGTTCCCGCCGCATCGGCCGCGGTGATGCGGAGAAGCCCGACCTGCAGCGTCTCCCGGTCGGCCGGCCAGGCGGTTACGGCATCGTCGACGGCATCACCCGGGGCGGCGAGCGTCAGAAGCACGCGCCACTCCGCCGGGCCGCGGCCGAGGCGGTCGCGCAGCTCAGTGTCCAGGAAGTCGCGCGGGCGGGAGGCGCGTTCCTCCGCCGTCAGGCCAACCCGCCCGGCGACCGGCTCGAAGGTCCATCGCGCATGGCGGCGGGCTCCGGCGGCATCGACGAGGACGAAGCTGTTGACCCCGAAATACGGCGCCGTCGCATAGCTTGCGGGTGGCGCATTCTCGCGGAGATAGGCCATCTGCGGCGCCCAGTCGGGATGGGCGGCGTTGGCTGCGGCGACGGCCTCGGCATTGACGCGTCCCGTCGCGGGGTCCGCCTGTCGCACGCGCAGGAAGGTCAGGAAGCTCTCCGGCGTCCGCGCGCCGAAGACCGGTGCATTGATCAGCACGAACTCGTGCGCCTCGCCGCCCGGACCCTCGATCGCGAAGGAGAGGCCGCGCACGGAAGGCGATGCATCCGGCGCATTCGGATTGCCGCCGCCGACGGAGAAGCGCGCCAGTACGGGAGCACGCACGCCCTCGCGCAGCGTGGCCGCCTTCGTCAGATGGGCGGCCGCGCCCGTCGCAATGAACTCGCCGGTCGCGCACACCCCTTTGGCGCCGCTTCGCCGTGCCCCGGCATGGACGCCGAACACGCCCTCGAACGCATCGACGAGCTGTTCGGCGATCGTCTTCTGGTCCGACGCCGATGCGGGTACAGGCTCGAAAAGGGTTGCGGCGAGCGCGAGGGCTACCGAGCCACGCAGAAGCCGGCCAAGGATCGAGGCAGGGCGCATCGGAGGATCTCCTTCGTTGTGCCCACGCTTCGCCTCCGCCTCGGTGGAGGTTACCTCACCTGCCGATCATTCCTTGTAAGGAACGGGTTCGCTGCCTGAGAAGAAGCGCCAGAACGGATCGTAGACGAGCTCGGGCCGGTGCTCGGCGGGGTAGTGGCCCGTCGGCACCGGCCAGCCGCGAAGGTCGGGTGCCCAGGGGGCCCAGGCCTCGAGCGGCTTGAAGTGCCGGCCGCAATGGCTGTTCGAGCCCCAGAGCACGAGGACGGGCGCGGCGATCGTCCGCTTTCCGAAATCGGCGGTGTCCATCGCGAAGTCGACCGAGACGGTCGCGCGATAGTCCTCGCACACGGCGTGGATCTGCTCTGGCGTGGTGCAGCGGACGTACTCCGCCATGGCCTCGGCGCTGAAGATCTCGAGTCCGACCCCCTTCTTGTTCAGCTTGTATGAGATGTAATAGGCGAGGTCGGCGCAGAGCAGCTTCTCGGGGAAGGGCGCTTTCTGCGCCATGAAGAACCAGTGATACGCCTCGAGCCCCCAGCCGAGGGTGACGTTCGAGAGCACGTGGTGCGTCGGCACGATGTCGAGCGCTGCGAGCCGCGTGACCTTCTCGGGATGGTCGAGCGCCATGCGGAAGCCGACGCGCGCGCCGCGGTCATGCCCGGCCACGCCGAAGCGGCCGAAGCCGAGCTTCTCCATCACGGCGACGTTGTCGTTCGCCATGGTGCGGAACGAGTAGCCGCTGTGATCGGGCCCGCCGTCGGGCTTGTCGCTGTCGCCGTAGCCGCGCAGGTCGGGCGCGACGACGGTGAAGCCCTGCGCGAGCGAGGGCGCGACCTTGTGCCAGGAGACGAGCGTCAGCGGGTTGCCGTGCAGCAGGAGGAGCGGCGGCCCCGATCCGCCGATCGCGACATTGATGCCGACGCCGCCGACATCGATGCGCTCGCGACGGAAGCCTGGCAGCAGCTCCTTCCCCCAAGGGATCATGGCCGGCGGGGCGCTCTGTGGGGCGATGTCATCTGGCATGGGTGTCCTCCGTTCGCGCGAACGGTCGACGCGCAAAGCGAAAGTGTCAACAGTCGGCTGTAGGGAGTTAGCTGCCGGTGCCGGCGGCGACGACGTCGAGGAAGCGGCGTCGCCCGCCGACGATGTGCTCCTCGCCCATGCGCCGCGCCGTATCGACGTCACCGCGGCGGATCGCATCCAGCATCGCCGCATGCTCGGCGTTGCTCTCGGCCATGTTGCGCGGGCTGAACAGGCTTCGCCGCCGGCAGAGATGGCTCTCCTTCACCAGCGCGTCGTACATGGCCTTGGCGCGCGCGTTGCCGGCGAACTGCATGAGCCGGTCGTGGAAGGCGAGGTTGATCTCGTAGTAGCCGGCCTGGTCGCCGTCTGCCGCGGCGCGCTCCATGCGGGCCACCATCGCGGCGAGCTCGGCCCGCTGGTCGGCCGTCGAGGCGGCGGCGAGGCGGGCGCAGGCGAAGCCCGTGATCAGCCCGCGCATCTCGTAGATCTCGACCGCCTGCTCGACCGAGACCTCGCGCACATAGACGCCGCGGTTGACCCGTGCCTCGACGAGCCCGGCCCGCTCGAGGCCGCGAAGCGCCTCGCGCACCGGCCCGCGGCTGACCTGCAGGCGCTGGGCGACGTGCTGTTCGTTGATGCGTTCGCCGGGCTTCACCTCGCCGGCGAGGATCAGGCGCTCAAGCTCCCGCTGCACCAGCGTGGTGAGCGACTGGGTGCGGACGATGTCGATCGGACCGGCTGATCCTGGCGGCGTGTCGAGCATGCGCCCGGTGTGCCATCGCGGCGTTGCAAACGCAAACTGTTAACAGTTTACACACGCTCGCGCCGGTGCTAAGCCGCCTCGGAAAACGCCAAGCAGCACGCAAGAGAGGGCCGTCCAGTATGCCGCTTCCTGCCGCCTCCGCCACGCTTTCGGGTATCCGGGTGCTGGACCTCACGCGCGTCCGCTCCGGGCCGACCTGCGTCCGCCAGCTCGCAGACTGGGGGGCGGACGTGATCAAGGTCGAGATGCCCGAAGGCCTCGATGCGGGCGAGCCGCTCGGCGGACCGCGGCATGGCCCGGATTTCCAGAACCTGCACCGCAACAAGCGGGCGATGACGCTGAACCTGAAGGCGCCCGAGGGGATCGCGATCTTCCGCAAGCTCGTCGAGACGGCGGACGTGGTGGTGGAGAACTTCCGGCCCGACGTGAAGGGCCGCCTCGGCATCGACTACGAGAGCCTGAAGGCGATCAACCCGCGCATCATCCTCGCCTCGATTTCCGGCTTCGGCCAGGACGGTCCGTACGCGGAACGGCCCGGCTTCGATCAGATCGCCCAGGGCCTCGGCGGGCTGATGAGCATCACCGGCCTGCCCGGCCAGGGCCCCGTGCGCGTCGGCATTCCCATCGCCGATCTCTGCGCCGGCATCTTCTGCTCGCAGGGCATCATGCTCGCGCTGCTCGAGAGGCAGAAATCCGGCCTCGGCCAGTGGGTGCAGACCTCGCTTCTGCAGGCGCAGATCTTCATGCTCGACTTCCAGGCGGCGCGCTGGCTGGTCGACCACGAGGTGCCGAAGCAGGCAGGCAACAACCATCCGACCTCGATCCCGACCGGCGTGTACCCGACGGCGGACGGCCACATCAACGTCGCGGTCGCTGGCGGCAAGATCTGGGAGCGCTTCGCCAAGGTCGTCGGCCGCGAGGACTGGATCACCAACCCCAACTACGCCAAGGGGGCTGACCGGTCGAAGAACCGCGACGCGCTGAACGCGGAGATCAACGAGGTGCTGAAGACGAAGCCCTCGGCACACTGGGTCGCGACGCTGAACGAGGCGGGCGTGCCGACGGGCCCGATCTACTCGATCGACGAGGTGTTCGCCGACCCGCAGGTGAAGCATCTCGGCGTCGCCGCCTCGGTCGAGAGCCCCGTGCGTGGGAAGATCGAGCTCGTCAGCCAGCCGATCGTCTTGTCGCGCACGCCGTCCTCCCTCGCCGCGCCGCCGCCCGAGATTGGCCAGCACACCGACGAGGTGCTCGCCGAGGCCGGCTACTCGTCGGACGAGATCGCCGGCTTCCGCGCGCGCCAGATCATCTGAGGAGCAGCCCCATGCCCGACGGCCTCGTTCTCAAGACCGACAAGATGCTTGCCTCCAAGGCAGGCGGCATCGGCACCATGACCTTCAACAACCCCGAGCGCCGCAACGCGGTCTCGATGGAGATGTGGGAGGCGGCGGAAGCCATCCTCACCGATTTCCGCGACGACCCCGAGGTACGCGTCGTCGTCGTCACCGGCGCGGGCGGCAAGGCGTTCGTCTCCGGAGCAGACATCTCGAAATTCGAGAGCGAGCGGCAGGGCGATGACGCCGTGCGCGCCTACAACGCGCAGACCGAGCGCGTGTACGGGCTGTTGCACGGCTTCCCGAAGCCGACCATCGCCGAGATCCACGGCGCCTGCGTCGGCGGCGGCATGGCGCTCGCCATCTGCTGCGACCTGCGCCTCTGCGCCGAGGACAGCCGCTTCGGCATCCCTGCCGCCAAGCTCGGCCTCGGCTACGGCTATGTCGGGATGAAGCGCCTCTCCGACGTGGTGGGCCCCTCCTTCGCGAAGGAGATGCTGTTCACCGCGCGGCTCTTCTCCGCCGAGGAGGCGCGCATCATGGGCCTCGTCAACCGTGTTCTGCCCGATGCCGAGCTCGCCGCGTACGTGGCGGACTATGCGGCGACCATCGTCGGCAACGCGCCGCTCACCGTCACCACCGCAAAGTTCGTCCTGAACGAGGCGATGAAGGACGAGAGCCAGCGCGACCGCGCGAAAGGCGACGCGATGGTCGCTGCCTGCTTCGCCTCCGAGGACTACATCGAGGGCCGCCGCGCCTTCCTCGAGAAGCGGAAGCCTCAGTTCAAGGGACGCTGACCGGACCAACCGCCGAGGGGCCCGCAGAAGCGCCCCCGGCCTCCAGGGAGAGTACCATGCTGACACGTCGTGCCACGCTTGCCGTCGTACCGGCCGGCCTCGCCGCGCCTGCGCTGTTCGCCGCGAGGGCGGACGCGCAGGCGCGCTATCCCGTGCAGACGGTCACGCTGGTGACGCACTCCTCCCCCGGCGGCGGGAGCGACGTGTTCCTCCGCGAGCTGATCCGCCACCTCCAGCCGGTGATGGGGGTGAACTTCGCTGTGGAGAACGTGCGCGGCGGAAGCGGTGCGACGGCGGTGGCGCGCGTCGCACGGTCCCGTCCCGATGGCGGAATGTTCTACGCGACGACGCCGACCTACATCCAGACGACGCTGCTCTCGCGTCCCGAGTTCGGCTACGACAGCCTTGACCCTCTCTCGGTCGTGTTTCTCGACCCCGAGGTCGTCTACACGCGGAAGGAATCGCCATTCAACACGCTCGGCGAGGCGATGGCCGCTGCGCGCGCCAATCCAGGCAGGCAGAAATGGGGCGCGGCGAACCCCGCCTCGCTCGAGCGTATCGCGCTGGAGCGCCTGAACCGCCTCACCGGCGCGCGCGCCGCGGTGGTGCCGCACGAGGGCGGCGGCGACCTGATGATCAACGTGCTGAACGGCACGCTCGATCTCGGCATCGGCGAGGTGCAGGAGATCCGCGCCCAGCTCGACGCGGGGCGGGTCAAGCTGCTCGGCGTTCTCACCGAGGATCGCCTCTCCGACTTCCCCGATCTCGGTACCGCGCGCGAGCAGGGCATCGACCTTGTGGTGACGAAGTTCCGGGGCCTCGCCGGCCCGAAGGGCATGCCGGACGAGATCGCCGCGCAATGGGCCTCTGCACTGGCAACCGTGCTCGACAGTCCCGCCTACAAGGCGGTGTACACGAAGGAGAGCCTGGTGCCGACCCCGCGACTTCTGCCTCGCCCGGCCGCACGCGCCTTCACCACCGAGGTCGCGGCCGATATCGGCACCTCCCTGCGGGAGCTCGGCGTCGCGCGATGAGCCGTGCGGCCGATCTCGGCCTTGGCCTCGGCGCGATCGCGCTCGCCGGCGGCTATGGCGCGATGGCGGCGGCGATTCCGAAAAGCCTCCTGTCCGATGCGGTCGGCCCGGGCGGCGTGCCGCTCGTCATCGCCGGGCTGATGGGGTTGGCGGGCACGGGGCTTCTGCTCCGCGCCACTCTGGCCGGCCGGACAGATGCGCGCGAACCGCCTGACCATGTGCGCGCGGCCGGGCTGCTCGGACTTCTCGTGGTGTACGTGGCAGCGATCCCGCATGTGGGATATCCGATCGCCATCGGCGCGCTTGCCGCGGCAGTCGCCTGGTTTGCCGGCGCGCGCGGATGGAGCGTTGCGGCCTTCGCCGTCGGGCTCGCGCTGCTGTTCTGGGGAGGCTTCGTCCTCCTGCTCGGCATTCCGTTCCCTGCGGGGCGCCTGTTCGGCGGATACTGAGGGATGGCGGGGCTCCTGTCCGGTGACGGGCTCGTCACCATCCTGTTCGCCACCGCAGGCTGCCTCTGGGGCATCCTCGGCGGCGCGCTGCCGGGCATCTCGCCCTCGATCGCGATGGCGCTGCTGCTGCCGTTCACCTACGGCATGGAGCCGATCCCCGCGATCGTGCTTCTCGCCTCCGTCTATGTCGGCGCGGAATATGGTGGGTCGATCCCCGCGATCCTGATCCGCACGCCGGGAACGAATGCCTCCGCCGCGACGACGCTCGACGGCT
Source organism: Elioraea rosea (assembly GCF_007644105.1). Classification (GTDB taxonomy): domain Bacteria; phylum Pseudomonadota; class Alphaproteobacteria; order Acetobacterales; family Acetobacteraceae; genus Elioraea_A; species Elioraea_A rosea. Next base: position 133,511 of record NZ_VFAC01000004.1, on the reverse strand, counting down.
ACGAGATGGCGCGGCAGGGCAAGGGGGGAGAGGCGCTCGGCATTTCGCTCGTGTCCGGCCTCGTCGGCGGCCTCTTCGGCCTGGTCGTTCTCGTTCTGGCGACGGAACCGCTGGCGCGCCTCGCGCTCGCGTTCACCCCGGCAGCCTATTTCGCGCTCGCCGTGCTCGGGCTTTCGGTCATCGCCTCGCTCTCCGGCAAGTCGCTCATGAAGGGGCTGGTCGCCGCCGCACTCGGGCTGATGATCGCCACGGTCGGAACCGACCCCGTGTCGGGCGTGCCGCGCTTCACCTTCGAGAGCGCGGAGCTGCTCGGCGGCATCCGTCCCATCCTGGTGATGGTCGGGCTGTTCGCCGTCGCCGAGATGCTCGTGCAGATTGGCGAGCCGCCTTGGGCGAAGGCGGAGGCGGGTGACACGCGGCTCGAGCTTCCCGGGCTTGCGATGATGCGGCGTCTGCTTCCTGCCCAGGCGATCGGCTGCGGCATCGGCACGTTCGAGGGCGTGACGCCCGGCGCGGGCGGAACCATCGCTGCCTTCATGGCCTACAACGAGGCGCGGCGCTGGTCGCGCAACAAGGACGCGTTCGGCAAGGGCGCGCCCGAGGGCGTCGCGGCGCCGGAGGCGGCGAACAATGTCGTCACGGCAACCGCGCTCGTTCCCCTGCTCTCGCTCGGCATTCCCGGCTCGAACTCGGCCGCGATCCTGCTGGGCGGCTTCATGGTGCATGGGCTGACGCCGGGACCGCTGCTGTTCGAGCGCGCGCCGGAGGTCGTCTGGGGCCTCTATGGCGGGCTGCTCGCCGCCAACATCGCCATGCTCCTGCTCGGCCTCGTCATCCTCACGCCGGCGCTCTGGCTCGTGAACCGGCCGAAGCCCTACCTGCTCGCCGCCATTCTCTGCCTCATCGTCTCGGGCGTGTTCGCGATCGAGCAGAGCCTGTTCGATGTCGCCCTCGTCCTCGGCTTCGGCGTTCTCGGCTACCTGCTTCGCCTGGCCGAGGTTCCGGTGCTGCCGCTCGTTCTCGGCGTGGTGCTCGGCTTCATGCTCGAGAGCAACTACCGCCGCAGCCTGGTGATCTCGGGGGGCGACCATGCCGTGTTCGTCGAGGACCCGATCGCGCTCACGCTGCTTGCCCTCGCCGCGGCGCTCACCGCCTATTCGCTCTGGTCCGAGTTCAGGAGAAAAGCATGACGATCGCGCAACGTCTCGCCGCCGCGGCGCTGGCGGCGAAACCGACCGAGGCGATGCGCGACATGGCTGAGCGCCTCGTGCTCGATGCCGGCGGGCTCTGCGTCGGCGCGCGCAACGAGGACTATCTCACCGCCGTGCTCGACAGCACCGAAGGCGCGGGTGGCTCGACGGCGATCGGCCACGCGAGGGCGCTGACGGCGACCGATGCCGCGCTGGTGAATGGAACCGCCGCGCATGGCGAGGACTATGACGACACGTTCGAGGGCGGGCCCGTTCATGCCGGGGCCGTCGTCGTCCCGGCCGTGCTCGCCGCCGCGGAGCGGTTCGGCCTCTCGGGCGCGGACGCGTTCGCTGGCATCGCGGTGGGCTCGGAGGCGACGTGCCGGCTCTCGACCGTGATCCCGAAGGCGGTACACAAGGCCGGCTTCCACCCCACCGCGGTGTTCGGCGCGATGGGCGCTGCGCTCGGCGTCGGCATCGCGCTCCGGCTGTCGGAGAAGGCGCTCGTCGATGCGCTCGGCATCGCAGGAAGCTTCGCCTCCGGCGTGATCGAGTACCTGGCCGACGGGTCCTGGACCAAGCGCGTCCACCCAGGCTGGGCGGCGCAGGCGGGGGTGCGGGCGGCACTTCTCGCGCGCGGCGGCTTCATTGGCCCCGCTTCGGTGTTCGAGGGCAAGCACGGGCTGTTCAACGGCTTCGCCCGCGCGACGGAAGGCGACTGGGACGCGCTGCTCGGTGGCTTCGGCGAGCGTTGGGTGGCCGAGACGATCGCGTTCAAGCCCTATGCCTGCGGCACGATGATCCACCCCTACATCGACTGCGCACGGCGCCTCGCCGCACGCGGCATCGCGCCCGAGCGCATTGTCTCCGTCACCTGCGAGACGGCGGAAGGCATCCTGCACAGGCTCTGGGAACCGCTCGAGTTCAAGCGCGCCGTTCCGAACGCCTATGCTGCGAAGTTCTCCATCCCCTACGGCATCGCGGCAGGCTTCATCCTCGACGGCGCCTATCTCGACGCCTTCACCGAGGAGCGGGTGGCCGATCCGCGGCTTCGCGCGCTCGCTGCCAAGGTGTCCTACGTCGTCGACCCCGCGAACCCTTATCCGAAGGCCTTCACCGGCCATGTGCGACTGGCGCTCGATGACGGAACCGAGGTGGAGGACCGCCAGCCGCATTTCCGCGGCGGCGCGTCGGAGCCTCTGTCGCGTACCGAGCTCGAGGAGAAGTGCATCGCCAATTGCCGTCACGGCGGATGGAGCGAGGCGCAGGCCCGCGCTCTGCTCGGCTTCGCGGGTTCGGTGTTTGCGTCTACGCGCGTCGATATGTCCGCCCTGCGCGGGTGAGGAGAGAGGACCATGCAGAGGGAACTCGAGGGCCGCGTCGCGCTCGTCACCGGTGCGGGGCGGAACATCGGCGCGGCGATCGCGCGCGATCTCGCAGCGTGCGGTGCTGCGGTGGTGGTGAATGCGCGCAGCAACCGCGACGAGGCCGAGGCTGTCGCGCAGTCGATCCGCGGGGCAGGCGGCCGTGCCGCGGTCACGCTCGGCGATGTGGTGGACCAGGCTGCCGCTGCGGCGATGGTGCGCACCGCGCTCGAGAGCTTCGGGCGTCTCGACATCCTCGTGAACAACGCAGCGATCCGCCGCGAGGTGCCGTTCGAGGAGATGGATTTTGCCGCCTGGCGCGCCATCCTCGATGTCTGCCTCGATGGCGCCTTCCACGTCACCAAGGCCGCGCTCGCCGCGCTGAAGGCGTCGGGTGCCGGCGCGATCATCAATATCGGCGGGCTCACCGGGCACACCGGCGCGCCACACCGGGCGCATGTCGTCACGGCCAAGGCGGGGCTTGCCGGCTTCACCCGCGCGCTGGCGCATGACCTCGCGGCCGACGGCATCACCGTCAACCTCGTCGCGCCGGGCATGATCGACACGACGCGCGGGCCAGGCGGGTCCGCCACTCCGCACGCGCCTGGGCATCGCGCGGGGCGGAAGACGCTTGTCGGCCGCGAGGGCACCTCGGAGGAGGTGGCGGCAGCGGTGCGCTACCTCGCCGGCCCGGGCGCGCGCTACGTCACGGGGCAGTCGATCCACGTCAACGGCGGCGCGTTCCTCGCAGGCTGAGCGCGGCGGTGCTCGAACCCTGGCAGTGGGCGGCGGCGCTCGCGCTGTCGCTCGTGGCCGGGACGCTTTCGGGCATCTCCGGCTTCGGCGCGGGGCTGATGATGTCGGCCTACCTGCTGCCGGTGCTCGGCGCGCGCGTTGCCGTGCCGGTGCTTGCGGTGGCGATGGTGCCGACCAATTTCGGGCGCATCTGGGCCTTCCGGCACGGGCTCTCGCTTCGCCGTGCCGTGCCCGTACTTCTCGGGGTCCTGCCCGGGTCTCTCCTCGGCGCCTCGGCCTTCGCCGCGCTCTCCGGGCCGATGGCGGATCTGCTCGTCGGAAGCTTCCTGGTCATCAGCGTGCCGCTCCGCCGTGCTCTGTCGGGCCGCGCGGTGATGGGCCACCCCGTCGTGCTCGTCCTCGGCGGGGCGGCCACGGGACTCCTCTCGGGCATGACAACGGGGGTGGGCGTGCTTCTCGTGCCGCTTCTCCTCGGCGCGGGGCTCACCGGCCCCGCGCTTCTCGCGACCGACGCCTTCGTCTCAGGGTCGATGCATCTCGCGCGCTGTGCGGGCTACGCCGCAACGGGCCTGCTGCCCGCCGACCTCGTGGTGCTCGGCCTCGCTCTCGGGGCGGCGACCGTTCCGGGAAGCCGGCTGGCCGCGGCGATCGTCGCGAGGCTGCCGCCGTGGCGGCACGTGCAGATCCTCGAAGGGCTGGTCATCGCCGTCGGGCTCACGACAGCTGGCCTCGCGGCCAGGGCCCTCTGGCTGGGGGCGGCCTAGATCCGCCGCGCGGCGGAGACGGCCGCGGAGGACCCGGCACCGACGAGGCGCGACCACGCGCGGAGCAGCAGCCCAGGCGGTTCGTCGCCGAGCTCGCGCGCCTCGTCGCGGTGGTGCACCTCCTCGACGCGGCAATGCTCGAGCAGCGCGCGGATGTCGGGGTGGATCGCCTCGGCGTCGAGGCGGTCGATCTGCGCCTGGTAGTGGTGGTCGACGAAGGTCTCGACCGCATCGATCGTCGCGTACACCGCGCGCGGCCCGAACAGCGAGGGGATCGCCCCGGTCAGCCACCCCGCGATGCGCCAGATGGGCAGAAGCCGGCTTCGCTGCGCACGCGGCAGGAGCGCCTCGAGAAGGTCGAGATGCCCCTGCTCCGTCGCCTTGTGCCGCTCGCTGAACTGGCGCACGCCCGCATCACGGCTCACGGCGAGGATGCCGCGATAGATCATCACCGCGCCGGTTTCGCCCGCATGGTCGGAGCGGAGCTCGCCGATCACCCAGGCAGGCAGCGCGCTTGCCGGCGTGCTGACGAGGGGCGGAGCGGGGGCATGGCTCGTTGGCGCGTTCATCGATCGGTGGCTCCTGATGACCGACGAGAGATGGCGCCGCCGCGCGTGGCCGCAAGCGCAGGGCTTGGCGGCGGCCGGTACGGGGCCATTTCCATATCATGCAGGACGCGCGCACACGGCCGGTCGTGTACTTCGATGGCGGCTGCCCCGTCTGCCGCCGCGAGATCGCACATTACCGCGGCCGCCCGGGCGCCGAGGGTGTGGAGTGGGTCGATCTCACCGCGTGCGACGACGCGGCATTGCCGGAAGGCCTGACGCGCGAGGCTGCGCTCGCGCGCATGTATGTGCTGGGGGCGGACGGGCGGCTCGCGAGCGGCGCGCGCGCCTTCGCCGTGCTCTGGCGGGCTCTGCCTGGCTGGCGGCTGCTCGGGCGCGTGGTCGGCAGCTGGCCGGTCGCGCCGGTAGCGGAACTGGCCTACCGAAGCTTCCTGGTGCTGCGCCGCGCCTGGCGCTGACCAACGCCCACACGCTGCGGTTGACCCGGCCTCGCGCAGCCGGGCTACCATGACGCAATGCGAGAAAGCGGCGTCGTCGGATCGTCGGCTCTGTCACGCGAGGGAGGAGCCGCCCTGCGTGACCCTTCTGCCTGAGCGGCTCGAGCCCGGTTCCGGCCACGCGCTCGGCGCGACCTGGGACGGGATGGGCGTGACCTTCGCGCTGTTCTCCGAGCATGCCTCGCGCGTGGTGCTCTGCCTGTTCGACCGTGACGGCCGGCGCGAGATCGCCCGGCGCGACCTGCCCGAGCACAGCGACGGGGTATGGCACGGCTATCTTCCCGGCGCAGGACCCGGTCTCGCCTATGGCTATCGGGTGCATGGGCCGTGGGAGCCGAAGGCAGGCCACCGCTTCAATCCCAACAAGCTGCTGCTCGACCCGTATGCGAAGGCACTGGCCGGCACGCTGCGATACGGCGAAGCGCTGCATGGCCACCGCGCGGATGGGGCGATGGATCGCCGTGACAGCGCCGCGCTGATGCCGAAGGCCGTGGTAACGACCTTCGCCGAGCCGGACGGTGCACCGCCGCCGCCGCGCACCGCCTGGCGCGACACGGTGATCTACGAGGCGCATCTGCGCGGCCTCACCATCACCCACCAAGCCGTTCCGGAAGCGCATCGTGGCCGATTCGCCGGGCTCGCCCACCCGGCCGTCATCGGGCACCTGCAGCGCATCGGCGTGACCGCCGTCGAGCTCCTGCCGGTCCAGGCCTTCGCCGATGAACCCTTCCTGGTCCGCCGCAAGCTCACGAACTACTGGGGGTACAACACGCTCGGCTTCTTCGCGCCGCATTGCCGCTATCTCGCGTCCGGCGAGGCTGAGGAGATGCGCGCCGCCATCCGCGCCCTTCACGCGGCCGGAATCGAGGTGATTCTCGACGTCGTCTACAATCACACCGCGGAGGGGGACGAGGATGGCCCGACCCTCTCTTTCCGCGGTATCGACCAGGCGAGCTACTACCGCCTCCGGGCAGACGATCCGCGCCGGATGGTGAACGACACGGGAACGGGCAACACGCTCAACCTTTCCCACCCTCGCGTCGTTCAGATGGTGATGGACAGTCTTCGTCATTGGGTCACCGTCTACGGTGTCGACGGGTTCCGCTTCGATCTCGCGACCGTGCTCGGCCGCGAGGCGGGCGGCTTCGATGTCGGGGCGGGCTTCTTCGACGCGCTTCGGCAGGACCCCGTGCTCGCGCGCGCCAAGCTCATCGCCGAGCCATGGGACATTGGCCATGGCGGCTATCAGCTCGGCCGCCATCCTTCCGGTTTCGCCGAGTGGAATGACCGGTTCCGCGACACCGTCCGCTGCTTCTGGCGTGGCGACGAGGGGCTTCGCCCGGCGATGGCCGCGCGGCTCGCAGGCTCGGCCGACCTGTTCGATCATTCCGGCCGCCGAGCCTGGGCGAGCGTGAACTACGTGGCGAGCCACGACGGCTTCACGCTGCGCGACACGGTGAGCTACGAGCGCCGCCACAACGAGGCGAACGGCGAGGAGGGCCGCGACGGACACCCCGACAACCATAGCCGCAACTGGGGCGCGGAAGGCGACACGGCCGATCCGGCGATCCTCGAAACCCGCCACCGCGTCGCGCGCGCCCTGCTCGCCACCGTCTTCCTCGCACATGGCACGCCGATGCTCGCGATGGGCGACGAGGCCTGGCGGAGCCAGGGCGGCAACAACAACGCCTACTGCCAGGACAATGCGACGAGCTGGTTCGACTGGACGCTTGCCGCCTCGGCGGAGGGCGAGGCGATGACGCGCTTCGTCGCGCGGCTCGCCGCGCTGCGCCGCGCTCATCCCGTTCTCAGGTCGGATCGTTTCCTTCATGGCGCGCATGTCGGCGGCGGCATCACCGACCTTGCCTGGTATGCCGCGGACGGCACGGTGCTCGCGCATGACCGCTGGCACGACCATGGCGACCGCGCCTTCGCGATGCAGCTCGCCGGCCCGTCCGGCGCCGGTATCGAGGTGCTGCGGGTGCTGATGAATCCCTCTCCGCAGCCGGCCACCTTCGCACTTGCAGGTGCGTTCCGGCTGCTCCTCGACACCGCCGCACCTGACGTGCCGGAAGCGGATGTGGCGGATCGTCTCGTCGTTCCGGCGCATGCGCTCGTGCTTCTCGCACGGCGCGAGGGGAGCGCATGACCGGCACGGACGAAGCCCTGCTTGCGCTCGCACGCCTCAACGGAATCGACCCGAGCTGGACCGATTATCGCGGCGAGCATCGCCATGTCGGTATCGACACGATCCGGGCGCTCCTTCGCGCCGTCGGTGTCGACGAGACGCGGCCGGAGGAGCGGCTTCGCGAGGCGGAGTCGGGGCTTTGGCATGGCGCCCTGCCGCCGCTTCTGACCGGCATCGCCGGCGGCGCGCTCACCGTTCCCCTCGGCGAGCAGGATCTGGGGCAGGCGGTCACGTGGCGTCTCGAGGATGCCGCAGGCGGGCTGCATCACGGCACGGCCGAGCCGTTCCGCGGCGACGCCGGCGCGATGCGCTTCACCATCACCCTGCCGGAAGCGATCGGTGAAGCGACGCTCGACTTCTCGGAGCGTTCGGTGCGGGTGCTCGTCGCTCCCCCCAGCTGCCATCGTGGCGCCCTCGCGACGCGTCGCCTCTGGGGAATCGGTGCGCAGGTCTACGGGCTTCGCGGCGCGGGCGATGGCGGGCTCGGGCATCTCGGCCATCTGCCCCCCCTTGTTCGCGCGGCTGCCTCGGCCGGGGCCGACGCGCTCGCGGTCAGTCCGCTGCACGCGCTTTTCGCCGCCGACCCGCTTGCCTACAGCCCCTACTCGCCTTCGCATCGCTCGATGCTGAACGGCTGGATGGCCGACCCCGGCGGGCTCGCCGACGTCGCCTCCGTCGCCGAGCTCGCCGCATCGCTGGGGCTGTCCGATGGGCTCGGCGAACTCCAGGCCTCGAGCCTCGTCGACTACGGCCGCGCGGTGCCAGCGCGCCTCGCGCTCTTGCGTGCGCTGTTCGCGCGCTTCCGTGAGGCCCATCGCGGCAGCGCTCTCGAGGCGGAGTTCCTCGCGTTCCGGAGCTCGGGCGGCATGACGCTCGAGAACCATGCGCGGTTCGAGGTGCTGCACGCGGTCCAGTATCAGCGGGATCCTTCGCTGTGGGATTGGCGGAGCTGGGACGCGCCGCTGCGCAACCCTGCCTCGGAGGAGGTCGAGCGCTTCGCCGCCGCGCAAGCCGAGGAGGTGACGTTCCATGCCTTCCTGCAATGGCTCGCGGCGCGGCAGCTCGATGCCGCGCAGAAGGCGGCGATGGATGCTGGCATGGGGATCGGCCTGATCTCCGACCTCGCGGTCGGCAACAGCCCGGGCGGCTCGCGCGCCTGGTCAGGCACCGCCGCGCTTCTCTCCGGCGTCGCGATCGGTGCGCCGCCGGATGCGCTGAACCCGATCGGACAGAACTGGGGGCTGACCACCTTCGCGCCGCGGCCGCTCGTCGAAGCCGCGTTCCTTCCCTTCCTCGAGGACCTGCGCACGGCGATGCGCCATGCCGGCGGTATCCGGCTCGACCATGTGATGGGTCTTGCGCGCATCTGGTGCATTCCCGATGGCGCAGCACCTGGCGAGGGGGCCTATCTGCGCTTCCCGGCCGCCGACATGCTGCGCATCGTCGCCGCCGAATCGGAGGCCGACGAGGCGATCGTCATCGGCGAGGATCTCGGGACGGTTCCGGAAGGCTATGGCGAGACGCTCGCCGACCATGTGCTCTACGGCATCCGCGTGCTGTTCTTCGAGCGCGAGGGGACCGGATTCGCGGCGCCCTCGCGCTACGACGCCACCGCGACCGCGACGAGCACGACGCATGACCTGCCGACGCTCGCGGGCTGGTGGGAAGGACAGGACATTCCGCTTCGCGAGGAGCTTGGCCTTCTCGCTCCTGGAGAGACGCGGGAGCAGGCCGAAGCGCTGCGCGCGGAGGACAGGCGCTGCCTCTGGCAGGCGCTGGCGGAGCATGGCGGGGCGCAGGGCGAACCGCCGCTCCGCGCCGAGCATCAGCTTGGCACGTCCGTGGCCCGATTTCTCGGCGCTACGCCCTCGCCGCTCGTCGTCATGCCGCTCGAGGACGTGACGCTGACGGTCGAGCAGCCGAACCTTCCCGGAACGACATCGGAACATCCGAACTGGCGGCGCCGCGTGCGCAAGGAGGCGGAGCGGCTGCTCGGCGAGGAGCCGGCGGTGTCGATTCTCGCCGCGCTCGACGAGGCCCGCCGTCGCCGCTAGAGCGGCGCCCGATCTTATGGAACCAACCCCGGTTCCATCAGGTCGGGCTAAGCTGCTCTACCCATTTGTGGTCTTGGAGCACGACCTCCCGATCGATCGAGTCCAATCGATCGGAACGTGCTCTAATGCGCCGCCGCCCAGTTCGGCGCTGCACCGGTCTCGACGACGAGGGGAACGCGCAAGGTGGCAGCCCCTTCCATCACCTGCTTCACGGCAGACGCCGTCGCCTCCGCCTCGCCTTCGGGCACCTCGAACAGCAATTCGTCATGCACCTGGAGCAGCATGCGCGCGGCGAGGCCGGCCGCGGCGAGCGCTCGGGGAAGCCGCACCATCGCGCGCTTGATCACGTCCGCCGCGCCGCCCTGGAGCGGGGCGTTGATCGCCTGGCGTTCGGCAAAGCCGCGGCGGGCAGGGTTCTTCTCGCCGATGCCTGGAATCCACACGCGCCGTCCGAACGGCGTCGTGACGAACCCCTTCATCCGCGCCTCCTCCTTCATCCGCTCCATGTAGGCGCGGATGCCGGGGTAGCGTTCGAAATAGGCATCGATATAGGCCTTCGCCTCCCCTGGCGTGACGGAGAGCTGGTTGGCGAGTCCGAAGGCGGAGATGCCGTAGATGATGCCGAAGTTGATCGCCTTGGCGCGTCGCCGTGTCAGCGGGTCCATCCCCGCCATCGGCACGCCGAACACCTCCGAGGCCGTGCGCGCGTGGATGTCCTCGCCCTTCCGGAACGCGTCCGACAGCGCGGGAACGTCGGCGACATGCGCGAGAAGGCGAAGCTCGATCTGGCTGTAGTCGGCCGAGAGGAGGAGGTGCCCCGCCTCGGCGACGAAGGCGCGGCGAATGCGCCGGCCTTCCTCGGTGCGCACGGGAATGTTCTGGAGATTGGGGTCGGTCGAGGAGAGGCGCCCGGTGCTCGCCGCGGCCATCGCGAAGCAGGTGTGAACGCGGTTCGTCTCGGGGTTGATCTGGTTGACCAGCGCATCTGCGTAGGTCGACTTTAGCTTGTCGAGTTGGCGCCACTCCAGCACCTTGGCGGGCAATGGATGCTGCGGCGCGAGCTCCTCCAGCACACCGGCATCGGTTGCATACTGGCCCGTGGCGGTCTTTGTCCGCCGGCCGCCGGGCGGTTCGAGCTTCAGCTCGTCGAACAGAACCTTGCCGAGCTGCTGGGGGCTGCCGACCGTGAAGCTCCGCCCCGCAAGCGTGTGGATCTCGCTCTCGAGCGCAGCGAGGCGGTCTGCGAACTCGGCGCTCATCTGGCGGAGGTCGCGCGCATCGACGGAGATGCCCGCGCGCTCCATCGCACCGAGCACGGGAACGAGCCGACGCTCCACCTGCTCGTAGAGCGAGAGCACCTTCGCCTCGCGCAGCCTCGGCCGCAGCACGTGCCAGAGGCGGAGCGTCACGTCGGCATCCTCGGCCGCATAGGCGGTCGCGCGGTCGAGCGACACCTCGGCGAAGGAGATGCGCGCGCGGCCCGTGCCGGTGACGCTGTCGTAGGTGATCGGCGTGTGGCCGAGATGCAGCGCGGAGAGATCGTCCATCCCATGCTTGTGGGCGCCGGCATCGAGGCAGAAGGAGAGAAGCATCGTGTCGTCGACCGGCGACACGGTGAGGCCGCCATTCTCCGCGCGCGCAAGCACGTTCAGGTCGTACTTGGCGTTCTGCAGGACCTTCAGGACCGAGGGGTCTGCCAGAAGCGGGCGAAGCGCGGCGATGGCCGCCTCGAAGCCGAGCTGTTTCGGCGGGGGGTCGGCCGCGAGGTCGTTGCCGCGGCTCGTGTGGCGGAGCGGGATGTAGGCCGCGCGACCGGGCGCGAGGGCGAGCGAAAGGCCGACGAGCCGGGCGCGCTGCGCATCGAGGCTGTCGGTCTCGGTGTCGAGCGCGACGATGCCGAGCGCGCGCGCCTCGACGATCCAGGCATCGAGGGTCGCCGCGTCGGTGATCGTGACATAGGGGCCGAACGGGGCGGCGGGGGCTTCCGGCGTGTCGGGCTTCGGCGCCTGCTCCGCCACCGCACCGGCGCCGTCGAGCCCGAGGCGCTGGATGGTCGAGCGGAAGTTCTGCGCGGCGAGCCATGTGGCGAGCCTCGCCTTCTCCGGCGGTTTCAGCGCGAGCGCGGCCAGCGGCATGGGCAGCGGCGCATCGGGGTTCAGCTCGACCAGCCTCCGGCTGACCCGCGCGGCCGCGGCATGCTCGATCAGCGCCTCGCGCCGCTTCGGCTGCCTGATCTCGCCGGCCCGCGCGAGAAGCGTCTCGACATCGCCGTACTCGGTGATCAGCGCGGCCGCGGTCTTGATGCCGATGCCTGGGACGCCGGGCACGTTGTCGATCGAATCGCCGGCAAGCGCCTGCACCTCGACCACCTTCGAGGGCGGCACCCCGAACTTCTCGACGACCTCCGCCTCGGTGATCGGCTTCTGCTTGATGGGGTCGAGCATGGTCACCGACGGCCCGACGAGCTGCATCAGGTCCTTGTCGGAGGAGATGATGGTCACCCGCCCGCCTTCCTCCGTCTCGGCGCGGGCATAGGCGGCGATCAGGTCATCGGCCTCCCAGTCGGCGAGCTCGATCGCGGGCAGGCCGAACGCGTCCACCGCCTCGCGGATCAGGCCGAACTGGGGGATCAGCTCGGGCGGCGGGTCGGGTCGCTGGGCCTTGTAGGCCGGGTAGATGTCATTCCGGAACGTCCGCCGCCCGGCGTCGAAGATCACCGCCATCCGCACATCCGGGTTCTCGCGGATGAGCTTGGCGAGCATGTTCACGAAGCCGAACACGGCGTTCACGGGCGTGCCGTCCGGCCGCGTCATCGGCGGCAGGGCATGGAACGCGCGGAAGATGTAGCCCGACCCGTCGACAAGGATCAGGTGCTTGGCGTCTCCGGCCATGGCGGCCTCCCCGTCCGGGCGGGTCAGCCCGCCTTGCCGCCTCCCGCGGCGGCCAGCACATAGGTGCGCGAGCAGTAGGGGCAGACCACCCGCCCGTCCACCAGCTTCAGGAACACGCGCGGATGGCCAAGCGCGCCTCCCCCGCCGTCGCACGCGACGGTCGTGTCGGTCACGGTGATCGTCTCGGCGACGAAGGCTGCCTGTCCAGCCTGGGCGGCCGATGGGGTCTGCATGGCTGTTCCTGTCTCCTCAGCGGTGGCGGATGATAGCGGCAGCCATGCGACGATCAACCGAACCTGGGACAACCGAGCCCCGCCAAGGCGCTGCCCTGCCCCGCCGTACCCTGCTTGCCACGCTTGCTGCCGCAGGGTGCTCGCCGCGCATCGTGCCGGCCGGCCCACCGGTCGGGCCGCCGGTCGATGCCGGGGATGCGCTGATGATGGCCGATGGGGTGCGCCTGCCCCTCCGCTCCTGGAAGCCGGAAGGGGTGGCACGGGGCGTGATCCTCGCGCTGCACGGCTTCAACGATTATTCCCGCGCCTTCGAGATTCCGAGCCCGCTGTTCACGGATGCGGGGTGGACCCTCTACGCGTATGACCAGCGTGGCTTCGGCGGCACCCCATCGCGCGGCCTCTGGCCCGGCGCGGACACGCTGGCAGACGATGCCGTGACGGCAGCGACGTTGATCCGCGCCCGCCACCCCTCGCTGCCGCTGATCCTGCTCGGCGAGAGCATGGGAGGCGCGGTGCTGCTTCTGGCCGGGTCGCGCGCGAGCCCCCCGCCGGCGGATGGCTACGTTCTTTCCGCGCCTGCGGTGTGGGGCGGCGAGACGATGGGAGACACGGGACGGTGGTTCCTCAACGTTTTCGCCCATACCGTACCCGCCCTCGGTATCGTCGGCGGCAGCCCGTTCATCCGCGCCTCGGACAACGAGGCGGCCCTGATCGCGCTCGGGCGCGACCCGCTGGTGCTTCGCTCGACGCGGGTCGATGCGATCTTCGGCTTGGTGGCGCTGATGGATGCCGCGCTCGAGGCCTCGCGCCGGTTCGACCATCCGGCGCTCGTGCTCTATGGCGCACGCGACGACATCGTTCCAGAGCGGGCGATCGATGCCCTGCGCGAGCGCCTTCCCGGCCTCGCCGACGGTCGTCAGCGGATCGTCGGCTACGAGCAGGGCTACCACCTTCTCCTGCGCGACAGCGGGCGGGTGAAGGTGGCGGAGGATATCCTCGCCTGGGCAGAGGGCGGGGCGGCAGCCGCGCCCACGCCTGCCTGAGCCCCGTCAGTGGCCGCGATGCGGCCCGCCCTGGCCGGGGCCCGCGGCCCCGGCAGGCTGCACCGGAACCTGCACCGTGACGTCCCCTGCGCGCTCGAAACGAAGCGTCACTGGAATGGTCTCGCCGGGGCGGAGCTGGCGCGCGAGGTCGATCAGCATCAGGTGCAGCCCGCCCGGGCGGAGCACCGCCGGCTCGCCCGGGTTCACCTCGATCGCCGTCACGGGGCGCATGCGCATCACCGCGCCGTCCATGATGTGGGTGTGCAGCTCGACCGTGCGCGCGATCGGGCTCGAGGCGGCGACGAGACGGTCGAGCGTGTCGGCGGTGTTCTCGATCGTCATGTAGGCGGCAGAGGTGCGGCCGGCCATCGCCGCCCGCGCCCAGGGCTCATGCACAACGAGCGGTGCCTGCGCGACGGCGGGAAGTGCGAGCGCGGCCGCTGCGGCCGCGAGGAGGAGGCGTCGTGTCGTCATGGTGTCCGTGTCCTGGTCAGGAGCGGGCGAGGTGCGCGCGGATGGTCGTCGCCATCTGCTCGGGCGTCGCCTGGGGGGAGAAGAACTGGCGGAACGCACCATCGGGGCCCATCAGGTAGATGAAGGCGGAATGATCCATCGTGTAGGCATCGGCCTCCTGCCCGGTCTTCACCTTGCTGTAGAAGACGCGATAGGCGCGCGTCGCCGCAGCGATCTGCTCATCGGTGCCGGTGAGCCCGATGATCGCGGGGTGGAACTGTTCGGTGTAGACCTCGAGCTCGCCCGGCCTGTCCCGCGCCGGGTCGACCGTGATGAAGAGCGGCGTGACCTTCTCCGCCTCCGCGCCGAGAAGGTCGAGCGTTGCGGCAACCTTGGCGAGCTCGGTCGGGCACACGTCGGGGCAGTAGGTGAAGCCGAAGAAGACCAGCATGTGGCGGCCGCGATAGGTCGCGTCCGTCACCTGCCGCCCTGTCTCGTCCGTCAGCGTGAACGGACCGCCGATCGCGACGCCGGCGGGAAGCGTCGGGCCGAGGCTGTCGCTCGACGGCTTCAGCCACAGCATGGCGCCACCGACGGCGATGAGCATCACCAGCGCGCCTCCGGCGAGGATGGCAAGCCCGCGCTGCGCGGCGCGGTGGACTGTGTTCTGGGACATGGATGGAACCCTCGATGATGCGGGGACGCGCGGGGGCACCGCGCGCGGCACGGATCAGCCGAGGGCGGGTGGTGCGCGTGTCCGTGGCCGGAGATGGGGCGAGGGATGCGGTGCCGGCGGTTCCGGCGTATGAGAGGCGGCCACGCTCCAGCCCGGCCTGCGCTCGGGCCCGGGTGGCGGCGGTGGTGCGAAGGCGAGGTCGCGCCCGAGGCAGGTCGCACAATGCTCATGCGCCTCGGCCGGGGCGGGTGCGTCCTTCTCGCCCACGGGGACGCTGACGAGCCCCTCGGTCGTGCAGATGATGAGTGAGAAGGCCTCGGCGCGGCCCTCGCGGTCGGGCATTGCGGGGGCGAGGAGGAGCGCGAGCAGCCCGAGCAGGGCGAGTGCGCCCGAGCGTCGGCGCAGGGAGGGCAGGAGCCTCGACACGGCCGGAGGTATGGCGCCGCGCCCCGCCTTACGCAAGTCTTCGCCGGCCGCGCGCGCCTGCGCGGCCTGAAGCGATGGAAGGGACCGCCGCGCCATGATCGTCGACCTGCGCATCTACACCTGCAAGCCGAACCACCTGAACGATTTCGTCGCTCTCTACCGCGAGCACGCCTGGCCGCTGCAGCAGAAGTATCTTGGCCGCTGCGTCGGCTGGTACGTCACGGTCGAGGGCCAGCTGAACCAGGCCGTGCACATGTGGGCCTATGAGAGCCAGGCGGACCGCGAGCAGCGCCGCAACGCCATGGCGGCCGACCCGGCCTGGCAGGCCTATCTGAAGAAGGCGGCCGAGGCCGGCTACCTGGTGCACATGGAGAACCGGATCATCCGCCCGGCGCCACACTGGACGCCGCTTCCGCAGGCGTGAGCCGGAGCCGCTGCCGCCCGGCAGGCACCGATCGTTTCGGTGCTTGACCGGGCGGGGCGGTCGGGATTAGGTTTGCCATGAGCGAAAACAAAAGTTCGCATTCCGAACAGCCGGACGGACGCGACGAGGAGCGGCAGGGCGCAGACCCGGCGGAGAAGAGCGTCGTCCGCTCCCTCGCCAAGGGCTTTGCCGTCCTCCGCGCCTTCACGGCAGACCGGCCGGAGCTGACGCTGTCCGAGGTCGGCCGCGCCGCGGGTATCGACAACGCCACCGCCTTCCGGCTGCTCAACACGCTTCTGATGCTCGGGCTGGTCGCGCGCGTTCCCGGAACGCGGCGCTTCCGCCTCACGCTTGCCTGCCTCGATCTCGGCTTCAACGCGATCGCCCGGTCCGACCTCCGCACCCTCGCCCGCCCGCTGCTTCGCGAGCTGGTCGGCGAGAGGATCGAGGCCGCGTCCATCGGCGTGCTCGACCAGGCATCGATCGTCTATGTCGAACGCATCCAGGCAGGCCTCGTGCGCCTCGGCGTCGATGTGCGCATCGGCAGCCGCATGCCGGCCTATTCCACAGCCATCGGCCACGCCATCCTCGCCTTCATGCCCGAGGCGGTGCAGCGCGCCGTGCTCGAGAGCGCGCCGCGCCCGAAGCTCACCGAGCACACGCTGACCGATCTCGACGCGCTGCTCGCCCGCCTCGCCTCGGTTTGCTCCCGCGGCTTCGCGGTGTCGGACCAGGAGAACGTCTCCGGCCTGCGCGTTCTCGCCGCCCCCGTGCTCGATGCCGATGGCGTTCCGGTGGCCGGCCTCTCCGTCGCCCTGCCGAGCTTCGTCGCCTCCCTCGACGAGTTCGTCGCAGGCACCGCCGCGCCGGTCGTCGCGGCAGCGCGGTCGCTTTCGCGCGCGCTGCAGGCCGGCGGCAACGGCGCGCTCCCCGCACCCCTTCCCCGCCGCCAGGCGTGACACGAGGAGATACCCCCATGGCGATGACCAACTTCCACGGCCTGATCCCGGCGATGGCCGTTCCATTCCGGCCGGACCATTCGATCGACGAGCCTGCGCTGCGCCGTTTCGCGCAATGGCTCGGCCGCCAGCCGGGCGTCGTCGGCATGATGACGAACGGACACACGGGCGAGGTGTTCAGCTTCACGCCGCGCGAGCGGGCGGAGGTGACGCGCATCGTCGCCGACGCGGCGAAGGGCATCTGCCCCGTCGTCTCCTCCGTCGTGTGCGAGGGCGTGCGCGACGCGGTGGAACAGGCCGGCTGGGCGAAGGACGCAGGCGCGCAGGCTCTCGACATCATGCCGCCGCATCACTGGCTTCGGTTCGGCTTCCGCCCCTCCCAGGCCGTCGACTACTTCCGCGCGATCGGCGAGGCGACCGGCCTGCCGCTGATCGTGCACGTCTACCCCGCCTGGACGAAGGCCTCGTTCAGCTCCGAGCTTCTGGCCGAGCTCGCGCGCCTGCCTTCGGTGAAAGCGTTCAAGATCGGCACGCGCGAGATGAACAAGTATGCGCGCGACCTCGCCGCCATTCGTGCCGCGGCGCCGGAGAAGGCTCTTCTCACTTGCCATGACGAGTACCTTCTCGCCTCAATGGTGCAGGGGATTGACGGCGCGCTCGTCGGCTTCGCGAGCCTGATCCCCGGCCTGATCAACGACCTGCTCGAGGCCGTGAAGGTCGGCGACCTCAAGGCCGCGATGGCGATCCAGGCGCGCATCGATCCGTTCAAGGAGGCCGTCTACGGCGCAGGCGAGCCGACGGGCGAGGCGCACGCCAACATGAAGGCGGCGATGGCAGCCGCCGGGATCATCCCCGAGGCGACCGTGCGCCCGCCGACCATCCCGCCGAGCGCCGAGGAGCTCGCCCGCATCCGCGCCGTCGTCGCCGCCTCCGGCATCGCGCTCTGCGACGCAGCCTGATCCCCCCTAGAGAACGATCCGCCAAGCGGACGAACAACGAGGAGAGGTCCATGACAATTGGCACACCTTCCCGCCACCCGACGCGGCGCGGCGTTCTCGCCGCGTCCGCCGCGCTGCTTGCCGCCCCCGCCGTGCATGCCGAGGAGGCCTGGCCGCGGGGGCGACAGATCCGCGTCATCGTTCCGTGGCCGCCAGGAGCCGCGAACGACCTGCTTGGCCGCCTTTTCGCGCAGCGGCTGAACGAGAAGCTTGGCGCCAACGCCGTGGTGGAGAACCGCACCGGCGGCTCGGGCCTCGTTGGCACCTCCGCGGTCATCCAGGCCGCGCCGGACGGGTACACGTTCCTCGCTTCGGCATTCAACACGGCGGTGATGCCGCTCGTTCTCAAGGCCGCGACCTTCAACCCCGAGTCCGACCTGACCGTAATGGCGCGCACGGCCGCTGCGCCACTCGTGCTCGTCTCTACGCCGCACCGGCCGGAGAAGACGATCCCCGAGGTGCTCGCCGCCGCCAAGGCGAAGCCGCGGGAGTGGACCTTCGCCCTCTCCTCTCTCGGCTCTGCGGGGCATCTCGCGACGATCGACTTCCTTCGCCGCGCCGGTGTCGCGATCGAGTTCGCCCCCTATCGCGGGACCCAGCCGGCGCTGACCGACATCGTCGCAGGCAACGTGCAACTGCTGATGGACCCATCCTTCGCGCTCCTGCCAGCGGCGAAGGAAGGCCGGGCCCGCGCGCTCGGGATCGCCACAAAGCAGCGCTCGGTGCTGGCACCAGACGTGCCGACGATGATCGAGCAAGGCATGGACGGCTACGAGTTCAATTCCTGGTACGGAATCTGGGGCCCGAAGGGCGTGCCGGAGCCGATCGTGCAGAAGGTCAACACGCTGATGCGCGAGACGATGCGCGAGCCCGACATGATCGCGCGCATGACGCAGATGATCCTCGAGCCGGTCGACGAGAGCGTCGACGACACCAAGCGCTTCATCGCCTCCGAGATCGTCCGAGCGCGTGAGCTCCTGCGCAGCGTGAACTACGAGCCGCAATGAGCGGCACGCGCCACGCCCTCGTCACCGGCTCATCGAGCGGCATCGGGCTCGCCATCGCCGAGCGCCTTCTCGGCGATGGCTGGCGCGTCACGGGCCTGGACCGCGCGCCGGCAGCGCTCGCGGATGAGCGTTTCGCCTCCCGTACCGTTGACCTCGCCGACGCGGAGGCGACAGTGCAGGCGGCGTCAACGCTCGGGCCTGTCGATGCCCTCGTCCATGCCGCGGGCATCATGCGGGGCGGGGCGGTCGGCGAGGTGGACGCCAAAACGGCGTCGCTGATGTGGCGGATCCACGTTGCCGCGGCGCAGGCGCTCGGAGCGGCGCTTCTGCCCGCCATGCCGGAGGGCGGCCGCGTGGTCCTGATCGGCAGCCGCGCGGCGAACGGTGCGCCGCGCCGGGCAGACTATGCCGCGACCAAGGCGGCGCTTGTCGGCCTCGCGCGTTCGTGGGCGATGGAACTGCTACCCCGGCGCATCACCGTCAACGTCATCGCGCCGGCAGCGACCGATACCGCGATGATCCGCGACCCTGCCCGCGCCGGCATCGCGGTGAGGCTGCCGCCGGGAGGCAGGCTGATCGAGGCGTCGGAGGTCGCGGGGCTTGCGGCCTTCCTGATCTCGGAGGAGGCTCGCTCCATCACCGGCCAGCAGATCACCATCTGCGCCGGCGCTTCGCTGTGACCATTGCCTGACCCCCGGGAGAGTTCCGCATGACCGTTCGCATCCTCGCCGTCGAGGAAGTGACCAAGCCGATCGCGTCGGCGATCCGCAACGCCTATATCGACTTCTCGAAGATGACGACGAGCCTCGTCGCGGTCGTGACCGACGCGGTGCGCGACGGGCGCCGCGTCGTCGGCTACGGGTTCAACAGCAACGGGCGCTACGGCCAAGGCGGGCTGATCCGCGAGCGCTTCGCCCCGCGGCTGATGGAGGCGGACCCTGCGTCGCTGAACGACGACGCCGGCACCAATCTCGACCCTGACCGCTGCTGGTCGGCGATGATGGCGAACGAGAAGCCTGGCGGGCATGGCGAGCGTTCGGTCGCGGTCGGCACGCTCGACATGGCGATCTGGGACGCGACGGCGAAGATCGCGGGCAAGCCGCTGCACCATCACCTGGCCGAAGGGGCGGGCCGCCAGGCGAACCCGCGTGTCTTCGTCTATGCCGCGGGCGGGTACTACTACCCCGGCAAGGATGACGACGCGCTGAAGGCCGAGATGCGGAGCTACCTCAAGCGCGGCTACACCGTCGTGAAGATGAAGATCGGCGGCGCCTCGGTCGAGGAGGACCGGCGGCGCATCGAGGCCGTGCTTGCAGAGATCGGCTCGGAGGCGCAGCTCGCGGTCGATGCGAATGGGCGTTTCGATCTCGAAACCGCCATCGCCTATGCGAAGATGCTCCGCGAGTATCCGCTCTTCTGGTACGAGGAGGCGGGAGACCCGCTCGACTACACGCTGCAGGCGACGCTTGCGCAGTTCTACCCGGGCCCGATGGCGACGGGCGAGAACCTGTTCTCGCACCAGGATGCGCGCAACCTGCTTCGCCACGGCGGCATGCGGGCGGACCGCGACTGGCTGCAGTTCGACTGCGCGCTCAGCTACGGGCTCTGCGAGTATCGCCGCACGCTCGCCGTCCTGCACGAGCATGGCTGGTCGCCCGCGCGCTGCATCCCTCATGGCGGGCACCAGATGAGCCTCGCCATCGCCGCGGGCCTCGGCCTCGGCGGCAACGAGAGCTATCCCGACCTCTTTCAGCCCTATGGCGGCTTCCCCGACGGCGTCGCCGTGAAGGACGGGCACGTGACGCTGCCCGACCTTCCCGGCATCGGCTTCGAGGGCAAGAGCGACCTCTATGCAGCGATGAAGGCACTCGCGGACTAGAGCGGGCTCAGATCGTCAGCGTGCCCGCCTTCGCCGAGGCGTAGCGAGCGCCGATCTTCTCCCAGTCGAGCACCGTCCACCAGTTCCGCACGTAGTCGGCGCGGCGGTTCTGGTAGCGCAGGTAGTAGGCGTGCTCCCACACGTCGTTGCCGAGCAGCACGCGCCCGCCCTCCATCAGCGGCGTGTCCTGGTTCGGCTTCTGCGCGATGGCGAGCGTGCCGTCCCGCGTGACGGTCACGAACGCCCAGCCCGAGCCGAACACGGTCGTCGAGGCGCGCTCGAACTGCTCGCGGAACGTCGCGACGGACCCAAAATCGCGCGCGATGGCTGTCGCGAGCTCGCCAGAGGGTTCGCCCCCGCGCCCGCCCATGATGCTCCAGAACATCGCGTGGTTTGCGTGCCCGCCGCCATTGTTGCGGATGGCGGTGCGAACCCCCTCCGGCATCTCCGCGAGCCTGGCGAGGATCTGCTCGAGCGGCATGGCCGCGACCTGGGAATGGGGGGCGACCGCCGCGTTCAGGTTCGCCACGTAGGCGGCGTGGTGCCGGCCGTGATGGATCTCCATCGTCTGGGCATCGATCGCCGCCTCGTTCGCGCTTGCAGCATAGGGAAGGGGCGGCAGGGTGAACGGGCCCGAGGGTGCGGCTGCCTGGGCCAGGGCCCTTGGCGCGATGAGAAGGGAAGCTCCAGCGGCGAGCAGGGCTGTCCGTCGTGCGATCATGGGTTGTCCTCTCTTCTTCGGGCCGGCCTTCCGGATGTGGGCATCCCGGGCGGCCGAAGAAGGGCACCTGCCCGCGGCCAGGCCCTCGAAGCGGCTTCCCCCTTTTCTCCGGGCCCGGTTTCACCCATGTTGGCGGCAAGAAGGCGGGCCCGGGTCACCGCCCGCCGACTGTTTCCGTGTGTAAGGGGAGGATCACCGTATGATGAAGCGACGCCATCTGCTGGCAGCCACGTCTGTTGCTGCTCTCGGATTTCCGGCAATCGTCTCGGCGCAGCCGAAGAATTCGTCCTGGCCGCGTGCCCTGAACATGGGCACCGCCGCGCCGGGCGGCACCTATGCCATCTTCGGGCCCGCCTGGGGGCAGATCGCGCAGGAAGCGACGGGGGTGAACATCTCCTATCGCACCACGCAGGGCCCGAACCAGAACATCATCCTGACCAACCGCAAGGAGGTCGAGCTCGGGATGGTGACGATGGGCGTCGCGCTGCAGGCCTGGGAAGGCAAGGGCGAGTGGACGCAGGGCAACCGCTTCCGCGACATCCGCGCTCTGTTCCCGATGTATGACACGCCGTTCCACGGCGTCGCCCTCACCCGCTCGGGCATCACCGACCACAGCCAGCTCAACGGCAAGAGCGTCGGGGTCGGCCCGCGCGGCGGCACGCCCGGGACCTACTACCCGCTGATCCTGCGCGAGCTCGGCGTCACGCCGTCGGCGATCCGCTACGGCAGCGCGTCCGACCTCGTCGGCCAGGTGTCCGACGGCCTGCTCGACGCGTTCCTCTTCGCCTCGGGCGTGCCCATCCCGGCCTTTTCCGAGCTCGAGACGACCAACCAGGTGAACATCTTCGGCTTCACCAGCGCCCAGATGGACACGATCACCAAGGCCATCCCCGAGCTTTCGAAGGGCACGGTGGCGAAGGGCACGTACAGGACGCCGCAGGCCGACATCAACATCCTCGGCGTCTACAACTTCGCCATCGCGCACAAGAGCCTGCCCGATGACTTGGCCTACGAGATCGTGAAGTCAGTCATGACGCAGAATGCGCGGATGGTGCAGGCGACGGCGGCCTCGAAGGAGACGCTGCCGGAGAACTGGAACAAGAACACCTTCCTGCCGTTCCACCCGGGCGCGGCGAAGTGGTTCCGCGAGAACGGGCACGCCATTCCCGACAATCTCGTGATGGCCTGATCCTCGGCGCCTTGCGCTGAACGGGCGGCCGGCGCGGCGACGCGCCGGCCGTTCGCGTTTCCGGGCCCTGCACCAGCCTCCCAAGCATGCCCGCCGCGCATGGATGTCCCGCTCTGGCGTGCGCCAGCCGCTTGCCTATGCTCGGCGCGCATGGAACGCGAAGCAGGCGCACCGCCCCGGCGTCCGGCCGGCGAGGCGCTCGGCTGGGCCGCGGCGATCGGAGCGGTCTCGATCTGGGCGGGATGGGCCGTCGCGACGCGCTACCTGCTCGGCGCCTCGAGCCTCCGCGCGCCGGACATGGTGGCGCTGAGGTTCCTGACCGCGGCGATCCTGATGACGCCCTATGCGCTTCGGCACGGGCTTGCCGTGCGGAAGCTGAGCCCTCTCTCCCTCGCTGCCGTCATCGGCGGCTCGGGCTTCACATTCAGCCTCTGCAACACCGGCGGCCTCGTATTCGCCCCCGCGGGCCATGGCGGGGCGATGACCGCCCCCCTCTCGGCCGTGTGGACAGGGGTGCTCGCCCATCTCTTCCTGCGCGAAAGCCTGTCGCGGCGCAGCCTTGCGGGGCTGGTGCTGATCGTCGCCGGTGTCGCGACGCTCGTCGGCGCCACGCTTGCCGGGCATTCGCCGCGCGTCTTCATCGGCCATGCCCTGTTCGCCTGCGCGGGCCTGCTCTGGGCCCTCTACACCATCGCCATCCGCAAGGCGCGGCTGCCGTCGCTCGATGCCGTGGCGCTGTCGACGATCGGTTCGACCGTCGTCTACCTGCCGCCCTATCTCGCGATGTCCGGGCCGCGGTTCCTCGAGATCCCGCTCGGCGAGCTCGCGCTCCAGGCGACCCTTCATGGCGGGCTGGCGGCGACGCTCTCGGTCATCCTGTTCAACATCGGCGTCGCCAGGCTTGGGGCGGCGCGGGCGGCAAGCCCGGCGGCGCTGAACCCGGCCCTGACCGCGCTGCTCGCCATCCCTGCCCTCGGCGAGGTGCCCTCCTGGCCCGAACTGCCTGGATTCGCGGCGCTGACAGCCGGGGTGTGGCTTGCCTCGGGCGCACGGCTTGCGGCACGGCCGGCGCTTGAACACGGCGGGCGGGGGGCGTAACTCCCTCTCCTGCCAATCCAGGCGGAAAGGAGCATGTGTCATGGGCTACAGGGTTGCAGTCGTCGGCGCCACCGGAGCGGTCGGGCGCGAGCTGCTGAAAACGCTGGCCCAGCGCGACTTCCCCGCCACGGACGTGGTCGCCCTCGCCTCCGGCCGCTCCGCCGGCTCGCAGGTGAGCTTCGGCGACGACAAGGTGCTGACCGTGCAGAACCTCGAGACCTTCGACTTCAAGGGTATCGATATCGGCCTGTTCAGCCCCGGCGCGTCGGTCTCTGCCGTGCACGCGCCGCGCGCCGCGGCAGCGGGCTGCGTGGTGATCGACAACACCAGCCACTTCCGGATGGAGCCCGACATCCCCCTCGTCGTCCCCGAGGTGAATCCTGGGGCGCTCAAGGGCTTCGCCAAGCGCAACATCATCGCCAACCCGAACTGCTCGACCATCCAGATGGTCGTCGCGCTGAAGCCCCTGCACGCGATCGCGCGGATCAAGCGGGTCGTCGTCTCGACCTACCAGTCGGTCTCCGGCGCAGGGAAGGAGGGGATGGACGAGCTCTACACCCAGTCGAAGGGCAGCTTCGTCAATGACCTGCCGACGCCAGAGCAGTTCACCAAGCCGATCGCGTTCAACTGCATTCCCCACATCGACAAGTTCATGGAGGACGGGTCGACCAAGGAAGAGTGGAAGATGGTCGCCGAGACCAAGAAGATCCTCGACCCCGACATCGCGGTGATCGCCACCTGCGTGCGCGTGCCGGTGTTCGTCGGCCACGCCGAGGCGGTGCATGTCGAGTTCGAGGGCCCGATCACGGTGTCGGAGGCGCTCGCCGCGCTGAGGAAGGCGCCAGGCGTCGCGGTGGTCGATCGCCGCGAGGATGGCGGCTACATCACGCAGGTCGAGGCGGCAGGCGAGGACGAGGTGTTCGTCTCCCGCATGCGCAAGGACACGACCGTTCCGCACGGCCTCGCCTTCTGGTGCGTCAGCGATAATCTCCGCAAGGGCGCTGCGCTCAACGCGGTGCAGATCGCCGAGACTCTGATCGCCCAGGGGCATCTGGCGAAGCAGGCGGCCTGATCGGCCGCCGCGGGCCGGGGGGTTCGCTCCCCGGCCTCGCTAGCCCTACGGCCGCTCCGTCGCAGGCCTGATCGCAAGCGAGGCGATGGCGAGCAGCCCGCAGGCGGCCATCGCCGCGGGCATGCCGATCACGCCAGCAAGCCCCGCAGCCACCGCCCCGCCCGCGATCTGGATCGCGCCAGCAAGCGAGGCCGCCGTTCCGGCATTGCC
The DNA here is from genome assembly GCF_007644105.1 of Elioraea rosea. Classification (GTDB taxonomy): domain Bacteria; phylum Pseudomonadota; class Alphaproteobacteria; order Acetobacterales; family Acetobacteraceae; genus Elioraea_A; species Elioraea_A rosea. Next base: position 108,853 of record NZ_VFAC01000004.1, on the reverse strand, counting down.
CTTGAACTCGGCGAGCGCCTCGGCGAAGGCCGCCGGCAGGGCGAGGCCGAGGCCGAGCACGAACAGGCTCATCGTCACGTTCACGCCGTGCTTGGTGAAGAGATCGAGCGGGCCGAGCGCGACCATCCCGATGCCGCCTGCGAGCATCAGCACCGTCCCCGTCGTCAGCCCCGCCGTGGTGCGCCCCGACTTCATCAGCCGCCGCGCGATGCCCCCGCCGATGACGACGCCGATCACGGCGATCAGCGGGTAGAGCGCGTAGGCCGTCGGCGTCAGCCCGAACACGGTGATGTAGAGGTGCGGGCTGCCGGCCCCGAAGGCGAACAGCCCGCCCATCGCGCCAGCGGCCACCAGCACGTTGGCGCGGAACCGCTGAGACGACCACACGCCGCGGTAGCCGCGCGCGATCGCCGCCGCATCGAGCACGGCGAGCCTGGTCCGGTTGCTCTCCCCGAGCGCCTTGGCGGCCCAGGCGAGCACCACCAACGCCACGGCTGCGGAGGCGACGAAGCCAGCCCGCCAGCCCGCGAGCAGGTCGAGGCCCGCACCCGCGAGCGGCGAAAGCGCGGGCACCGCGGCGATCGCCATCGAGAGCGACGCCATGCCCCGCCCGACGCCCGCGCCCTCGTTGGCATCGCGGATCATTGCGCGAGCGATGGCAAGCCCCGCGGCCCCGCCGGCCGCCTGCAGCACCCTGCCCGCGAGCAGCACGGCGAAGCTCGTGGCGGCGGCGCAGAGAAGGCTTCCGGCGGCGAACAGCGCGAGCGTGCCGAGCACGACCGGCCGCCGCCCATGCCTGTCCGACAGAGGCCCCCAGACGAGCTGGAACGGCGCGAAGGCGGCGAGGAACACCGCGAGCACGAGCTCGCCCCCGCCCGCGCCGACGCGGAACGTCTCGGCGATGGCCGGAAGGCTCGGCAGCGGCAGGTTCGCCGCGATCTGGCCGATGCCGGCAACCGCTGCGAGAAGCAGGAAGGGCGTCGAGGCGGGCGTATCGGACGCAACGGTAACGGTCGCGTCGCGCGGGGCGCGTGCGGCTTGGGTCCCTTCCATCGCCGCACCATGTGCGGGCGCCCGCGGCGTCGTCAACGGGGCGGTGCTGCGCGGGAGGCGGCGAGCGCCGTTCCCGCGAGGATCAACGCGACGCCGATGGCCGCGACGGGGTCAGGCCAGAGGCCGAACAGCAGGAGATCGAAGCCCACCGCCCAGAGAAGCTTCACGTATTGCCATGGCTGCAGCCCAGCCATCTCGGCGCGCTGCAGCGCCATCGCGAGCGTCACCTGCCCGGCTGCCTGGAGCGCGGCGAAGGCGACGATCATCGCCCAGTCTGCGGCGGAGGGGTGGCTCCACAGCCAGGGCAGCGTCGGCGCGGTGATGGCGGTGCCGACGATGGCGGCCTGGAGCGTCAGGTCGCGCGCATCGGCGATGCCCCGAAGCCTGCGCGTGACGATCTGGTAGCCCGCATAGGCGAACTGTCCGGCGAGCGCGAGAAGGGCGGCGGGTTGGAACCCGGCCATACCCGGCCGGAGCACGACGAGCATGCCGCCGAAGCCGAGCCCGACGGCGAGCCAGCGCAGCGCTCCGACCCGCTCGCCGAGGATCGGGCCTGCCAGGGCGGTGAGGATGATCGGCCCCATGAAGCCGACGGCGGAGACCTCGACCACGGGCATGCGCGCATAGGCGAAGATCACCATGATCGAGGAGCCGATCACCCCGAGCCCCGCAAGCCGCATGTCCCGCGCCCTCGGCGGGAACAGCAGCCGCCGCCAGGCCGCGCCTGGGCTCGCCGCGAACGGCGTCGACGCGGCGAAGGCGGCGAGCAGCAGCGCGCAGCGCAGGAAGGTGAGCTGTATCGCATCGACGCGCCCGGCGAGCAGCTTCGAGGTGACGTAGCCGGCCGTGTAGAGAAGCCCCGAGAGGACGACGAGTGCGGGCGCGACCGCCCTGTCACGCCACTGCCCTCGCGCTGCTGCCATGGGCGCGAGATTACGGCATCACCGCCGCAGCGCCAGGGTGGGCGGCCGCCCTGGCCTCACGCAGAGGGCCTGACCACGCCCTCCTCGGTCACCACCGCCTCCATCGGGACGTCGTGCCATTGCGGGAAGATGGACGGAACCCGTGCGGCGGCGAGGCCGATGCCGATGGCGCGCGGCCGCGGCTGCAGGGCGAGCGTCCGGTCGAAGTATCCGCCGCCATGGCCAAGGCGGTAGCAGGCGGCATCGAACCCGACGACGGGCGCCAGCACGATGTCGGGGCGGACGGCCCTGTCCTCCTGCGGGCAGGCAATCCCGACCGCATCGCGGCCCATCGCCGCGCCTTCGTGCCAGGCGCGGAAGCCGAGCGGCTCGCGCCGCCGCAGGACGCAGGGGAGTGCGGCAGTGGCGCCGCGCGCTGCGAGGCCGGCGAGCCATGGCCGCAGGTCGAGCTCGCCCCGCACCGGCCACCATCCGGAGATGACCCTGCCGGCAACCTCGCCGAGCAGCGCATCGAGATGGCGGATGATCGCCTCCGTCCGCCGCGCGCGCTCCTCAGGCGCCAGCGCCGTGCGCTCCGCGACCAGGCGCGCGCGCTCGGCCTTCCGCCAGCGGGACACGTCGCGCCAGGTCTCCGCGTCGGCAGCCAAGCCGCCGCGCCAGGCGGGGTCGAGCTCATGCAGGAAGCAGGGAGGCGAGGCGAAGCAGGCCGGGGGTTCGGCGTCGTCATCGTGTCGTGGCATCGATCCTCCCTCCTCTGGACCATCCGCGCCGCGCGGCAGGATGCTCCCTCATGGACCGCCGCCAAGCCGGGCGAGGAGCTCGAGCTCGAGGAAGCTTCCGAGCAGGATGGCATTGGCGGCCCAGGTCACCGTCAGGCTGCGTGCCAGGGTTCGCCAGAACGGCGCTGCGTTCGCCGCGCAGCGCCACACCGCGACGAGCACCCAGACCGTATAGGCCGCGAGAAGCAGCAGCAGCCCCTGCTGCAGCCCGACCCGCCCCGCCTCCATCGCGAGGCGGTAGAGCAGGGCAATGCCGAGGCTGGTCGCCACGCCGTAGAGCCAGAACACGCGGCCAAGCGGGGCGCGGCCCTCGAAGGCCTCGATCTCCGGCTGGAACAGCAGGCGCAACAGCGCCACGAACACCGAGCGGCGGTGCATCCCTTCAAGGCGTCGCCGACCCTGCCGGCTCATGCGCCGTGTCCCGAGACGATCACCGGCTCACTATGGCACGGGCACGCCCCCTGCGGCATTGATCCTGGGCGTAGCCCGCCCCTGCGTCGGGCCTTTCAGCCCGAGGCGACCCGTTCGTAGCGAAGCCCGCGCGCGAGCCAGCAGCCGACGACGAGCGCCGTCGGCCGTCCTCCCTCCCGCTGCACCGAGAGCGTCCAGTCTCCCGGCGGGGTATGGTCGAGCGCCCGGGGGCAGGGCAGCGCCCAGAGATCGGTCGCGATCGGCTCGAGCAGCTCCATCCGCCCCTGGCCGAGGAACCCGGAGAACGCACCATAGAGCGCGCCGCCGGCATCCTCGATGGCGAGCTCGGCGTCGAGCTCCGCACAGCGATACCGCCCGGCGATGTCGCGCTCGGGCACGCCCCCACGAGGGATGAGCCGCGTCGTGATGTTCTCCTGCAAGCGCTGCATGGTGAGCGCGGCACCGTCCGACGCGAGCCGCGTGCCGCTCGCGGACGCCGCGCCCGAGGCGTCGAGATCGAGAAGTTCCGGCGTCTGGCCGAAGCGGAGCCGCACCTGGCCGGGGGCGTAGGAGTCGATGCGCGCGGCAAGGCCGGTTTCCGGCTCCAGATACGCGCCGAGCCATCGCGGCGGCGCGATCGTCGTGTCGGGCTTCGGCTTCTCGAGGTCGAGAAGCGTGGCGAAGGCATCGATGGCAAGCGCCGTGGCGTCGCCAAGTTGGTTCAGGAACGCAACGACCGAGATACGCCCCGCCGGCGCGTAGAAGCGATGGCTGCGCCAGCCGCGCAGCGCCCCGCCATGGCCGATCACCGCGCGGCCGAGCTCGGCGCGGCGCGCGAGGCCGAAGCCGTAGCGGGCGGGTGCGCCGTCTGCGAAGGCGGTCGGCGCGGAGAGGCGCGCATGCAGCGCGTCGGGGTCGTCGCGCGTCGCGTCGATGTGCTTCTCCCAGGCGATCATGTCGTCGAGCGAGGCGCCGATGCCGGCATCGCCGGTCCAGACGATGCGGTTCTCTGCAGCGCGGAACCCGCCCGCCTGCGTGCCCTCGTACCCCTCGGTGCCGTCGGGCATGGCGCGCGTGTCGGCGGCGAGGATCGCGCTTTCCATGCCGATCGGGCCGAAGACATGGGTGCGCAGAAGCTCTGCGAAGCTGCGCCCCGACGCCTCCTCCAGAGCATCGGAGAGAAGCCGGAAATTCTGGTTCACGTACGACGAGCGCGTGCCCGGCGCGAACTGGAGCGATCGCGTCGCGCCGATCACCCGCGCGCTCTCCTGGTCTCCGAACGGCGCCTCGGCCGGCGAGCCGTGCAGCATCGCCACCGCCCAATAGTCCCTGAGGCCCGACTGGTTGTGGCAGAGCAGCCGCGCCGGCGGTGCCGCCGCTCCGAGGAGCGGAAGCCGCGCACGGATGGCGGCATCGAGTGCCTCGGGCTCGCCGAGAGCCTCGAGCACCGCCGCGCAGGTGAATTGTTTCGTGATCGAGCAGATCCGGAACAGCGTGCGCGGCGTGAACGGAATGCGCCTCTCGGCATTGGCGTAGCCCCAGGCGTGGCGGGCAAGCACCTCGCCCTCCCGCAGGATCGCGACGGCCCCGCCGGGGCCCGGGAAACGCTGCGGCAGGGCTTCGAGGAACCGGTCGAGCCGGCGTGGCAGCGCGTCGCTCATTCTTCGGCCTCCATCGCGCTCATCCCGTCTCGCCCTCCTTCTCCGGCTGGCGCATCCTACAAGCGCAACAGGAGAGGAAAAGCCCGATGGAGATCGACCAGGCAGACGTGGTGGCGGAAGTGCGCGAGGTTCTCGACCGCTATGAGACCGCGCTGATGACCAACGACATCCCCACGCTCGAGGCGATCTTCTGGGACGACCCGCGCACGGTTCGCCTCGGCGTGGGCGAGATCCTGTTCGGCATGGAGGCGATCCGCCGCTTCCGCCGTGCGCAGACCGGCGGCTACCAGCAGCGCGAGCGGCTGGAGATTCGCATCACCACCTATGGCCGGGATTTCGGTGTGACGAACATCGTCTATCGCCGGATCGCGACGGGGATGATCGGGCGGGAGACGAAGATCTTCGCGCGACTCCCTGACATCGGCTGGCGCGTCGTCTCGGCGCATGTCTCGCTCAATCCCGAAGGCACGCCGATCGAGCGCTGAGTCACCCCTGGCAAAGCACCTGCGCCACGCGAAGCTCGCCGCGGAGCCGATCGGCCACCGTGCCCAGACCGCCGGGGCTGATCGCGACCGCGCGCGTTCCGGCGCCGGCGATGGGAAGCGGCCGCTGGCTTCCTGCCATGGCGAGAAGCGTCTCGGGTGCCGCGGTGGAGAAGCGGCCGCGGCGTGGCTGCTCGGCAACCATCACGCCGAGCACGTTGCCGTTCGCATCGAAGAGGGGCCCGCCGCTAATGCCGCCCAAGGACCCACCGAAGTTCGGCACGCGCCGCACCTCCGCCCATTCGAGCGTCGGCGCGAGGCCCTTGAACAGGCGCCGCGCCTGCATCTGCGCGCGCCCGAGAAGCCGCCCCTGCACCGCGCCGGGGCGGCCCTGCGGATAGCCGATGCCGAACGCGTCCATCCCCCGTGTCGGCGCGTCTCCCGAAAGTGCGAAGCCTGGCGTGCCGCCGCGCGTCTGGATCAGCGCGATGTCGGCACCGGGATGCGCCCAGGCGACGGAGGCCTGAACCCAGCCCTGCCGCTCCCGGATGCCGACGCGACGGCAGCCGTTCACGACATGCTTTGCCGTCAGCCAGAGGCCGGAGGGGTTCATCGAGAACGCCGTGCCGCTGCTCGTGCCGCCATTGGGCCCGGGGGCGACGTCGAACACGGGATCCCGCGGCGACGGCGGCGGAAGCACGGCACGGTCCTGCGGCTGCGGGGTCGGCGGGATGGGCTGCGCGGGAGGAAGCTCGGGCGGCAGCAGGACCGGCGGCGGGGTTGAGCGCGGCGGCGGAGCCGGCTCGCGCTCCTCGCCGAAAAAGGCCCACAGCGCCATCGCCAGCAGCAGCAGCGTCGCGAAGCGGTCGAGCCGGCGCATCGCCTCAGCCCGACATGGCGCCGGCGTTGATCAGCCCGACCGCAAGCTGCACCGCTGCGGCGACGAGCGCGGCCGCGAGGTCACCCCGTTCGACCCGCGCCGGAAGCTCGCGCAACAGGAGGCTCGCCGCGCCAAACGCCGCCGCCTGGACGATGGTCGCGACCGCGCCCCAGACGAGGATGTCGGCGACGGAGAGCGATCGCGCGAGCGTCGCGCCGATCGGCAGGGCAAGGCCGAGCAGCGCGCCGGAGAGCGTGACGGCGGCGGCGATGTTGCCGCTGCGCACCAGGTCGAGCTCATGATACGGCGTCAGCCGCGTGTAGACGGCGATGCCCGCGGCATAGACGCCCGCGGCGGCAAGGAACTGCAGAACGAGCTGCGGCAGACCGGCGGCGAGGCTTTGCAGGACGGCGTCCATGCGGTGTTCCCGATGCTAGCTGTTTCAGATCACGAGCGGGTCGTCCCCGGCCGGCGCGGCGGTTGCGGCGAAGGCCTCGACGGCGGAGACATGGGTTTCCGCATCCTCGAGGAAGAGGCTGCGGGTGATGGCGCGCACGACACGGTCCGGCCCGAACTTCATCCCGTTCAGCCCGACGCAGACCGGTCCGACCGAGGGAACGGAGGCGATGCCGACATCGTGGATGCGCCCGAGCACCGACGCGTCCTTCGCCTCGCGCGCGGTGTAGGCGAAGCCGCCATCGAGATAGGGCATTGCCCCGAGCGTTGTGTCGGCCGCGGCCGCGGGGAAGCGGTCAGCCCAGGTGGCGATGCGCGGGGCGAAGGCGGAGAGCTCGGGCCGCGCCTGCATATTCACCGCGAAGCCCGTGGCGGCGATGACGAAATCCGCCGTCACGCTGCCGCGCGCTGTCTCGAGCACGGCGCGCCCGCCCTCCTCGCGAACGGAAAGGAGCGGCGCCGAGGTGATCATCGCGAAGCGTTCGCAATGCACGGTGCAGCGCTTGACGCTGTCGGGCGGCGGCGGCACGGCGAAGCGGGCGAGCACCTGGTGCAGCCGGAAGCGCTGCGCATCCTCGAGCTCGCCGTAGTGGCGGAGGAAGCCCGCGAACTCCATCGCCTGCTTGACGTTCGGCTGGGCGATGGCGGCGCGGCGGGCGATCAGCGTCACCTTCGCCGCGCCTGTCTCGAGCGCGACGGCGGCGTTGTCGAAGGCGGAGGCGCCCGCGCCGATGACCGCGACATGCCTTCCGGCGAGCGCCGCGAAATCGATCGTGTCCGAGGAATGCGCGCGCAGATGGCTGGGCAGCGCGGCGATCTCGCGTGGCAGCGCCGCCCCACCCGCACCGAGCACGCCCATCGCGAGCACGACCCGGCGTGCGTAGGCAACCGTCTCGCCGGCTTCGGTGCGCAGCGTACAGGCGAACAGCCCGTCCGACCCCTCCTCGACCGACACGAGGCGCGTGCCGTTCTCCACGGCGATGCCGGCCGTGTCGCGAAACCAGGCGAGATACTCCATCCATACCGCGTTCGGCGCCTTGTCGAGCGCCTGCCAGGCCGCCTTCCCGAAGCGCGCGGCATACCAGGCGGGGAAGGAGAGGGGGGCAACGCCAAGATCGGGGCCGACAAGCTCCTTCGGCGTGCGCAGCCAGCGCATCCGCGCGAAGCCGAGCCAGGGGCCTTCCTGGCCCTCCGCCGCCGCATCGATCACCCGCACCCGGGCGACCTTCTCGCGCGCCAGCAGGAAGGCGATGGCAAGCCCGTTGATGCCTGCGCCGACGACCAGCACATCCGCCGCCTCCGTCCCGTCCGGTGCGAGGCGCGCGGGCGTCCAGGCGCGCTTGGGGTAGTCGAGATAGGCGAGCGTGCTGCGCGCGGCCGCCTCGAGCGTGGCGAGCGGGGTATCGGGTGGTGTCATGGCGTGTAGGATGCCAGCGGAACGCGATGGCGGCGAGACGGGAGGACGAATGCTGGATCCGACAGGCCGGGTGGTAATGGTGTCCGGCGCGGCGCGGGGGATCGGCCGCGCGGTGGTCGAGCGGCTTCTCGAGGCCGGCTACGCCGTCTCGGCCGGGGTGCGGGACCGCCATGACCTGCCTGTGTCCGACAGGCTGCTCGCCCACCGCTACGATGCCGAGACGGCAGCCTCGGCCGATGCCTGGACAGAGGCGACGGCCGCGCGCTTCGGGCGCATCGACGGCGTGGTGGCTGCGGCCGGCATCAACCCCATGGCGCGGCTGCTGGACGAGGACGACGCGGCGCTCGATAGGATGTGGGCGGTGAACGTGAAGGGGCCGAAGCATCTCGTGCGTGCAGCCTGGCCGCACCTCGCCGCCTCGGGCACGGGCCGCGTGGTGATCGTCTCGTCCCTCTCCGGCAAGCGGGTGGCGAACGAGAACATGGGCTATGCGGCAAGCAAGTTCGCCGTGGTCGCGCTCGCCCACGCGATCCGCCGCGAAGGCTGGGCGCAGGGCATCCGCGCCACCGCCTTCTGCCCTGGCTATGTCGCGACCGACATGACGGCCGGCGTGAGCACCTACCCCCGCGAGGAGATGACGCACGCGGAGGATGCCGCGGCCCTGATCGAGACGACCCTGCGCCTGCCAGCGCACGCGGTGGTGGCCGAGCTTCTGGTGAATTGCCGCCTCGAACCCTCGATGTAGGGGGGGCGGATTGCGCGCGTGGCAGGTTCGCCGCATGATTCGCCGCGGGAGGAACCGCCATGGCAGCGGACAGGGCGCGGACGCCGAGGAGCGGCCCGCGCGGCGAGGCGCTGGATGCGATCGCGCTCGCTGAGGTGACAGACGCGCTCGGCGACATGCCGCGCCGGCCCGACATGATGATTGAGGCATTGCACGCGGTGCAGGGCCGCTTAGGCGCGATCCGCCGCGGCCATCTCCGCGCGCTTGCCGAGGCGTTCGGCGTGCCGCATGTCGTGCCCTTCGAGGCGGCGAGCTTCTATGCGCATTTCGACCTGATCGACGACCACGCCGATGTACCGCCCGAAACGATCCGGGTCTGCACCGGCCTGCCCTGCGCGATGGCCGGCGCCTCTGCCCATCGCGAGCGGCTCCGTGCGGCGCATCCCGGTGCGCGGATCATCGATGCCCCTTGCATGGGCCTGTGCGACCATGCGCCTGCGCACGAGCAGGAGGGAGCGCCATTTCCCGCGCCGCCGCCGCGCCCCTACGCGGCGCTCACCGCCGCGCCTGTCGATCCCGAGGCGCTTGCCGCTCTCGTCGAACGCGCGGGGCTCCGCGGCATGGGTGGGGCGGGGTTTCCAGCCGCGCGCAAATGGCGGCTCGTCCGCGCGAACCCCGGGCCGCGCCATCTCGTGGTCAACGCCGATGAGGGCGAGCCTGGCACCTTCAAGGACCTGTGGTGCCTCGAGCGCGACATGCACCGCGTCCTCGAAGGCATGCTGATCGCCGCGCGCGCCGTCGAGGCTGAGGCATGCTGGATGTATCTCCGCGACGAGTACCGCCACCTTATCCCGGCGCTGCGGCAGGCGATCGCCGACATTCCCGCCGGCGGCTTCGGCGGCGCGATCCATCTCCGCCGTGGCGCGGGCGCCTATATCTGCGGCGAGGAGACGGCGCTGCTCGAAAGCCTCGAGGGCCGCCGGGGCTATCCGCGCCACAAGCCGCCGTTTCCCGGCCAGAAGGGCCTGTTCGGCCAGCCGACGCTGATCCACAACATCGAGACGCTGTGGTGGCTGCCGGAGATCGTCTCCGGCGGCGCCGAGGCCTTCGCCGCGCAGGGGCTGAACGGCCATGCGGGGCGTCGGCTCTACTCCGTGTCGGGGCGCGTGCGCGCCCCCGGCGTGAAGGACGCGCCCGTCGGCATCACCGCGCGCGCGTTGATCGAGCAGCATGCGGGCGGAATGGCGGAAGGGCACCGCTTCCTGGCCTATCTTCCGGGCGGCGCCTCGGGCGGAATCCTGCCGGCTGCGATGGCCGACCTGCCGCTCGGCTTCGGCGCGCTCGAGAAGCATGGCTGCTTCGTCGGCTCGGGCGCCGTGATCGTCCTGTCGGACCACGATGATCTCGCCGAGGCAGCGCGCAACCTGCTGCGCTTCTTCCGGGACGAGAGCTGCGGGCAGTGCACGCCCTGCCGCGTCGGCACGGCGAAGGCCGTTGCGCTGCTCGACGCGCCGGCGTGGGACCGGCCGTTGCTTGCCGAGCTCGCCACCGCGATGGCGGACGGCTCGATCTGCGGCCTCGGCCAGGCGGCGTTGAACCCGGTTCTCACGCTGATGCGCCACATGCCGGAGAGCATTCCGTGAGCGTCACGTTCACGCTGGACGGAGAGAGCGTCACCGCCGTGCCGGGCGAGACGATCTGGCAGGTCGCACAGCGCCGCGGCACGGAGATACCGCATCTCTGCCACCTGCCGAAGCCTGGCTACCGTCCCGATGGCAACTGCCGCGCCTGCCTTGTCGAGATTGAGGGCGAGCGCGTGCTCGGCGCCTCCTGCATCCGCACGCCTGCCGAGGGCATGGTGGTGCGCACGGCGAGCGCGCGCGCGGCGCGGGCGAGGCGGATGGTGTTCGAGCTCCTGCTCGCCGACCAGCCGGAGACGCTGCGCGACCCGCTTGGCCCGTTCGCGCGCTTCGCCGGCGAACTCGGCGTCACGGAAAGTCGCTTCCCGCGCACCACACCGCCGCCGGAGCCTGACGCGAGCCACCCCGCGATGCTCGTCCAGCTCGATGCCTGCATCGCCTGCGGGCTCTGCGAGCGCGCCTGCCGCGAGGTGCAGCACAACGACGTGATCGGGCTCGCGCATCGCGGTGCCGATGTGCGCGTGGTGTTCGACGCGGGCCTGCCGATGGGCGGAAGCACCTGCGTGGCCTGCGGCGAATGCGTCCAGGCCTGCCCGACGGGCGCGCTGCTTGCCGCGAGCGTGGTCGTCAACGGCGTGCGCGCAGTCGAGCCCGAGCGCGTCGTCGACAGTGTCTGCCCCTATTGCGGCGTCGGCTGCCAGGTCGCGTTCCATGTCGATGAGGACCGCATCGTCGAGGTGCGCGGGCGCGAGGGGCCGTCGAACCAAGGGCGGCTCTGCGTGAAGGGCCGGTTCGGGTTCGACTATGTGCGCCACCCCGAGCGGCTGACCGTTCCGCTCGTGCGCATCGACGGCGCAGCGAAGGACCCGCGCGATTCAGACACGCCTGCCGCAGCGCGCGCGAAGTTCCGCGAGGCGAGCTGGGACGAGGCGCTCGAGCGCGCCGCTGCGGGCTTGCGGCGCGTGCGAGACCGTGACGGGCCAGACGCGCTCGCGGGCTTCGGCAGCGCCAAGGGCTCGAACGAGGAAGCCTATCTCTTCCAGAAGCTCGTGCGCACGGGGTTCGGAACGAACAACGTCGATCACTGCACGCGGCTCTGCCACGCCGCCTCGGTCGCCGCATTGCTCGAGGGCATCGGCAGCGGTGCCGTGACCGCGCCGTTCACCGCCGTGGCCGATGCCGAGTTCATCCTGATCATCGGCGCGAGCCCCGCGGTGAACCACCCCGTGGCGGCGACCTTCATCAAGGACGCCGCCGCGCGCGGTGCGACACTCGCGATCGCCGACCCGCGGCCTACGCCGCTCGACAGGTTCGCGCGCCACGTCCTGCGCTTCCGGCCCGGTGCCGATGTCGCGCTTCTGAACGCGATGCTGCACGTGATCGTCGCAGAACGTCTGTACGACGAAGCCTTCGTCGCGGCCCGCACGGAGGGGTTCGAGGCGCTCGCCGGGCACGTCCGCGGCTTCGCGCCCGAGGCGATGGCGCCGATCTGCGGCGTCGCCGCGGAGGAGATCCGCACCGTGGCGCGCGCCTATGCGACCTCGCGCGCCTCGATCATCCTCTGGGGCATGGGCATCAGCCAGTCGGTGCACGGAACCGACAATGCGCGCGCGCTCGTTGCCCTCGCGCTGCTCTGCGGCCATGTCGGCAGGCCGGGAACGGGGCTGCATCCGTTGCGAGGACAGAACAACGTCCAGGGTGCGTCCGATGCCGGGCTCATCCCGATGATGCTGCCCGACTATCACCGCGTTGCCGATGACGCCGCGCGACGCGAAGCGGAGGCGCTGTGGGGCGTCGAGATTTCGGCCGAGCCGGGTCTCACCGTGGTCGAGATCCTGCATGCGGCCGAGGAGGGCTCGATCAGGGCGATGCTGATCATGGGCGAGAACCCGGCGATGAGCGACCCCGATGCAGCGCATGCGCGCTCCGCACTTGCCTCGCTCGAGCACCTGGTGGTGCAGGACCTGTTCCTGACCGAAACCGCCGCGCTCGCCGATGTCGTGCTGCCTGCCTCGGCCTGGCCGGAGAAGACCGGAACGGTCACCAACACCAACCGCCAGGTTCAGATGGGCCGCGCCGCGCTCGCCGTGCCGGGCGAGGCGCGGCAGGATCTCTGGATCCTCGTCGAGCTCGCCCGCCGCCTCGGCCTCGCGTGGGAGCACCGGCCCGTCTCGGAGGTGTACGCCGAGATGGCGCAGCTCATGCCGTCGCTCGCCAACATCCCGTGGGAGAGGGTCGAGCGCGAAGGCTCCGTCACCTATCCCGCGCCGACGCCTGGCGCGCCAGGCGAGGAGATCGTCTTCGCCGACCGGTTCCCGACATCGAGTGGTCGTGCACGCCTCGTGCCCGCAGCGCTGTCCGACCCCGCCGAGCTTCCCGATTCTGCCTATCCCTTCATCCTGACGACGGGGCGGCAGCTCGAGCATTGGCATACCGGAACGATGACGCGCCGCACCGCGGCCCTCGATGCGCTCGAGCCCTCGCCAACGCTCAGCCTCGCGCCAGCCGACATTCGCCGCCTCGGGCTGAAGCCGGGTGGGCTCGCGCGCGTCACGACGCGGCGGGGGGAGATCGTGCTTGCGGTGCGCGCCGCACCGGGCCTGCCGGATGGCCTCGCCTTCATCCCCTTCGCTTATCGCGAGGCAGCGGCGAACCTGCTGACACACCCCGCGCTCGACCCGATTGCACACATCCCAGGATTCAAGCACTGCGCGGCGCGCATCGAGCGGGCCGATCGCGCAGCCGGTCAGCCCCCGGCGAGCAGGCGCGAGAGTGCGTCGCTCAGCCCCGTGACAGGCGAAGGAGGCGGGGCGGCATAGGAACCCGCGGAAGGCGCGGAAGGGCCGAGGCGGGCGAGCATCATCGCCTGGGAGAGGCCTGCGGCGAGGCTGTCGAGCACGGGAACGGGCACGCGCGCGGCGATCCTCCCCGAAAGCCCCGCGAGGCCGGCGCCGCCGAGGATGACGACCTCCGCGCCGTCCTCCACCAGAGCCGAGGCTTCGCGGGCGAGCCCGGCGACGGCGCCATCGGGGTCGGCGGCGATCTCCGCCCCCGTCTGCGGCACGGCGCGGATGATCGTCCTGCCGCCCAGGCCGATGGCGGCGAAGTATTCGCCGAGCATCGGCACCCACCGTTCCCCGCCCGTCAGCACGCCGATGCGCCCGCCGAGCGAGGCTGCGGCAAGCAGGCTCGCCTCCGCCATGCCAGCGACGGGAACGGGAGCGAGCTCGCGCAGCGCCGCGAGGCCCGGGTCGCCGAAGCAGGCGAGCAGGACGGCATCGGGCGGTGCGGCAGCCGAGGCGAGGTGGGCGGCGAAGGCATCGAGCGTGGCATGGGCGGCGATGGTCGCGGCCGCGCGCGTCGTGATGTAGCGCGCGCCGAACCGGGCCGTCGCCTGCTCGATCGTCACGCTGTCGCCGGCCATGGGCGCGGCGAGGGCGGCCATGCGCGCGGTGATGGCGGCATCGGTGTTGGCGTTGAGCAGGAGGAGGCGCATGGGAGGCACCGGCGCTGGATTGCAGGGCAGGTTGCCCAGGGGTTGGGCAGAATCGCCCCGCTTCCTGCTGCCTCGCAAGCCCCGAAGCGGGTCGAGGCTGGCACGCGCCTTGCCAGACCCATCGCGGGTTGCACCCGATACGCTGGCATTTCGTCGCGCGACCCATCACGATGTTCCGGCAGCGGCCACCACGAGCCGCATCGACCGGAAAGCAGGGAGAGCATTGATGACGATGACACGCTCGACGCTTCTCGCCGCGAGCCTTGCCGCCCTGATCGCGGCAGCGCCGGGCGCGGCACTCGCCCAGGGAACGATCCGCATCGGCATGACGGCGGCGGACATCCCGCTGACGCACGGCCAGCCGGACCAGGGGTTCGAGGGCAACCGCTTCACCGGCATTCCGCTCTACAACGCGCTCGTCGAGTGGGACCTCACGCGGGGCGACCGCGCGACGCCGCTTCGCCCGGGGCTTGCCACCGAGTGGGCTGTCGACGCGGCCGACAAGACGAAGTGGGTGTTCAGGCTGCGCCAGGGCGTGAAGTTCCACGACGGGTCGGACTTCAACGCCGACGCCGTGGTGTGGAACGTCCGCAAGGTGCTCGACCGCGAGGCGCCGCATTTCGACCCGCGCCAGGTGGGCGTGACCGCGACGCGCATGCCGACGCTGCGCCGCGCGGAGAAGATCGACGACTACACCGTCGCGCTCTACACCTCCGAGCCGGACAGCCTTCTGCCGATCAACCTCACCAACCTCTTCTTCGCGAGCCCGAGGCACTGGGACGCAAAGCGCGCCGGCGCGGCCTCGCCCGAGGCGGCATGGAACGCCTTCGCGGCAGATCCTTCCGGTACCGGTCCGTTCCGGATGGTGCGGTTCGTGCCGCGCGAGCGTGCCGAGTACGTCCGCTTCGACGGCTACTGGGGCGAGAAGGCGAAGGCCGAGCGCATCGTCCTTCTGCCGATCCCCGAGGCCAATGCGCGCACCGCAGCGCTTCTCTCGGGCCAGGTGGACTGGATCGAGGCGCCGGCGCCCGATGCGCTGCCGCAGCTCCGGTCGCGCAACATGCGGATCGAGCAGAACGCCCAGCCGCATGTGTGGCCCTGGCAGCCCTGTTTCGCAGAAGGCTCGCCGCTGGCTGACAGGCGCGTCCGCCAGGCGATCAACCTCGGCATCGACCGCGAGGGGCTGAAGACGCTGCTCGGCGGGCTGATGGTGCCGGCCGTCGGATCGGTGCCGCCGGGCCACCCCTGGTGGGGCAACCCGTCCTTCCAGATCAAGCATGACCCGGAAGCCGCGAAGCGGCTTCTCGCCGAGGCAGGCTACGGGCCGCAGCGGCCGCTGACCATCAAGGTCCAGATCAGCGCCTCCGGCTCGGGCCAGATGCAGCCCTTGCCGATGAACGAGTTCGTGCAGCAGAACCTCAAGGAGATCGGTGTCAACGTCGAGTTCGACGTGATCGAGTGGAACGCGCTGTTCACCAACTGGCGGCGCGGCTGCAAGGACGCCTCCGCCCGCGGCGCGCACGCGATCAACGTGTCCTTCGCGGCGATGGACCCGTTCTTCGCCATGGTGCGGTTCTGGGACAGCAAGATGGCCCCGCCCACCTCGAACAACTGGGGCTTCTTCAGCGACCCCAAGTTCGACGAGATGGTCGCTGCCGCGCGCAACGCGTTCGAGCCCGAGGCGCGCGACGCGGCGCTTGCGAAGCTGCATGCCGCCGGCGTGGACGAGGCGCTGTTCATCTGGATCGCGCATGACGTGTCGCCGCGCGCGATGAGCCAGCGTGTGCGTGGCTTCGTCCAGCCGCAGAGCTGGTTCGTCGACCTGACGCTTCCGTACATCCAGTGACGAAGAGAGGGGCCCCGCAATCCGTGCGGCGTGCGGGGCCCCCTCGCTACGGTCACCGCTGAATGCTGATCTATCTCGTCCGGCGCATCCTCTACGCGATCCCGATCGCTCTTTCTGTCGGGCTCGTCTGCTTCCTGCTGGTGCACATCGCACCGGGAGACCCGATCAACGCGATCGTTCCGGCCGATGCGCCGCAGGACCTCGTCGAGCAGATCCGCCGCGACTATGGGCTCGACCGGCCGCTGCCGATCCAGTTCGGCGTCTGGCTCGGCAAGGTGGCGACAGGCGATCTCGGCAATAGCCTCGCCACCGGCCGGCCCGTCTGGGCCGACCTGTCGGTCGCCGTGGTCAACACGCTCAGGCTCGCGCTCACCGCCGCGCTGATCGGCTTCGTGCTCGGCTGCATCTTCGGCGGGCTTGCCGGCTCCTTCCAGGGCACCGCGATCGACAAGATCGCCGTCTCGCTCGCCGTCACCGGCGTGTCGGTGCCGCATTACTGGCTCGGCATGGTTCTGGTGATCCTGTTCAGCGTGAACCTGAACTGGCTTCCCGCAATGGGCGCCGGGCCTGGCGGCTCGAGCGACTGGGTGTGGGACTGGGAGCACATCAGCCACCTTGTGCTTCCTGCCGTGACGCTCTCGGTGATCCCGATGGGGATCGTGACGCGCACCGTACGCGGCATCGTCGCCGAGATCCTGAACCAGGACTTCATCCAGACGCTCCGCGGCAAAGGCCTCTCGCGAAGCGGCATCTTCTGGCACGTGGTGAAGAACGCCGCGCCGAACGCCATCGCCGTGATCGGGCTCCAGCTCGGCTACCTGATGGGCGGCTCCATCCTGGTCGAGACCGTGTTCTCCTGGCCCGGCACGGGGTTCCTGCTCAACAGCGCGATCTTCCAGCGCGACCTGCCGGTGCTGCAGGGAACCATCCTCGTGCTCGCGATGTTCTTCGTCGCGCTGAACCTCGTCGTCGATCTCGTGCAGACGGCGCTCGACCCGCGCATCAAGCGGGCCTGAGGAGGGGGAGCGCATGGCCGATGGCAGCACGACGGTGAGGGTCGAAGCATCTGCCGCTGCGGCGGAGCTCGCCGTGCAGGCGCGCGAGACGGCGATCCGCTCGCAGGGCTACTGGGCGGGGGTATGGAAGCGGCTTCGGCGCGACCCCGTGACCATCGCCTGCGCGCTGATCCTGCTCGCGATGCTCGGCGCCATCGTGTTCGCGCACCTGATTGCGCCGCACGACCCCTACCAGGGCAGCATGCTGCGCAGGCTTCGCCCCGTCGGCACGCCGAACTACCCCCTGGGCAGCGACGAGCTCGGCCGCGACATGCTGACGCGGCTTCTCTATGGCGGCCGGCTTTCCTGGTTCATGGGCATCACGCCCGTGTTCCTCGCCTTCCTGATCGGCACCACGCTCGGCGTGCTCGCGGGCTATGCCGGCGGCGGCGTGAACATGCTGATCATGCGCGGGACGGACGTGTTCTACGCCTTCCCCTCGGTGCTTCTCGCCATCGCCATCTCCGGCGCGCTGGGTGCGGGAACGCTGAACGCCATCCTCTCGCTCACCCTCGTGTTCATCCCGCCCGTGATCCGCGTGGCGGAAAGCGTCACGACGGGGGTGCGCAACCTCGATTTCGTCGAGGCGGCGAGGGCCTCCGGTGCGGGTGCCTTGACCATCATCCGCGTGCACATCCTCGGCAACGTGCTCGGGCCCATCTTCGTGTACGCGACGAGCCTCGTGTCGGTGTCGATGATCCTCGCCTCCGGCCTCTCCTTCCTCGGCCTCGGCGTGACGCCGCCCGAACCGGAATGGGGGCTGATGCTGAACACGCTGCGCACGGCGATCTACGTGAACCCGACCGTCGCGATGCTGCCCGGGGTATGCATCTTCGCGACCTCGATCTGCTTCAACCTCCTGTCCGACGGGTTGCGCCAGGCGATGGATGTGCGGGCGTGACGGCGGGTCCGAGCGCGCGCGCATAAGCGCCGAAGGCGTCAGCGATCCGCGGTGCGGCAAAGCCGATGAAGGCGCTGACGCGCGCCGGCGGGAAACGACCTGCGGTCTGAACGAGATGCGCCGGCACCGCCGGCGGGGAGAACGCGCCGAGCACCGGCACGAGTCTTCCTGATGCAATCGCGGGGGCGAGCATGTAGCAGAAGGCCGGCACGATCCCTTCGCCGGCTTCCGCCGCCGCGATCGCCGCTCCTGCATCGTTGACGGAAAGACGCGGCGTCAGCATGACGGCGTCGGCTCTTGCGCGTCCCCAGCGCCACTCTAGCGGGTCCGGCAGGGCGCTGAAGCCGATCATGTCGTGCACCGTAAGCGCGGACGGCGTGTCCGGCACGCCGCGGCGGGCGAGATAGGAGGGGCTCGCGGCCAGCACGCGCTGGGTCTGCCCGACCTTGCGGGTTAGGAGCGAACTGTCCGGTAGCGCGCCGATCCTCAGCGCGAGGTCGAGCCCTTCCTCGACGAGATCGACCACCCTGTCGGCAAGAAGCAGGCTCGCCGTCACGCGCGGCTCGGCGCGGAGGAAGGCGGCGACGATGCCGGCAAGATGCATTCGCCCGAAGGTGACAGGGCCTGTCAGGCGGAGCATGCCCTGGGGGGTGATTGCCGCGCCAGCCGCCTCGGCTTCCGCCTCGGCCATCGCGGTGATGACCGCTCGGGCGCGCGGCAGCAGCGCTGCCCCTGCGTCCGTCAGCGTCACGCGGCGCGTCGTGCGGAGGAAGAGGCGCACCCCGAGGTGCTGCTCGAGTTCCGCAATGACGCGGGTCACGGAAGGCGGCGCCAGGCCAAGCCGCCGCCCGGCGGCCGCAAGACCTCCTTCCTCCGCAACTGCGACGAAGAGCGTGAGCGCGTTGAGCCGGTCCATGATCATTCCGTATAACGGAATGATGTCTTGCGCCTACACCCAATTCCACTCGCCACCCCTGATGCGCATTTCTCCGGGCAAGGGGCGCCATGATGGCTGCCCAGGCAACGAGGTACGATGATGCAGACGATTCTCGCCCTGGCACTGGAAGACGCGCCGGAAGCCTCCCGTAGGCATTTCGCCGCTGTGCAGACAAAGCTGGGCCGCGTGCCCGCGATGATGCGCAGCATGGCGCATTCGCCGGCGCTGCTTGGCGGCTATCTGGCGCTTTCGGGCGCGCTGTCCGAGGCGCGGCTCGACGCGCCCATCCGGGAGCGCATCGCGCTTGCGCTCGCGGAGACGAGTCGCTGCGGCTACTGCCTCGCCGCCCACGTGGTGCTAGGCCGGATGGCCGGGCTCGCTCCCGAGGAGATCGATGCCGCACGGCGTGGCGTGTCTGGCGATGCCAAGGCAGAGGCCGCTCTTCGCCTAGCGCTCGCGATCAGGGAGCACACCGGCGACGTCGGCGCCCCCGCGCTCGCCGACGCCCGCGCGGCCGGCCTCGATGATGCCGAGATCGTCGAGATCGTCGGCGTGGTGGCGCTGAACCTGCTGACCAACATGTTCAACCGCCTGGCTGCGACCGAGATCGACTTCCCGAAGATCGCGCTCGCCGCGGCGGAGTGAGGAGGGGAGCGATGACAGCACGCTTCGGGGAAATCGCCTTCACCGACAGCGTTCGCGCGGTGCAGGCGGAAATGGGCAGTGCCGCTGCGTACGCCCGGGCAACCCGTGCGGAGGCCGCGCCCGATCGCCTCGGGCCGGCCGAGGCTGGGTTCATCGCCGAACGCGACACGATGTTCATCGCGTCCGTCGGCGAATCGGGCTGGCCGTACGTGCAGCATCGGGGCGCCAAGCCCGGCTTCATCCGCGTTCTCGACGACCGCACGCTTGGTTTCCTCGATCTTGCCGGCAATCGGCAGTACATCACGGTCGGCAATCTCGCGCGCGACGGGCGGGTGAGCCTGCTGCTGCTCGACTTCGCGCGGCGGCGAAGGCTGAAGGTCCTCGGGCATGCGCGCACCGTGGCGCTGGTGGAGGATCCCTTGCTTGCCGCACGCCTTGCGCTTCCTGGCTGGCGCGGGCGGGCGGAGCGTGCCGTGCTCGTCACGGTCGAGGCGTTCGACTGGAACTGCCCGGCTCACATTACGCCACGTTTCACCGTGGAGGAGGTGGAGGGGGCAACCGCACCGCTGCGTGCGCGCCTTGCCGTACTCGAGCAGGCACTCGTGGCTGCCGGGGTCCCGGTGCCCGACGTGACATGACGGCACGACGGCGGCGCGCTATCCCTCGCCGATGGACCGCGCTGCCATCGTCCTTGCCGCCATCCTGCCTGTCGCCGCGCTGATCGGCCTCGGCGCGCTTCTGCGGCGCGTGCCGGGGCTCGGCGATGCGTTCTGGGCAGGCGCAGAGCGGCTATGCTACCTCGTGCTGCTTCCCGCGCTTCTCGCCGTCGGGCTGGCGACGGCCGATCTCTCCGCCGTCCCGGTCGCCGCAATGGCGGGCGCGATCGTCCTCTCGCTCGTCGTGGTGGGCGCGGGGCTTGTCGCGGCCAAGCCGGCGATGCGCGTCGACGGCCCGACCTTCACCTCCGTGTTCCAGGGCGGCGTTCGCTTCAACAACTACATCGCCCTTGCCGTCGCCGCCGGGCTGCATGGCGCGCCGGGCGTGACGCTCGCCGCCGTCGCCACCGCCGCGATCGTGCCGACGGTGAACGTGATGTCGGTCCTCGTCTTCGCGCGTTTCGGAACGGCGCGGCCCACCGTGCTCGGCACGGCGAAGGCGCTCGCGACCAACCCGCTCATCCTCGCCTGCGCCATCGGCGGCGCGATCCAGCTGATCGGGGTTCCGCTTCCCGGCTTCGTTGTCTCCGCAGGCCGCTCGCTCGGCCAGGCGAGCCTGCCGATCGGGCTGCTCTGCGTCGGCGCTGCGTTCCAGCCGGCAGCGCTCTGGGCAAAGCCGCGCGCCGCGGCGATCTCGAGCGTGGCGAAGTTCGTCATCCTGCCGCTTGCCGTCTGGCTCGCCTGCCGCGGCTTCGGGGTGGGCGGCGCGGCGGCGGAGATCGCGCTTCTCTTCGCCTCGATGCCGACGGCCTCGTCGTCCTACATCCTCGCCCGGCAGCTCGGGGGCGACGCGCCGCTCATGGCCGGCATTACGACAGCGCAAACGATCGTCTCTGCGGCGACGATCCCGATCGCGCTCGCGCTCGGCGGCTGAACCTCAGCCCGTCAGAGCCGCGAGCGTCGCCGCGTCCTCCGGCAGGAAGGCCTCGATCGCGAGCTCGGACAGGGTCACCTCGCGCGGCGTGCCGAAGACCATCGAGGTCGAGAGGAAGCTCAGCACGCCGCTCGCCGTCCTGATCCGGAACGGAACGGCGAGGCCCTGCGCATGGCCCTCCTCCTCAGGCGGCGACGGATAGGAAGCGACCTCGGCGCGCAGGGCGGCGAGCGCGGCATCGCCCGTGTCGGCGATCTGGCGCGACAGCCGCGCGAGGAGATGGCCGCGCCACTCTCCGAGATTGACGATGCGCGGGGCGAGCCCTTCCGGGTGCAGCGTGAGCCTGAGCACGTTCACCGGCGGCTTGAGCAGCGCCTCTGCAGCGCCGGCAAGCAGAGGCGGCACGGCCGCATTCGCCGCGACGAGGTGCCAGTGCCGGTCGATCGCGACGGCAGGGAAGGGCGCGTGCGCCTCGAGGATGCGGGTGACCATCGCGCGCATCTGCGCAAGCGTCGGGTCGTCGAGGCCTCGCTCGGCGAAGGCGGGGGCGAAGCCGGCGGATAGCAGAAGCCGGTTGCGCTCGCGCAGCGGTATGTCGAGCTGCTCGGCGAGCCGCAGCACCATCTCGCGGCTCGGGCTCGCACGGCCCGTCTCGATATAGCTGAGGTGGCGGGAGGAGATGCCGCCTTCCAGCGCGAGCGCGAGTTGGCTCAGCCGCCGCCTCTCCCGCCAGCTTCGCAGAAGCGCTCCGAACTCGGTCCGCATATCCGTCGTGTCGGTCATCGCGTGAGCCTAGGGCGTCTCCGATGGCTTCTCCATGACCTCCGAGGTCATCGACGCGCGATGCGAGACCGCGGCATCACGGCCTCGTCCGAACCGCATGGAGACCGACCAATGACCAATCGTTCCACTTGGCTGAACACCGTTCTCGCCGTCGATGCCGCAAGCTGCGCGGGCCTCGGCGCGCTCTGCCTTGCCGCGCCAGGACTGCTCGCCCGGCTGTTCGGCCTGCCGCCGGCGCTGTCGCTCGCGGCGGGCGGCATCCTGCTCGCCTCCGCCATCGTGCTCGTCTATGCGGCGCGGTCGCGTCCGGTGCCGGGGTGGCTGCTCCGCCTGATCGTGCTGGGCAACGGCGCCTGGGTCGCGGCGAGCGTGGGCGTGCTCGCGCTCGTTCCGCTCAGCGGTCTTGGCATCGCCTTCGTGATCGGGCAGGCCGTGGCGGTCGCCGCGATCACCGTCGCGGAGGGGTGTTTCCTCCGCGCTCCGGCCGAGAGCGTGGCATGAACGGCGCGCGGCCCGGCTACGCCGTCGCCCAGCTTCGCCCCGCCGCGCTGCGTGACGAGGTCATCGCCTATCTGGAGCGGATCGACGCGACGCTCGCGCCGTTCGGCGGGCGATACCTCATCCACGGTGCCGCGCCGGAGGTGCTGGAAGGCGCCTGGCCATCGCATCTCGTGGTCATCGCCTTTCCCGATATCGATGCCGCGCGGGCGTGGTACTGCTCGCCGGCCTACCGGGCGATCCGGTCGCTGCGCACCGCGCACATCGAAGGCGATGTCGCGCTGCTCGAAGGCGTCGAGCCCGGCCATCGCGGCATCGATATCCTCGCGGCTACAGGGGCGCGAGCGCCTGGGTGAGATCGGCGACGAGGTCCTCGGCGTCCTCGATGCCGACGCTCAGGCGGATCGTCGCCGCCGAGAGCCCGATCGCCTCGCGCACCGCCTGCGGCACGCCCGAATGCGTCGTGCTCGCCGGGTGGCAGGCGAGGCTCTCGGTGCCGCCGAGCGAGACCGCAAGCTTGAACACGCGGAGGCGGTTCAGCACCGCGAAGGCCTCGCTCTGCCCGCCGCGCACGTCGAAGCTGAAGGTCGAGCCGGGAGCGGAACATTGCGCGGCGTAGACTGCAGCAGCGGGGCTGCCGGAGGCCAGCGCGCCCAGATCATGCACCTTCATCACGGCGTGGTGCGTGCGCAGGAAGCCTGCCACCGTCTTGGCGTTGCGCACGGCGGCCCGCATCCTGAGGCTGAGCGTCTCGAGCGAGCGGCCGAGCATCCAGCAGGAATGCGGATCGAGCTGCGTGCCGATGGCGCTGCGCATCGCTCGCACGGGCTTCATCGCCGCGCGCGCGCCGAGGGCCGCGCCGGCGACGAGGTCGGAATGGCCGCCGACATACTTCGTCAGCGAATAGAGCGAGAGGTCCGCCCCGTGCCGCAGCGGGTGCTGGAACAGCGGCCCGAGCAGCGTGTTGTCGACCATGATGATCGGCCGCGGCGCGCCGTGAGCCTCCGCCACTGCGTCGACGACGCGGCGGACGAGAGACAGATCGACGAGCGTGTTCAGCGGGTTCGACGGCGACTCGAGCAGCACGACCGAGAGCCTTCCCTTCGCCTGCGCCGCTTCGGCCGCATCGCGGATCGCCGCTTCGCTCATCCCCTCCGCGAAGCCCACCGCAGAGATGCCCCAGGGTGCGAGGGTGCGGGAGACGAGCGTCTCGGTTCCGCCATAGAGCGGCTGCGAGTGCAGGATGCAGTCTCCCGGCCTCGCGTACGCGAACAGTGCCGTCGCGATCGCCGCCATGCCTGAGGAGAACAGCGAGCAGGCCTCCGCCTCCTCGTAGATGCCAAGCCGGTCCTCGACGATCTCGCTGTTGGGATGGTTGAAGCGCGAATAGACGAGGCCCGCGCCTTCGCCCTCAGGAGGTTCCTTGCGGCCGGCGACCACGTCGAAGAAATCGCGCCCGTCCTCGGCCGAGCGGAACACGAAGGTGGACGTGAGGAACACCGGCGGCTTCACCGCGCCTTCCGAGAGCGCGGGGTCGTAGCCGTAGCCGAGCATCAGCGTCTCGGGCTTCAGGCGCCGGTTGCCGATGCGGTCCTTGTGGTAGCGGTCCTGCGACATAGGGCCCTCCTGGCCGCGAGCCTAGCGCAAACCGATGCTCGCAGAGGCGTGATGTTTCCGGCGCGTGACATCGTGCCGGGAGGGTAACCACGACGACGCGGCGGGCGAAGCCTGTGCAGCCATCGAGCGGATGGCCGCCTCCGCCGGAGCCCGATGATGAACCGCCGCGACACGTGCACGATCCTCTCCTGGATGACATGGCCCGCAGCGATCTGGATCGCCTACGAGTTCCTCTGGTACGAGCAGTACAAGCTGACCGGCAACGAAGGCTCGGTCCATCTCTTCACCATCCTGACCGACTGGCTCGGCTTTCCCGGCCACGAGAAGGTCATGCGCATCGGTGTTGGCATCATCGAGATCGTCGCATCCGTGCTTGTCGTGATTCCTGCGACGCGCATGGCCGGCGCGGCACTCGCCTTCTGCATTATGGCAGGAGCGATCTTCTTCCACGTCGTCAGCCCGCTCGGGATCGACCCCTACGGCGATGGCGGCGTGCTGTTCAAGGAGGCGGTGTTCACCCTGCTGATGGCGGCGGTCATCCTCTGGGTGAAGCGCGACGAGGGGGTGGCAGCGCTGGGCCGCCTGCGGTCCTGGCTGCAGCGCGCGGAAGCCTGACAGGTGACATCGATGCCCGCAGCGCCGCCGCGTCCGGCGCGCGATCCGCGGCTGGATGCGCTGCGCGGCCTGATGCAGCTGCAGATCTTCGTCAGCCACGTCGCGGGGAGTTGGTTTGGCGCCTGGGCGATCCACAGCGCCTGGGGGCTTTCCGACAGTTCGGAGCAGTTCGTGCTGCTCTCTGGCCTCGGCCTCGGTTCGCTGTTCGCCTATCGGGCGAGCCGCGACGGCATGCCTGCGGCGCGCGCCGATCTGCTTTCCCGGACGGTCCGGCTCTGGCGCATTCACCTGATCGTCTTCTTCCTGTTCGCCGCCCTCGTCGTCTGGTCGGATCGCGCCATGAAGCTGCCCGGCGAGATCGCCCGGTTGGGCTGGGTGTGGATGGCGGAGAGCCCGATCGCCGCCTCGCTCGCCGCGCCGACGATGCTCTACCAGCCGCGCTTCATGGACATCCTGCCGGTGTTCGTCTGGTGCATGCTGGCGCTGCCCGTCTTCATGGCGCTGGTTGCGCGCTCGCCATCCGCCGCACTCGGACTGTCCGGGCTTGTCTACGCGGCGGGCTTCTGGGGCGGGCTGCAGCTTCCCGGGTTGGGCGGCGAACCGATCGGCCTCAACCCGTTCACCTGGCAGGTTCTCTTCGCGATCGGCGCCGTGTGCGGCCGTCGCGCGCTGCTCGAGGGGCGCGTCCTGCCGCGCGGCGCGTGGGTGACGGGGCTCGCCGCGCTCGTTGTCCTCGCAGGTCTCTGGATCAGGCTTGGCTGGCGCGGGTGGCTGCCAGATGCCCTGCTTCTGCCGGTGCCCATGAACGATGGGGTGTTCGGCAAGCAGGATCTCGCCTTGCCGCGCATCCTGCACGCGCTCGCGCTCGCCGTGCTCGCTTCCCGCCTCACGGCGCGTGAGGGGGTGCTTGCGCGGCCGGTGTTCGTCCCTCTCCGCGCAGCGGGGCGGCACAGTCTCGAGGTGTTCTGCGTCGGGTTGTTCCTTTCCTGGGCGGGCGGCGTCGCGCTCCGTCTCGGCCAGGGCGCATTCTGGCTCGATGCGACCACGATCGCCGCAGGCATCGCAGCACTTCTCGGCTTTGCCGTATGGAAGGAGCGTGGCGTTGCCGCCGCGCTCAGCGCACTGCGGGTGCGAAGCTGAACGGCGAGGCGCCCTTCACCGCCGGGTCGAGCACCAGGCGGTGCGCGACGGGAGGAAAGGCGCGGCTTCTGCAGTTCGGACGCTCGCACAGCCGGCAGGAGAGGCCGATCTCCGTCACCGCCCGCTCGAGGTCGAGCCCGTCCGCGTACACCACGTCGCGCGCGTGGCCGATGTCGCAGCCCATCGCGATCACGTGCACCTCGGGCGGCTCGGGCCACGGCGCTGCCGGCCGGGCGAGTGCCTTGGCGAAGCAGAGGAAGGTCGCGCCGTCCGGCAGGCGCGCGACCTGGACTTGCACGCGGCCCTGCGTCGCGAAGGCCTGGTGCGGAACCCAGCGCGGGCAGGACCCGCCATAGCGCGCGAACGGAAACCCCGCGGCAGAGAATCGTTTCGTCACGTTGCCTGCGGCATCGGCTCGCAGGAAGAAGAAGGGGATGCCGCGCGCGCCTTCGCGCGAGAGCGTCGAGAGCCGGTGGCAGGCCTGCTCGAAGCCGACGCCGAAGCGGGCGGCCACCGCATCGACGTCATGCCGCAGCGCGCGCACGGCCGAGAGGAACGCTGCGTAGGGCATGAGGAGCGCGGCCGCGGCGTAGTTCAGCAGGCCGAAGCGGATCAGCGCCGCGCTCTCCTCGGTGCCTGGGGCGATGGTCGCCAACTCCGCCTCCACCACCTCGCCGGCCTCGATCAGCATCAGTTGGTAGGCCATCTGGAACCCGCGGCTTTCGCGGGGAAGCAGGTCGGAAAGGAAGAGCGTGCGCGTGGCCGCGTCGTAGCGGCGGATCTCGGGCTGCGCCTGCACGACGACCCGCATGTGGTGCGTGCGGCGGAGGCGCTCGGCGATGGCATGGTTCATCTCCGCCGGCAGCACCGCGCCGATCTCGCCACCGATCGCCTCCGCCGCGGCCTCGAGCGGCGGGAAGTGGTTCAGCCGCGCGTGGAACACGTCCCGCGCCTCCTCGGTCGGCAGCGTCACACGCGTGCCGGTCGGAAGCGCGATACCTGCGGCATCCTCGCGCGCGACGCGGAAGGCACGGTAGATCGCAAGCACGGCACGCGCGGCATTGGGCGCGGCATCGACGAGCGAGGAGACTTCCGCTTCCGGAACCTTCTCCGCGCCGAGAAGCGGGTCGAGGAAGGCTTCGCGGAGCGAGGCCTCCGTCTGCCGCTCCTCGGCGCCGCCGAGCGCGGCGAGGTCGACCTGGAAGAAGGTGGCGAGCTTCAGCAGCAGCGAGGCGGTGACGCCACGCTGGTCATGCTCGATCAGGTTCAGGTAGCTGCCGGAGATGCCGAGGGTTGCGGCAAGCGCCTGCTGCGTCATGCCCCGCTCTGTTCGCAGGCGGCGGATCGTCCGTCCGATCAGCGGTTTGCGTGCCATGGAACGCGCTCCGAACTTTTACATGTTTCACATTACCACGCAGTTTTCCGAAAAGCGACGCACCGCTTTGCTCATCTTCTTGCGCGAACCTGCTGGCGTTTCGCGACTGCAGCGTCAAACATTCACTTATCGCCCTCCCGAAAACCGAGGGATGTGCCAAGGAGTGAGACCGCCATGTCGATGATGAACTACCCGCGCGTCTACGCCCCAGAGGCCGGTGCCGGGCTTCCCGGCACCCCGCCTTCCTGGCTTGCCGAGCGTTTTGCCGGCATTCGGCGCGACTACACGCCGGAGGAGGTGGAACGGCTCTCGGGCCATGTGCGCATCCGCCACACGCTCGCCGAGATGGGGGCGCGGCGGCTCTGGCACCTGCTGAGGACCGAGCCCTTCGTGCCCACTCTCGGCGCGATGACGGGCAACCAGGCGCTTCAGCAGGTCAAGGCCGGGCTGAAGGCGATCTACCTTTCCGGCTGGCAGGTGGCGGCCGACGCCAACCACGCCGGCGAGATGTATCCCGACCAGTCGCTCTACCCCACGAACTCCGTGCCGATGGTGGTGCGGCGGATCAACAACGCGCTTCGCCGGGCCGACCAGGTGGCGAAGATGGAGGGAAAGGGGGACGAGACGCACTGGTTCGCGCCCATCATCGCCGACGCCGAGGCGGGGTTCGGCGGGCCTCTGAACGCGTTCGAGCTGATGAAGGCGATGATCGAGTCCGGCGCCGCAGGCGTGCATTTCGAGGACCAGCTCGCGTCCGAGAAGAAGTGCGGCCACATGGGCGGCAAGGTTCTCGTTCCGATCGCGACGCATATCCGCACGCTGAACGCCGCGCGGCTTGCCGCCGATGTCGAGGGCGTGCCGACGGTCCTGCTCTGCCGCACCGACAGCCACTCCGCCCAGCTTCTCACCGCCGACATCGACGAGCGTGACCGCCCGTTCCTGACAGGCGAGCGCACGGCGGAGGGCTTCTTCCGGATCAAGCCGGGCGTGGGCGTCGAGTACGCGATCGCGCGCAGCCTGGCCTACGCGCCCTATGCGGACCTGCTCTGGTGGGAAACGTCCGAGCCGAACATCGAGGAGGCGCGGCGCTTCGCGGAGGCGATCCACCGCGCGTTCCCCGGCAAGATGCTCGCCTACAACTGCTCGCCCTCGTTCAACTGGCGGAAGAAGCTCGCGCCGGACCGGATCGAGGCGTTCCAGCGGGAGATCGGCGCGATGGGCTACAAGTTCCAGTTCGTCACCCTGGCCGGCTTCCACAGCCTGAACCATTCGATGTTCCAGCTCGCGCGCGGCTATCGCGAGCGTGGCATGGCGGCCTACTCGGAACTGCAGCAGGCCGAGTTCGCCGCCGAGCCGATGGGCTACACCGCGACGCGCCACCAGCGCGAGGTCGGCACCGGCTATTTCGATGCCGTGTCGATCGCGATCACCGGGGGCGCATCCTCGACCACCGCGCTCAAGGGCTCGACGGAGGACGAGCAGTTCTTCGACGACCACGGCGCCAGGGGCGCTCCGCCCTCGCCGCTGCAGCGTGTGGCCGCGGAATGAGCCGATAGCGTATCGTTCTGCGGAGAACCCGCGATGATCGCGGCGGTGCGAGTGGGGCGCACCGCCGCAGCCCGTTCAGGGGCGGATCACCGCTGTCGCGCTCCAGCTCTGCAGGAAGGGCGAGCCCGGCGGCACGCCGCCGCGCACCACCTCGCCTCGCTGCTGGATGACGGTGCCGTCCTCGAGCACCCAGCGGTGCATCCGGACCTCCCAGGAGTTGAACCCGAAGCCACGGTCGCCGAGCTGCAGCCGCCACGTATCGAAGGTGCCGGCAGGGACGGTGATCGTCTCGCGGCCGACGACCTGCACGCTCACCGTCCACGCCTCGCCGTAGAAATCGTGCGTCAGCCAGGAGGCCGACTTGCCTGGCGCGAGGGGGAAGAGTGCGCGCAGCGCGGCGCGTTCCTCGCCCGGCGTGAAGCGGCTGAGTGCGGCGATGCTGAACAGCGCCCGCACCTCCTGCGTGCGCCCGCCCACGGTGAGGGAGATCAGGCAGACCTCCGCGTCGTCTGCCGCCACGCCGCGGTGGATGATCTCGCGCCCGTCGCTGCCGCGCACGGTCGTGCCCGGGGCGGGGCAGTGGAAGCCGGCCGGCGGCTCGCGCGCGGCCTGGACCTCCGCCGGGCTCGGACCCTGGGCGCAGCCGCCAAGTGCGGCGAGCGCCAGGGCAAGGCATGGAGCTGCAAGGCGTGACGTCATCGGTACCTTCTCCCCTGTCCCGGCGGGTTCGTTCCGCTACCAAACTAGCATCGCCCGAGTTCCGGAACAGCCCCCGATGACCGACGCGCCGGCCGCTGCTAGCGTCCCGCCGCCACACAAAGGAGACCGCAGCGATGGCAGAGCCCGTGACGATCTATGGCATTCCCCGTTCCCGCGCCTTCCGCAATCTCTGGGCGGCGGAGGAGGTGCGGCTCGACTACGTCCTGGAGCCGACGGATTTCGCCACCGGCGTGAAATCCTCCGCGTTCCAGGCGCTGAACCCGAATGCCAAGATCCCCGCTCTGAAGGACGGCGACCTCGTGCTGTGGGAGAGCCTCGCCATCAACCTCTACATTGCCCGCAAGTACGGCGAGGGCCTGTGGCCGGAGAAGGTCGAGGACGAGGGCCGCGTGTTCATGTGGACGCTGTGGACCGCGACCGAGCTCGAGCCGATTCAGATGCAGTGGGCCTACAACAGCTTCATCCGCCCGCCCGACCAGCGCGACCCGGCACTCGCAGCCGCGGGCGCCGAGGGGATGAAGAAGCCGTACGGCGTGCTGGAGGCGACGCTCGCCAAGGCCGGGCGCTACCTGCTCGGCAAGGACTTCACCGTCGCGGACCTCAACGTCGCGTCCGTCGCCTACTCGGCCTGGTTCAACAAGTATGACCTCTCGCCCTTCCCGAAGGTGAAGGCATGGCTCGACCTCTGCCTGGAGCGGCCGGCCGCGCGGCGGGCGCGGAACATGCGCGAGGCCGCGTGAGCGGAGCGTGCGCAGAGGCAGTCCGAGACGTCGCTGCCGTGACCTGGATGGCGCGGTTTCCGGGAACCGGAGCGGAGCGGCCTTGAAGGCCGGGAGCACCGGAATCGCAGGAAATCGATGCCAGACGATCACGGCAGGCGAAGCACTGGACTGGCTCTGAGAGGGGCCTCGCTCCAGGCCACGTGGGCAGGGCTCCTCGCCGGCTTCGTCGGCTTCTTCTCGAGCTTCGCGGTGGTCCTGCAGGGGCTCGTGGCGGCGGGGGCGAACCCGGCGGAGGCGGCCTCCGGCCTCGCCGCGCTGACGGCCGCCATGGGCCTCTGCGGCATCGTCCTGTCGCTGGCCAGGCGTATGCCCATCTCCGTCGCCTGGTCCACGCCGGGGGCGGCGCTGCTCGCGACGTCGGGGGCGCCGGAGGGCGGGTTCGCGGCCGCCGTTGGCGCCTTCGTCGTCTCCGGCGCGCTCGTGGTGCTCGCGGGGCTGTTCGGGCCGCTCGGCCGCGCCGTGGCGGCAATCCCCGCGCCGCTTGCCAACGCCATGCTCGGCGGCGTCCTGTTCAGCCTCTGCCTCGCGCCGGTGCGTGCCGCGGCGGAGGTGCCGCTGCTGGCGCTGCCGATGCTGCTCGCCTGGGCGGTGGCGGGACGGCTGAACCGGCTCGCAGCCATTCCCGCCGCCGTCGCCGCGGCGGTGATCGGCGTGGCGGCAACGGTGTCGCTTCCCGAGGGCGGCATCGGCGAGATCGTCGCGACGCCCGTGCTCGTGGTGCCGGAATTCGTGCCCTCGGCGCTCGTCGGCATCGCGCTGCCGCTGTTCCTGGTGACGATGGCGTCGCAGAACATTCCGGGCATCGCGGTGCTCTCGGCGAATGGCTACCGCCCTGCGCCCGGGCCGCTGTTCACGGCGACGGGGGTCACGTCCGTCCTTGCCGCGCCGTTCGGCTCGCACGCGGTGAACCTTGCCGCCATCACGGCCGCGATCTGCGCTGGGCCTGGCGCGCACCGCGACCCCGCCCGGCGCTGGTGGGCGGCGACGGTTGCGGGCGCGACCTACGTCGCCTTCGGCGTTCTGGCGGGCGGGGTGACGGGGCTCGCCGCGCTGGCGCCGCCCGTACTCGTCCAGGCCGTCGCGGGGCTTGCGCTGCTCGCGCCGCTCGCCGCCGCGCTTGTGGCGGGGCTCGCCGAGGTGCGCGACCGCGAGGCGGCGATCGTCACCTTCGTCGTCTCTGCCTCCGGTGTGAGCATCGGCGGCATCGGCGCGGCGTTCTGGGGGCTTCTCGCCGGCGGAGCGCTGATGGCGCTTGCGCGGTTGGGGCGGTGAACGGCCGCTGCTCCTCGTCTGACCGTTGGTAAGTGTTGACTAATGCATCAACAGTCATCAGATGGGCGCCGTGAAGGATGACGCGACCCGGCTTGAGGCTGGCGCAGGGGCAGATGGCGGCTTCGGCGAGACCATCCGCCACGCCCGTCTCGCCCGCGCCAAGACCGAACCGCGGGCCTTCACCCTGCGCCAGGTCGCAGCGCGTGCCGGGGTGCAGCCCGACTACCTCTCGCGGATCGAGCGGGGCCTCGTCGCACCGCCGGGGGAGGAGGCGATCGCCCGCCTCGCGGATGTGCTGGGCGAGGACCGCGACGTTCTGCTCGCGCTTGCCGGCAAGGTCTCGGCCGACCTGCGCCGCGCGATCCTTCGGCGGCCGAAACTGTTCGCGGAGCTCATCCGCGAGCTGAACGCGATGCCCGACCACGCCATCCTCCGCATCGCGCGCGAGGTGCGTGACGGGGAGTGGTGATTAGCTGAGGCAACGACGTGACAGGAGGGGGATTGGCGATGATCGAACTCGATGGCAGCATCCTGACGTTCCGGTTTCCGCATCTTGGCGCGGAAGCGGCGGCGCGCATTTCATTCCACCGCACGCTACGGGTGCCGGATACGGACGTGATACACCGCCTGCCTGCCGGGCTTGGTTGGTTCCCGCTGAAGCATGTTGACGACTATGCCGATCGGTTGCCTGCCTCGGTCGTGCGGCGCGGCGGCCTCATCATGCCGATGTGGCAGGCCGAGGCGCTGTGGATAGGCTTCCACGAAAGCTGGTTCGAGGACAGGCGGATGCCGTGCGCGGTGAAGATCGCGACCGGCAAGATCAACGCCGTGTCGGGAGAGCGATGGCGCGACGGGTTGCACCGGGAGCCGCAGGACTATTGTCCGGTTCCGCTGCAGCCGTGGCTCGACGGCTTCAAGACCGAAAGCGATGTCGTTCGGCAGTTCGTGGCCATGCCGCTAGGCGCGGGGGTGACGGCCGAGG
Organism: Elioraea rosea; assembly: GCF_007644105.1. Lineage (GTDB taxonomy): Bacteria > Pseudomonadota > Alphaproteobacteria > Acetobacterales > Acetobacteraceae > Elioraea_A > Elioraea_A rosea. Next base: position 76,625 of record NZ_VFAC01000004.1, on the reverse strand, counting down.
AGCAGCTCACCGGCGCGGCCGAGCATGGCGGGCTGCAGCTGTCTGTGACGCCGCTGACCAGCGATGCCTATGCGCGCTGGAAGGAGCCTTTGGTCTGGCAGGAGCAGGCGTCAGCCCAGCGTCTCTACAGCGAATCGCCGCAGCTCGGCCTCGCTCCGGGAGGCTGGATCAGGCAGCGCGTCTATGCAGATGATCGGCCGCTTGCCGACTACGACACCTCCCGCACACTGCGCATGTTCGTCACCATCCTCGATGCCATGGCATGGCGGCACGTGACCGGCGAGGCTCCTCCGACTGAGCCGCCGACGGCGAAGGAATATGCCGCGGCGGGAATCCCCTGGTTCGATCTTTATGACAGTGATGTCGCGGCGGTCCCTGGCGTACCGGCCCTCGCAGCCATGCAACCGGTCAGCCTCGCCAGGATGCTGGGCTGCACCGACGAGGAGCTCGAGATGGAGCCGCACGTGGTGCTCGACCTGCTGAGGCGCCGTCACGTGAAGACAGTGCGCGGCTGGACCGGCGACTGAGCCTGTGTCGCCACGTCAGGCCGGATGCCGCACCCGCCTGACGTGACGAGGCGTCAGCGCCGCCAGGCGAAGGCGCGGGAGAGGTCGGCCGCGCTGCGTGCCGGCCTCGGCGTCTCGCGCGTCAGCGTGCGCCAGAGGAGCGCGATCATCGTCAGGATGAAGGCGAGCGCCGGGAGAGGGTGCCACCAGCTCCCGTCCTCCTCGACCGCGAGCACGATCGAGAACACCACCAGCCCTGCAGCGACGAGGCCAAGCGCGCCCAATCCGAACACGGCGCCGAACCAGCCATGGCCGGTCGTGACCGGCACGCCGCGGGCCATCAGTGCCTCGGCGAGGCCGCGCACGACCGCCTCGTAGCCCACGCGCTCCTCGAGCGAGGGCGGCGTCGTGATCTCCAGCCTGCCCGGCGCACCGCCGAGCGTCAGCCAGATCGCGTGCCAGACGTGCCTGCCGCTGACCACGCTCGCGGCCATGGCGGTGATGTCCGTCAGGGCGATGCGCCGCATCACGCCCCCCTCGCCGAGGAGCACGAGCGCGTCTGGCTCGAGGCTCACGCGGATCCAGGGGCCGGTGAAGCCGAGCCTGCGCAGCGAGCCGACGGACCAGGCGTGGAAGAGGGGGCCGCCCGGCATCCCGGCCCCCGGCGCCTCAGGGCCAGCGCACTTCGGGCGGCAGGCTCATCAGGATCGCCTCGGTGTTGCCGCCCGTCTTCAGCCCGAACAGCGTGCCGCGGTCATAGAGAAGGTTGAACTCCACATAGCGGCCGCGGCGGATGAGCTGGTGCTCGCGCTCCTCCTCCGTCCATGGCTCGCGCATCCGCCGCGCGACGATGGCGGGGAAGGCCTCGAGGAAGGCGAGGCCGACATCGCGGGTGAAGGCGAAATCGGCGTCCCAGTTCCCGGTATCGTGGGTGTCGTAGAAGATGCCGCCCACGCCACGCGGCTCGCCCCGGTGCGGAAGGTAGAAGTATCGGTCGCACCATTCCTTGAACTTCGGGTACCAGGCCGGGTCGTGCCGGTCGCAGGCCCCCTTGAAGGCGGCGTGGAAGGTCGCGCCGTCCTCCTCCGTCTCGGGACGGTCAAGGAACATCGGGGTCAGGTCGCCGCCGCCGCCGAACCAGCCCTTGGTCGTCACGATCATGCGGGTGTTCATGTGCGCGGCCGGCACGCGCGGGCTCTGCATGTGCGCGACGAGGCTGATGCCCGAGGCCCAGAAGCGCGGATCCTCCGCAGCGCCGGGAATCTGGGCGCGGAATTCGGGGCTGAACTCGCCATGCACGGTCGAGACGTTCACGCCGACCTTCTCGAACACGCGCCCCTTCATGACGCTCATGGCTCCGCCGCCGCCGCCTGGCCTCTGCCACTCCGTGCGGGTGAAGCGCCCGGGCGGGCGGGTCCCCGCGAGGGGGGTGTCCGGCGCGTCCTCGAGGGCCTCGAAGGCGGCGCAGAGGCGGTCACGCAGCGTCGAGAACCAGGTCCGCGCAGCGTCTTTCTGGGCGTCGGAGGGAATCGGCATGGACGGAATGGGGCGGCAAGCCGGGCGCGGCGTCAACGCCCCCGGCTTCGCAGAAGGCGGTTCACTGGGGCGGCAGCGCCCTTGCCAATGCCGGAGCCATGTCCATGTCGCAACGCAAGTCGTCCGAGCCTCGCCAGGTTGCCCTACCGGGCATCAGGCGCTATAGGCCCGCGGGCGCTGGGTTCGGGGTGCGGGCATGCGTGTGCCCGCCTGCGGCTGCATTGCCGTTTCCCCGCCCCGTGCACCGGCGCCGGCAACGGGCGACGACGTGGGCGATCAGGGCGGCCCGACATGTGGCGGGGCCGCAGGAGGGAGTGGGAATGGCGAACGCGGCCACCGCGACAGGCTCTGCCGACGGCAGGTCAGCCGAAACGAGGCGCGACTTCCTGAAGCTGACCACGACGGCGATGGCCGCTGTCGGCGTCGGCGCCTTTGCCTGGCCCTTCATCGACAGCATGAACCCCTCCGCCTCGGTGCTGGCGCTCGCCTCCACGGAGGTCGATCTCGCGCCGATCGCCGAGGGCCAGGCCATCACCGTGGTCTGGCGCGGCAAGCCCGTGTTCGTCCGCCACCGCACGGCCGACGACATCCGGGCCGCGGCCGACGTGAACATGTCCGCCCTTCCCGACCCGGCGACGGACCAGTCCCGCGTGCAGAAGCCCGCGTGGCTCGTGATGATCGGCATCTGCACCCATCTCGGCTGCGTGCCGCTCGGCCAGCGCCCGACGGACCCGAAGGGCGACTTCGGCGGCTGGTTCTGCCCCTGCCACGGCAGCCACTACGACACCTCGGGGCGCATCCGCCGCGGCCCTGCGCCACGCAACCTCGAGATCCCCGAGTACGCGTTCCTGACCGACACCTCCATCCGCATCGGCTGAGGCACAGAACGATGGCCGGACTGCACAAGAGCGACATGAAGAACCCGGTGGTGCGCTGGATCGACGAGCGCCTGCCGATCCCGAGCATGCTCAACAAGGAGTATGCGCAGTTCCCCACGCCGAAGAACTTCAACTACTTCTGGAACTTCGGCGCGCTGGCGATGGTCAACCTCGTGGTGATGATCGTCACCGGCATCTTCCTCGCGATGCACTACACGGCGCACACGGCCTACGCGTTCGACAGTGTCGAGCGCATCATGCGCGACGTGAACTACGGCTGGCTGATCCGCTACATCCACATGAACGGCGCCAGCATGTTCTTCATTGTGGTGTACATCCACATCTTCCGCGGCCTGTACTACGGATCCTACAAGACGCCGCGCGAACTCCTGTGGATGCTCGGCGTCGTCATCCTGCTCCTGATGATGGCCACCGCCTTCATGGGCTACGTGCTTCCCTGGGGCCAGATGAGCTTCTGGGGGGCGACCGTGATCACCAACCTGTTCAGCGCGATCCCGATCGTCGGGCCGGACATCGTGGTGTGGCTGTGGGGCGGGTTCAGCGTGGACAACCCCACCCTCAACCGCTTCTTCTCGCTGCACTACCTGCTGCCGTTCCTGATCGTCGGCGTGGTGTTCCTGCACGTGGTGGCGCTCCACATCACGGGCTCGAACAACCCGCTCGGCATCGAGCCGAAGGGCCCGCAGGACACGATCCCGTTCCACCCCTACTACACGATCAAGGACACGTTCGGCCTCTGCATCTACCTGATCGTGTTCGCGTTCCTTGTGTTCTTCATGCCGAACTATCTCGGCCACGCTGACAACTACATCCCGGCGAACCCGCTGGTGACGCCGGCGCACATCGTGCCCGAGTGGTACTTCCTGCCGTTCTACGCGATCCTTCGCGCGGTGCCCGACAAGCTCGGCGGCGTGCTGCTGATGTTCGGCTCGATCGCGGTGCTGTTCGTGCTGCCCTGGCTCGACACGAGCCCGGTCCGCAGCATGAAGTTCCGCCCGCTCGCGCGGCCGTTCTTCTGGATGTTCGCGATCGCCTGCGTCGTGCTCGGCTATGCGGGCGCGATGCCGGCCGAGGGCATCTGGGTGACGATCAGCCGCGTCGGCACCGCCTACTACTTCATGTACTTCCTGGTGATCCTGCCGGTCCTCGGGAAGCTGGAGCGGCCGCGCCCGCTGCCCGAGAGCATCTCGGCGCCGGTGCTGCGTGGCGGCGGTCCTGTGCCCGCGGGCGCCTCCGCCAAGCCGATGGAGAAGGCATGATGCGCAGTCTTCGGAACGCTGTTGTCGCGGCAGCGCTCGTTCTCGCCACGCCGTTCGCAGCGAACGCGGCGGGCGAGGTGGTCAAGCCGCCCGCGCAGGACTGGTCGTTCGGTGGCCTGTTCGGCACGTTCGACCGTGCCTCCGCCCAGCGCGGCTTCCAGGTCTACAAGGAGGTCTGCGCAGCCTGCCACGCGATGAAGCAGATCTCCTACCGGAACCTCGCCGAGATCGGGCTCTCGGAGGACGAGATCCGGGCCATCGCCGCCGAGGTTCAGGTCCAGGACGGGCCGAACGACGATGGCGAGATGTTCGAGCGGCCCGGCCGCGCATCCGACCGTTTCCGCAGCCCCTTCCCGAACGAGAGGGCGGCTCGCGCGGTCAACAACGGCGCCTACCCTGTTGACCTCTCGCTGATCATCAAGGCGCGCGGTGGCGGCGCCGACTATCTCTACGCGCTTCTGACCGGGTATCGAGACGAGCCGCCGCCTGGCGTGCCGGTGATGGATGGGATGCACTACAACGACTACTTCCCCGGGCACTGGATCGCGATGGGCCGGCCACTGAACGACGACCAGATCGTCTACGCCGACGGCACGCCCGCGACCACCTCACAGATGGCGCGCGACGTCACGACCTTCATGGCATGGGCAGCGGAGCCGGAACTCGAGCAGCGCAGGGCGATGGGCGTGCGGGTGATCCTGTTCCTGACGATCCTGGCCGGCATGACCTACGCCGTGAAGCGCAAGATCTGGGCTGACCTGAAGCACTGATCGGCAGCGCGGCTTTGGGCTAGAAGATGGGGCCGCCTTCCGGGGCGGCCCCTTTCGCTTGCAAGGACACCACGCATGGCCGACTCGCCTCCGCCCGTTCCCACGCCCGTCATCGGCATCATCGGCGGTTCGGGCGTCTATGACATCGAGGGCATCGAGGGGGCGGAGTGGCGCCAGGTGAAGACGCCCTGGGGCCTCCCTTCGGGCGAACTGCTGTTCGGGCGGCTTTCCGGCGTGCAGGTGGTGTTCCTGCCGCGGCACGACCGCGGACACAGGCTCTCGCCGACCGACCTTCCCTATCGCGCAAACATCGATGCGCTGAAGCGGGCGGGCTGCACCGAGATCATCTCTCTCTCTGCCGTCGGCTCGCTCCGCGCCGAGCTGCCGCCCGGCAGCTTCGTGATCGTCGACCAGTTCGTCGACCGCACCTTCGCGCGGCAGAAGAGCTTCTTCGGCGCAGGCTGCGTCGCCCACGTCTCGATGGCCGACCCGGTGTGCCGCCGCCTTGGCGACGCGCTCGAGCAGGCCTGCCGCGACCTCGCCCTGCCGCACCAGCGCGGCGGCACCTATCTCGCGATGGAGGGGCCGCAATTCTCGACGCGCGCGGAGAGCGAGCTCTACCGCGCCTGGGGCTGCGACGTGATCGGCATGACGAACATGCCGGAGGCAAAGCTCGCCCGGGAGGCCGAGCTCTGTTACGCGACCGTTGCGATGGTGACGGACTACGATTGCTGGCACCCCGAGCATGACCACGTGACGGTCGAACTCGTCGTGAAGGTGCTGTTCGAGAACGCGGCGAAGGCGCGGTCGCTCGTTGCGAAGGTGGTTCCGGTGCTCGGCGAGCGGCGCGAGCCCTGCTGGGCCGGCTGCCACACCGCGCTCGAGAACGCGATCGTCACGGCGCCGGAGAAGCGCGACCCGGCCTTGGTCGCGCGGCTCGACGCCGTGGCCGGGCGCGTCCTCGGCCTCGAGGCGAAGGGCGAGGCGTAGCGGTCTCGCCGCGCCCGGCGCCTGAGGGCCTTTGCTTCAAGCGTGCGAACTGCGCGCCGCGCCCCCTGGCGCGAGCCAAGCCGCCGGAGGCGGCGCCCGGCGCCTGAGGGCATGAAGAAACTCCGCGAGCCAAGCCGCCGGAGGCGGCGCCCGGCGTCTGAGGGCCTACGAAAGATGCTTTCCGAAGAAGGCCAGCGTCCGCTTCTGGGCGAGGTCGGAGTCGGGCTTGCTGAAGCTGCCGCGCTCGTCGCAGCCGAAGCCGTGTTGCGCTCCCTCATAGACGAAGATCTCGACGCCGGGCTGGGCGGCGCGAATCGCCTCGACATCGCTCATCGGGATCGAGGCGTCCTTCTCCCCGAAATGCATCTGCACCGGGCAGTGCGGCGCCTCCGTGCGCGTGCCGGCGATGCCGCCGCCATACCAGCAGGAGCTTGCCGCGAAGCTCTTCGTCCGCGTCGCGCCCCACCAGGCAACCGTTCCGCCCCAGCAATAGCCGACGATGCCACGCTTCGCGCCCTTCGGCAGCGCCGCGGCGGCGGCCTCGATGTCGAGCACCGGCCCCGCCTCGGGCACCTGGCCGCGAAGTTCGCGGCCGCGGGCGACGTCCTCGCCCGTGTAGCCGAGCTCGACGCCGCGCTGCGTGCGGTCGAACAGGGCGGGGCAGACCACGGCGTAGCCTTCGGCGGCAAACCGGTCGCACACGGTCCGCATGTGATGGTTCACGCCGAAGATCTCCTGCACCACGACGAGCGCGCGCGTCGCGTCCTCCGGCCCTGCCGCATAGGCAGAGAGCGTGTGGCCGTCCGATGCCGTGAGCGTGATGGTCCTGCCCATCTGGTCCTCCCGTTTCGCTTGTCCCTCTCCGATGACGCAGCCGGGCCTGTCGTGCAACCCCGCAGCCTGGCGTCTCAGCGGAACAGAGCGACCAGGCCCGAGAGCGTGACCACCGAGACGAGGGTGGAGGCGACCACCGTGGCGCCGGCACGGTCCGCGCCGAGGCCGTAGCGCACGGCGAGCAGCACAGGGTTCGAGCCTGTCGGCAAGGCGGCGGCCGTCACCGTCACGGCCGTCTCCGCCGGGGAGAGGCCGATGGCGCGGCAGGCGAGGAACACGAGCGCTGGCATGACGAAGAGCTTCGCGAGCCCCGCGACCGCCACCTCGCGCCAGGCATGGCCGAGGCGGAACGCGGCAAGCCCGGCACCGAGTGAGACGAGCGCGACCGGCGCCGACGCCGAGCCGAGCAGGTCGAGCGTGGCGCGGATCGGCCCGGGCAGCTGCGGCAGTCCGAGCAGCCGCCACAGGATGGCCGCGAGAAGGGCCGCGACGATCGGGTTCGAGACGACGGCGAGCGCGACGTTGCCGAACGCCCGAACCGAGCCTGCGCCACGAAGCGCGAGCTCGAGCAGGACGGTGGTCAGCCCCACCAGCGCGAGCGAGTGCAGGCCGACGATGCCGAGAAGCGTCTCGAGCCCCTCGCGCCCATAGGCCGCGAGCGTGAGCGGGATGCCCATGGCGACGACATTGCCGAAGCCGGCGTTGAGCGACGTCAGTGCCGCCTCGGCCATGCCGAGCCCGAGCGGGCCTTTGCCGAGCAGGTAGACGAGCCCGTAGGTGGCGAGGCAGCCGGCGAAGAACGCGACCGCCGCCCGCCCGCCCGCGCCCTCGGAGGAGACGCCGGCGGAGAACAGAAGCGCGGGTGCGGCGAGGTTGAAGGCGAAGATGACGAGCCCGCGCTGGGCCGCGGCGTCGATATACCCTTGCTTGACCGATACGAACCCGAGCGCGACCAGCGCGAAGACCGGCACGACGGTGGTCAGGACAGCGGAGAGCACCTCTGTCATGATCGGGCCGGGCACGGAGCGGCGGCAACGCCGCGGGAGGGCAGCGCCATGGGCGAGATCGTCAACCTGCGCCGCGTACGCAAGGCGCGCGCGAAGGCCGAAGAGCAGGCGAAGGCCGAGGCCAATCGCGCCGTGCATGGCCGCGACAAGGCGGCGAAGGCCGATGACGATGCCGAGACCGCGCGTCGGAGGCAGCGTGACCGCACGCTCGATTCCTCGCGCATCGAGCGCGACGAGCCGGAGACCTGACGCGCCACGCGCTCACGAAGCGCTGATCGGCTCTGGCGGGGGTGGGGCGGGCGGCTGCGCCTGGGGCGCCTCTGCCTCCGGCTCGGCGGTGGCATCGAGCGGCAGCCCGATATGGAACCGAGTTCCCGAGGGGCCCGTCTCGGCGACCGAGATCTCTCCGCCATGGGCGCGCACGAGGTCGCGCACGATCGAGAGTCCGAGCCCCGAGCCGCCGCGTCGGCCGGACTGGAACGGCTTGAACGGATCGGCCGCCAGCGCGGAGGGAAGGCCGCGGCCGTTGTCGGCGAGCTCGATCGAGACGGCGCCCTCCCGTTCCCGCGCCGTGACCGTCACCCGGGTCGCGCCGGCCTCGATGGCGTTGCGCGCGAGGTTGAGGACCACGCGGAACAGCATCTCCCGGTCGGCCACCAGGGCGAGCTCGCCCGGCGCATCGGCGATGACCGAGACGCGCGCCTCGTCCGCCGAGGCCGCTGCCTTCGCTGCCGCGCCGGCTTCCTCGATCAGCGGCTTCAGCTCGAACCGCGCCGCATTCAGCGTCGGCGGCCCTTCGCGCACGAACTCCATCGTGCGCGAGCAGAGCGCGACGGCCCGCTCGATAGAGGCCAGGAGCTGCGGGGCGGAGGCGCGCACCTTCGGGTCGGAACTGCCCGAGAGCCTGTCGGATACGAGAAGGGCCGTGGCCAGCACGCCGCGCAGGTCGTGGTTCACCTTCGCCACCGCCGTGCCGAGGGCGGCGAGGCGCGACTTGCGCCAGAGGTCCTGCCTGATCGAGCTCTGCATCTGCGCCATCGCCTCGGTCGCGGCGCCGATCTCGTCCTTCCGGCGCACGCGCGGCTCGGGCAGCGGGCGCTCGGGGTCATCGGCGAAGCGGCGGATGCTGTCGGTCAGCGCCCGCATCGGCCGCGCGAGCAGCATCTGCAGGATGGCGAAGAGCAGGAGCGAGGCGATCACGGCGATCACCACGCCGGTGATGACGATCCGCGCCATCGAGGCATGCAGCGCGGCGACGAGCGGCTTCCGTTCCATCACTAGGTCGACCACCGTCGTCGGTTCGGTGATGCCGTCGCCGATGACGCGGACATGCCCGTCCTCGTCGCGGATCAGGAGCTCGATCGAGAGCACGATTGCCCGGGGGAGCGACAGTGTCCTGAGGTCGATCACCTTGCCGACCTGGAACTCCCGCCCCTCGCGGGCAAGCGGCAGGATGCGCCGCCCGGGGGTGCGCAGCGACACGAGATCGACGCCCGCGAGCGTCAGAAGCTGGTCCTGGAGCTGTGGGTCGAGCATGTCCTCGCCCGCCGCCTCAAGCGCGAGGGCGGCGAGATGCGCGCTGTTGACCCGCGACTCCAGCCAGTCCTGGCAGGCACGGCCGAGCGCGGGAAGCAGGATCGCTGCGAGCGCGAGCAGCGCGAAGCCGGTGGTGACGCGCAGCAGGAGGCCGGTGAGGCTCCGCGTCGGTCGGGCTGTGTCGTGGCCAGGCTGCATGCCGGCCGAGCGTAGCATTCCGCGCCGCGCCGCGTCTGTCGCGACACGAGGCTCAGTCGCGGTAGCCGCGGAACCCCTCGAGCCGCCAGAGCGTGTAGCGCAGCGCGGCGTTGCGGTGCGTCGGCACGGTGATGCGCCCGGCCTGTTCGACGCGCTCGAAGCGCGCGAACACATCGGGTGCGGTGTCGCGGCGCGTCACGAACAGGAGGGGGCCGCGCTCGCCCGGCTGGAGCGCGGCGGTCAGCTCGAACTCGTTCCGGGCGATGCCGTCCGCCTCCCACATGCGCGCATCGAGCGGGTGGGGGCGGACGTAGTAGATCAGCGTCGCCATGTCACGGCGCTGCTCGAACAGGAGTCGCGCGTCGCGGTTCTCGGCGGCGACGCGCGAGACGGCCTCGCCAAGCGTGGCCCAGCCCCTCTGCCGCATCCACGGATCGGCGCCGCGCGGAAGCGAGAAGCCGGCGGCCTCTGCCGCCGGAGGCCCCGCGAACAGGATCAGCGCCGCTGCGACATGGAGGCCCACGGAGAGGCGGAGGAGCAGCGCGCGCCCCTGCGCCAGCGCCCAGGCGACGACGAGCAGCGTGCCGGCGACGTAGATGGGCGCGGCCCAGTTGGCGTTGGCGCGGCTCGCGAAGGACTGGGCGAGCATCAGCGCGCCCATCGGGGCGGCGAACAGCGCGAGCATGCGCGTTGCGGGGTCGGCCCAGGTGGCACGGCGCGACAGCACCCAGAGAAGCAGCGCGAAGGTGATCGGCCCGAACACGCCGAACTGCGCGCCGAGGAACTCGAGGCCCTGGATCGGGTTGAAAGATGGGCCGCCGCCGAGGTTGGCGTTCTCCCCGACATGGCGGACGGTCGCGAACCCGTTCCAGAGATTCCAGGCGAGGTTCGGCGTCAGAACCGCGAGCGCGAGCGCTGCGGCGAGCCACGGGCCCGCGCCGCGCAGCAGGGTGCTGCGCGCCTCGCGGTCGAGGATGAGGGTAAGTACAAGCCCGCCGAGGAAGCCCACCATCGCGTATTTCGCGAGGAACCCTAGCCCGAGCGAGAGCCCGAGCACGGCCCACCAGGCGAGGCCCGCACCCTCGCGCAGCCGGACGAGCGCATGGAGCGCAGCTGCCCAGGCAAAGAGCAACGCCGCATCGGTCGAGACGATGGCGGAGGAGACCGAGACGGCCGGAAGCGTCGCGTACACGGAAGCGGCCCAGAGTGCCGCGCGGGCGCCGAAGAGGCGTGCCGCGGTCGCGCAGAGCAGGAGCGCGGTACCTGCGTGCAGAAGCGGCGAGGAAAGGCGGATACAGCCCTCGCCCGGGCCGCAGAGAGCGGTGGTGCCGGCGATCAGCCAGGCGACGAGCGGCGGCTTGGTGACGTAGCCGAGGCGCAGGTCCTGCGCCCAAACCCAGTACTGCGCCTCATCCGCGTAGAGATCCGGCGTGTTGAAGGCGAGCCAGAACACCCGCAGAAGCGTGATCGCGCCGACGAGCGCGAGCGCGCGAGGGAACCAAGGCTGTTCGGAGGCGTTCGGCACTCGCGGGGCTTAACCGCCGCCGCGCGTGCCGGCAACTGGCTTCAGGCGAGCGTGATCGACGGATATCTGACCCCGTTTGAGAATTTGCTGCCGCCAGGCCGCGGCAGCAGCCTTCGCGAACGGTCTCAGGCGGCGATCTTCGCGACCTCCTCCGGGCTCATCCGCACCGTCTTCTCGTAATCGTCGAGAAGCGTCTTGGTGATGTCGGCGGGCGTGAACTTGTAGGGCCCGATCTCGGAGACAGGCGTGACCTCGGCTGCGGTCCCGCAAAGGAAGCACTCGGTCGCCTTGGCCATCTCCTCGGGCATGATCGCGCGCTCGACCACCTTCATCTGCCGGTTCCGCGCGAGCTTCATCACCGTCCGGCGCGTGATGCCGTCGAGGAAGCAGTCAGGCGTGGGCGTATGCACCTCGCCGTCGATCACGAAGAAGATGTTCGCGCCCGTCGCCTCGGCGACCTGGCCGCGCCAGTCGAGCATCAGCGCGTCGGCGTAGCCCTTGGCCTCGGCCGCGTGCTTGTTCAGCGTCGCGATCATGTAGAGGCCGACGGCCTTCGCCGCGGTCGGCGCCGTCTTCGGGTGCGGTCGGCGCCACTCGCCGATGTCGAGGCGAATGCCCTTCATCCTGTCGGCGAAGTAGGCGCCCCATTCCCAGACGGCGATGGCGAGGTGGATCGTGTTCTTCTGGCCCGCCACCCCCATCATCTCCGAGCCGCGCCAGGCGATCGGGCGGACATAGGCGTCCTTCAGCCCCGAGGCCGCGAGCGTCGCCTTCGTCGCCTCGTCGATCTGCTCGAGCGTCCAGGGGATCTGCATGTCCATGATCCGGCCGCTGTCGATCAGGCGCTGGCTGTGCTCGGTCAGCTTGAAGACGTGGCCTTCATAGGCACGCTCGCCCTCGAACACGGCCGAGCCGTAGTGCAGGGCATGCGTGAGAACGTGAACCTTGACCTCGCGCCACGGGCGCAGGACACCATCGAGCCAGATCAGCCCGTCGCGGTCGTCATAGGGAACAAGGGCCATGGGCGCATCCTTCGGTATGTTGCCGCTGCTTCTCGAGCAACTTTCTTGCGTGAGTGATGCCTCAAGAGCAACCTTGGCGACGCTACGGTCGGTCGGTTAATATGTCAACGTTGCTGACGTAACGACCCGTCAACCCAGGAAAGACTGACGCGCATGGATGCCCGCGGTGCCGCTTCCCTCCTGTTCCTCCGCGAGGAGGAGATCCGTCTCGGGATGGAGCTCCTCTTCTTCGGCTACCGGGACTTCACGGCGGGGCCGGACGCGATCCTCGCCGAGCTCGACATGGGGCGGGCGCATCACCGCGTGCTGCACTTCGTCGGCCGGCACCCGGGCATCACCGTGTCGGAGCTTCTCGCCATCCTGCGCATCACCAAGCAATCGCTCGGCCGGGTGCTGAAGCCGCTCGTCGAAGGCGGCTACGTGGTGCATGCGCCGGGGCGGAACGACCGCCGCCAGAGGCTGCTGACCCTGACGCAGAAGGGCCAGGCGCTCGAGCGCCGCCTGTTCGAGCGCCAGCGCGACACCATCTCGCGCGCCTACCGCGAATCAGGCGCGCAGGCGGTCGAAGGCTTCCGCCGCGTCATGCTCGGCATGATGGGGGCGGATGCGCGCGCCCGCATCGAGGCGGGCCAGGCGAAGGACCGGGAGAGCGGCAAGGTCGCGTGATGGCCAGCGGCGCCGCGTCCGAGGCCTACCACCTCCTCGTCGTCGACGACGACCAGCGGCTGCGCGACCTGCTGCGCCGCTTCCTCGAGCGCGAGGGGTTCCGCGTGACGGCCGCGGCCGATGCCGCCGAGGCGCGCCACCTCCTGAAGCTGATGGCGTTCGACCTGATCGTGCTCGACGTGATGATGCCTGGCGAGAGCGGGCTCGACCTTGCAGAGGCGGTGCGGCGCGAGCGCGACGTGCCGGTCGTTCTGCTCACCGCCCGCGGCACGCCGGAGGACCGCATCGCCGGGTTCGAGCGCGGCGCCGACGACTACCTGCCAAAGCCCTTCGAGCCGCGCGAGCTTTCGTTGCGGATCCGCACGATCCTGCGTCGCCTCGCCGCCCCGGCCGCGCAGGCGCCCAGCGCCGGCCCCGTGCGCCTCGGCGAGGCGACGTTCGACCCTGCGCGCGGGCTGCTCGTCAGGAACGGCGAGCCGGTGCGGCTGACGAGCGGCGAGGCAGCGCTTCTCGGCGCGCTCGCCTCCCGTGCAGGCGAGACGCTGACGCGCGAGGACCTTGCCGCGGCGCTCGGACAGGAGGACGCGGGCGAGCGCGCGATCGATGTTCAGGTCACGCGGCTTCGCCGCAAGATCGAGCCCGACCCGCGCGAGCCCGCCTTCCTGCAGACCGTGCGGGGCAGGGGCTACGTGCTGAGGCCCGGCTGATGGGAGGGAGCGCGTGATCGCACGCGGCCTGCTCGCCCACGTCAAGCGCGTGTTGCCGAGAAGCCTGCTCGGGCGCTCGGTGCTGATCATCGTGACGCCGCTGATCGTGCTCCAGGCCGTGGCGCTGCAGGTGTTCTACGGCACGCACTGGGAGGTCGTATCGCGCCGCCTTGCCTCCGCGGTCGCGGGCGACATCGGCTTCATCGTCGAGACGCTGGAGCGCGACCCGCGGCCCGAGACTCTCGTCTGGGTGACGAACGAGGCGCTGTCGCGGCTCGAGCTCGTGCTCCGCCTAGAGCCTGGCGGGGTGCTTCCGGACGAGCCCGACATCCGCACCGGGCCGGCGGAGGACGAGCTCGCAGCGGCGATCGAGGAGCGTGTGCGGCTGCCCTTCCGCATCACCTGGCCGCGGTCGGAGCGCGCGGTCGAGATCCAGGTGCAGCTTCCCAATGCGCTCCTGCATGTCGAGGCGCCGGCGAAACGGCTCTTTACCGGAACGGTCACGGTGTTCGTGCTCTGGCTGATCGGGTCGGCGCTGATCGTCTTCGCCATCGCCGTGCTGTTCATGCGCAACCAGGTCAAGCCGATCCGCCGCCTCGCCTCGGCGGCCGAGGCCTTCGGCAAGGGGCGAGACGTCGCGCCGATCAAGCCTGAAGGGGCGGACGAGGTGCGCCAGGCGGCGGTGGCCTTCAACAGGATGCGCGAGCGCGTGGCGCGGTTCCTGTCGCAGCGCACCGAGATGCTCGCGGGCGTCAGCCACGACCTGCGCACGCCGATCACGCGGATGCGGCTCGGGCTTGCCATGCTCGCCCCCCGCCTGCCCGACGAGGACCGCGAGGAGGCCGAGGCGCTTTCGGGCGACCTTGCCGAGATGGAGCGGATGATCGAGGCCTATCTCGCCTTCGCGCGCGGCGAGGGAACCGAGCAGGCCCAGGCGGCGGACGTGTCGGAGCTGCTCGAGGAGGTCGCGGCCAAGGCGCGGCGCAACGGCACGGAGGTGACGGTGGAGGCGGAGCGCCAGCTCGTCCTGCCGCTGCGCACCGATGCGATGCGCCGCTGCGTGACGAACCTCGTCGACAATGCGCGGCGCCATGCGGCGCATGTCTGGCTCGGTGCTGCGCGCTTCGTCCGCCCCAATGGCGGCGTGGCGGTTCAAATCACGGTGGATGACGACGGGCCGGGCATTCCGGCCGCGAGGCGCGAGGATGCGTTCCGCCCCTTCGTTCGGCTCGACCAGCCCGGCGGGGCGGGGGGAACGGGGCTTGGGCTGACGATCGCGCGCGACATCGTGCGCGCGCATGGCGGGGAGATCGCGCTCGAGGAAAGCCCGCGCGGTGGGTTGCGGGCCCGGATCAGCCTGCCTGGATAAAGCGTGGGAGCGGCGTTACGCCGCTCCCGTATCCGTAGATCGGACGGTCTCGCTCAGTTCTTGGAGGCGGCCGCCATCATCGCCTTCACCTCGTCGAGCGACTCGGCGACGCGCTTGTTCAGCACGCCCAGCGTCTCGCCCGAGACCTTCTGCACCATGTCCTGCAGCTCACGCATGTTCTGCATGGCCTTCTCGTAGCCGGACTTGAACATCTCTGCCTGCTTCGCGGCCTTGGCCTGCGGCGCGTCGGCAGAGGCGATCGCCTTCATGGCCTCCGTCAGGTCGGCCATCGTCTGCTGCATGATCTCCATGTTGCGCTTGGCGACCGCCTGCATGCCCTCGATCGCGAGCTTGTTCGCGGTGGACAGCGTCTCGATGTTCTTGCGCTGGGCAGCGACCATCGCCTCGACGTCGACATGGGGCAGCTTGAAATCGGCCATAACCTTGGCGAGGTCCATGTCGAACATGGGCTCGGGCTTCTTTGCCATGACTGTTGGTCCTTGTTGCGTGGCTCCGTGGGCGTCGCGGGGCGGCGCCGAACCGGGGGGCAGGGTGCCGCGGCCGTCTCGGCCGCCTGACCGTCTAGCGGCCCGATAAGGCCGGGTCAAACCCTATTGTGCGGTGCAGTATAACGCCTTGGGGGCGCGCCGCGCCGAGGCTCAGGCGGGCGTCGGTTCCTCGGCCTCGCTGGCCGGTTTCGGGGTCGATCCACGCGCCGCGAGAAGCGGCTCGAGCGTCCGTGCGAGCCCCTCTGCCCGGTCGAGCAGCCGGTCGAGCGCGGCCATCGTCGCGCCCATGTCGGCGGTGTCGTCCTTCGCCCAGGCGCGGAAGGCGGCGAGCCAGAGGGCGAGAAGCGCCTTGGCGCGAAGCTGCCCGGCGATGCCCGTCGCCGGCAGCCCTGCCACCTCGAGCATCCAGGCCATCGAGCGCACCGCCGCCGGAGCGCCGGCAGCGAGAAGGCACGGGTCGCCCGGCGCGGCGCGGGCGACGGCAAGGACGCCTGCGCGATGCGGCTGAAGCACGTCGAAGCGGCGCATCAGGACGTCGAACAGCCGCTCGCGCGCTGTCTCGCCCGTGGTTTCCGTTGCCGCCACCGTCACGTCGATGATCGTGCCGAAGCGGAGCAGGATCGCCTCGCGGCATGCGAAGCGGGCGCGGAGCGCGGCGAGCGTGCAGCCCGCCTCCTCCGCGATGGCTGTCATGGTCACGGCAGACCACCCGTCGCGGCCTGCGACGGCGAGCAAGGCTGCGGTGACGTCCCGGTCGAAGCTGTCGATGGCTGTCATGCAGGGAGGATAGACCGGCCCGTGCCTATCCTGCGAGTTCCCGTGACCGCCGCGTCGCCGCAGCGATCGCGCGCTTCATCAGCGCGGGCCATGCATCCTCGGCCATCAGCACGGCGAGCGCCTCGGCCGTCGTGCCGCCCGGGCTCGTGACGTTCTTCCGGAGTTGCGCGGCGTCGTCGGTGCTCGCGGCGAGGAGCGCGCCGGAGCCCGAGACGGTTTCGCGCGCGAGAAGCCGCGCGAGGTCGCGCGGGATGCCTTCGGAAACGGCCGCCTCCTCCAGAACCTCCGCCAGCAGGAACACATAGGCCGGGCCGCCCCCCGAGACGGCGGTGACCGGGTCGATCAGCGATTCGCGATCGACCCAGGCCACCTTGCCGACGGTGCCGAGCAGCTCGTCACAAAGCGTCCTCTGTGCCGCCGTCACGCCTTCGCCGGCGAAGCAGGCGGTCACGCCCTTGCGGACGGAGGCTGGCGTGTTCGGCATTGCACGCACGATGCGGGCTTCCGCGCCGAGCATCCCGGCAAGGCCCGCGACGGTCTTGCCCGCCATGATCGAGAGATAGACGGCCGAGCGGGCGAAGCGCGCGTAGATCGGCACGACGTTGGCCGCTTCCTGCGGCTTGACCGCGAGCACGACGGCAGAAGGCGCGAGCCCGCCCGGCAGGTCCTCGGGCACCGCGACGGCAGCGACCAGGCCAGGCGTCCGCGGGACCGGCGCCTTCGGCTCGACCACGGCGACCTTGCGGCCGGCCTCGAGCCAGCCGGCGAGCATCGCCCCACCCATCTTGCCGCAGCCGACGAGCAGGACCGGACCCGCTTCTGCCATCTCTCCCCCCGTTCAGCCCGGCATCACGACGCCGATCACGCTTCTCCGGCGCACTCCAGCATCGCCGCGGCGAGCGCATCGGCCGGGCCCTTGCCGCCCCACAGCACGAACTGGAAGGCGGGGAAGAAACGCTCGCACTCCGTCACGGCGATGTCGACCATGTCCTCGAGCGCCTCGACGGACAGCCCGCCTGCGCCGCGAAGCAGGACGGAGTGGCGGAACACCGGCGTGTTCTCCTCGGCCCACACGCCGAAATGGCCGAGCCAGAGCTTCTCGTTGGCGAGCGCGAGGAGTTCATGCACGGCGGCCCGGCGCGCGGCGGGAACCTTGAGGTCGAACGCGCAGAAGAAATGCATCGCGCTGATCTCGGCGCACCAGGAGAAGTGCAGGGTGTAGTCGCACCATTTTCCCGGGACCTCGACGGCCATCTCGTCATCGCCGCGACGGTCGAACGGCCAGTCATTGGCCGAGACGATCTGTTCGAGAAGGTCGAGCGGGTTGGCGGTATGGGCGTCTCGGAGGGCGAGGCGGTCGGTCATGGCCGCGTGCTCCCTGTCCTGGAGTTATATCGCACGGCCGCGGCATGTGCCGCGGGATGGTGACGGGCCCAGGGTGACTGGGCCGAAACCCCGACATCTTGTTGCCGGCGAACCCCTTTCACACCAACAATAGATTACGGGGTGAGGCTGCCGCGCCGCAAGGACCGTCTTCGCGGCTGGCGCGATGTCACCGACCCGTCACTCCTCCTCGGCAGCCGGCGGTGCCGGCTTCTGCGCGCGCGCCGGCTTCGGCTCGGGGCGCGTTTCGAGCAGGGCGATGCGGGATTCGAGCGCGCCGAGCCGCGCTTCGAGCGCCGCATGCTCGGCGAGCGCGCGGTCGAGCAGGTCGCGCAGGACATCGACCTCCTCTCTGCTCGCGAGGGCAAGGCGCTGGGCCATCTCGTCGGTGCCGGAGCGGACGAGCTCGCCGAGCTCCCTCCGCAATCCTGCGAGCGCCGAGAAGGCGCCGCCGGCCACGCCCGCCAGATCGTCCGCCACCTTGCCGCGCATCGCTCGCTCCTCTCCGTGCGGGGCGGCGCTTGCTTGCGGCGCCCTCGGCCCGGACCCTATAACCCCGGCCGGTCCATGGACAACTCGCGTCTTCGGGACACCACGCGTCGTCGACAGGGGACAGGATGCATCTCGTCACGGGCGGGGCCGGCTTCATCGGCTCGAACCTCGTCGCGGCGCTCGCCGCGCGCGGCGAGGAGGTTGCGGTGTGCGACCGGTTCGGCTCCGACGACAAGTGGCGCAACCTCGCCAAGCACCAGGTCGCCTCTTTCATCGCGCCAGAGCAGCTCCCGGCCTGGCTCGAGACGGCGCCGAAGTTGAAATCGGTCCTGCACATGGGTGCGATCAGCTCGACGACCGAGCGCGACGCCGACCTGACGATCGCGACCAACATCACCCTCAGCCTCGCGCTCTGGTCATGGTGCGCCAAGGCCGGCGTGCCGTTCATCTACGCGTCCTCGGCCGCAACCTACGGAGCGGGGGACCAGGGCTTCGAGGACGATGCCGCTCCGGAATCGCTCGCGAAGCTCCGCCCGCTCAACCTCTATGGCTGGTCGAAGCACGCCTTCGACAGGCGGGTGGTCGATCTCGTCCGGCGCGGGCGGCCGCGCCCGCCGCAATGGGCGGGGCTCAAGTTCTTCAACGTCTACGGCCCGAACGAGTACCACAAGGGCCACATGATCTCGGTGGTCAAGCGCAAGGCCGAGGAGATCGCCGCGGGCGGCCCGGCGACGCTGTTCCGCTCCGACCGGCCCGACATCGCCGACGGCGCGCAGGCGCGGGACTTCGTGTGGGTTGGAGACTGCGTTTCGGTGATGCTGTGGCTGCTCGAGACGCCCGGGGTCTCCGGCCTGTTCAATCTCGGCACCGGCAAGGCCAGAACCTATCTCGACCTCGCGCACGCGGTGTTCGCAGCGATGGGGCGGGCGCCCGACATCCGCTTCATCGACATGCCCGCGAGCCTGAAGGGCCAGTACCAGTACTTCACCGAGGCGCGGATGGACCGGCTTCGCGCCGCCGGCTACCCCGGCCAGTTCACGACGCTCGAGCAGGGCGTCGAAGCCTACGTGAAGCGCCACCTCGCCTCGGACGATCCCTACGCATGAGCCCCGACGCATGAAGGGGGGCCGTGCCGCGCTTGCCGGCCTCTCCCTGCTTCTCGCCGCCGGCTGCTCGGGCGTCGATGCGCTCAACGCGATCACGCCCGACGAGGGCACGCGCCGCATCGAGGGCCTCGCCTATGCCGAGGGCCCGCGCGGGCGGCTCGACCTCTACCTGCCGCCCGATGGCGTGACGGAAGAGACGCCGCTCATGGTGTTCTTCTACGGCGGCGGCTGGAGCGGAGGCGCGCGGGAGGATTTCCGCTTCGTGGGTCAAGCCTTCGCCGCGCGCGGCTGGCTCGTCGCCATCCCCGACTACCGGCTCGTGCCGGAGGTGACCTTCCCGGGCTTTGTGGAAGACGGGGCCGACGCGGTCGCGTCCCTGCCGACGCTTCTCGCCGCGAACGGCATCGCGCCCGAACGGCGCCTTGTGCTCGCCGGGCATTCCGCCGGGGCGCATCTCGCCGCGATGCTCGCGCTCGACCCACGCTTCCTCGGCGAGCACGGCCTCTCTCCGTGCCGCAATGTCGCGGCCTTCCTCGGTCTCGCAGGACCCTACGACTTCCTGCCTGGCACGGGGCGGACGGTCGTCGAGGCCTTCGGGCCGCCGCCGCAGGACCTCGCGGGCGAGCCGATCAGCCATGTCGGGAGAGGCGCGCCGCCGTCGGTCCTGATGACCGGCACGGCGGACGTGACGGTGCTGCCGCGCAACGCGCAGGTGCTTGCCGCGGCGCTGGCCAATCTCGGCCGTCCGGTGCGCCTGCACGAGTACCGGGGCGTCGGCCATGCCGACCTCGTCGCCGCGCTCGCCGTGCCGCTCCGCCACATCGCGCCGGTGCTCGATGACGCCGATGCGGGCCTGCGCGCGATGCTTGCCGAACCCGCACGGGGCTGCCCGTGATGCTCGGCCTCGTCGCCTTCCCGAGCATCGACCCGGTTCTCGTCTCGATCGGGCCCTTCGCGATCCGCTGGTACGCGCTCGCCTACATCGTCGGCATCGTCTCGGGCTGGATGATCATGCGCCGCCTCGGCCCGGCCCCGCCGCCGGTGGCGACCCGCGAGCAGGTCGACGATTTCCTCACCTGGACGGTGCTCGGCATCATCCTCGGCGGGCGGCTCGGCTACGTCCTGTTCTACCGGCCCGGCCACTACCTCGCGAACCCGCTCGAGGCGCTGATGGTGTGGCAGGGCGGCATGAGCTTCCACGGCGGCATGCTCGGCGTCATCGTCGCCATCGTCGTCTATTGCCGTCGCCAGGGCATCGACATGCTCGCCTTCGGCGACAGGGTCGCGACGGTCGTTCCGATCGGTCTGTTCCTCGGCCGCTGCGCCAACTTCATCAATGCCGAGCTCTATGGCCGCGCCTGGGACGGGCCCTGGGCGATGGTCTTCCCGACCGACCCGCTCGGCATCCCCCGCCACCCGAGCCAGCTCTACCAGGCGACGCTCGAGGGCCTCGTGCTCTTCGCGGTTCTAGCAACGCTCGCGCGCCGCGAGGATATCCGCGCACGCCGCGGCTTCCTCGGCGGCGCCTTCCTCGCTGGCTATGCGATCGCGCGGATCATCGGCGAGTTCTTCCGTGAGCCCGATGCCTTCCTCGGCTTCCTCGCCTTCGGCGCGACGATGGGCCAGCTCCTGTCCCTGCCGATGCTGGCGATCGGTCTCTGGATGATGGCGACGAGCGGCAGAAGGCGGGCATGACGGCGGCGGCCATCCGGGCCGAAATCGCCGCCACCGGCCCGATGCGACTCGACCGGTTCATGGCGCACGCCAACGCCGCCTACTACGCCAGCCGCGACCCGCTCGGCGCGCGGGGCGATTTCGTTACGGCCCCCGAGATCACCCAGGCCTTCGGCGAGCTCCTCGGCGTCTGGGCGGTGACGGTCTGGCAGGCGATGGGGACGCCGACGCGCCTCGTCCTCGCCGAGCTCGGGCCGGGGCGGGGAACGCTGATGGAGGATGCGCTCCGCGCCATCGGCCGCGTCGCGCCCGGCTTCCGCGCCGCGCTTTCGCTGCATCTCGTCGAGACGAGCCCGGCGCTGCGGGAGATCCAGCGCGTGCGCCTCGGCGAGGCGACCTGGCACGAGACGGCCGAGGCGCTTCCGGAAGGGCCGATGATCCTGATCGCCAACGAGTTCCTCGATGCCCTGCCGATCCGCCGCTTCTTCCGTGCCGGCGAGGCCTGGGTGGAGCAGGCGGTGACGCTGGCCGAGGGTCGCCTCGCCTTCACCGCCATGCCCGCCGCCCCCCCGCCCGACATTGCTGCAGCAGGCGGCGGCGAGGTGTGCGAGGCCGCGCGCGCGCTCGCGGCGCTGCTCGGCACGCGGCTCGCCCGCGAGGGCGGCGCGGCCCTCTTCATCGACTACGGCCGCGCGGACGAAGCGACGCAGGACAGCCTCCAGGCCGTGCGCGGCCATGCGCGGGCCGACCCGCTCGCCGAGCCAGGGGAGGCCGACCTCACCGCCCATGTCGATTTCCGCGCCTTCGCCGCCCCGGCGCGCGCCGCTGGAGCCGCCGTGCAGGGACCCGTGCCGCAGGGCGAGTTCCTCCGCCGACTCGGCCTGCCGGAGCGAACGGCCATCCTCTGCCGCAACGCCCTGCCCGCGCAGGCCGCGCTGCTGCAGTCTGGCGCGCGGCGGCTGATGGACGCGGACGCGATGGGGCTTCTGTTCAAGGCGATCGCGCTTTGCGACCCTCGGCTTCCGCCCCTTCCGGGATTCGCCGCATGACCGTTCCCTCGCTCACCCACCCCGTGCTCGACGGGCTGCCGCATGGCTTCTTCACCCGCGCGGGCGGGGTGTCGGAGGGCCAGTTCGCGAGCCTGAACTGCTCGCTGTCGGGCAAGGACGACCCTGAGGCCGTGGCGGAGAACCGCGCCCGCGCCGCGGCCGCGCTCGGGCTCGGCGCGCAGGCGCTCGTTGGGCTTTTCCAGGTGCATTCGCCCGATGTGGCGGTGCTCGACGAGCCCTGGGGCGCGGATGCGCGGCCGAAGGCCGACGCGGTCGTCACACGCCGCCGGGGCCTCGCGCTCGGCATCGTCACGGCCGATTGCGTGCCGGTGCTGTTCGCCGATGCCGAGGCGGGCGTGATCGGCGCGGCCCATGCCGGCTGGCGCGGCGCCTTCGCGGGCATCATCGAGGCGACCGTCGCGGCGATGGAGCGCCTCGGCGCGCGCAGGGGGCGCATCGCGGGCGTGATCGGCCCCTCGATCCGCCAGCCGAGCTACGAGGTGGACGACGCGTTCCACGCACAGTTCCTCGCCGCGGACGCGGCCAATGCTCGTTTCTTCGCCGCGGGCCGGCGGCCGGGCCACGCGCAGTTCGACCTCGCCGGCTACTGCGACGCCGCGCTCGCCGCCGCCGGCGTGGAGCGGCGGGCCACGGTTCCGGCGGACACCTTCGCCGAGACCGACCGCTTCTTCAGCTACCGCCGCGCCACGCTCGAAGGTGCGGGGCCGATCGGGCACCAGCTCTCCGCCATCGCCCTGGATTGAAGAGTTGGGCCCGGCGCGACCGGATGAACTGGGCCGGGCGGCGTGCTAGAGCAGCGCCCGACCTGATGGAACCAACGCTGGTTCCATCAGGTCGGGCTAAGCTGCTCTACCCGTTTATGGTTCTAGAGCACGACCTTCCGATCGATTGTTTCCAATCGAT
Source organism: Elioraea rosea (assembly GCF_007644105.1). Taxonomy (GTDB): domain Bacteria; phylum Pseudomonadota; class Alphaproteobacteria; order Acetobacterales; family Acetobacteraceae; genus Elioraea_A; species Elioraea_A rosea. The sequence goes on along the minus strand of NZ_VFAC01000004.1, from coordinate 53,887 downwards.
CGGAACGTGCTCTAAGGGAGGCGCGCCATGCCCTATGTCTGGATGTTCGTCCTCCTCCTGCTCCTCGGGATGCTCGCGACCTGTGCGCTCTAGGCCCGGCCTTCTCTCGATCCTTCTCGCGCTCCTTCTGCTCGGCGGCTGCGTGCAGCTGCCGATGCCGTTCGAACCCGGCTCGAGCCCCTCGCCCTCGCCACCCTCGCTCGTCCGGCCCCCGCCGGCGCGCATCGTCGTGCCGCCGCCCTCCTCGGCCGGGCTGACGGAGGACCGGGCGAAGCAGTTCGCCGAGGCGCTCGCCGCGGCACTTCAGGAGCTCGAGATCCCCGCCACCGCCGCTGGCATTCAGAACCCGCGCTACAGCCTCCTGGTGAACGGCGCGGCCGAGGCGGGCCAGGTGCGGCTGACCTATTCGCTCGCCGGCCCCGACGGAAAGCCGATCGCCCAAGCGGGCGGACCGCGGGCCGTTCCGGCCGGCGCGTGGGCCGGCGCGTCGCGCGACACGCTCAAGACGACGGCGACGGAGGCGGCGCCGGCCATCGCGCGCATGCTCGCGACCGTCGATGCCCGCCAGCGCGAGGCGACGACCGAGCAGCTGGCCGAACGCCTGCCGAGCGCCGGCGTCGTGCCGATCACCGGCGCGCCGGGGGACGGCGCCCGCTCGCTCGACCGCGCCATCCGAAACGCGCTCGGCCGCGAGGGGGTCGTTGTGGCCGATCCGGGCGCGCCGGCCGAGTTCTCGGTGGCGGGGCAGGTCGTGGTCGCCCCCGTCGCGCGCGGGCAGGAGCGCGTGGAGATTACCTGGGTCGTCTCCCGGGCAGACGGGCTCGAGCTCGGCCGCGTCGCGCAGCTCAACGAGATCCCCCGCGGCTCGCTGAACGGCTTCTGGGGCGACGTGGCGGTGATCGTGGCCGACCAGGCGGCGCAGGGCGTGGCCGAGGTGATCGCCCGCTACCGCAACGGCGAGTAGCCGCGCAGCGAGTAAGCGCGCGAACTGCGCGCCGCGCCTTATGGCGCGAGCCAAGCCCGCGGAGCGGGCGCCCGGCGACTGAGGGCATGGATGGACCATGCGCGAACTGCGCGCCGCGCCTTATGGCGCGAGCCAAGCCCGCGGAGCGGGCGCCCGGCGCTTGAGGGCATGCGATGTCCTTTGGGGCATGCAATGTCCCTCCGCCGGTTTACACCCAATCGTCACGTTGCTACGAAGCCCGCGCCGCGTTCCTGCCTCGTCCTGACATAGCGACCGCACACTGCCTGGGGGTTCCGCCTGCGATGAAGATCGTCGCCTGCAACTCGAACCGCCCGCTCGCCGAGGCGGTCGCGACCGCGCTCAACCTGCCGCTCACCAAGGCCTCCGTCCGCCGCTTCGCCGACATGGAGGTGTTCGTCGAGATCCACGAGAACGTGCGCGGCGAGGACGTGTTCGTCGTGCAGTCCACCTCCTATCCGGCGAACGACAATCTGATGGAGTTGCTGATCACCCTCGATGCGCTGCGCCGCGGCTCGGCGCGACGCGCCACGGCGGTGATCCCCTATTTCGGCTATGCGCGGCAGGACCGGAAATCGGGGCCCCGCACGCCGATCTCGGCCAAGCTCGTGGCGAACCTGATCACCGAGGCGGGGGCCGACAGGGTGCTGACGATGGATCTCCACGCAGGGCAGATCCAGGGCTTCTTCGACATCCCCGTCGACAACCTCTTCGCCGCGCCGATGTTCGCCGGCGACATCCGTGACCGCTACAAGGGCCAGGACCTGATCGTCGTCTCGCCCGACGTCGGCGGCGTCGTCCGCGCGCGGCAGATCGCCACCCGGCTGAACTGCGACCTCGCGATCATCGACAAGCGGCGCGAGCGCGCGGGCATCTCGGAAGTGATGAACGTCATCGGCGAGGTGGACGGCCGGCACTGCATCCTCGTCGACGACATCGTCGATTCGGCCGGCACGCTCTGCAACGCCGCCGAGGCACTGATGAAGAACGGCGCCACCGGCGTCTCCGCCTACGTCACGCACGGGGTGTTCTCCGGCGGCGCGGTGGCACGCGTGGCGGCGAGCCCGATCGGCATGATGACGACGACCGACAGCATCCTCGCCACCGAAGCCGTACGTGTTAGCCACAACATCCGACAGGTGACGATCGCCCCGCTTCTCGCCGAGGCGATCCGCCGCATCAGCGAGGAGAGCTCGGTCAGCAGCCTTTTCTGCTGACCGCCGCCACGCCTCTCACCCCCTGAACCCGCCCGCATCGAGGAACGCCTGCTCTTCTGCCGTCGTCTCGCGCCCGAGCATCGGGTTGCGGTGCGGGAAGCGGCCGAAGCGGCGGATGATGTCGCGGTGCCCGCGCGCGTGGCCAGCCGGTTCCTCTCCGAGCGGGGTGATGAGCGCGACCGCCCGCTCCTGCGCGGCCATGTCCTCCGCGTGGCAGTATGGAAGGTAGAAGAAGAGGCGAAGCTCGGGCCCGGTCGCCTGGTCATGTCCTGCCGCGATCGCGCGGTCGGCGAACATGCGCGCCAGCGGGTCGGTCGCGTACATGTGGCCGGTGCCGCGGAAGCAGTTGCGCGGGAACTGGTCGAGCAGCAGGAGAAGCGCGAGCGCGCCCTCCGCCGTCCCGCTCCAGTCGTCGTGCTGCCGTGCCGCCGCCTCGAGGTGAAGCGCCATGAAGCGGTAGCGGAACAGGGCATCGAACGCGTCGTCGCGCGCGAACCAACGCTCCGGCCCCGCCTCGCGCCAGAACAGGACGAGGCTTTCGGCGGTTTCGGTCATTGTCTCTCCTCTTGCGTGGCCGACACTCCCTCTCCATCGTGCGCCGCGGTTTCGATCCTATTTCCGTCCCACCGGCAAAGGTCCAAGAAACGATGAAGCTCTTCTACAGCCCGGGCGCCTGCAGCCAGGCGGTGCATATCTCCCTCTACGAGAGCGGCCGGCCCTTCGAGGCAGTGCGCGTGAACCTCAAGGAGGGCGAGCAGTTCAAGCCCGAGTTCCTGAAGATCAACCCCAAGAGCAAGGTTCCCGCGATCGTGCGCGACGACGGCTCGGTGCTCACCGAATGCCCCGCGCTGCTGTTCTGGGTTGCGCGCACGAGCCCCGGCGCCGGGCTGCTGCCCGTCGATACGGAGGAGCAGGCTCGCGCGCTCGAGTGGATGAACTTCATCTCCGGCAGCCTGCACAATGGCGGCTTCACCCGCATCCTTCGCGCCGAGCGCTTCGTGGGCGACCCCGCGCATGCACCGGCGGCGGCCGAGAAGGCGAAGGAGGACACGGTGAAGTACCTCAAGATCGCCGAGGAGATGCTCTCCGGCCGCGACACGGCGCTGAGGTCCGGCCACTCGGTGGTCGACAACTATCTCTTCGTGATGGCGCGCTGGGTTCCCCGCTCGGGCAAGGAACTGGCCGACTTCCCGAACCTCAAGCGGCTGCATGACCGGGTGGCCGCCCGCGAGGGCACGAAGAAGGCGCTCGCTGCGGAGGGGCTTGCCTGATGCCGCGCCCCGTCCTCTGGACCAGCATGCGCACCACGGGAACCGTGGCGCGGCTCATGCTGGCCGAGGCGAGGATCGACCACGAGACGCGCTTCCTCTCGCTTGGCGCGGGCGAGCACCGCAAGCCCGCGTATCTCGCGGTGAACCCCAAGGGCCAGGTTCCGGCCCTCGCGCTCGAGGACGGCAGCGTGCTGACCGAGAACATCGCCATCGCGCTGCACGTCGGCCTCTCCGCCCCGGATTCGGGGCTCGTGCCGGCCGATCCGCTCGCCATGGCACGGACGGTCGAGTGGCTGTCCTGGGGCGTCTGCACCATCGTGACGGCCTGGCAGCCACGCTTCATGCCCGGCCGCTTCACCGACGGCGGCGAGAGCGCGGAGGCCGCGCTGGCCGAGGCGGCGACAGCGCGCGCCATGAGCGCGCTCGACATCGCCGAGGCGGCGCTGGAGGGGCGCGAGACGCTGCTCGGCGACAGGCCGACGGCAGCGGACCTCATGCTCTTCTTCAACACCACCATCGCCGCGCGGCTGGGTCTCGCCGATGGCCGCTGGCCGAACCTCGCGGCGCATCGCGCGCGCATCGCGGCGCGCCCTGCGGTTGCCCCCATCCTCGCCGAGGAGGGCCTTGCCTGATGGCGCTCACCCCTGTCGCCTTCTGGTTCCTTCGCCACGGCGAGACCGACTGGAACGCCCGGATGCTCAGCCAGGGCAACGTCGACATTCCCCTGAACGCGCGGGGCATCTCCCAGGCCGAGGCGGCTGCGAAGGCGCTGAAGGGGCGCGGCATCTCGACCATCATCCACTCGCCCCTGGGCCGGGCCCGGCATACGGCGGAGATCGTCGCGGCCGAGCTCGGCCTGCCCATCGCAATGGATGAAGACCTGCGCGAGAGCGCGTTCGGCAGTCACGAGGGCCAGCCCATGGCCGAGTGGTTCGCGGAATGGATCGAGGAGCGCTTCACGCCGCCGGGCGGCGAGCCCTTCGGTGCGCTGCGCACCCGCGCGGTGGGGGCGGTGAACCGGGCCCTCGCCGAGCCCCCGGCCGTGCTGCTCATCGGCCACGGCGCGTTCTGGCGCGCCATCCGCTCGGTCATCGGCCTGCCGGCCAATGTGCGGACACCCAATGCCACGCCGCTCTTCGTCGAGCCGCCAGCCAATGGTGTGGCCGCCTGGACGATGACGGTGGTCAGCCCCGACTGAGGGCAGCCTTGTCTTTCCTGGCCGTTTCCCTTATGCACCGCCCCGCGCCGGCACCCCTGGAGGCCGGCGCTTCTCTTTCGCGAAGGAGCCTATGATGGTCGAGGTCGTGACGATCGAGGCCGTGGCGCGCGAGCGGGCCGGTAAGGGGGCGGCGCGTGCGACACGGCGTGAGGGGCATGTCCCCGCGGTGATCTACGGGGCGAAGCAGACCCCGCGCCTGGTGGCGCTCGATCCCCGCATGGTGATGCGTGAGCTGCACAAGGCCGGCTGGCGGTCCCGCCTCTACGACGTGAAGGTCGGCGAAGTTACCGAGCGTGCCCTGCTCCGCGACGTGCAGTTCCACCCGGTGACAGACCGGCCGGAGCATGTCGATTTCCAGCGCCTTGCGGCGGGTCAGGAAATCCGCGTCGGCGTCGAGGTGGTGTTCCTCAACGACACGGCCTCGCCTGGCCTGAAGGCCGGCGGCGTGCTGAACGTCGTCCGCCACGAGGTCGAGGTGTACTGCACGCCCGAGACGGTGCCCGAGAAGTTCGAGATCGACCTCACCGGCCTCAACATCGGCGATTCGATCCACTGGAGCGCGGTGAAGGCGCCGGAAGGCGTCCGCCCGGTGATCACCGATCGTGACTTCACGATCGCGACGATCGCCGCGCCGACCAAGATGGCCGAGGCCCCGGCCGCCGAGGCTGCGCCGGCCGCCGCTGCGGCCGCGGCTCCGCCTGCCGCCGCCAAGCCCGCCGCCAAGAAGTAGTGCATGAGCATCCGCCGCTCCCCGTGACCCGGGGGGCGGCGCATGCCGCGGGGGCGTGATGCGGCTCTGGGTCGGGCTCGGCAATCCTGGGCCGGAATACGCCCGGAACCGGCACAATATCGGCTTCATGGCGCTCGAGGCGATCGCCGCGCGGCACCGTTTCTCGCCCTGGCGCGCGCGCTTCCGCGGCCAGTTCTGCGAGGGCACGATAGCGGGGCAGAAGATCCTCGCGCTCAAGCCCGAGACCTTCATGAACGAGAGCGGCACGTCGGTGCAGCCGGCGGCCTTCTTCTACAAGCTGAAGCCCGAGGCCATCACCGCGTTCCATGACGAGCTCGACCTCGCGCCCGGCAAGGTGCGGGTGAAGAAGGGCGGCGGCGCGGCCGGGCACAACGGCCTCCGCTCGATGGACCGCCAGCTCGGCAGCCAGGACTACTGGCGCGTCCGCCTCGGCATCGGCCATCCGGGGCAGAAGGAGCGGGTGCACGGGCACGTCCTCGGCAACTTCGCTTCCGGCGACCGGGAGTGGCTCGAGCGGCTGCTCGACGCGGTGGCCGAGGCCGCGCCGCTTCTCGCGGAGGGGCGTGCGGAGGATTTCATGACGCGGGTGGCGCTCCTCACCCAGCCTGCCTCGTAGAGGGACCGACATGGGTTTCAATTGCGGCATCGTCGGCCTGCCGAATGTCGGCAAGTCGACGCTCTTCAACGCGCTCACCGCCACCGTCGCGGCGCAGGCCGCGAACTACCCGTTCTGCACGATCGAGCCGAACGTGGGCCGCGTGGCCGTGCCCGATCCGCGCCTCGAGACGCTCGCGAAGATCGGCAAGAGCGCGAAGGTCGTCCCCACCAGCCTCGAGTTCGTCGACATCGCGGGCCTCGTGCGCGGCGCCTCGAAGGGCGAGGGGCTCGGCAACCAGTTCCTCGCCAACATCCGCGAGGTCGATGCCATCGTGCATGTGCTGCGCTGCTTCGAGGACAGCGACGTGACGCATGTGGACGGCTCGATCGACCCGATCCGCGATGCCGACACGGTCGAGACCGAGCTGATGCTCGCCGACCTTGAGAGCCTCGAGAAGCGCCTGCCGCAGCTCCAGAAGAAGGCGCGCGGAGCGGACAAGGAAAGCGTGGCGCAGGTGGCGGTGATCGAGCCGATGATCGCCACGCTTGCCGCCGGAAGGCCCGCGCGTACCGCGGTCGCGCCTGGCCAGGAGGCGACGGCTCGCGCGCTCGGGCTGATGACGACCAAGCCCGTTCTCTACGTGTGCAATGTCGAGGAGGCGTCGGCCGCGAGCGGCAACGCGCTGAGCGAGCGCGTGGCCGCGATGGCGAAGGAGAAGGGCGCGGCGCATGTCGTCGTCTCCGCGGCGATCGAGGCGGAGATCAGCCAGCTCGCCGAGGCCGACAAGGCGGAGTTCCTCGCGGGGCTGGGTCTCTCCGACAGCGGGCTCGACCGGGTGATCCGCGCCGGCTACGGGCTGCTTGGGCTCATCACCTACTTCACCGTCGGCCCGAAGGAGGCGCGGGCCTGGACCATCGTGAAGGGCACCAAGGCGCCGCAGGCGGCAGGTGTGATCCACGGCGATTTCGAGCGCGGCTTCATCGCGGCAGAGACGATCGCCTATGACGACTACGTCTCGCTCGGCGGCGAGGTTCCCGCCAAGGAAGCCGGCAAGATGCGCGTCGAGGGCAAGGAGTACGTCGTCCGCGATGGCGACGTGATGCTGTTCCGCTTCAACGTGTAATGGCGAGCCTCGGCCAGTTCGTATCGGCCTTGGCGACGTTGCCGGGAATGTCGCGCTCCCAGTCGCGCTGCACCTGGGCGTTGTAGTTGAGGTAGAGCCGCCCCTCGACGATCCGCCAAGCCCGGGGGTCGATGGGCGCTGTGTAGCCCTGCGCGACCGCCCAGGCGCAGAATCCGCCATAGGCAGGCGCGTAGCGCTCGGGCTCTGCCGCGAAGGCGTCGCGGTTCTCGGCACTCGCGAAGCGCCAGGTCGCGCCGCGCCACGCATGGGTGAACTCACGCCGCCCGGCGATGGGGCGACCCTCCCTGAAATAGGCGACCACGTCCGTGCCGCGCACGGCCACGCCATCCTCGGCAAACACGGTCCGCTCGGCCTTCGCGTCGCGCGCGAGCGCGAGGCCGGCCAGAAGGGCGAGCACGGCACGCCGGTGAAGCTCACGCCGGTGAAGCTGGGGCATCGTCGGTCTCCTCCACGGTCCCGCCCTCGTTTCGCCGGCGGCGAGGAGAAGGTTTCACCCCACCAGGGGCGGAAACGGCGAGGCGGGGTCGCGCTCCTCCGGGATCGCGGCAAGGCCGCTACGCACCATCGCCTCACCCCGCGCGGGATCCGACGCCCACACGCAGAGCGGCACGGCGAGCGCGAGGCCGCCGAGGAAAGGCAGCGCCCAGAGGAACGGCACGAGGCCCGCGGCGGCAAATCCAGCGAGCCCCGCGAGGCCGGCGAGGCTGTGCCACCAGAGGCCGCGCACCGCCTCGCCCCAGCGCACTCGGGTGTCCTCGCGCGCCTGCGGCGCCCAGCCGATGCGCCGCCCGAACGCCATCGCCACCATGCCCGCCGTCTGGTTCACCGCGCGGATCGCCTCGAGGGCGAGGCCATGCACGAACTCGACGGCAACGCCGCGCGCGAGTGCCGCACCTCCGCCCCAGCGCGCGCGCTCCGCCGGCTTGAGCGCGACCTCGAGCGCGCCGAGCAGCTTGTGCGAGAAATAGGCGAGCAGGTAGGCAAGCGTCGCCGCGAGCGCCCAGCCCCGATCGACCGCCGCAGCAGGGTTTGACGACAGCGCGTTGCCAAGCGCGGCGAGGGCCGCGAGAACGCCGAGCGGCGCCCAGGCGAACAGCATGATCGCGAAGACGAGCTGCACGCGCCCGACCAGCGTGAACAGGGGCAGCCGCAAAAGCGAGAAGTACTGCAGGTTCCCCGCCATCCAGCGTATGTCACGCTGCAGGAACGACAGCAGCGTCGGGGGGTTCGCCTCGTAGCTGCCGCACTCGCGCGGATCGAGCCGCACGTCGAACCCCGCGCCGCGCAGCAGCGCCGCCTCGACCTGGTCATGGCTCAGGATCGCGGCCCCGTTCGGCAGCCTCGGCAGCTCGGCATGTGCGGCGAAGGGCGCGACGCGGATGATCGCGTTGTGTCCCCAGTAGGGACCATCCGGCCCCTGCCACCAGGCGATGCCTGCGGCGTAGGCGCGCATGCCGTGGCGCATGCCGAACTGGAACAGCCGCGGGAACGGCAGCAGCGCGGGCCGCGCGACGATCAGCGTCTGGATCAGCGCCGTGCCGGGATTCGAAGCGATCAGCCGAGCGAGGGCGAGCACCGTCTCGGCCGTCATCACGCTGTCTGCGTCGAGCGTGATCATCGCCTCGAAGCCGACCGAGCGATGCTTCACGAACTCCATCACGTTGCCGGCCTTGAAGCCGGTGTTCTCGCTTCGCCTGCGGTATTGGATGCGCGCGGCATCCGCCCGTGCCGAGCGGAACCGCTCGACGGAAGCTGCCTCGGCCTCGGCCTGTGCGCCGTCCGGCGTGTCGGACAGGATGAACAGGGCGAAGTGGTCTCCCTCCCCGGCGAGACCGTCGAGAAGCGGCGCGACGCGTGCGAGCGCTGCGTCGGTGTCCTCGTTGCGGATGCAGAGAAGGAGCGCGGTGCGCGCCGCCACCTGTCCGCGCGCCACGCTAGGCCAGACGGCGCGAAGCGTGTCGCGGGAGAGGAACAGCACGAGCGCGCCGATGAGCGAGGAGGCCGCCATGTTGCCGACCCACGGGCTCGTCACCGCGAGCGAGCCCCAGAGCACCGCTTCCCACGCCGTCCACCCACCCGCTGCGAGGGCGTGCCACAGCAGCCACAGCGGCAGGGCTGCGAGGGCAAGGGCGAGGGCGAGATAGACGAGGCGGCGGATGATCATGCCGCGCGCTCTACCTCGCGATCATGGCGGCGGGTTGGCGCGCCTCAGGCGCGCGCGCGTTGCTGCGTGGCGACCCAGGCCGACCACAGCTTCGGGCCGAAGGCGAGAAGCAGCGCGACGACGAGGAAGGAGGCGCTGATCGGGCGGGTGATGAAGGTCGTGACATCGCCCTGGCTGATCGTCAGCGCCTGGCGGAAGGCCTGCTCGGCGAGCGGGCCGAGGATCATGCCGATGACGGCCGGTGCCACGGGGAAGTCGTAGCGCTTCATGAACAGCCCGACGATGCCGACGCCGTACATCACGAGCAGGTCGATCACCGAGTTCGACACGCCGTAGGATCCGATCGTGGCGAAGACGAGGATTCCGGCATAGAGCTGCGGCGTCGGGATCTTCAGGATCTTCACCCAGAGCCCGACCAGCGGCAGGTTCAGGATCAGCAGCATCACGTTGCCGACATAGAGGCTCGCGATCAGGCCCCAGACGAGATCGCCCTGCGTCACGAACAGCATCGGCCCGGGCTGGATGCCGTAGCTCTGGAAGGCAGACAGCATGATCGCCGCCGTCACCGAGGTCGGCAGGCCGAGCGTCAGCATCGGCATCAGCACGCCCGCGGCCGATGCGTTGTTCGCCGCCTCCGGCCCCGCCACGCCCTCGATCGCGCCGTGGCCGAACTCCCCCGGGTTCTTCGAGAGCTTCCGCTCCATGTAGTACGAGAGGAACGTCGGCAGTTCCGACCCGCCTGCCGGGATGGCGCCGAAGGGGAAGCCAATGCAGGCGCCGCGCAGCCACGGCTTCCAGGATCGCGCCCAGTCCGACTTCGAGAGCCACAAGCTGCCCTGCACGGGCAGGATCTCGTCCTCGCCGTGCTTGCGGCGTGTGGCGAGATGCAGCGTCTCTGCCACCGCGAACAGGCCGACGGCGACGATCGTCACCTCGATCCCGTCGAGGAACTCGATCATGCCGAAGGTGAAGCGTGGCTGGCCCGTCTGCAGGTCGACGCCGACGATGCCGAGAAGAAGCCCGAGGAACAGGCAGGCGAGCCCGCGCAGCGCGGAGGCGCCGAGCACGGCGGAGACCGCGACGAAGGCGACGACCATCAGGCTGAAGTACTCAGCCGGCCCGAGCTTCAGCGCGAGCTCGACGACGACGGGGGCTGCGAAGGTGAGCGCCAGCGTCGCGATCGTTCCCGCGACGAAGCTCCCGATCGCGGCGGTCGCGAGCGCGGGCCCTGCCCGGCCCGCGCGCGCCATGCGGTGGCCTTCGAGCGCGGTGATGATGGTCGCGCTCTCGCCCGGCGTGTTCAGGAGGATCGAGGTGGTCGAGCCGCCATACATCGCGCCGTAGTACACGCCAGCGAACAGGATGAAGGCGGAGGTCGCCGGCACCTGGAAGGTGATCGGCAGAAGCAGCGCGACCGTCAGCGCCGGGCCGATGCCTGGCAGGACGCCCACGGCCGTACCGAGAAAGCAGCCGACGAAGGCGAACAGAAGGTGGGTCGGCGTCAGTGCGGTGGCGAATCCGCCTGCGAGCGCGGCAAGCGTATCCATTCAGATGAGGTCCTGGAGAATGCCGGCGCCGATGTTCACGCCGAGCAGCTTCTCGAACCCGTAATAGGACCCGAAGGCGATGACGAGGCCGATCGCCGCGTCACGCAGGAAATTGGTGCTGCCGAAGCCGCGCGCGACGCAGGCGAACAGGGCAGTCGCCGCGAACACGAAGCCCGCCGTGCCGATCAGCGCGGCATTGGCGGCAAGCCCCGCAGCGACCCAGGCGAGGGAGCGCCAGTCGACCGTCAGGCTTTCCTCGACGCCGAAGCCCGTGCGCAGCGCCTGCACGAGAAGCAGCACGGCGATGACGAGAAGGCAGGACGAGGCGATCCAGGGAAACAGCGTCGGGCCCACGCGGGCATAGATCGGCGAGGTCGGGATCACCGCGGTCTGCCACAGCGCGCCGAGCGCGATGACGACGAGCGCGACAGCGCAGGCGACCTCGCCCGCAATCGGCCGGTGCCTAGGCAAGCCCGAGATCCTTCAGCACCGCCTCGGTGTCTGCGATATCCTTCTCGACGAAGCGTGCGAAGGCCTCGCCGGCGAGGAACGCATCGGCCCAGGCGCGGGTGCGGAGGATCTCCTTCCACTGCGGCGTGGCGTGGATCGCGCCCATGAGCGAGGCGAGCGCCTGCTGCTGCGCCGCCGTGGTGCCCGGTGCGCCGAACACGCCGCGCCAGTTGGCGAGCGTGACGTCCACGCCCTGCTCGCGCAGCGTCGGGATGTCGGAGCCTTCGCCCTCGAGCCGCGTCTCGCCGGAGATGGCGAGCGCGCGCAGCCTGCCCGCCTTGATCTGCTCCGAGAACTCCGAATAGCCGCTGATCGAGGCCTGAACCTGCCCGCCGAGCACCGCGGCGATGTTTTGCCCGCCTGCCTGGAAGCCGACATAGGAGGCGTCGCGCGGGGAGCGCCCGAGCGCCTTCAGGATCAGCCCGAGCATCACATGGTCGATCCCGCCGGCGACGGACCCGCCGATCGGCACCGCGCCGGGGTTCGCCTTCAGCGCAGCGGCCAGCCCCGCGAAGTCGCGATACGGACTGGCCGCAGGCACGACGATCACGCCTGCCTCTGAGGTCAGCCGCGCGATGGCCGGAACGTCACGCACCGTGACGGAGGATTTCCCCGTAATGCCCGTGCCGAGCATGATCGAGCCGCCGACGATCAGCGCATTGGCCTGGCCGCGGCGCTGGTTGACGAAGCGTGGCAGGCCGACCATGCCTCCGCCTCCGCCCACGTTCTCGAACTGGAACGACCCGACCAGCCCCGCGGTGCGTGCCGCCTGCTCGATCGCGCGGCCCGTCAGGTCCCAGCCGCCGCCTGGCGCGGCAGGGACGAACACGAACAGGCTGTCGAACCGCTGCTGCGCCCACGCCGCGCCGAGCGCGGGGAAGGCCAGCGCCGCGCCGAGGGTGGCCCGGCGGCCGAGAGCGAGGCTCACGCGAGACCGAGGTCCTTCAGGACCTCTTCCGTCGCGGCGATGTCCTGCTTCAGGTAGGCGCCGAACGCATCGCCGGTGAGGAACGCATCGTCCCAGGCGCGGGTGGTCAGGATCTCCTTCCACTGCGGCGTGGCATGGATCGCCGTCATCAGGTCGATCAGCGCCTGGCGCTGCTGCCCGTTCAGCCCAGGCGGGCAGAACACGCCGCGCCAGTTCGCCGCCGTGACGTTGATGCCGAGTTCCTTCAGCGTCGGGATGTCGGTGCCCGCGATGCGCTTCTCTCCGGTAGTTGCGAGGGCGCGCATCCGCCCCGCCTTCACCTGCTCGGAGAACTCGGAGTAGCCCGAGATGCCGGCGCCCACCTGGCCGCCAAGAATCGCGGCATTGGCCGGGCCGCCGCCGGCGAAGGCGACGTAGGAGGCCTCGCGCGGGTTGCGGCCGAGCGCCTTCAGGATCAGGCCGAGCGCGATATGGTCCGTCCCGCCTGCCGAGCCGCCGCCCACCGGCACAGCGCCCGGGTTCGAGCGGAACTTCGCCGCGAGATCGGTCCAGCTCTTGACCTCGGAGTTGGCCGGCACGACGACGACGCCCGCCTCCTCCGTCAGCCGCGCGACGGGCTGGACGTTGGCGATGGTCACCGGCGACTTGTTGGTGATGCCGGCGCCCACCATCACGCTACCGCCCACCATCAGCGCGTTCGCCTGGTTGCGGCGCTGGTTCACGAAGCGCGGCAGGCCGACCATGCCGCCCGCGCCGCCGACATTCTCGAACTGGAACGAGCCGACCAGCCCGGCCTGGCGCGCCGCCTGCTCGATGGCGCGGCCCGTGCCGTCCCACCCGCCGCCGGGGCCGGCGGGGACGAACATGAAGATGCTGTCGAAGCGCTGCTGCGCCCGGGCCGGACCGCCGACCAGGGCTGCCCCGGGGATGAGGGCGGCGGCGGCGAGGGCGTGGCGTCGCGACATTGTCATGGCGTTCTCTCCCGAGCGGAACGAGGCTATTGGCGGCGAGCCTAGATCACCTTCAGGGGAAAGGGAAACGGCCGGTTTCGGCCAGTGCGGGTTGACCGCGGGGCCATCCCCGCAGAGGGTTCGCCTGCCAGAACGGGAGCCCCTCGCATGCCGATCATCCAGACGCCGCACCTGTCGATGCCGAAGCTTGGCCTGGGCACCTGGCCGATGAAGGGAGAGGAGTGCGCCCGCGCCGTCGCCTCCGCGCTCGAGATCGGCTACCGGCACATCGACACGGCCGAGATGTACGACAACGAGGAGGCGGTGGGGCAGGGCATCCGCGACGGCGGAGTGCCGCGCGAGCAGGTGTTCGTCACCACCAAGGTGTGGTGGGAGAACCTCGCCGCGCCAGACCATGCGTTGGAGCAGAGCCTGAAGCGCCTCGCGCTCGACTATGTCGACCTCTTCCTCATCCATTGGCCGAACCCCGCCGTGCCGCTCGCGCCGACGCTCGCGATGATGGCGGTGCTGAAGGAGCGCGGCCTCTGCCGCGCCATCGGGGTCGCGAACTTCACGCCGCGGCTGTTGCGCGAGGCGATCGCGACCGGCGCGCCGATCGCGGCCAACCAGGTCGAGTACCACGTGATGCTGGGGCAGGACCCGCTTCTCTCGATCTGCCGCGAGAACAACCTGGCGCTGACGGCCTACTCGCCGCTCGGCAAGGGCGGGCTCACCGATGACCCAGCGCTCGCGCGCATCGCCGCGAAGCACGGGGTGACCGGCCCGCAGGTCGCGCTCGCCTGGCTCGTCGGGCAGGAGGGCGTGTCGGCGATCCCGAAATCGTCACGGCCGGAGAACCAGCGCGCGAACCTCGCCGCCCTCTCCCTCACGCTCGACGACGAGGACCGCGCAGCGATCGCCGCGCTGCCGAAGGACCGCCGCTTCGTGAACCCGGCCTTCGCGCCCGATTGGGGGAGCTAAGCGGTTGTCTCGAAATGCCAGCGTAATGGCTGCTTGCGACGCTATGCGGACATACGCTCAGCACGGGCTTCGGCGCATCGGCGCCGCCCGTAGCACTTTGCCCGCCGCCGTCCCCCGCTTCAGCCCTGGAGTTCGATGTCGCCGGGCTTCCAGCTCTTGTCGAACCAGGGCTGCAGCGGGCCGTAGAGCCTGAGGATCATGAACCACGACTTGCCCGGGATGGTCTGCACCCAGTTGCTCTCCTTCCCCGCCGGCGCGGTCGGGCCGAACCAGACATCCACCGAGCGGTCGGGATTCACCTGCAGGCCCGGATTCTGGCTGCTGACCGAGGGGAAGCGGTTGTCGGTCTGCAGCATGGACCGGGTCTGGGTGTCGTAGACGATGGTGGACCAGAAGGTCCGCACCGGCACCGGGCCCGGCAGGTGCAGGCGATAGGTCTTGCCGCCGTCCAAGGCGTTGCCTAGCGCATCCTCGGCCGTCCAGGGATAGGTCGAGCCCTCGCCCGCGACCTGCGTGTCCATCGCTGGCGTCACGCCGGTCGCCAGGAAGAAGAAGAACGCGCGCGCGTCGAGGTTGGCGACACCCGGCTGATGCAGGAACTGGTAGCCGCCCTGGAACGCGAAGCGCCAGCGGCGGTCGTTGAAGATGCGCGCCTCCGGATCGCGCGCCCGATAGGACAGCGCGCGGGCCGTCGCATCGCCGGCCACGGCGGCCTCCGTCAGGATGCGGCGCATGCGGGCGTCGGGCTGGAAGGGCTTGCCCTTCTGGATACCGATGGAGGCGAAGAAGCCGAGCGTGACCGGGTCGGACGCGTTGCTCGGTTCCACCTGGACCACGTCGTTCAGCATCTCCCAGAAGCGGAAATCGGACGGGCCGACCATGTTGAAGGGCCGCTCGGACATGTCCACGAAGGTCAGGCGCGGCGGATTCGCGGCGCGGGACAGCGGATAGATCTTGGTGTGGCGTTTCACCGATTCCACGGCGGGGCGGAAGTCGCCGTTGACGGGGAAGCTGCGCCAGGCGAGCCAGTTCTGGAAGGTCTTCGGGCGGACGATGATGTAGTCCTGCGGCACCGCCCCGCTGTGGCCCGGCGGCAGCAACAGATACTTGCCCCCGCGGCCACGATCGGCGCCGGTGATGCCGACATCGGCCACCCAGGAATAGAACATGTCGTTGATCAGGCCCAGCACGCCCGGCGGCACCTCGATCACCAGCGGGCCGCTGCGAAGGTCTACCCAGAACCAAGTGTAGGGCGTGTTGTTGTTGGCGGTCAGCTCGACCGTGCGGCTGTCCACGACCGCTTCCCAGATCGGCACCGTCAGGTTGATTGGGCCTACGCTGAGGATGGCGTCGCGATTTGCCGCCTGGTTCACGGCAGGCAGGGCAAGCAGGTAAGCCTGGAGGGCGCGCTGACGATCGAGATTGTCGTAGATGAGGCGCGTGCTGTCGGCATCCGGCACGCCGTCGAAGAAGTTCAAACGGCCGAAGCCGGTCTCGACCGTGGCGGGCATGACGACACCGGAGGGCATCGGCGTGGTGTAGCGGAATACCGGCGGGGCCGGTGTGCCGGTGAGGGGCTGCGCCAGCACCGCGCCGGGCCCGAATCCTCCACGAAGAGCGGCGGCGGCAGCGACAAGCGCGGCAAGCTCACGTCTGGTGGTCATGATGCGCTCCCCACGCTCGATCGGGCCGAGGAACGTATCGGCAAGGGTCGGCCTCGTCGATGACGCAGGTCAACCCGGTTCAGGCTGGCAGGCTAATCGCTTCCGACGGGTCGGTCAGAGGCGAGCGGGACGAGCGCGGAAGCCCTTCGTAGAACTCGCCTTCGCCGACGCGGGCTACGCGGGCGAGCGGGTCGCGGGCGCCAGCCCTATCCGCATCGAGATCGTCCGAAAGTCGCAGGGACAAGTCGGCTTCGCCGTTCACGCGCGCAGATGGGTGGTCGAGCGCTTCTTCGCGTGGATCGGCCGCAATCGCCGTCTTGCGAAGGACTTCGAGGCATCCGTCTGTTCGGCCGAGGCCTTTCTATAAGCTGCCTCCATCATGCTCTTGCTGCGGCGCCTTGGCCGTTGCGCATGAGATTCGAGACAGGCTCTAAGGCGCATACTCATGAGCGCGGGGCCACAGCCTGATTGACGCAGGCTGAACGAAGGCAAGATGGATGGCAGCCGGTTTGGTCGTGGCGCGCCACCCGGTGGCAGCGATCGATCGGGTTGAAGGACGCCGCCCGGCGCGCTGGGCAGCATTGGCTTGCTGCCGATTCCGGGACGGATGATTCCGGCTCTCCTATGGAAGCTCGAACCACGGTTCGCCAGCCGAGCTCAACTGGTCGTTGCCGGTCCGAAAAGGGTTCCGGGATACTCAGGTTGAGTTTAGTCGTGCCTGACCCCGAACAGTCATCACCGTGATCGGAATGTAGACGCCGAGGTTGTGTCCGGTTATCATTGGAGCCGACGTTCGTAAGCGCGCGAATACGCAGCGAGGTGACCGAATGTCCACCCCCACGATCAAGTTCGATGACGGCGCCGTCTATGAACGGATGATGGGCAAGTGGAGTGGACTGGCCGGACGCGCCTTCATTGATTGGCTCTCGCCCCCGCCGAATTTGCGATGGCTCGACATCGGGTGTGGCAATGGCGCGTTTACACAGGTTGTGGTCGAGCACTGCACCCCAATGACTGTCGAAGGCGTGGATCCCTCGGAAGGTCAGCTGGCCTTTGCACGAGAGCGGCTGGCGATACCCATCGCGAGGTTTCGACAGGGCGATGCAATGGCATTGCCGTTTGCCGATGGCACCTTCGATGCGGCCGTAATGGCGCTCGTCGTGTTTTTCATTCCCGACCCTGCCCGGGGCGTCGCTGAAATGGCTCGTGTCTTGCGCCCGGGCGGTCTCGCGGCCGCGTATGTCTGGGACGTCGTCAGCGGCGGCGGCCCGTCGGAGGCCATCATAAGCGAGATCGCGGGCATGGGGTTCACGCCACTACGGGCCCCTAGAGCGGAAGCCTCGACGCCCGAAGGACTACATATGCTGTGGACAGGGGCGGGTTTCGCCGACATCGAGGCGTGCGTTATTCGCATGCGACGAACCTTCGACGATTTTGACGACTATTGGTCCACTACGATCACGGCGCCCCATCTCGCTCCGATGCTCGCAACACTGGCGTCAGCCGACGTGACGCAACTCAAATCTCGGGTTCGTGAGCAGGTGCCTATCGAGGCCAGTGGGCGTGTTTCGATCGAGGCGCACGCCAATGCGATCGTTGGCCGTCGGCCAGGATAGGCCTGTCGATCGCTCTCCTGCTCCTCCACCCGACGCCGCCAACCTCTATGGTTGCCACGGGATTATCGGCGCGGCCGCCTGTCATCCTTTTCGGATCTGCAGCGATGTCCTCCTTTGCGCCGCTGCTTGGACAAGCGGACATCCATACACCTTCGCCGAGCTCCGAGACGGACTGGGTCCGCACCTAGCCGGGGCCGCGCCGCAGTAGGGTGCTGACAGGCGGCCGCGAGCGGCACTGCTATCGCCCGCTCATTCCCGCCGCCTCCAGCGCCTTCGGCCCTTCCGCGTCGAACAGCGCATCGACGCGTGCGAGCCAGGCGCGAAGCGGATCGTCCTCGGCGAGGGTGAGCCTGCCGCTCGTCATCCGCGCCCACATGAAGGTGCCGTAGAGCGCGTAGTCCGCGAAGCCCGGCTCCGCGCCGCCCATGAAGTCCTGGGCCGCGGCGAGCCGCCGTACGGGCTCGAGCAGGGTGCGGATGTTCGCGAGCTCGGCGTCCGGGTCCGGGCACACCTGTTCCAGTGCGACGCCGAAACGCTTCTCCCGGCTCTGCCGGAAGTAGTCCCTGTCGGTCTCGGCGAGGCAGGCGAAGATGTCGGTCAGGATCAGCCGCGCGACGGGGAAGGCCAGCGTGCGGTCGACCCAGGCGAGCATGAACCGGCCGAGCGCGCGGCCCTGCGGGCTGCCGAACAGGCTTGGGCGGTCGGGGTAATGGTCCTCGAGATACTCGGCGATGGCGAAGCTCTCGCGCACCCATTTCCCGCCATCGATGATCACGGGGACCGTCGCACCGCCGGAGGGCGCGATCGCCTCCTTCTCCATGAAGCGCCAGGGCCTTCCCTCGAAGGCGAGACCCTTGTGGCGGAGCGCCATCCGCACGCGCCACACGGCCGGGCTGAACCGGCGCGCATCCTCCGCGCCGGCCAGCTCGAAGAGCGTGATCACGCCTTGGCCGTGTGCGCGCCCGAGGCGATGGAAGCGGAGGTCTGGCCGAACAGGATGCGGCGCTGTTCCTCGTCCATTACCGGTGCCTGCTCGGGGCGGTACTTCGGGCCGAGCGCATAGGCGCGCTGCGTGGCCGGCCGCGCGCCGATGCGGTCGAGCCAGGCCTTCACGTTCGGGAAGGCGGCGATGTCGACCCCCTGGCGCTCATGCGTCACCGCCCAGGGGTAGCTCGCCATGTCGGCGATCGAGTACGCGCCGGCGAGGAACTCGCGGCCCGACAGGCGCTTGTCGAGCACGCCGAACAGCCTGTCGGCCTCCTTGCCGTAGCGGTCCATCGCATAGGGGATCTTCTCCGGGGCGTAGGCGCGGAAATGGTTGTTCTGCCCGAGCATCGGCCCGAGACCGCCCATCTGCCAGAACAGCCACTCGAGGGCCGCGACGCGGCCGCGGCTGTCCTTCGGAATGAACTGCCCGGTCTTCTCTCCGAGGTAGAGCAGGATCGCGCCGCTCTCGAACACGCTGATGGGCGCGCCGCCATCGGCTGGCTTGTGGTCGACGATCGCGGGCATGCGGTTGTTGGGGGCGATGGCGAGGAAGTCGGGCTTGAACTGCTCGCCCTTGCCGATGTTCACCGGCTTGATGTCGTAGGCGAGGCCGGCTTCCTCGAGGAACATCGTGATCTTGTGGCCGTTCGGCGTCGGCCAGTAATACAGGTCGATCATCGGGGCAGGTCCTTGGCGGTGGAAACGTCACCGGGAATGTTGGCGCTTCCCGGCGACGCTGCAACCTCCCCCCGCCGGCCGTACCTGTCAGGTCTTGTAGTCGGGCTCCTCCCGATCGAGGATGCGGCGCCAAGCGTCGAGATGCATCCGTGCATCGACACGATCGCCCCAGGGCCCTGTATAGCCACGGCGATACTTCTGCGGCAGCTCGCGCATCGGCAGGCCTGTCGAAAGCGCGGTCACCTGGTACATCGCGGTGCGCTCGGCGATGAAGAGCTCGTCGAACGCCTCGTGCACGGTGGCCCCGACGACCGACACGCCATGCCCACCCATCACCATGATCGTCTTGTCGCCGAGCATGCTGGCGATGCGGTCCCCCTCCTCGTTGTCGTGCACCGGCTCGTAGCCCTGCGTGTCGTAGACGATCCGGTCGTTCAGCAGCAGGTTGTTGTGATGCGCGAGCCTGAACTCGCCGCCGTCGAGCATCGAGAGCGCGGTGAGGTATTGCGGGTGCACGTGCATGACCACGACCGCCTTCGGGTTGGCGAGGTGGATGCGCGCATGGATGTGGAAGGCCACCTTGCGCAGCTCGCCCGTGCCGCGCAGCACCTTGCCGTCGAGGTCGCACACGATCAGGTCGGACGCCTTGAGCTCCTGGAACAGGTAGCCGCGCGGGTTGATCACGAAGAGCGGGTCATCGCCCGGGATCATCGCGCTGTTGTGGTTGCCGATCTGCTCGTTCCAGCCGAGCCTCGCGGAGACGCGGAACACCGCCGCCATGTCGCAGCGGAGTTCCCACTCGGCCTCTTCGGCCTTCGAGTTCGAGAGCGATTTCACCACGGCTGTCATAGCGTCTGCCTCCGTTTCCTTCCTCACCGATTCTGGCCTCAGCGATTCTGGCCTCAGCGATGTGGCTCAGAGATCGCGCGCGACGACGGCGACGGGGTCGCCCGCACGGCACCGTCCCGGCCCGCGTGTGCACCAGAGAAGCCCGCCCGCGGCATAGGAGAGCTCGAGCGCGGGCGCGAGCGGCGCCTCGATCCGGTGCAGCCTGCCAGCGATCGCGCCTTCCGCCACGGTCGCCCCGAGCCCGTCGGCGGCTTCCCAGATGCCGTCATGCGGCGCGAACACGTAGTGGCGCATGTCCGGAACCGTCATCCGCCGGCTGCCTTCGCCTTCGGGCGCACCGTCGAGCATGCCGAGATGCTTCATCACGTTGCGCACGCCGCGCTCGGTGATGGCGAGGCCGCGTGGGTTCAGCCGCCCGATGCCGCCGAGCTCGGAGGAGAGGGCGACGACGCCCCGCCGCTCCGCCGCAGCAAGCAGCGTCGGGCCCGCGTTCACCTCCTCGAGAACGAGCGTGATCGGCGCGCCGAACGCATCGGCCATCGCCAGCGTCTTGGCCATGTAGCCTTCGTCCGGCAGGACGTGGCCGACTGCGGAGGGAACGATGTCCATCCCCGTGCCGCCGCTGTGCAGGTCCATCTGCGCGTCGCAGAGCGGCAGCAGGTGCGAATCGATGTAGTGGGCGAGGACGTCCGCGAAGCTTCCGCGCGGGTTGCCGGGGAAGCAGCGGTTGAAGTCCTTTCCGTCGAGCGGGCTTTTCCGTGTTCCGGCGAGTGCCGCGGGAAAATGCATCGCGGGCAGGATGATCACGCGGCCGGAGAGCGCGGCGGGGTCCAGTGCCTGGGCAAGCCGCAGAAGCGTGACCTGGCCCTCGTACTCGTCGCCATGGTTGCCGGCGGTGAGAAGGAGCGTGGGCCCCTCGCCGTTGGCAACCACGACGACGGGAATGCCGATCGTGCCCCAGCCGCTGTCGTCGCGCGAGTAGGGAACGCGCAGGTGGCCCGCCTGCTTGCCTTGCGCCCAGAGGTCGATCTCGGCGCGCACGGGCGAGGCTTCCGCCGGATGCTCCATCAGGCTCCTCGTCTCGACGGCGTGACTGTCGCGCCTCCGGAGCCGTTTGCCAAGATGCCTGCATCGCGCCATCATTGCTTCGAGGGATCGTTCCGAGGCAACCGTTGGGGAGACGGGCAATGATCACGCGCAGGACGCTTGGCAAGGGTACGGCGGCGGGGCTGGCCGCGGCGACGATCGGCGCGCCGGCGATCGCCCAGCGCCGCGGCGGGGAGGTGGTGATCGCGCAGCAGGCGCAGCCGCCGAGCCTCGATGCCGCGACGACGACGGCGCAGGCAAGCCGCAACATCAACCTGCACATCTACGAGACGCTGTTCGCGCGCGACGAGGTCGGCAACCCGATGCCCGACCTCGCCGAAGGCGTGACCATCTCGTCGGACGGGCTGACCTACACCTTCCCGCTTCGCCGTGGTGTGAAATTCCACAACGGCAAGGTGATGAACTCGGCCGACGTGAAGGCCTCGCTCGAGCGTTACGGGAAGGTAGGCGGCTCGGCCTTCATCATGCGGCCGGTGGATACGATCGAGACGCCCGATGCCAACACCGTCGTCGTGAAGCTGAAGGAGCCGTATCCCGGCTTCATCGCCGGCATCTCGAGCCCGCGCGCGCCCTGCGCCATAATCCCGGCCGAGGAGGCCGGGAAGGAGGCAGGCAAGATCGAGATCATCGGTACGGGGCCGTTCCGGTTCGTGGAGTACCGTCCCGACAGCCACGTGAAGCTCGCCCGCTTCGATGACTACGTGCAGAACACGAACTTCCGCGAGCGTGACGGGTTCGGCGGCAAGAAGACGGCGCATTTCGACGGCGTCACCATCCGCTTCATGCCCGAGGCCGGCGCGCGCACGGCGGGACTGCAGACGGGCGAGCTGCACGTTCTCGAGGCGCTCGCCGTGCCCGCCGCGCAGCGTCTGAAGGACGACCGCAACGTCCGCGCCTACGAGATGATGCCGTGGGCGTTCCAGACGCTGATGATGAACCATGCGCAGGGACCGACCAGCAACCTCGCCTTCCGCCGCGCCGTACAGGCCGCGCTCGACATGGAGGAGATCATGGCGATCTCCACCGACGGGCTCTATCGCCTGACCCATGGCTGGCAGCATCCCGGTACGACCTATTTCGCAGGCGATGTCGGTAAGGAGCTCTACAACCTCAAGGACCAGAACCGTGCCCGCGCGCTCCTGCGCGAGAGCGGCTACCGCAATGAGGAGGTGATCGTCCTCTGCGACAGCTCCTTCTCCAACCACAAGGCAACGGGCGAGGTCGCCGCCGAGCAGCTGAAGGCAATCGGCGTCAACGTGAAGCTCGTCGTTGTCGACTGGCCAACGGCCTTCAACCAGCGCACGCGCCGCGAGGGCTGGCATCTCTGGACGCTGATGCTCGGCATCGAGCCCTATGAGGGGCCCTACGGCGTCGTCGGCTTCTTCTCCGGCCACGCGCCGGTGCAGCACGAGCGCGACCCGGGCATCGAGGCGGCGCAGACGAAGCTGACGACGAGCCTCGCCGAGGCTGACCGCAAGCAGGCCGTCGCCGACTTCCAGAGGCGGATGTACGACCAGGCGATCTCGATCAAGTGCGGCGATGTCGGCATCGTGCAGGCAACGCGGGCGAATGTCGTGAACTACAAGCCCTACCGCATTCCGCGCATGTGGGATTGCTGGTTCTCCTGAGGGTACGGGCGGAGAGGGTCTGCACGAACGGTGCTTCGCTACACGCTCGGGCGGCTCCTCTCCGCCATTCCCGTCCTTCTCGTCGTCTCGCTCGTTTCCTTCGCGATCATCGCCCTCGTTCCGGGCGACATGGCGAGCGAGATGGCGGGGCCTTCCGCGACGGCGGAGGAGCTGCAGCGGCTTCGCGTCCAGCTCGGCCTCGACAAGCCGATCCTGCAGCGCATGGTGGAGTGGTATGGCGCGCTGCTCCGCGGTGATCTCGGCGAGAGCGTGCTGCTCCGGCGAAGCGTGACGGACGCGATCCTCGAGCGGCTTCCCGTCACGCTGGGGCTCACCTTCCTCGCGCTCGTCTTCGCCATCGTCCTCGGCGTTCTCGCGGGCATGGTCGCTGCCGTGCGCCCGAACAGCTGGACCGACCAGGGCGTGATGGCGCTCGCCCTCGTCGGGCTGTCGCTGCCGGATTTCTGGCTCGGCCTCGTCTTCATCTGGGGCTTCGCCGTCCAGCTCGGCTGGCTGCCGACGGGTGGCTACGTGCCGTTCGGCGAGGACCCGCTCGGCTGGCTCCGCTCGATGGCGATGCCTGCGGGAGCGCTGGCCCTGACGCAGATGGGCCTGCTCGCGCGCATGACACGCGCCTCGATGCTCGACGTTTTGCGGCAGGACTATGTGCGCACCGCCCGTGCGAAGGGCCTGCCCGGATGGGTTGTCGTGTTCCGCCACGCGGGCGCGAACGTGCTCGTGCCGGTCATCACCGTGGCCGGCGTCTCCGTCGGCATCCTGCTCGGCGGCGCGGTGGTGATCGAGCAGGTGTTCAGCCTTCCCGGCGTGGGGCGGCTGATCATCGGCGCGATCCAGCGGCGCGACTATCCGGTGATCCAGGGTGGGCTCCTGCTCACCGCGACGATCTTCGTTCTCGTCAACCTCGCGGTGGACCTGCTCTACGCGGCGGTCGACCCGCGCGTGCGCTATGGCCGCTGAAGCGGTGGCAGGCGAGGCGGCCGCGCCGCGCCGCGCGGGCGTCGTGGTGCGCGCGCTCGGCCATCGCGGCGTGCTGATCGGTCTCGCGCTCTTCGGAGCGGTGGTGCTCATTGCCCTGTTCGCCGACTGGATCGCCCCGCATGATCCGGTACGGAACAATTTCCGCTACCGCCTCGGTGCGCCGAACGACATCCACTGGCTCGGCACGGACCGGTTCGGCCGCGACATCCTGAGCCGCATCATCCACGGCACGCGCGTCTCCCTCCGCATCGGGCTGATGGTCGTGGTTACCACCGGCGTGCTCGGCGCGCTGCTCGGCGCGATGGCGGGATACTTCCGCGCGCTCGACGGGCCGATCATGCGGGTGATGGACGGGCTGATGGCGTTTCCCGGGATCCTGCTCGCCGTCTCGCTCGCCGCCGCGCTTGGCCCGTCGGAGACCAACGCCGCTATCGCGCTGACCGTCGCCTACACGCCGCGCACCGCGCGCATCGTGCGCGCCTCGGTTCTGGTGGTGCGCGAGATGGAGTATGTCGAGGCGGCGCGCGCGCTCGGCGCGGGGCATGCGCATATCCTGTTCCGCCACATCCTGCCCAACTCTCTCACGCCGCTCGTGGTGCAGAGCACCTACATCTTCGCCCTTTCCATCCTCGCCGAGGCGGTGCTCAGCTTCATCGGCGTCGGCCCGCCGCCGCCCACGCCCTCGCTCGGCAGCGTCATCGCCGACGGGCGCGACTACATGCTCGAGGCGCCGTGGATCAGCCTGTTCCCCGGGCTGGCCATCGCCGTCACCGTGCTGGGGCTGAACCTGCTCGGCGATGGGTTGCGCGACGTGCTCGATCCAAGGATGAAGGTCGAGATGCGGTGAGTGCGCTGCTCGAGGTCGAGGGGCTGACCGTTCGGTTCGGCCCCTTCGCTGTGGTGGAGGACCTCGCCTTCTCGGTCGCGCCCGGGGAGGTCCTCGCCGTCGTCGGCGAGAGCGGCTCTGGCAAGAGCATGACGGCGCTCGCGCTGATGCGGCTCATTCCGCCTCCAGGGAAGGTGACGGGCCGCGTCACCTTCGACGGGCAGGACCTGCTGTCGCTCCCGGAACGCCAGATGCGCGCGATCCGCGGCGGCTCGATGGCGATGGTGTTCCAGGAACCGATGACGAGCCTGAACCCGGTGTTCACCGTGGGCTCGCAGATCGCCGAGGCGCTTTCCTGGCATCGCGGCCTCTCCGGCTCGGCAGCGAAGGCCGAGGCGGTGCGGCTTCTCTCGCTCGTCGAGATCCCGAACCCCGCCGCGCGCGTCTCGGAGTATCCGCACCAGCTCTCGGGCGGCATGCGCCAGCGGGTGATGATCGCGATGGCGCTCGCCTGCAACCCGCGCCTGCTGATCGCCGACGAGCCGACCACGGCGCTCGATGCCACCGTGCAGGCGCAGATCCTCGACCTGCTGCGCCGGCTTCGCGCCGAGCTCGGCATGGCTGTCATCCTGATCACCCACGATCTCGGCGTGGTGAGCGATTTCGCCGATCGGGTCGCGGTGATGTACGCCGCCCGCGTCGTCGAGACCGCGCCGGCCGCGATGCTGTTCGCGGACCCCGCGCACCCGTACACGGAGGGACTGCTCGCCTCGCTTCCGCGGATGGGCGGCGACATCGAGCGGCTGCACGCTATCCCTGGCCAGGTGCCGCCGCCCTTCGCCCTGCCGCGCGGCTGCCGCTTCGCGCCGCGCTGCGAATACGCCAAGGCACCGTGCGAGCAGGCGCTGCCGCCGCTCATCCCACTCGGGCCGGCGCGTGCGGCGGCCTGCATCCGCCACACCGGCTACGAGCTCGTGCCGTGAGCGGCACGATTCTCGAGATCCGTGGCCTCGTGAAGCATTTCCGGGCCCGCGCGCGCTTCCTCGGCCCGGAAGGCCGGCCCGTGCGCGCGGTCGACGGCATAGACCTCGACGTTCCCGCCGGCGGCACGCTCGGCCTCGTCGGCGAATCGGGCTGCGGAAAGAGCACCACGGGCCGCCTCGCGCTCCGCCTCATCGAGGCGGATGCGGGAACGATCCGCTTCGAGGGCGAGGACATCCGCGAGGCGAGCCCCGCGCGGCTCCGGGCGCTCCGCCGGCGGATGCAGATCGTGTTCCAGGACCCGTTCGCCTCGCTCGATCCGCGCATGACGGTTGCGGAGATCCTCGCCGAGCCGTTCGTCGTGCACCGCATCGGCGACGCGCCCGAGCGCGCCAAGGCGGTGCGCCGCCTGCTCGACCAGGTCGGGCTGGCCGCGCACCATGCCGGGCGCCACCCGCACGAATTCTCCGGCGGGCAGCGCCAGCGCATCGGCATCGCCCGCGCGCTCGCGCTCGACCCCGCGCTGATCGTCGCGGATGAGGCCGTGTCCGCCCTCGATGTCTCGATCCAGGCGCAGATCCTGAACCTGATGCGCGACATCCAGCGCGCGCGCGGCCTCGCCTTCCTCTTCATCAGCCACAACCTCGCCGTGGTGCGCCACATGGCCGACAGGGTGGCGGTGATGTATCTTGGAAAGGTGGTCGAGGAGGCGCCGCGCCAGGTGCTGTTCGACGCGCCGCTGCACCCCTACACCCGAGCGCTCCTCTCCGCCGTGCCCGACCCCGGAGGAGAGAGGCGCGAGCGGATCGTGCTCACCGGCGAGATCCCCCGCCCCGACGATCCTCCCTCCGGCTGCCGGTTCCGCACCCGCTGCCCGCTCGCCGATGCCCATTGCGCGGCGGAGGAGCCGCCCTTGCGGCCGCGTGCCGAGGGGCACAGGGTGGCCTGCCACAAGGTTCCCTGATCGAGCGGGCCTGATTCGTCGGCGGGGTTTTCCCCGGGGCATCCTGGCCCCACATTCCCGACCATGTCGGTTCTCTCCCGCAGGCCAGCACTCTCCCCGCTCGCCGAGGCGCGCTCGTGGGTCGCGTCGCAGGCGCGAGAGGCGTCGGCGCCCGCTTCGACGGCAGAGCCGCTTGCCGAGGATCTCCGCGTCGCCGACCCCGTGCCGGCGGTGATGACCGCCCGCCGCGCAGGCTGGGCCGTGCCCGCGGAAGCGACGCTGGGGGCGAGTCCCTACGGGCCGGTGCCGCTCGCCGGCCTGCGGCGCATCCTCGCGGGAGAGGCGCTTCCCGAAGGCGCCGATGCCGTCATCCCGCCTGATGCAGCCTCGGATGCCGGCCGCTGGTTCGAGGTGACGGCCACCGCCGCGCCGGGTGAGGGGGTGGTTCAGCCAGGCGCGCACCTGCCTGCGGGCCAGGTCCTGGCCCGGGCCGGTGAGCGGCCCCCGCTTCTCACCCGGCTGCTGGCCGCAGGCGATGCCGCGGCGATGCGCGCCCTGCTCGCGCCGCTGTCCAGGGTCGTGCTCGGGCCGGTCGCCGATCCGGCCTTCCCGGGCCTCGCCGCGCGGCCGATCGAGGAGACGCTTCTCGGGTTCGACGAGGCGCGACGCCCTGCGGCGATGCTGCCCGATGACCCGGCCGCATGCCTGCTCGCCTGGTGCGCGCTTCTCGCGCCCTCGGGCGAGCGTGCCGAGGCGACGCTGGCGCGGAAGATGCCGTCCCAGCCAGGGCTTGCGGATCTCGTGCTGGTTCGCCTCGAGGAGGGGCGCGCCATTCCGCTCACCGCCGCCGACCAGCCTTCGCTCGCTGCTTTCGCGCGCGCTACCGGCTGGGTCGAGATCCCGCCGGAGAGCGAGGGGCACCCCGACGGTGTCGGAGTGACCGTGCATCTCTTCCCCCCGTTCCTGGTTGCCTGAACCCATGCCGCCCTTCGACGCGATGGCGGTAGTCCGCGCCGCGGCACGGCAGGAACAGTTCCTCGAGGTGGTGGCGGAGCCCGAGGCGCGCGCCCGCTTCGCCGCAGCCTTCACCCCACGGCCGCTCGGCGCCGAGACCAGCCCTCTCGGCGCCGCCTTGGGACGCGTGCTCGCCGAGGATGTCGTCTCCGGCGTCGATGTTCCGGGCTTCGACCGGAGCGGGGTGGACGGGTTCGCGCTTCGCGCGGCCGACACGCTTGGCGCGAGCGAGGAGGCGCCTGTCAGGCTTCGCCTCAACCCGGAGGTTCTCGCCTGCGGGCACGCGCCGGCCCTCGCCGTCGAGCCTGGCACCGCGACGGTGATTGCCACGGGCGGAATGGTGCCGCGCGGCGCCGACACGGTGGTGATGGTCGAGCACACCGAGACGGAGGAGGGCGAGGCGGGGCCGGTCGTGCTCATCCGCCGCGCCGTCGCGCCCGGTGCCGCGATCGCCGGCGCGGGGAGCGACATCGCGCGCGGCGAGACGCTGCTTCGCCGCGGCACGGTGCTGTCGTCGCGCTCCATCGGCATGCTCGCAGCGATCGGGCTGGCCGAGGTTCCGGTGCTGCGCCGCCCGCGCGTCGCGGTGCTGTCGACGGGCGACGAGCTGGTCCCGCCCGGTTCGCCGCAGCGCCCGGCCGGCGTGTTCGACAGCAACGGCGCGATCGTTGCCGCCTCCGTCGCCGAGGTAGGGGGCGAGGCGGTGCCGTTCGGCATCATCCCCGACGACGAGGGGATGCTCGCCGCGGCCATCGCGCGCGCGGCCGACGAGACCGATCTCGTCGTGCTCTCGGGCGGCACCTCGAAGGGCGCGGGAGACGTATCGCACCGGGTCCTCTCCTCGCTCGGCCGCGTCGTCGTGCACGGCGTCGCGCTGAAGCCCGGCAAGCCGCTCTGCCTCGGCTTCGTCGGCGACACGCCGGTCGCGGTGCTTCCCGGCTTCCCGACAAGCGCAGTGTTCACGTTTCACGCCTTTGTCGCGCCGCTGGTCCGTGCGATGGCGGGGCTCCCGGAGTACGCGGCGGAAACCGTCGAGGCGCGGCTCGCCGTGCGCACGCCGTCCGAGATCGGCCGCACGGAGTACGCTATGGTGTCGCTTGTCGAGGACGAGGCGGGCCTCGCCGCCTATCCTCTCGCGAAGGGCTCCGGCTCCGTCACCGCCTTCTCGATGGCTGACGGGTTCGTCGCGATCGATGCGCTTGCGGATGGGATCGACGCCGGAACGCCTGTTTCCGTCACGCTGATCGGCGCGCGCATGCGGCCGGCCGATCTCGTGGTGATGGGCAGCCATTGCGTCGGGCTCGACCGCGTAGTCGGGCTTCTCGCCGAACGCGGCACCACGGCGAAGCTTCTCGCCATCGGCTCGCTCGGCGGGCTCGCCGCAGCGCGCCGCGGAGAGTGCGACCTTGCGCCCATGCACCTGCTCGACGAGGTGAGCGGTACCTACAACGCACCGCTACTTCCGCCAGGCGTGGGGCTGATCCCGGGCTGGCGGCGCATGCAGGGCATCGTGTTCCGACAGGGCGATGCGCGCTTCGAGGGACGCGACATCCCGGATGCGGTCACCGCGGCGCTGGCCGATCCTGCCTGCGTGATGATCAGCCGCAACCAGGGCTCTGGCACGCGCATCCTGATCGAGCGGCTTCTCGCGGGCGCCCGGCCCGCAGGCGTGCTGAACCAGCCGAAGAGCCACAACGCGGTCGCCGCGGCCGTGGCGCAGGGCAGGGTCGACTGGGGCGTGGCGATCGAGACGGTGGCGCGCGCCTACGGCCTCGGCTTCCTTCCGCTTGCCGAGGAGCATTACGATTTCGCCGTGCCCCATGCGCGGCGCGGGCGCGAGGCGGTGCAGCGCTTCGAGGCGCTTCTGGCGGAGGAGGGAACGGGGGCGATGCTGCGAGAGCTCGGGTTCGCGCGATGAGGTTTCTCGTCCTGCTCGCCGCACTCGTTCTCGCCTCGCCGGCTGTGGCGGAACTTCGCGGCCATGGCGGGCCGGTGAAGGCGGTCGCGGTGTCGCCCGACGGCGCGCAGGTCCTGTCGGGGAGCTTCGACCAGTCCGCCATCCTCTGGTCGCCCGAGCGTGCGGCTGCGCTCGCCGTGCTTCGGGCGCATGACGGCGCGGTGAACGCCGTCGCCTTCCTCCCCGATGGGCGCTTCGCGACCGCGGGCGAGGAAGGGCGCATCGCCCTGTGGCGGCCAGGTGCGGCGCGGCCCGAGCGCGTGTTCGAGGGCCACGAGGCGAAGATCGCCTCGCTCGCCGCCGACCCGCGCGGGCGCTTCCTTGTCTCCGCGGCGTGGGACCGCACGGTGCGGCTCTGGCCAATCGACGGTTCGCCGCCGCGCGTGTTCGAGGGCCACGCCGAGAACGCGGTCAACGCCGTGGGCGTGCTCGCCGATGGCTCGGCCATCGTCTCCGCGGGCTATGACGGCACGCTGCGTCTCTGGCCGCTTGACGGCGCGCAGCCGCGCATCCTTGCCGAGTTCGGCCGGCCGCAGAACACGCTCGCCGTGCTGACGGGCCGCGTGGCGGTTGCGGGGGCGGACGGTGTCGTGCGCCTGGTGCCGCTCGGCGGCGGCGCGGTGATGCAGCTTGCCGGCGGCTCGAGCCCCGTGATCGCGCTCGCGGCGAACGCGGATGGCACGCTTCTCGCGGCGGGCGGCATCCGCGGCTCGGTCGCGTTGTGGTCGCTTCCCGAGGGAAGGCTCGCGCGCACGCTGTCGGGCCCCGGCCTGCCTGTCTGGGCGGCCGCCTTCGCTCCCGATGGAACGCTCTATACGGGCGGGACGGATCGGCGCGTCCGCCGTTGGAACGCAGAGACGGGCGCGCATCTCGGCGCGGTTGCGCCGGAGGCGGAGGACAGGCTCGCCGCGTCCGACCACCCGGGCGCACGCGTGTTCCGCGCCTGCGCTGCCTGCCACACGCTTTCGGGCGACAGCGCCAACCGCGCCGGCCCGACGCTTGCCGGCCTGTTCGGGCGCCGCATCGCGACGGTGCCGGACTACCGCTACTCCGAGCCGCTGAAGGGGATGGACATCGTCTGGACGCGCGAGACGGTGGCGCAGCTGTTCACGCAGGGCCCGGCCGCCTACACGCCAGGGACGCGGATGCCGGAGCAGACGGTGGGCAACCGCGAGGACCTCGACGCGCTGCTGGATTTCCTCGAGGCCGAGACGCGACGCTGACGCACCGGTTGAGTCAGAGCTGGGTGTCTGCCGCCGTTGCGTGCGGCTGTTTGTCGGGAGACTTTACACGGCCTCTCATGGGCGTTCGAAAGTCATCGAACATCAGAGCCTTACGTCTCGGCATGGTGTTTGCTTGTCCCGGGCGTAGTGTTGCGTGGCGCGTCAGCGAGCGCGTGACGTTGCGCAGGGGAGAGCGAATATGCTTCGCCGAATCTTGGCTCCAGCCGTCCTTGCCGGTGTTCTCGCAAGCGGCATCGCCTCTGCGGCGCCCGTCGTCGTCAAGGTCGAGGACATGGGCTTCGTCACGAACGCCAACGTGATCCAGATCGCCCTGCCCGGCTTCGGCAGTTCCGGCCCGGTGACGCTGAACTGGGATCCGCTGAACGACGCAGACAAGCGGCTGCTGAACTGGGTCGGCTCCTATTCGGGCCGCGATGCCGCGTATTGCAGCACGGGCACGGACTGCCAGCTCAACCTCAACGTCGCGGCCGGCAACACCGTCACGCTCGAGAGCTTCTTCCTCGGCGGCTGGCCGGACACGAACCGCACCATCGCCTGGAGCGTGATCGACCTGACCGACAGCAGCGTCGTCGCCTCCGACCCTGGCGCCGCGGTGTCGGGCACGACGGGCCTCGTGGTGAACGTCAACGCCACGTCGAGCACCGGCTTCGCCGTGCTGTTCGGGCCGGACGGGTTCAACGGCGGGATCAACGACATCACCTACAGCTTCAGCAACGGAACGCCGATCCCAACACCTGGCGCGCTGGCCTTGTTTGGCACGGCACTCGTCGGCTTCGGCTTCGTGGTTCGCCGCCGGCGCTGACCAGCCCTCAGGCTACGGCTTCATGGGCCCGCCCTGTCGCGACGACAGGGCGGGTTTTCGTTTCTGCGTGACGCTGCCACTGCGGCGAACCGACCCGTCAAGGTTTCAGCGCAACGAGAGCGTCATGAACGTGCTGTTCGGGTCGGGCCGGTAGCCTTCGAAAGGCTCGCACTCGATGAAGCCGTGCGCGGCGTAGAGGGCGCGGGCGGGGGCGAAGTAGTCGAACGATCCGGTCTCGAGGCTGAGCCGCGCCATGCCCCGCGCTCGTGCCGCCCCGATGATGTGCCGCAGCATCGCCGCGCCGACGCCGCGGCGCCGGGCGGCTTCCGCCGTGTGCATCGACTTCACCTCGCCGTGGTCCGGCGAGATTGCCTTCAGTGCGCCGACACCGAGCAGCGCAGTCCCATCCCAGGCCGACCAGAAGGTGATGGCGGGCGCCTTGAGTCCCGAGAGGTCGAGCGCATGCGCCGAGCCTTTCGGCGTCACCGCGTGGGCACGGGTGAAGTGCGTATGGAGAAGTGCCACGACATCGGGGTGGTCGAGCCCGCCTTCGCTGATGACGAGCGCCATGCTCAATTCAGCTTCTTCGGATCGTCGGGCGCGCCTTCCTCGCGGGCAGCGAGGTAGTCGTCGGTCGTGACGATCCGGGGTCGTTCCGCTGCCGCATAGGGGTCGAGTCGGTTGCCCTCCGTCACGGTGATGGCGCGGCAGTCCGCGCACATGCGGATGAGGTCGAGGTTCGGCGCGGAGCCCTTGTACATCCAGTGCGAGGCGGAAAGCTTCGCTGCCACGCGCTCGATCGTGCTCTTCGTCCCGAATGCCGTGCCGCAGCGGATGCAGCAGAACGGCTCCTCCTCCTTCACAAGGCGCGGCTCCGAGGCGGAGGGGGCAAGGTTGAGCCTCGGCTCGAGCGTGATCACCTTCTCCGGGCAGGTCGCGGCGCAGAGCCCGCATTGCACGCAGGCATCCTCGGTGAAGGTGAGCATCGGCCGGTCGGGGTTGTCGCGCAGCGCGCCCGTGGGGCAGGTGCCGACGCAGGCGAGGCAGAGCGTGCAGCCGGCGGCATCGATGACGAGGTTGCCGAAGGGCGCCTTCTCGGGAAGCGGGATCAGCATCGCCGGAACGGGCGCGGCCTTGCCGAGCTCGCGTAGGCTTGTCTGCGTCACGCCGCGCTTGTCGCCCATCGCGAGGAAGCTGCGCGGCGAGGCGACGCCGTCGCGCTTCGGCAGGGCGGCGAGGGCCCGGCCGAGCGCGCCGGGGTCGTCGGCAGCGATCACGCCGAGGCGGCCTTCGCCGAAGCCGAGACCACGCAGAACCGTGTCGGCGAGCGTCAGCGTGCGGTCGAGGGCCTCGGTATCCTCGCGCGGGCGTGCGGTCATCAGCACCTGAAGCTCGGCCGCGCCATAGGAGAAGGCGGCGGCGACCGTCTCGAGCCCGAGCGCGGTCACCTCGTTGAGCTGGAAGGGCAGAACGCGCGCCGGCAGCCCCTCGCCGTATCGGGCGAGCGCCTCGATCAGCGTCGTGCCGTGCTCGCCCTCATGCACCAGGAGCACCGGCCGCCTGCCGCCTGCCTCGGCATAGGTGAGCAGGAGCGCGCGCAGCCTGCGCAGGAGCGCATCGGGCGGCGGCAGTGCGTAGGTGGCGGCACCGGTGGGGCACACGGCGTGGCAGGAGCCGCAACCGGCGCAGATGTTCGTGTCGATCGCCACATGGTCGCCCGCAGGCGTGATGGCGCCGACGGGGCAGAGGTCGAGGCAGCGCGTGCAGCCCGTGCGGCGGTTGCGCGAATGCGCGCAGAGCCCCTCGGTGAAGGTGATGAAGCGCGGCTTGTCGAACTGGCCGACGAGCTCCGACGCCTTGAGGAGGGCGCGCTGCACGGCGGCCGGGTCGCCCGGGTCCGCGCGCAGGTAGCCGGGGCGCTTGTGGTGCGCGGGAAAGAGCGGCGTGCCGCCGGAGAGGTCGAGGATCACGTCGCAGCGGCTCTTCGCCCCGTCGCGCCCCGGCCCGAAGGCAAGCGCGGCGCGCGAGGACGGGGCGGGGGCGGCATAGTCGTCCACCGTGAGCTCGAAGGCGCCGAGATGGCCCTTGGCCGCGCGGATGGTTCCCTTGAGCACAGGGAACTCGGTGCGGCTCGGCGGCGGCACGTCCCTCGGCTTCGTCAGCAGCACCGTGAGGTTCAGCCGTGCCTCGAGCTGCCGCGCCGCCTCGATTGCCGTCTCGTCGCGGCCGTAGACGAGCGTCACCCCTTCGCTCGTAAAGGGGACGATGGGCACCTCCGGCATGGGCACGGCGGCGGCGGCGAGAAGGGCTGCGATCTTCGGGGTCGCTGCCTTCGCCTCCGCGCTCCAACCTGCCTGCTCGCGGATGTTCACGGCATCGAGCCGGCCCGTGTGCCCGGCATCCTCCGCCCGTTCCGCGAAAAGCGGCGCCTCCTGGGTGCAGGCGACCAGGACGTCGCCCTGGCCGAGGGCGGCGGCGAAGCGCTCGATCTCGGCGCGGCAGAGCTGGCGGGCGGCTTCCACGCGTGCGCCGGGGATGGCGCGCGCGCAGGCCCGGGCGATGCCGGCCTCGTCGAGCGGCATGGTGTCCTCGCAGCTGCACACGAACACGCGCCGCCCAGGCTCGCCCGCCATGCCCCGTATCCCTCGCTCCAGAGGCCCGCCTGTTACTCCCGGCCTGGTGGCCATATATGTCGGGACGACGACGACCGCCAGGACACATCGGACCCGGCTCATGCGCGCCGCCGACCTCGACCGACGCCTTGACCTGCCGCCGCTCTTCCGCGGCGTCATCCTCCGCGAGGGGGGCGATGCCTTTGGCCATGCCTGCGCCATCGCGGCGGAGGAGGGGGCCGGAACGCTGGTTCTCTCGCGCGGGTCGCTCCTGTTCGACTGCGCGGTGATCCTCGAGCCGGCGATGCCGCTCGCCCGCACCCGGGTTGCCTTCCTCGCGGGCATGGCCGCGCTCGCCGATGCGCTCGCCGTCGCCGCACCGCCCGAGCACCCGATCGGCTTCGCCTGGCCCGGCACGGTGCGGATCGACGGCGCGCTGCTCGGCGGCATGCGGATGGCCAATGCGCCCGTGGTGGGCGACCTCCAGGCGCCCGCCTGGCTCGTGCTGCACGCCGCCCTCCGCCTCGGCGAGCCCGCCGATGTCGAGCCCGGCCTTCACCCTGACCGCACCTCGCTGGAGCAGCAGGGCTTCGAGGACGCCGACGGCGCCCGCCTCGCCGAGCGCTTCGCCCGGCACCTGATGGCGGGGCTCTACACCTGGCAGGACGAGGGGCTCGCCCCGGTGGCGGAGGCCTATCTTTCGCGCCTCGACGAGCCTGCAGGCGTCCGCCGCGGCATCGACCCCTCGGGCGACCTGATCCTGCGCGACGAGGCCGGGCATGAGGAGCGGCTATCCCTCGCGGAGGCGCTTGCCGCCACGCCGTCCTGGCTCGCCCGCCTATGACTCGCGCGCTTCGGACCATCCGCCTCGATGTCTCCGACACGGTGGTGTTCGACTGTGCGGCCGAGCCTGGCGAGATCGCCGTCGTCGGCGGCTTCATGTTCTGGGACGATGATCCTGCCGCACTCGCCGGCCGCGCCCGCCAGGCCTTCCGCGCGGGCTTCCTCGGCCTGCCGAGCTTCGGCTTCTCGACGCTCGTCACGGTCGGCGTGGCGGGCGAGGAGGAGCGCGAGGCGGCGCTCGCGACGCTCGCGGCCCATATCCGCGCGCATCTCGGCGCGCCGGATGACGCCGCCGCCCGCGCTGCCGCCGAGGAGGAGATGGGGTTCGCAGAGGAGCTCGCGGCAGGCCATGAGCCCGGAACCGTGATCGCGCTG
Source organism: Elioraea rosea (assembly GCF_007644105.1). Taxonomy (GTDB): domain Bacteria; phylum Pseudomonadota; class Alphaproteobacteria; order Acetobacterales; family Acetobacteraceae; genus Elioraea_A; species Elioraea_A rosea. The sequence goes on along the minus strand of NZ_VFAC01000004.1, from coordinate 18,500 downwards.
ACCCGCAGCGTCGAAGCCGACGGCGTGCGCGAGCGTTTCCGCAGCCTGAGGCCAAGGGGCGACACCCAGGCCCTGCCGGTGATCGGCCTTGTCCGCACCGACGAGGCCGAGGAGGCGGCGGAGCAGGTCGATCTCGTCTCGCTGATGAAGCGGGGGGCGGCGTGAGGCCTGATTTCTGGCTCTCCTGCGGCCATCACCTGGTCGAGCGCGACGAGGCGGGCGGCCTCGCCATCTCCGACGCGCTTCTCTCTGCCTGGCTCGCCCGGCCGGAGCTCGTCCCACCCGGGGAGGCCTGCGACGCCGAGCGCGCGCTGCATGCGAGCCTGCTGGCCAATCCGCGACGGGGCGTTGCCGGGATCGAGGTCTCCGCGCTGGCGGATGAAGATGCCCGGGAGAACTGGCAGGCCTGGCTCGCCTTCCGCGACCACCTGCTCGCCCACCCGACGCTCGAGGCCGCCTATACCGCCCTGTTCCGCGGCGACGTGCGCGGCACGCCGCCTCTCTTCATCGCCCAGCTCGCCCAGCTCATCCTGCGCAACATCCTCGATGCGGCGGAGGACCCGCTCCGCGTCCGCGCCGCAGAGCTGTTCTTCCGCCCCCAGCGCGTGAGCACCGAGGGCGGCAACCTGCTTCTCGCCGATGAGGAGACGGTCGAGGCCGCCGCGGGCGGCGCGCGCGCGGGCCACGGGGGCCTCGGCGTGCTCGGCCAGATGATCGCCGAGACGGGCGCGGGGCTCCGCTCCGTCGAGCTCGACGTGCTCTCGCCCGAGAACACCCAAGCCTACTGGGAGAGGAGCGACCGGTTCGACACGGTGCTCGACCTCACCTTCGGCCGGGAGGGGCAGGATGCGCTTGCCCGCGTCATCGAGGCCTGGGTCAGGCATCTTCTCGGCATAGGCGTCTCGGTCCAGCCGCTTCAGACGATCCATGACGAGGCCTGGGCCTGGTATGTCGGGCTCGATGCCGAGGCGACGGCGATCGCCACGCGGCTCTGGAACGGCGAGAAGGTGGAGCCCGAGGATCTCGGCCGCGTGCTGGCCCTGTTCCGGCTCGAGTTCGAGAACCCGGCAGAGATGCTGCCGCGCGTGGCCGGCCGCCCGGTCTATCTCTCGCTCGCCATGAGCGCGGGCAAGACCGTGCGTATGAAGCCGCAGAACCTGCTCGCCGGCCTGCCGCTCCGGCAGGCGAAGGCGGCCTGAGGGGAGGGACCGCCATGCTCGCAGAGGAGCACCACCCCGTCTCGGTCGTGGTCGAACGCCGGCCGGCGACCTCGCCCTGGCAGGACCATGTCTGGTGCCCCGTCGCCGTGCTTCCGGGCGAGACGACGGCCGCGCCCTGGACGGTACTGCGCGAGACGGCAGCGCTCACCGCCTTCATCGCCGGCCGCGCGACGGTGAGCTTCTTCTCCTCCGAGACCCCCAACTACAAGGCCAACCTCGAGACGGGCGCGCCCGTGCTGTGGGTGGTGCTGCGGCGCTGCGAGGCTGCGCCGGGCATGTCGCTCGTCGCCGTCTTGGCCGACCCGGGCGAAGCGGAGGCGATGATCACCGCCGGGGAGGACGTGATCGAGACCGTGCCCATGCCCGGGCAGATCCGCGAGGCGCTCGAGGATTTCGTCGCCGCCCACCATGTCGAGCGCGGATTCCACAAGCGCAAGCGCGATCGGGCCGACCCCGAAAGCCTCGGCATCCGGCGCAGGGTTGGCCGCGATGGCTGAGGACGAGAGCCGTGGAGGAGAGGGGTTCCTCTCCCGCTGGTCGAGGCGCAAGCAGGCCGCGCGCGAGGGCGTGCCCGTCGACGACGCGGCGAGGCCCGAGGCTCAGCCGGAGCCTGTTGCGCCTGAGTGCGCCTCCGCGTCCGCGCCCAAGCCCGGGCCGGCGCCTCCCGCCGAGCCAGATCCGGAGATCGACCTCGCCTCCCTGCCGCCGATCGAGGAGCTGACGGTGGAGAGCGACGTGACGGTCTTCCTCAGGAAGGGCGTCCCTGCCGCATTGCGCAATGCCGCGCTGCGTCGGGCCTGGAGCCTAGACCCCTCGATCCGCGACTTCATCGGCCCGGCGGACTATGCGTGGGACTGGAACACCCCCGGCGGCGCGCCGGGCTACATGGCCGATCTCGCCTCCGGACCCGATGTCGAGGCGCTTGCCGACAGGATCCTCGGCCTCGTCAGGGACAGGCCCACGCCGGAGGCGGCCGGGGACGCCGAACCACGACAGGATGGGGCAGCGCCCCCCTCGCCCGTGCGGATCGAGCCTGCCGCGCCGGAGCCTGTTCGGAACGAGACGCAAGCCGTCGCCGCCGCCCCGCCTGAGCGCGCGCCGCCGGCAGGAGCCAAGGCGCGGCCGCCCGCGCCTGTCGCCGACCCGCCCCGGCCACGCCACGGCGGGGCGGTCCCGACCTGATACCGGACTTCTCAGGTCGGAATTGCACGCGCGTGCGGCGATCGCCCAAGTCCGGTTCCGTACCGCAACGATATCAACGCCGAAGCGTAGATCTCGCGGCATAGTCAACTCCTATTGACCCTGCGCCTCGCTCAGTCATAGCCTCCGGGCATGGAGGGAGTCGTGTCGTCCGGGAGAGAACCTGGCCTCGAGGAAGCGATCCGCGCCTGTGGCGGGGTGAGTGAGCTTGCGCGCCGTCTCGGGATTTCTCAGCCCTCCGTGTCGCACTGGCAACGTGTTCCGGCCGAACGTGTGCTGATGGTCGAGCAGGCCAGCGGCGTCGCGCGCACCATCCTGCGTCCTGACCTCTACCCGGCACCGGGTGCGGAGGCCGATGAGCCGGACGCGGTCGATGCGATGCGCGCGCAGCACTGGTCGCTTCTCGCGGCGCTTCTCGCGCGCGCACCCGATGTCGCGCTGCTGCGTCGCCTGGCGTCGATCGGCGGCGACGACACGGCGCTCGGCGCCGCGCGCGGCGCACTCTCCGCCGCCGCCGCTTCGGTCGACGCCGCGGCAGTCGCGCGCGAGTTCCACGACCTCTTCATCGGGCTCGGGCGCGGCGAGCTCCTGCCCTATGCGAGCTACTACCTCACCGGCTTCCTGCACGAGCGCCCGCTTGCGAAGCTGCGTGCCGAGATGGACCGTCTTGGCATCGCGCGCGCCGAGGGCGTCGCGGAGCCGGAGGACCATATCGCCACGCTTGCCGAGATCATGGCCGGGCTTCTGCGCGGCGAGTTCGGCAGCGACCCGGCGGGCGGAGCGGACGAGGCGCGGCGCTTCTACGCGCGCCATGTCGAGCCCTGGGCTGCGAAGTTCTTTTCCGACCTCGAGGCGGCCGAGCATGCGCGGTTCTACCGCGCCGTCGGCCGGCTCGGGGCCGTGTTCACTGCGATCGAGACCGAGGCGGCCACGCTGCCGGCCTGAGGGGTTCTGCCCCTCCGTGCCGCTGCGAAGGTTTCCCGGGTGCTGGAACGGACTGGTTTGGAGCGAGGGACGATGACGAAGAAGCAAGGCGAAGCCGTGCCCGCGCGGCGTGGCTTCCTGAAGGCCCTGGGGCTTTCCGCCGGCGCCGCCGCGGCCGCCACGCCGCTCGTGGCCACGCCGGCCGCTGCGCGCGAGAGCCGCGATGAGGCGCGCAAGGCCCGCTACAAGGCCGACAGCCCGAACGTGCAGGCCTTCTACCGCACCAACCGCTACGAGCACTGAGGGAGAGGCGCGATGCTGATCAAGCGCAGCGAGGGCAGGGCCGCGCGCGGCGGGCTTGCCGCGTCCTTCGCCGGACTTTCGGGCGGCGCGACCGATCGCCGAGGCTTCCTCAGGAGGTCCGGCGTCGTTGCCGGCGGGCTCGGCGCGCTCGGCGCGCTCGGCGCGGGCACGGTGAGGAAGGCCGAGGCCGGGCCCATGCAGCCCGGCGTCGCCGTCGAGCTCAAGAAGAACATCTGCACGCACTGCTCGGTCGGCTGCACGGTGATCGCGGAAGTGCAGAACGGCGTGTGGGTGGGCCAGGAGCCGGCCTGGGAAAGCCCGATCAACCGCGGCACGCATTGCGCCAAGGGCGCCTCGGTGCGCGAGCTCGTGCACGGCGACCGTCGGGTGAAGTACCCGATGAAGCTCGTCAATGGGCAGTGGACGCGCATCAACTGGGACCAGGCGATCAGCGAGATCGGCGACAAGCTCCTCGAGATCCGCCAGCAATCCGGCCCCGACGCGGTGTTCCTGCTCGGCTCGGCCAAGTTCTCCAACGAGGGCGCGTATCTCTACCGGAAGTTCGCCGCCTTCTGGGGCACCAACAACGTCGACCATCAGGCGCGCATCTGCCATTCGACGACGGTCGCGGGCGTTGCCAACACCTGGGGCTACGGCGCGCAGACGAACAGCTACAACGACATCCGCAATTCCAAGACCATGATCATCATGGGCGGGAACCCGGCGGAGGCGCACCCCGTGTCGCTGCAGCACGTGCTGCAGGGCAAGGAGATCAACCGCGCCAACCTGATCGTCATCGACCCGCGCTTCACCCGCACGGCCGCGCATGCGACCGAGTACGTGCGGCCCCGGCCCGGCACCGACATCCCCGTCTTCTGGGGCCTGCTCTGGCACATCTTCGAGAACGGCTGGGAGGACAAGGAGTTCATCCGCCAGCGCGTGTACGGGATGGACGAGGTCCGCCGCGAAGTCGCGAAGTGGACCCCCGCGGAGGTCGAGAAGGTCACCGGCGTGCCTGGCGCGCAGATGCGCAAGGTGGCTGAGATGTTCGCCAAGCAGAAGCCGGCGACGCTGATCTGGTGCATGGGGCTGACGCAGAAGACCGTTGGCACCGCGAACGTTCGCGCCGCCTGCATCCTGCTTCTCGCCACGGGCAATGTCGGCTCGAACGGCACGGGGGCGAACATCTTCCGCGGCCACTGCAACGTGCAGGGCGCGACCGACCTCGGCCTCGATGTGACGACGCTGCCGCTCTACTACGGGCTCGACGAGGGCGCTTGGCGGCACTGGGGCCGGGTGTGGGACGTCTCCTACGACTATCTCCGCGGCCGGTTCGGCCCAGGCAACGCCGATGACGCGGCGCGGAAGCGGATGATGGAGATGCCCGGCATCACCACCACGCGCTATTTCGACGCGACGACGCTCGAGCCCGGCTCGGGCGACACCGCGAACCTGATCGCGGGCCAGCCGAACTTCCGCGGCATGGTGGTGTTCGGCCATGGCGGCAACACCGTCACCCGCATGCCGGAGGCGGTCGCGGGCCTCGAGAAGCTCGACCTTCTGGTGATCGCCGACCCGCACCCGACCACCTTCGCCGTGCTCGCCAACCGGCGCGAGAACACCTACGTGCTGCCGATCTGTACGCAGTTCGAATGCTCGGGCAGCCGCACGGCCTCGAACCGCTCGCTGCAGTGGGGCGAGCAGGTCGTCAAGCCGATCTTCGAGAGCAAGAACGACTACGAGGTCATCTACCGCCTTTCGGAGAAGCTCGGTTTCGCTACCGAGATGTTCAAGAACATCAAGGTCAACGGCAAGGAGCCGGAGGCCGAGAGCATCCTGCGCGAGATCAACCTCGGCGGTTGGTCGACCGGCTATTGCGGCCAGAGCCCCGAGCGCCTGAAGGCGCACATGGCGAACCAGGGCGCGTTCGATCTGGTGACGCTGCGCGCGCCGGAGAACGCACCGGCCGAGATCAGGGGCGACTACTACGGCCTGCCCTGGCCCTGCTGGGGCACGCCGCAGTACCGCCACCCCGGAACGCACATCCTCTACAACACCAACCTCCACGTGAAGGATGGTGGCGGAACGTTCCGTGCGCGATTCGGCGTCGAGCGCAACGGCGAGACGCTGCTGTCGGAGGGAAGCTGGTCGAAGGGCTCGGAGATCGAGGACGGGTATCCGCAGTTCACCTACGGCGTGCTGAAGAAGCTCGGCTGGGATTCCGACCTGACCGCCGAGGAGCGCGCGACGATCGAGCGCATCGGCGGCGCCAACCCCGACAACGTCGCCTGGTCGACCGACCTCTCGGGCGGCATCCAGCGCGTCGCGCTCGAGCATGGCTGCATCCCGTTCGGCAACGGCAAGGCGCGGGCGAATGCCTGGAACCTGCCCGACCCGATCCCGGTGCACCGCGAGCCGATCTACAGCCCGCGGCCGGACCTCGTGGCGCAGTACCCGACGCGCGACAACTTCATGGCGCTCCGGGTGCGCAACATCGGCAAGACGGTGCAGGACCGCGCGGTGCAGAACAACGTCGCGCGCAACTTCCCGATCGTGCTGACCTCGGGCCGCCTCGTCGAGTACGAGGGCGGCGGCGAGGAAACGCGCTCGAACAAGTGGCTGGCCGAGCTGCAACAGGACATGTTCGTCGAGATCAACACCCAGGACGCAGCCGAGCGGAACATCCGCGACGGGCAGTGGGTGCTCGTGAACGGACCCGAGATGCCTGCCGGCAAGCACATCCGCGTCAAGGCGCTGGTGACAGACCGCGTCGGCCGCGGCGTTGCCTTCATGCCGTTCCATTTCGCCGGCTGGTTCATGCAGGAGGACCAGAGGCGGAAATACCCGCAGGGAACCGACCCGATCGTGCTCGGCGAGAGCGTGAACACGGTCACGACCTACGGGTACGACCCGGTGACGGCGATGCAGGAAACCAAGTGCACCCTCTGCCAGATCAGGGCGGCGTGAGCGGGTAGGGAAGGGGAGAGACAACCATGGCCCGCATGAAGTTCCTCTGCGACAGCGACCGGTGCATCGAGTGCAACGCCTGCGTCACGGCGTGCAAGAACGAGCACGAGGTTCCCTGGGGCATCAACCGTCGGCGCGTCGTCACCATCAATGACGGCAAGCCGGGCGAGCGCTCGATCTCGATGGCGTGCATGCACTGCACCGATGCGCCCTGCGCCGCGGTATGCCCGGTCGACTGCTTCTACACCACGGCAGACGGCGTGGTGCTGCACTCGAAGGATCTCTGCATCGGGTGCGGCTACTGCTTCTACGCCTGCCCGTTCGGTGCGCCACAGTATCCGCGGCTCGGCAATTTCGGCACGCGCGGCAAGATGGACAAATGCACCTACTGCGCCGGCGGCCCGGAGGCGGACAGTACGCAGGCGGAATATGCCAAGTACGGCTCGAACCGCCTCGCCGAGGGCAAGCTGCCGCTCTGCGCCGAGATGTGCTCGACCAAGGCCCTGCTCGCCGGAGACGGCGACATCATCGCCCAGATCTACGCCGAGCGCGTGACGCGCCGCGGCTACGGGTCCGGCGCCTGGGGCTGGCGCACCGCGTACAAGGAAATGACGACCGGCTGAGCCGGGCTGACGACATGGTCAGGGGGCGCGATGCCTCCGAGCGGCAGGAGCACCGCATGACAGGACTGACCCGAACGCTGCGCCGGGCCTTCGCAGGGACGATGCTCGCGCTCGCCCTCGCGATCGCCGCGCCCGGCGCGACGACGCCCGCACACGCCCAGGCGCCCGCGCCCTCCGCGCCGGCGCAGGCGAGCGAGCAGATGCTGTTCAACTACCTCCAAGGCGACGTGCGCGGCCGGATCACAATCCCGGACCAGCGCGCGGCGACGCTCATCCAGCCGGAGGGGCGCGAGTTCCAGCACTTCTGGCGCACCACGCTGAAGTGGATCGGCGCCATCGCCGTCGGCGGCATGCTCGTGGTGCTGGTGTTGTTCTATGCCATGCGCGGCAAGATCCGCATCGATGGCGGGCCCTCGGGCCGGACGATCGAGCGCTTCAACGGCTTCGAGCGCTTCGTGCACTGGCTGACGGCTACGACGTTCATCGTGCTCGGCATCACCGGCCTCAACATCAGCTTCGGGCGCGAGCTGCTCCTGCCGCTGATGGGGCCGGAGGCGTTCACCACCTGGTCGCAGTGGGGCAAGCTCGCGCACAACTTCCTCGCCTTCCCCTTCACGCTCGGCATCCTGCTGATGCTCGTGATCTGGATCCGCGACAACATTCCCGGCGCGACGGACGTGCGCTGGTTCGCCGAAGGCGGCGGGCTCATCGGCCACGGCCACCCGCCGGCGCGGCGCTTCAACGCCGGGCAGAAGATCATCTTCTGGTCGGTCGTGCTCGGCGGTGGCGCCATCGCCGTGACGGGGTTCATCCTGATGTTCCCCTTCCAGTTCGTGACCACCATGTCGGGCATGCAGCTCGCCACCCAGCTGCACGGCGTGATCGCGCTCGTGATGATCGCGATCATCCTCGCGCACATCTACATCGGCTCGCTCGGCATGGAGGGCGCCTTCGACGCGATGGGCAGCGGCCAGGTCGACCTCAACTGGGCGAAGGAGCATCACAGCCTCTGGGTCGAGGAGGTGATGGCCGGCAGCCGGGATGCCCGCGCGCCGACGGGAGCGCGCGGCGCCGGGGCCGACTGAGGCACACCGCAGCGGTGTTCAGGGGGGCTGGCGGAGAGGCTCCGCCAGCCCCCATCTTTCGTCCATGACGCTGTTCGGCATCGCCGGCTGGTCCGGCTCGGGGAAAACGACGCTTCTCGCGCGGCTCATCCCCGCCCTCGTCGCGCGCGGCCTGACCGTCTCGACCATCAAGCACGCGCACCACGCCTTCGACATCGACACGCCCGGCAAGGACAGCCACACCCACCGCATGGCCGGCGCGACGGAGGTTCTTGTCGGCTCCGCCGCGCGCTACGCGCTGATCCACGAGCTCCGCGGCGCCCGCGAGCCGACGCTCGAGGAGCTCGCCGCACGGCTCGCGCCCGTCGATCTCGTCCTGGTCGAGGGCTTCAAGAAGGAGGGGCACCGCAAGCTCGAGGTCTGGCGCGCCTCTGTCGGCAAGCCGCCGCTCTGGGCCGATGACCCCTCCGTCGTCGCCGTCGCCTCTGACGGGCCGGTGCCGGGCTGCCCGCTCCCCGTGCTGCCGCTCGACGATGTCGAGGCGATCGCCGCCTTCGTCGCCGCCGCCGCCGGGCTGCGGCCGCGTGCGGCCTGAGAGGGCGGGGCATGGCCCAGCTTTCCGACGACTGCTTCGCCTTCGGCGGCGCGCTGATACGGATCGAGGAGGCGCTCGCGATCCTCGCCGAGCGGCTGGCCCCGATCGCAGAGGCCGAGACGGTCGGCCTTGCCGCCGCGCATGGGCGCGTGCTGGCCGAGGATGTGATCGCTCCGCTCGACGTGCCCGGCTTCGCCAACAGCGCGGTAGACGGCTACGCCGTGCGCCATGCCGATCTCTCGGCCGAGGGCGACAGCGTGCTTCCCGTCGCCGGGCGGGTGGCGGCGGGGGCCGAGCGGGTACCCCCTCTCGGAGCCGGCGAGGCCATCCGCATCTTCACGGGCGCGCCGATGCCCCAGGGCGCGGACACGGTGTTCATGCAGGAGGACACCGAGGCGCTGACCGATGGGCGCGTGCGGCTGCCTGCCGGGCTGAAGCGCGGGGCCAATGCGCGCGAGGCGGGCGAGGATGTCGCGCGCGGGGCACGTATCCTCCCGGCCGGGCGACGGCTCAGGCCGCAGGATGTCGGCCTCGCAGCCTCCGTCGGGCTCACGCGGCTCCCCGTGCGGCGGATGCTGCGCGTCGCCGTGTTCTCGACCGGAGACGAGATCGCGGAGCCTGGCGCCACGCTCGCACCCGGGCAGGTCTATGACAGCAACCGGTTCACCCTCGCTTCCCTGCTCGGCGCGCTCGGCTGCGGCGTCACCGATCTCGGCATCCTGCCCGACCGGCGCGAGGCCGTGGCTCAAGCGCTCGCCGCCGCCGCGCCGGAGCATGACCTGCTTCTGACCTCCGGCGGCGTCTCGACCGGGGAGGAGGACCACGTGAAGGCGGCGGTGGAGCAGGCCGGCTCGCTGTTCCTCTGGCGACTCGCGATCAAGCCCGGGCGGCCCGTCGCCATGGGCCAGGTTGCGGGAACCGCCTTCGTCGGGCTTCCCGGCAACCCCGTGGCGGTGATGGTGACGTTCGCCCACATCGTCCGCCCGCTCGTCCTGCACCTTGCGGGGGCAGAGCTGCGGCCGCTGCCGCGCTATGCGGTGCGCGCGGCGTTCTCCTATCGCAAGAAGGAGGGCAGGCGAGAATACGTGCGCGCAAGCCTCGCCCTCGCGCCGGACGGGATGACGGAAGCGCGCAAGTTCCCGCGCGAGGGCGCAGGCATCCTGTCGTCGCTTGTTGAAAGCGATGGGTTCGTCGAGCTTGGCGAGGAGGTGCGCGAGGTGGCGCCCGGCGACAGCGTCGCCTTCCTGCCGTTCAGCGGCCTCGCCTGAGGCCGGTCAGAGCCGCACGCCGGTCGTCGAGAAGGCGTGGTCGACGTATTGCTGGAAGTTGCCCTCGAGCACGTAGTTGCCTGCGACGGCGAGGCAGATGGCGATGACCGCGGCGACGATGAAGGCCTTCATGGCGGCGTTCCGATGGTGGCGTTCCTGGCCACATCGTTGCGCCGTATCGTTCGGTTTTTCAAGTCGCTAAAGCTCCGGGTGGGCGGCGAGCAGCGCCTCCGCCTCCGCCAGTTCGCCGACCGTGTTGGCGTTGAAGAACGGATCGGCCGGCTCGGTCTGCCAGTCGGCGAAGGCGATGCCGTGCCGCGCCGTCCAGCGGTCGATCTTGTGGATGTGCTCGACCGTCAGCGCATGCCGGAGGTCGTCGCGCAAGGAGACCGGCCAGAGACCGATCACGGGATGCGCCTGGCCGGCAGAGCGCGCGCAGGCGAGCGGCACGCCGGAGGCGGCGCGGGCGCGGTGCAGGCGCGCGACGAGCGTGCGCGGCAGGAAGGGACTGTCGGTCGGCAGGCTCACCACCCACTCGATGCCGGGCCGGTTCGCCGCCGCCCAGTCGAGCGCGGCGAGGATGCCTGCGAGCGGGCCGGCGAAGCCCGGCACGTCGTCGGCCACCACGGGAAGGCCGGTGCCGGCGAAGCGCGCGGGGTCGCCATTGGCGTTCAGGATCAGGCCATCGCACTGGTTGGCGACGCGCAGGATCACGCGGGCGAGCATGGTCTGCCCGCCGAGGGTGCGGAGCCCCTTGTCGCCGCCGCCCATCCGGCGCGCGAGCCCGCCGGCGAGCAGGACGCCCAGGGTGGGAGGAACAGGCTCAGTCGTCACGCTCTGCGCCCTTCCGCCGATGCGCGGCGCGCTCCTCCTCCGCCAGCGCCGGGTCGAGGTCGAACACGATGCGCTTCTCTCCCGCGAGCGCGAGGAAGCGCCGCCCCCGCGCGCGGCCCACAAGCGTCAGCCCCGCCTGGCGCGCGAGCTCCACTCCCCAGGCGGTGAATCCCGAGCGCGAGACGAGGATGGGAATGCCCATCTGAACGGTCTTGATCACCATTTCTGAGGTCAGCCGCCCGGTGGTGTAGAAGATCTTGTCTCCAGGTTCGATGCCGTGGCGGAACATGTAGCCGGCGATCTTGTCCACCGCGTTGTGGCGGCCGACATCCTCCATGTAGACGAGCGGCTGATCGCGCTCGCAGAGCACGCAGCCATGGATCGCGCCGGCCTCGAGATAGAGCGAGGGCATGGTGTTGATGGCATGCGTCAGCCGGTAGAGCCAGGAGGTGCGGAGCTCGGCGTCCGGCAACGTCACGCTCTCGAACCGTTCCATCAGATCGCCGAAGGCGGTTCCCTGCGCGCAACCCGAGGTGAGAGTCTTCTTGCGCAGCTTCTCCTCGAAGTCGGTTCCCCGCTCGGTGCGGACGACGACGGTCTCGATCTCCTCGTCGTAGTCGACGGCGGTGACCACGTCGTCCCGCCGCAGCATGTTCTGGTTCAGCAGGTAGCCGAGCGCGAGATACTCCGGGTAGTCGCCGATCGTCATCATCGTGACGATCTCCTGCCCGTTCAGGTAGAGCGTCAGCGGCCGCTCGACCGTCACCGACGTCTCGACCGGCGCGCCGGACTGATCGATGCCGGCGACGCGCCGCGTCAGCCGCGCGTCGGCCGGGTCCGGGCGTATCAGCATGTCCTTCGTCGTCATGCGCCTGACCATGGGCGCAGGTGCAGGCCACTTCAAGCGCCCTTCCCGACGGCCCCTGCATGCCACTACGGTGGCCATGGCCAGAGGGGGGCGGGATGCCGACGCTGCGGGTCGCGACCTGGAACATCGAGTGGATGGTCGGCCTGTTCAACGGCCGCTGGAAGGACTGGGACGGCACGATCCCGCCGCGCTTCGCCGGCCGCACGCTCGGCAGCATCCGCCTCGACCCGATCGCCGACGTGCCCCTCCTGTGCGACCGCATCGCCGGGGTGATCCGCGCCCTGAAGCCGGACGTGCTCGCCATCCAGGAAGGCCCGCCGCTGAAGGCGCAGGTCGAGCATTTCGTCGCGCGCTTCCTCGATGACGATTTCGCCGTCGTCGGCTCGAACGCCACATGGCAATCGACCTACATCCTCGTCCGGCGCGCGCTCGCCGGCGGGCTCACGGTGGTTCCGCCCGACTCGCCAGGCATGGCGGCGCTGACGGGAAGCTTCTTCTTCTACCCCTGGCAGGGCTTCCGCGTGGCGGATCGTCGCCGCCACCAGTTCGCGCGCGAGCCCGTCTGCGTCGATCTCGCGCTGCCTGGCGGCAAGCGGCTCGCCTTCGTCAACGTCCACCTCAAGTCGAAGTTCTCGAAGCTGAAGACGATGGCGCAATGGGAGGCGCGCGAACCCGAGGCGATGCTCGATGCGCTCGACGTGCGCCAGAAGGTCTCCGCGGAGGTCGCCGCGCTCAGACGCTACGTGAGCCTGCGCCTGATGATGGCCGATGTGCCGCATGGGCTCGTGGTGCTCGGCGACTTCAATGACGGGCCGTTCGGCGAGCTGTTCGAGGCGGAGTTCCTGCTGCACAACATCCTCGACGAGATGGTCGGCTCCTTCCTCGAGCCCGACCTCCTGCTTCGCCACGCGATGAAGCCCGACATCCTCCGCGCGGCCTCTTCCGTCACCTTCTCCGATCCGCTCCAGGGCGGGGCGGAGGTGCACGAGCTGATCGACCACGTCCTCGTCTCGCCGCGGCTGATGGTCGCGCGCAACGCCGTCAGGCTGCACCAGGCCTCCTGCAAGGTGCAGGACAAGCTGGCCGCGCGCTTCACCGAGGGCGACGGCAAGGGCGCGCGCGAACGCCGGCCCTCCGACCATTTCCCCGTTCTCGCAACGTTCGGTTACTGAAAGGACAGTCTCGATGGCAGGTCGTCTTGCCGGCAAGGTCGCGCTCGTCACCGGCGCCTCGAGCGGCATCGGCCGCGCGATTGCCCGCCGCTTCGCCGCGGAAGGGGCAGCGATCGCGATCGCAGACATGACGGAGGAGGTGCGCGAGGGCGGCGAGCCGACGCACGAGATCCTCGCGCGCGAGGGCCACCGCGTCGCCTTCCTGCGCACCGACGTGTCCGACGAGGCCTCCGCCGAAGGCGCGGTCGTTGAGACCCTCGCGCGGTTCGGCCGCCTCGATATCCTCGTCAACAACGCGATCTACAATGTCGGCGGCACGCTGACCGACACGAGCCTCGAGACATGGAACCGCACGCTCGCCGTCGGCATCACGGGCGTGTTCCTGATGAGCCGCGCGGCGGTGAACGTGATGCTCGGGCAGGAGCCGAACGAAGAGGGCGTGCGCGGCCGCATCGTCAACATCTCCTCCCAGCACGGCATGGTCGCGAGCCCGGAGAACATCGCCTACGGCGTCGCCAAGGCCGGCACCGTCTACATCACCCGGCAGATCGCGGTGGACTACGCCAAGCACGGCATCGTCTGCAACGCGGTCGCACCCGGCAAGATCATGACGGGCAAGACGGGACGGGCGATCGAGCCGCGCTGGGTCGAGTACAGCCACCAGCGCACCCCCTGGCCGCGCCTCGGAAGGCCGGAGGACGTCGCCTCCGCGGCGCTCTTCCTCGCCTCCGACGAGGCGACCTTCATCACCGGCGAGAACCTGATGGTCGATGGCGGCTGGATGGCCTATTGAGCCCGCCCCGTTCCAGCCCATGTGCCTGAGTATGACCGACCCGTTCGTCCAGCCCCAGGAGGACACCGCCGCTTCCGCCATGGCGGCGCTCGCGGAGGAGTTCGCCTTCTTCGACGACTGGATGGACCGCTACGGCATGGTGATCGACTGGGGCCGCAAGCTGCCGCCCTATCCGGCCGAGTGGCAGGATGCCGCACACAAGGTGGAGGGCTGCCAGAGCCAGGTGTGGCTCGCCTCCGAGTTGCGCGACGGCCGCCTCTACCTTGCCGCCGCCTCGGATGCCGCGATCGTCGCGGGCCTCGTGGCGATGCTTCTGCGGATCTATTCCGGCCGGAGACCGGACGAGGTTCTCGCCGCCGATGCCGCGCGGTTCCTCAAGGAGCTCGACCTCATCGGCAACCTGTCTGCCAACCGCGGCAACGGCATCGCCGCGATGGTCGCGCGAATCCGCGCGCTCGCTGCGCGCGCCGCGGCAGAGGCGTTGTAACCGTCAAAGAACGGTCGCGAGCCCGCCTTCCCGCGACTTCGCCGCGGCCTCGCCCGCGTCGAGCCGGTCGAACCACAACCCCGCCGCCATGCGTGACATCGCGGCACCATCGTGGCCGATGCCATCGGCCACGACGAGACGCCACGCGCAGGCGATGCCGAGCCGCTTCGCCGCCGCCTGCCCCGCCTCGAGGAAGGCGTGCGCGCGGGCGAAGCGGTGCGGCCCCTGCGCCAGAGCGGCCGCGTGGCTCGGCAGGCTCGGCCCGCTCGTCTCGGTGTCGGCGCTGCCGGCGAGGATGGTCAGCGGCGTCGCGAGGAAGCGCCGCAGCGCATCCCCGCCGAGTCCGAGCCCGCCGAGGCCCTCGGGAAAGGGGCGATCGAGTTCGGGAAGCGTGTACCATCCCGCATTGCCGGCGATCACCGGCGCGAAGGGCCCAGCGCCGCAGGTCGCCAGCATGCGGTGGACGAACTGAGCGCCAGCGGAATGGCCGAAGAGGTGCGCCGCATCGCCAATGATCAGCCCCGCCTCGCGCGCTGCGGCGAACAGGCGCGGCAGCACCGCGTAGCCCCAGGCCTCGCGGGGCCGCACCGCGCCAGCCTCGTCGAACACGAGCCCGTTGTTGTAGGTCTCCGGCGTCGGCCACGCCTCGGCGCCAAAGGTGACGGCGAGGATCAGCAACCCGTGCCGGTCTGCCGCCGGGATCCAGAAGTCGCGATACTCGTCCCCGTTCCGCCCCATGCCGTGCTGGACGAACACGACCGGCCTGCCCGGCCGGAATGCGTTCGCGCGGTAGGCCTCGAGCGTCAGCTTGCGATCGGGATTGCCCGTGTCCTCGAACGGGATACCGACGCGCCCCGGGCGCGCGAGGCGTTCGGCGATCAGGCTCGAGAGCGCGCTCATTCGGGGCGTACGTCCATCGCCGGCGTCGTCTGATCGACACGCCCGGAGAATGTCAGCCCCGTGCGGAAGGCCCAGACGCCGCTCTCGAAATGGATCGGGATCACGGGCATCTCGGCGAGCGCGATCCTGCCGGCCTCCTGCATCAGCCCGGTGCGGGCGGCATCGTCCATCGTCGAGAGCGAGGCGATGGCGGGGCGGTCGAACGCCGTGTTCGACCATGCGCCGTAGTTGCTCATGCCGAGCCCCTTCGGCGGGTCGCGGCTGATCATCCAGGCGCGGAAGAACAGGAGCGTCTCCTCTGCCCCCGCCGCCCAGCCGCCCATCGCCACCGAGAACTCGGCACGGCCACGGCGTGGGAAGAAGGTGGTGGACGGCATCGCATCGACCTCCGCGCGCACGCCGATCCGCTGGAAGTACTGCGCGATCGCCTGGATGACGCGCACGTCATTGATGTAGCGGTTGTTGGTCGCGTGCAGCGTGAGGCTGAACCCGTTCGGGTGCCCCGCCTCGGCGAGCAGCGCGCGCGCCCTCGCGGGGTCGTAAGGGAGTACGGCGAGTTCGGGGATGGTGCCGCGCATGCCGTTCGGCAGGAACTGCGCCGCAGGCGTCGCCACACCATCCATGATTCGCTCGGCGATGGCGCCGCGGTCGATCGCGAGGGAGAGCGCCTGGCGCACGCGCACGTCGCGAAGCGGGTTGGGCGCTTGGCCTCCGTTGACGAAGGGCGCGGGCTCGCGGAAGTCGAGCTGCAGGAAGATCAGCCGCGTCGTCGGCGCGACCGCGAGCCGCACGGCCTGGTTCCCCCGCAGGCGCGGAATGTCGCCGGTAGACGGGCTCTCGATCACGTCCTGGTCGCCGGCCAGAAGTGCCGCGAGCCGCGGGCCTACCTGCGTCAGCGGTGTCAGCCGAACGGCGGCCCAATGCGGCTTCTCGCCCCAGTAGGTGTCGTTCCGAGCAAGCTCGATCGCACCCCCGGTCGTGAACCGCACGAGCCTATACGGACCCGTTCCGATCGCGGCCGTGCCGTCGTTGAACTGCGCGATGGTCGGCCACGGGCCCTTCACGCCGCAGCCATCGGCAGAGAAGCGCAAACCCTCATGGTTCGCGAGCCCGCGCGGGATGATCGCGAGCGAGGCAAGGTCGGACGGCAGAAGCGGGTTCGGCTCGCCGGTGGTGATCACCACCGTGCCCTCTCCCTCCGCCTCGACGCGGGCGAGACGCTTCACCTCGCGCGAGAAGGACCCGACGACCTCGGTCTCGTTGTTCAGGATGCGGCAGAAGCTGAACACCACATCCGGCGCGCCGAAGGCGGCACCGTTGGCGAACCGCACGCCCTCGCGCAGCCGGAACACCCAGGTGCGGTCATCGCGCCGCTCCCATGACGTCGCAAGCGCCGGCACGACGCGGAGCTCTGCATCGACCTGCGTGAGCCCGTCGAAGATGTGATCGCGCAGGGTCGAGTTCGGTGTCAGCGCGTAATTGTGCGGGTCGGCCGAGGTAGGCTGGGCGGACAGGGCGATGCGCAGCGTCTGCGCCTCTGCGGCCGTGGTGAATGCGAGAAGGCCCGCAGCGGCAAGGGCAATGACCAGTCGCATGATGATCGCTCCAGGGGGGGCTGGGACGGGCGGGAGCATCGCACCGCGCGGCGCGCCCCGCCAGTATCTCACCCGTGAGCGGTGCCGGCGGGATAGGTGCGTCCGCGCGCCTCGTCCATCGCGAGCGTCGCGTCGCCATGGCCGTGCAATACGAAGCGCCGTGCCGGCGCAGGCTCCGCGCCGCCGAGCGCCTCGGCGAGCGGCACGCCGTCCATGCCTTCGGGCGCGATGCCGAACAGGGAGAGAATGGTTGGCGCGATATCGGTGAGGTCGCTCGGGCAGGCAGCGACCCGGCCGCGCGGAACCGGTCCGCCTGCCATCGCGAGGAAGGCCGCCAGCTCGCGCCGGTGCAGCCCGCCATGCATGCCGCCGCCCTCCGGCACGTCGGCCACCTCGATGAAGGCACGGCCGGGAAGGCCGAACTGGTCGGGCTCATCGGACCCGGCGAAGGTGAAGGCAAGGTCGGGCGAGCGAGCGTGCAGCGCGCCGAGCGCCGCGAGCGGAACGGTTCCAGCGAGGCCATGCGCCTCCGCCGCGCGCGCGAGAACGAGACCGACCCAGGGCTGCTCCTGCAGCCAGGCGCAGAGCGCGCGGATCGTCGCGCCGTCGCTGCCCTTCACCCAGAGCCCAGGCGCACCGCCGCCGCCGAGCGCGATCGGCGTCTCCTCGGCGAGCCGCCTGCCGGATGCGAAGCCAGCGCGCGACAACTCCGAAACGAGATCGATCCGCCCCTGTCCCGTCACGTGGCCGTGGTCCGACATCGCGATGACGACGATCCCGTCACGGTCGGGCTGCGCGTCGCGCCAGGCGAGCACCTCGCCGAGTGCGGCATCGGCGTCACGCAGCGCCTCGCGCGAGGTGGCCGCGCCGATGCCCTCGTAGTGGAAGGAGACATCCGGTTCGGATGCCCAGAACAGCGCGACGTCTGGCCGGCGGAGGCCGAGCACGTGGTCGACGAAGAGCCGCGCGGCGTGACGAACGCGCGGTGTGTTCGGCACGGCGGCCTCCGGCCCCGGCCCGAAGGCTTCGGCCGCGCCGACCGCTTCCTCCGGGTGCCAGCGGAAGGCGCCGAGCGCGCCGGCTTCGGGAAAGGCCGCGCGTGCCGCGCCGAGCGTTCCGGTCCACACCACGTCCATCCTCCGCCCCGCCGCGTGCAGGATTGCGCCGAGCGAGGGGCGCTCGAGCAGCCTTCCATGCGCGGCGACCAGCGCATCCATCGCCTTCGCGTGCTTGGTGTTCAGCACGCGGTCCGGCGCGGCGGCAGCATCGTAGAGCGCGTTGGCGACGAGCCCGTGCGAGGCGGGTCGGCAGCCCGTGGCGAGGGAGGGCGTGGCAACGCGCGTCTCGGAGGGGAACACCGAGCGGGCATTGGCGAACCGCGTGCCCTCGGCGATCACGCGGCAGATGTTCGGCGACGCTGCTTCCGTCACGAGGTCGGGCCGCAACCCATCGAAGCCGAACAGGATCACGCGCATCCAGGCCCTCCGCTGTCGCCCCGGGCTACACGCGCCGAATGATCGCGCTGCGACGCGCGCGCTTCCGTGACGCTTCGGTGAAGCCTGCCCGCGCGGGAAGCTGCGTCAGCCAGGCGGAAGCGGCTCGCGCGTGACCGGGGACCGTGTCGCCGCCGGGCGTGCAGGTGCGGCGGCGCGTGTCGGCGTGGCCCGGGGCGGCGCGCTCGCCTGGC
>NZ_VFAC01000039.1 GCF_007644105.1 Elioraea rosea | reverse complement strand
CGCCGCGAGCGCCTCGGGGGCGACGATCAAGGCCGCGGCGAGGGCGGTCAAGGCGCCCCACAGCCCGACCGCGACGACGACCGCCGCCGCAGGCATCGCCGTGGCGCCGCCGGCGCGGACGGGTGGGCGCGCGTCGGCCCGGGGCGGTGCTTCGCTGCGCATGTCCATGCCGCACGGTCGCACCGGATGGTGAATCGACCGCTAATCTCCACAGCCTCTGCCCGGTCCGTTCCGCCTTCGGCAGGGCGCGCCCCGCGGCCCCGGGAGCGGCTTGCAGGGCCGGTTTCCGGCTGCCAGTCTTGCGCCACATGAGAGGGCAAGACGACACGCTCGTCCGCTTCCGCGGTGTCGAGAAGAGCTATGACGGCCAGCGCTACGCGGTCCGGCATCTCGACCTCGACATCGCCCGCGGCGAGTTCCTTACCCTGCTCGGCCCCTCCGGCTCGGGCAAGACGACCACGCTGATGATGCTCGCGGGCTTCGAGCAGCCGACGGCCGGCGAGATCCTGCTCGACGGGCGGCCGATCGCGCGGCTGCCGCCGCACAAGCGCGGCATCGGCGTCGTGTTCCAGTCCTACGCCCTCTTCCCGCACATGTCGGTGGCCGAGAACGTCGCCTTCCCGCTGTCGGTTCGCGGCGTTGCGAGGTCCGAGCAGGCAAGGCGGGTCGAGCGCGCGCTCGACATGGTGCGGCTGCCCGATCTCGGCGCACGGCGTCCCTCGCAGCTCTCCGGTGGGCAGCAGCAGCGCGTCGCGCTTGCCCGCGCGCTGGTGTTCGAGCCGCCGCTCGTGCTGCTCGACGAGCCGCTCGGCGCGCTCGACAAGCAGCTGCGCGAGGAGATGCAGCTCGAGATCCGCCACATCCATGAGCGGCTCGGGGTAACGATGGTCTATGTCACGCACGACCAGGCAGAGGCGCTGACGATGTCGGACCGTATCGCCGTGTTCCGCGACGGCGCGATCCGCCAGCTCGATACGCCCCAGGCGCTCTATGAGCGGCCGACGGATGCCTTCGTCGCCGGCTTCGTGGGCGAGAACAACCGCATCGCCGGAACGGTGGCGGAGCGCGACGAGGACATGACCGCGATCGCGCTTGGCGGCGGCCGACGCCTCTGGGCCCGCCAGGCCGATGCCGGCGGCCCGGGCTCCCCTGCTCTGCTCTCTGTCCGGCCGGAGAGGATCGCCGTCGCGGCCGGAAGCGCCGATGACCTTGGCGAGAACGCCCTGCCCGCGACGGTCGCCGAGGTGATCTATCTCGGCGACCATGTGCGCCTGCGGCTCGCGCTGGAAGGCGGGGTCGAGATCACCGCCAAGCGCCCGGCTGCGGCGGCGATGGCGGGGCTCGCCCCTGGTGCGCAGGTCGCCGTCGCCTGGCAGCCGGAGCATGCCGTCGCCTTCGCGCCCGGGGACTGAAAGCAGCGCCCGTCCTGATGGTACCGATCCCGGTTCCATCAGGACGGGCTAAGCTACCTTACCGTTTCAAGAGGTGCTCGAGCCGGCGTTGAAATCCCGAGCCTCCGGCCGCTACCGTGTTCCGCCGGGGCCATCCGCGATCAGGAGAGAGAGATGAGGCGTTTCCTACTTGCCGCCGCGGGCGCGGCGTTCGTTCTCGCCGCGGCGCCGGCTTCGTCGCGCGACCTGACGATCGTGTCCTGGGGCGGCGCCTACCAGGATGCGCAGCGGGAAGTCTATTTCCGCCCCTTCAGCCAGGCGACCGGCATCCGCTTCGTCGAGGACAGCTGGGATGGCGGCATCGGCGTGCTTCGCACGCGAATCCAGTCCGGCAACAACACCTGGGACCTCGTGCAGGTTGAGAGCGAGGAGCTCCTGCTCGGCTGCGAGGAGGGGTTGTTCGAGAAGCTCGACTATTCGCGCATCGGCGGGCGCGACCATTACCTGCCCGAGGCGGTGCATGACTGCGGCATCGGAACGATCCTCTACAATTTCGTCCTCGCCTGGGACAAGGACAAGTTCCAGGGCACGCCGACCTGGGCGGATTTCTGGAATGTCGAGCGCTATCCGGGCAAGCGCGGGCTCCGGCGCGGCGTCAAGCTGAACCTCGAGTACGCGCTTCTGGCCGATGGCGTTCCCGCGAACCAGGTCTATGACACGCTGCGCACGGAAGCGGGCGTCGAACGGGCCTTCCGCATGCTCGACAGGCTGAAGCCGCACATCGTCTGGTGGCAGTCCTCGGCGCAGGCGCCGCAGATCCTCGGCGCGGGCGAGGTGCTGATGACGTCCTCGCCGAACGGCCGCATCACCAACGCCAACCGCACCGAGCGGCGCAACTTCGGCATCCAGTGGACGGGTTCTCTCTACACCATCGACAGCTGGGTGATCATGAAGGGAAGCCCGAACGTCGAAAGCGCCTATCGCTTCCTGAGCTTCGCCTCCAACCCCGCGGTGCAGGCGAAGCTGATCCCGCTCATCCCCTATGGCGGACCAGCGAAGGGGGCGAATGAGGGGCTGAGCCCGGCGCTTCTCGCCGAGAGCCCGACCAACCCGGCCAACCTCTCGGTTTCGCTGATGATCGACGACCAGTTCTGGCTCGACAACCTCGACAAGCTGTCGCAGCGCTTCAACGCCTGGGTGGCCCGATAGGGAGGACGCGCGGGGGCCAACGCGCTCGCGCGGCATTGCGTGGCACACGTCGCGGCAATCGAGACCGGCAAGGCGGCCGCAGCGCTTGCCCGCCGGGCGAGGCGGGCAGGGTACGGGCAGAAGGTCTCTGCCGCCCTGCTCGTCCTGCCGTTGCTTCTGTTCGTTCTCGTCGCCTTCGCCGCACCCATCGGCGCGATGTTGAAGCGCGGTGTCGAGGACAGGGAGGTCGCCCCCGTCCTGCCCCGCACGATCGGTGCGCTCTCCGGCTGGTCGGGCACCGCGCTGCCCGACGAGCCTGTCTTCGCTGCGCTTGTGGAGGATCTGCGCGAGGCGCGAGCGGCCGGCACGCTGCCCTCCGCAGCGAGCCGGCTGAACCATGACCAGGCCGGGCTGAGGACGACGCTGATCGGCTCCGCCCGGCGCCTCGCCGCGCCATTCGAGGGCCCTGCCCGCGAGGCGGTTCTGCGGGCCGACCCCGCCTGGGGCCAGCTCGAGACATGGGGAGCACTCGCGCGCGCCCGCGGACCGTGGACCGATTTCTTCCTTCTCGCCGCGCTCGACCTCAAGCGCGACGCTGCTGGAACGATCCGCGCGGTGGCGGAGGAGCAGGCGGTGTTCCGCACCGTGTTCGGGCGCACCTTCTGGATCGCCGCGATGGTCACCGCCATCACGCTCGTGCTCGCCTATCCGCTCGCGGCGCTGATCGCGCTCTCGCGCCCGGCCGTCGCGTCGGCGCTTCTGTTCGCCGTGCTCCTGCCGTTCTGGACGAGCCTGCTCGTGCGCACCGCGGCATGGATGGTGCTGCTCGCGCGCGAGGGGGTGGCCAACCATGCGCTCGTCGCGCTCGGGCTGTTCGGCGCGCCGCAGCAGCTCCTGTTCAACCGCTTCGCCGTCGTGGTGGCGATGGTCCACATCCTCCTGCCCTTCATGGTGCTGCCGCTCTACGCGGTGATGCGGCAGATCCCGCCCATCCATCTCCGCGCCGCTTCGAGCCTCGGCGCGCATCCCGTCTCGGCGTTCCGCCGCGTGTGGCTGCCGCAGACGCTTCCCGGCATCGGCGCGGGCTGTCTGATGGTGTTCATCCAGGCGCTCGGCTTCTACATCACGCCCGCCCTGCTCGGCGGCGGGGCGGACCAGATGCTGCCCTACTTCATCGGGTTCTATGCGAACCAGACGGTGAACTGGGGCATGGCGGCCTCCCTTTCGCTGCTTCTTCTCGCGGCGACGCTCCTGATCGTCGGGCTCTATGGCCAGCTGGTCGGCTTCGGCGCGGTGCGCACGTCATGAGCGCGATCAGGCTCGCCTGGTGGGTCGTCGGGCTCGCGGTCGCGGTGTTCCTCGTCGCCCCGCTCCTGGTCATCGTTCCGCTCTCTTTCAGCGATGGCAGCTTCCTGCACTTCCCGCTTCCGGGCATCGGGATGCGCTGGTACCGCGCGTTCTTCTCCTCGGATTTCTGGCTCACCGCGCTCTGGAACAGCCTGACCATCGGCATCGCCTCGACGATCGTCGCAACCGCGCTCGGCACGCTCGCTGCCATCGGGCTCTGGCTTGCCGTCATTCCCGGCGCATCGGCGATCATGGCGGTGCTTCTCCTGCCGCTCGTCGTGCCCGCCATCATCACCGCCGTCGCGCTCACCTTCGCCTATGCCCCTGTCGGCCTCGCCTCGACGCATGGCGGGCTGATCATCGCGCACGCGCTTCTCGCCTCGCCCTTCGTCGTCGTCACGGTCGGCGCGACGCTGTCGCAGTTCGACAGGACGCTCCTTCGCGCAGCCTCCTCCTGCGGCGCGGGGCCCGTGACGGCCTTTCGCCGCGTGATGCTGCCGGTGATCCTTCCCGGCGTCGTCGCCGGCGCGGTGTTCGCCTTCGCCACCTCGCTCGACGAAAGCGTGGTCGTCCTGTTCCTCGCAGGTCCGTCGCAGCGCACGCTGCCACGGCAGATGTTCGCCGGGCTGAAGGACACGATCGAGCTCACCATCCTCGCCGCGGCGACCATGCTCGTCGTCCTCTCGCTCGTCCTGATGCTGCTCGTGCGCTTCCTCTCGGCGCGCGGCGAGGCGAGGCGGCCATGACGGCGCTCGTTCTCGAGGGCCGGCTCGATGCCGCGGCGGCGTCCTCCCTGTGGGAGCGGACGATGCGCGCCGCCTCCGCGCCGGTCGCGATCGACATCTCGCGCGTGACCTATTGCGACGGGGCGGGGGCGGCGCTCGTTCTCGCCGCCGCCGCACGCGCCAGGGCGGCGGGCGGCGGCGAGATCATCGGCGCGTCTGAGGATGTCGGCGCCGTCATCGCGCTTACCCGCAAGGGCGGCGAGGCGGCGGCCACCGGCCAGGTGGTGGCGCGGCCGCCGGAGAGCCTCGCCCTCGTCGTTGGGCGCGGCGCGGTGAATGGCGCGCGCGGCATGGGCGACAGCATCACGTTCCTCGGCGAGGCGATCTCGGCAACCGTGCTGACCGTGCTCCGCCCCTGGACGCTGCGCTGGGACGACACGATGCGCCACGCGGAGGAGGCGGGAACGCGCGCGCTGCCGCTCATCGTCATGCTCGGCTTCCTGTTCGGGCTGATCCTCGCCTTCCAGTCCGCCATCCCGATGCGCCAGTACGGCGCGGAGATCTTCGTCGCCAACCTCGTCGCCGTCTCGGTGTTCCGTGAGCTCGGCCCGCTTCTCGCCGCGGTGATCCTCGCAGGCCGATCGGGCAGCGCGTTCGCCGCGGAGATCGGCACGATGAAGGTGAACGAGGAGGTCGACGCACTGACGACGATGGGGCTCGACCCGTTCCGCTTCCTCGTCGTGCCGCGTCTGATCGCCGCCATCGCGATCATGCCGGTGCTGATCGCCGCGATGAACCTCGCCGCCGTCGCCGGCATGTCGACGGTGATGATGTCGCTCGGCTTCCCGCTCGTTGCCATCTCGAACCAGGTCGTCAGCTGGACGAGCATGGGCGACGTGATCGGTGGCGTGGCGAAGGGCATGGTGTTCGGCGCCGTCGTCGCCGGCATCGGCTGCGCGCGGGGCATGCGCACCGGGGCGGGGCCGCGCGCGGTGGGCGACAGCGCCACATCCGCCGTCGTCGGCGGGATCGTCTCGATCGTCGTGCTCGACGGCATCTTCGCTGTCATCTTCTACCTGATGGGCTGGTGATGGTGCCCGAGATCCCCCCCGCGCGCGGCGACCGTGTCGGCCCTGGCCCCGAGGCGCCGAAGGTCATCGTGGCGACGGGGCTGACCCAGCGCTTCGGGTCGAACACGGTGTTCGAGAATGTCTCCTTCGACGTGCGCGAGGGCGAGGTGTTCGTCATCCTCGGCGGGTCGGGCTGCGGCAAGTCGACGCTGCTGAAGCTGCTGATCGGGCTTCGCCGGCCGACGGCCGGGGCGATCAGCATCCTCGGCGAGGACCTGCTCGCCGCCGACGGGGAGAAGCGGCGGCTCCTGCTGCGGCGCTTCGGCGTCATGTTCCAGCTCGGCGCCCTGTTCGGCTCGATGACGCTCCTCGAGAACGTGCTCCTTCCCCTCGAGAGCTTCACCGACCTTCCCGCCGAGGCGCGGCTCGCCATCGCGCGGTCGAAGCTCGGCATGGTGGGGCTTGGCGATGCGACGCAGAAGCTTCCCTCCGAGATCTCGGGCGGGATGGTCAAGCGCGCGGCCATCGCTCGCGCCATGGCGCTCGACCCGCCGCTGCTCTTCCTCGACGAGCCCTCCGCTGGCCTCGACCCGATCACCTCGGCCGGGCTCGACCAGCTCATCCTGACGCTTGCGCGCGACCTCGGGGTGACCTTCGTGATCGTCACGCACGAGCTCGATTCGATCCTGACGGTTGCGGATCGTGTCATCATGCTCGACAAGGCGGCGCGGGGCATGATCGCGACCGGAGACCCGAGGGAGCTCCGCGCGACGAGCACGCAACCGACGGTGCGGGCGTTCTTCAACCGTATCGCCGAGGCAGCCTGAGGGCGGAAGGGAGGACCCGTGGAGTCGAAGACGATCTACTTCCGCGTCGGCGTGGTGATCCTCTCGGGGCTCGCCATGCTCGCCGCCCTGATCGTCTGGGTCGGATCCGATGCGTTCCGCTCCGCCGGCCGGCCTTTCGAGACCTATTTCGCCGAGAGCGTGCAGGGGCTCGAGGTCGGCTCGCCGGTCCGGTTCCGCGGCGTGCCGATCGGGCGGGTGACGCAGATTTCCATGGCCGCGGCCGAGTACGGGCAGGACGTGTCGCAGATCAGCGTTCTCTCCAACCCGGCCTATCGCTTCGTGGTGGTGCGGTTCGAGGTGTTCACCGACCGGATCGCCGCGCGCGAGATCGCCGAGGTGCGGCAGATGGTTCAGGGAGGGCTCAGGATGCGCATGGCGAGCCAGGGCATCACCGGCGTTCTCTATCTCGAGGCCGACTTCGTGGACCCGATCCGTTTCGCCGCGCTGCCCGTCCCCTGGGAATCGCGCTACCCCTACATCCCGGCCGTGCCGAGTACGCTCGCCCAGTTCCAGTCCGCCGCCGAGCGGGTGATGGCCCGGCTCGAGGCCGCGGACCTGCCGAAGCTCGTCGAGCAGGCGAATACCCTCGTTGAGGCGCTCGCTACCTCCGTCACGAGCGGCGATGCCTACCGCATGCTCGTCGAGGCGGGTGACCTCCTCGCCCAGCTTCGCACCAGCGCCTCCACGCTGTCGCCCGAAGCAAACGGCGTGCTCGCCGACCTTCGCACCACGCTGGAATCGCTTCGCACGATCCTCGAAAGCCGGGAGATGCGCGCGACGACGAGCGGCCTCGCGGCGACGACGCAGCGCCTGCCGCAGACAGCTGCGGCGATCGAGCAGGCGGCACGGCGGCTCGACGGCACCGTCACCGACGCCGACCGCGATCTCGCCCCGCTCCTGCGCGACCTGCGCGCGACGGCGGAGAACCTCAGGACAATCACCGAGAACATGCGCCAGTTCCCGAGCCAGTTCCTGTTCGGCGCCCCGCCGCCGCGCAACGGGCCTGTTCCTGCGCAGGGAGGCGGGCAGTGAAACGCCGTACCCTGCTGCTCGCCGCGCCGGCGATCCTGGCGGCCTGCTCGAACCCCCTGACCCAGCCTTTCCCTGACAAGAAGCTGTTCGTGCTCGACGTGCGGCGGCCGCAGCGCCTGCCAGCCAACCCGCGTGGCCGGGTGCTCGTCCTCCGCACGATCGCCGCCGCGCCGGGTGCGGAGCTCCGCGGCATCGCAACCCGCCTCGAGGGCGGCCAGGTGCGCACCGATTTCTGGAACGAGTTCTTCGCCCCTCCCGCCTCCCTCGTGCAGGACCAGCTCCGCACCTGGCTCGCCGACGCCGGCATCTTCTCCGCGGTGGTCGACCAGGGAACGCGCACCACGCCGGGCCTCGCGCTCGAGGGCGTGCTGAACGGCCTCTTCGCGGAAGGTGCTGCGACACCGCCGACGGCACGCGCGCAGATGCAGATGCTGCTTCTCGGGCTCGACAGGTCGCCGCCACGGGTGGTGGCGCAGGGCGAGTATGACCGCCGCGCGCAGATCGCCTCGCTCGAGCCGGCGGCGATCGTCGCCGGCTTCAACGTCGCGCTCGCCGCCATCTTCTCCGAGATCGAGGCGGCGCTGCGCCCCGTCGCATGAGCGTGACCTCGATGCGCCTGACCCTGCTCGGCACCGGCTGCCCGCAGGTCGACCCCGGGCGGATGGGGCCGGCCAATCTCGTGCGCGCAGGCGGCCGCGCCCTGCTGTTCGACTGCGGCTCGGGCGTGACGCAGCGCCTCGTTCAGGCGGGAACGCGCGGGTCCGAGATCGACGCGCTGTTCCTGACGCACCTGCACAGCGACCACGTGGTGGATTTCCACCAGCTTCTCGTGTCCTCCTGGCATCAGGGACGGACGCGGAGCTGGAAGGTATTCGGCCCTCCGGGCACGCTCGGCTTCGTCGAGCGCTCCGCCGCGCTGTGGAAGCCCGAGCTCGACATCCGCGTCGCACACGAGAAGCGGCCGAACGAGGCTGGGCTCGACGTCCAGGTGACGGAGTACGCCGACGGCCAGGCCTTCCGCGGCGGCGGCGTTACGGTGACCGCCGTGAAGGTGAACCACGATCCCTTTCCGGAAACGTATGGTTTCGTCGTCGAGCAGGACAGCCTGAGGCTGGTGATCTCCTCCGACACGGTGGCGTGGCCGCCCCTGATCGCCGCGGCGCGCGGGGCCGACCTTCTGCTGCACGAGGTATTCATCCGTCGCGAGATGCGCCCCGACCCGGACCACAGGCCGCAGGAGACGATCGACGCCGTCGCCTCCTACCACACGCTCTCGACCGAGGTCGGCCGCGTCGCGGCGGAGGCGGATGTCGGGATGCTTGTGCTCAACCACTTCGTGCCGACGCGCTTCGACGCCGAGGCGGTGGTGGCGGACGTGCGCGCCCACTGGCCGGGCGCGCTCGTCCTCGGCGAGGACCTGATGACCTTCGACATCGCGGCGCGTACGCTCAGCCACGCCGGCGCCACGGTGGCGTTCCCCCTCTGAGGCGCGGCCTCAGGCGAAGAGCACGTTGAGGTCGGTCAGGGTGAGCGCGGGGTTGTAGGCGATGCCGTCGAGCACGATGCCCTCGCGGTTCGTCGGCCCGACGAGCAGCCCTGTCGTGCCGGCGATGTCGACGACGCGCGCGGCCGTTCCGGCATCGAGCAGGATGCTGTCCTGCCCCGGGTCGTAGAGGCGGATTCCGTCCACGCCCTGGCCCGGTCCAAAATGGAATACGTCCTCGCCCTCAGTCGCCTCGTGCATCTCGCCGACCCAGGCCGCGCGCGTGACGGTCGTCGTGCGCATGTCGGTCGTGTTCTGCGTATTCACGTCGCGTAGCCAGGCGATCGGGTCGCCCGAGGCATCGGTTCCCGAGAACCGCACCGTCGCGGCGGCAGAGAGCGGCACCCAGACGAACGCCGAGCTGTTCGCATCGACCATGGCGCTGCCTGGCAGATCGGCCCCGCCGACGATTTGCACCTCGAGCGTCACGGCCAGCGCGCCGGCGTTGTCGATGCGGTAGAGATGTCCGTCGCGCAGCCCGTCGCCGTCGAGGTCCGCCCAGGCGATGGACACCTGCCGCGTGCTGCCGGGGCCGGGCAGGCTCGCCGTCGTCGGCGCGATGACCTGGACCGAGGACGGGTCATCGGCCACGGCCTCGACGACCCAGGACGGGGCGACGCGGCGCGTGACGGTCAGCGTCGCGATGATGCCTTCGCTGCTCGTGCCGAAGAACAGCGTTGGAACCGGATCGGGCTCCGGACCAGGATCGGTGGGGCCAGGCCCGGTTGGGCCAGGGCTGGTCGGACCTCCGCCGAAGCCCCCTTGCCCCGCCCCGCCGGGATTGTTCGTGCCCACGACGAAGGGCGGGAAGGGAAGGGAGGCAAGGTCCTGCTCCCGCGGTCCGACGACCAGGTTGTTGGCGCGGCCGGCGGTCGCTCCCGGCCCGTCATCGCCGCTGCCTGCGGGGCTGTCGGGCGCGGCTTCGGAATTCCGGGCGCCGAGAGGCGGCTGGGGTGGTCCTGGCGGGGCCGGCGGCGTGGTCTGCTCCGCGGCGGGCGTCCAGTTCACTTCCGCCGAGGCGGTGACGAACCCGGCCATCTCATGCAGCTCGCCTGCCTCGAGCGGCCAGGGCGGCAGGGTGAGCGCGGAAGCGTCGAAGCGTTCACCCCCGGGAGAGGTGTCAGCGTCGGCTTCGGCACGCGCCGGGGAGGTGACGAGGGGAGCGAGGGCGAGGAAGGAGGCGGCGCCGAGGGCGCTCAGCCTGCCATCCCTGCCCGCCTTCTGCGGGGAGGGTGCGTTCTGCATGCCATGATCTTCGCGACATGCGAATGAATGGAGGGTTAACGGCCGGTTGTATAGAGGGTAAGTTCCACAACCTTTATTGCAGCCTGAAATGCCTGCTCTGCGTCGAGCGCGGTCGTGTCGATGGTCACCGCGTCGGGGGCTGGTTTCAGCGGAGCCACGGGGCGATTCGCGTCCTGCGCGTCGCGATCGCGGATCTCGGCCTCCACCTGGGCCGGGTCAGCCTGGATGCCCCGGCCGAGCAGCTCGAGATGCCGGCGCCTCGCCCGTTCCGTCACGCTCGCGGTCACGAACAGCTTCACCGGCGCGTCGGGAAAGATGACCGTGCCGATGTCGCGTCCGTCGAGCACGGCCCCACGCTCCTCGCCGAAGCGGCGCTGGAAGGCGACGAGCGCGGCCCGCACCGCCGGGATGGCTGCGACCGCCGAGGCGGCGAAGTCCGCCTCCGGGCCACGCAGGTCACCCCGCTCGAGATCGCGCGCGGAGAGCGCCTTGGCTTCCGCCTCGGCGAGCACGGCATCCCGCGGGTCGGCGCCACGGTCGAGCACGCGGCGCCCGACGGCGCGGTAGAGCAGCCCCGTGTCGAGATAGGGCAGGCCCAGCGTCGCGGCGAGGCGGCGGGCGAGCGTGCCCTTGCCGGCAGCCGCCGGCCCGTCGATTGCGATGACGCGGAGCGGCCCCGCCTGGCTCATGCCGCCCCGCTCACGCCGCCTCAATCGAGGCACCGAGGCCGCGCATCAGCGCGCCGAAGCCGGGGAAGGAGGTGTCGATGAACCCGCCGTCATCGACGCGCACCGGCTCCGCCGTCACCTGGCCGAGCACGAGGAAGCTCATCGCGATGCGGTGGTCCATGTGCGTCTCGACCGTGGCGCCGCCCTTCGGCGGCTCGCCGGTGCCGTGCACCAGAAGGTCGTCGCCCTCGATGGAGACGCGCGCGCCGCAGGCGGCGAGCCCGGTGGCGATCGCCGCGAGACGGTCGCTCTCCTTCACGCGGAGCTCGGCGAGCCCGCGCATGCGCGTGGTGCCCGAGGCGCAGGCCGCGGCGACGGCGAGGATGGGGAACTCGTCGATCATCGAGGCCGCGCGCGAGGCCGGAACGTCGACCCCCATCAGCGGCGAGGAGGAGACGGTCAGGTCGGCCACCGTCTCGCCCGCCTCGTCGCGCTCGTCGAGGATCTCGATGTCCGCGCCCATCTCGGCGAGGGTGGTGTAGAGGCCGGCCCGAAGCGGGTTCACCCCGACCCCCTCGAGCGTGACCGAGGAGCCCGGAACGATCAGCGCGGCGACCGCGGGAAAGGCCGCCGAGGACGGGTCGGCCGGCACGGCGACGGGGCGACCGGTGAGCTCTGGCTGGCCGGTGAGCAGGATCTCACGCCCGCCATCCTTCGTTTCCGCCACCTCCACCGTCGCGCCGAAGCCGCGCAGCATGAGCTCGGTATGGTCGCGCGTTGGCGTCGGCTCGACGACACGGGAGATGCCTGGCGCGGAGAGCCCGGCGAGCAGCACGGCCGACTTCACCTGCGCGGAGGCGACGGGAACGGTATAGTCGGCCGGAAGCGGCGTCGCCGCGCCCTTGATGGCGAGTGGCAGGCGGCCGCCCTCGCGCGCCCAGAACGTTGCGCCGAGCGCCGACAGCGGGTCGATCACCCGCTTCATCGGGCGCCGCCGGAGCGAGGCATCGCCCGTCATCACCGCGAAAAGCGGGTGGCCGGCGAGGATGCCGGCAAGAAGCCGCGCGGCCGTGCCGCTGTTGCCCATGTCGAGAACGTCAGCCGGCTCGGCGAGCCCGCCGATGCCGCGGCCGGAGACGGTGTAGGCGCCATCCTCGTGGCGGGTGACGGTGGCGCCCAGCGCGCGCATCGCCGCTGCCGTGCGCAGCACGTCCTCGCCCTCGAGCAGGCCAGTGATTCGCGTCTCGCCGACGGCGAGGCCGCCGAGCATCACCGCGCGGTGGCTGATCGACTTGTCCCCGGGAACACGCACCGACCCGGAGAGCGGACTGGCGGCGCGCCGCGCGGTCATCGGCGTCTTCTGTGCATGGCTCATGCGGGGCATATCGCACAGCCGACAGGCGATGGGCAGAGGGTGCGGAAGCGAGCCCCGCGGGCCCCCGCATTTGACAGGGCAGGCGGGCTGTGGCATCGCGCCGCCCCTGTCGTTCGCTGCCTCCGCAGGAGTATCGCGATGGCGAAGCCCGAGCTTGGTCTGAAGCGCGTCTGCGTGGCGTGCAACGCGAAGTTCTACGATCTGATGAAGTCGCCTGCCGTGTGCCCCAAATGCGGTACCGAGCAGCCTGCCGAGCAGCCGCGCGCACGCCGCCCCGGCGCGGCGGCTTCGGCCGCGGCGGAGCAGCGCAAGCGGCCGGTGCCCTCGCCTGTGCCCGAGGATGTCGAGGTCGAGGTCGAGGCAGACGAGACCGAGGACGATGCGGTGCTCGAGGATGCCGACGAGCTCGAGGACAACCCCGACGAGCTCGCCGCAGACATTGAGGTCGAGCCGAACGACGGCGACGAGGACAGGTAGGCTCAGCCCTCCGGCGCGGCGAGCAGCAGCTTGTTGGCCGCGTTGAGCCCGGCATAGAGCGCGGACCAGCTGCGCCGCGCCTTCTCCTGCCCCGCCGCTGCGCCGACCTCGGCGATAATCGACCCGATGCTGCGCCTGCCGTCGATGCGCCCGAGCAGGGCGGGGCCAAGCGGCGGGATCGGCACCTGGGCGCGGAACCCGTCGAGATTGATGGCGATGCGCTGGCCAGGCGCCAGCGAGGCAGCGAGCGCCGCCCCATCGAGATCGCGCAGCACGGGGATGCGGGTGTCGTCTGTCGGCTCCGGTGCCGACCAGCCTTCCGCCTCGCGCGCGGCGTAGACGATGTGCACCGCCATCGTGCCGGCAAGCGACTCGGCGAGGGCCTCGCGCTCCGGCCTCGCCAGTTGCGCGGCGCGCTCGCGCAACCGCGGCTCCGCCAGGTAGGTCGCAGGATCGTAGCGAAGCGGCTCGACGAAGGACGTCGGCGCGAGCCCGGCCATCGCCAGCAGGGCGTACAGCTGCGGCACGGTGTAGGGCCTGTCGCGGCCGTGCAGAAGCAGGTCGACGAGTCCTGAATCGCCGCCTTCGAGATGGTCGCGGATGCCTGGGTTGCGGGCGAGCCAGTGCGTCTCCGGCAGCGCGCGCACGAGCCGCCGCGCCGTCTCGACCCGCGCCTTCAGCGGCTCCGACGCTGGCGCGAGCAGGGAGAGCGCGTCCTGCGCCATGTAGACGCCCGTCCTGCCATGCGGGGCATAGACCATCAGCCCCATGCCGCCGCCCGGGGCGAGAACCGAGGCGAGCGCCGCAAGACCCGCCTCCGGCTCCGGAAGGTGATGCAGCACGCCGCAGCAATCGATGTAGTCGTAGGGCCCCGGCGCGATGCCAGGCAGGTCGAGGATCGAGCCGCGGACGAAGCGCACGCGGTGGCCGAGGCCGCGCGCGGCGATGCGCTTCTCTGCGATCGAAGCGGCCGCGGCCGATCTGTCGAGATAGGTGAGCTGCCCTGGGCGCCCCACGCTCTCCAGCTGCTGGGCGAGCATCACGAGCGCATCGCCCGTGCCACCTCCGGCGACCAGGACCGAGAGCGGCCGCGTGGGCGGGCGGCGTGCGCCGAACACCCAGTGGTCGATCTCCGCGAGGAAGGAGGGGCTTCCCACCACCAGCCGGCGCGCCTCGTCCCTGGCGTCGCGCGCCGGGTAGGGGTAGGCCTCGTACTGGGCGGCGACCCCGTCGTCGGTCCGGTCATTCATGCGGGGATACCTTCGGTGGAAGCGGCGCGCGGCTGGTTCGGCATCGGCATGGAGGGGGTGAGCAAGGCGGGCAATGCCGGGGCGGTGTTCCGCACCGCGCACGCCTTCGGCGCGTCCTTCCTGTTCACGGTGGGCGAAAGCCCGGGCCTCGCCGCAACGCGCATCGCCGACACCTCGGACGCGACGCGGCACCTGCCCTTCTACCGCTGGCCCTCCGTCGAGGCCATGGGGCTGCCAAGGCATGCGCGGCTCGTCGGCGTCGAGGTGGTTGAGGAGGCGATCCCACTCCCCTCGTTCCGACATCCCCTGCAGGCCGCCTACGTGTTCGGGCCGGAACGGGCGAGCCTCTCGCCGGCGATGCTCGCATCCTGCGACTACGTCGTCCGCATCCCCACGCGGTTCGCGGTCAACCTCGCCGTGGCTGCCGCGATCGTGATGTATGACCGCGCCCTGGTGCATGGCCGCTTCGCCGAACGCCCAGTGGGCGAAGGCGGGCCGGCCGAACCCCTCGCGCCGCACCGGCACGGCAGGCCGATCTTCCGCCGCGGCCTGCCGCCCCTGTTCCGAGATCAGGGCTGATGCGCTTGAGGCCGGGCCTCGCGCGTTCTATGTCACCCTGCATGATCCCGACGCGCATGATCCTCGCCGCAGCGGCGCTCGTCGTCGCGTTTCCCGCGCTCGCGCAGCAGGCGCCGCAGCGCCCTGCCCAGCCGCAGCGCCCTACGCAGCCCCAGCAGGCCCAGGCCCAGGCCCAGGCCCAGGGCGGGCCGAGCTCGATCGGCCGTTTCGACGACTGGGAGGCAGCGACACTGTCCGAGCGCGGCCAGAAGGTCTGCTACGCCTTCACGCGCGCGGCGGCCTCCGCGCCTGCTGTGCAGGGGCGGGGCGAGGTGGTGCTCGTGCTCACCCATCGCGGCCGCTCGCGCGACGAGGTGGCCGTGCGCGCGGGCTACACCTATCCGAACAACGCCGAGCCTGCGGGCACGGTGGAGGCCTCGAGCGGTAACATCGCCCTCGCCTTCTTCGCTGCCGGCGAGGCAGCCTTCGCCCGCGACCGTGCCGCTGCCGTGAACGCCTTCGAGCGTGGCCGCTCTCTCAGGCTTGCCGGCCCCGGGCCGCGCGGCGGAACGGTGACGGACGTGTTCTCGCTTCGCGGCTTCACCGCGGCGCGCCGGGCGATCGGCGAGGCCTGCAAGTGAGCGCGGCGAGGTGAGCGCCCCCACCGCGTCGCTGACTGCGGAAGAGGCCGCGCGCATCGGTGCGAAGGCCGCGCTGTTCGCGCCTCCCGATGCCGTTCTCCAGGACGGCAGGCGCGACCTCGTCGGCCTCACGCGCGAGGAGATCGCCGCCGCCATCGAGGCGATGGGAGAGGAGCCGAAGGCGGCGAAGCTTCGCGCCAAGCAGCTCTGGCATTGGATCTACCACCAGGGCGTGACCGACTTCTCGCGCATGAGCACCATCGCCAGGCCCATGCAGGCGCGGCTGGCGGAGCGCTTCATCGTCGGCCGCCCCGGCACCGTCGAGGACAGGCTCTCTGCCGACGGCACCCGCAAGTGGCTGTTCCGCTTCCGTGACGGCCAGGAGGCAGAGACCGTCTACATCCCCGACCCGGATGAGCCGCGCGGGTCGGTGTGCATCTCGAGCCAGGTCGGCTGCACGCTCTCCTGCCGCTTCTGCCACACCGGCACGCAGCGGCTCGTGCGCAACCTCGGTGCCGCCGAGATCGTCGGGCAGTTCATGGCCGCCCGTGATGCCTATGGCGAGTGGCCGAGCCCGAAGGGCGAGGCGCCACGGCTTCTCTCCAACATCGTGCTGATGGGCATGGGCGAGCCGCTCTACAACTACGACAACGTCGCCCGCGCGATGACCATCGCGATGGATCACGAGGGGCTGTCGCTGTCGCGCCGCCGCATCACGCTTTCGACCTCCGGCGTCGTTCCGATGATGGATCGGTGCGGTACCGAACTCGGCGTCAACCTCGCCGTGTCGCTGCACGCAGTAACGGACGAGCTGCGCAACGAGCTCGTGCCGCTGAACCGCAAGTATCCGATCGCCGAGCTGATGGCCGCCTGCCGGCGCTATCCGGGTGCATCGAACGCGCGGCGAATCACGTTCGAATACGTGATGCTGAAGGGCGTGAACGACAGCGTGGCGGAAGCGCGCGAGCTCGTCCGCCTGATCCGCGGCCTGCCTGCGAAGGTGAACCTGATCCCGTTCAACCCCTGGCCTGGCTCCTCCTACGAGACCTCAACGCAGGCCGCCATCCGCGCCTTCGCAGCAATCGTGATGGAGGCCGGCTACGCCGCGCCCGTCCGCAGCCCGCGCGGGCGCGACATCCTCGCTGCCTGCGGCCAGCTCAAGACGGCAAGCGAACGGGCGAGAAAGGCGACGCGCCCCGCCGCCTGACCGTTCCTGGGCAAGCGAACGGGGGGCACAGAGCCCCCCGTTCTTTCTAAACCACTCTGATCACTGCCTGCGCGTCGGCGGCACGGTCTGCTCGCCCGTCACGGGCGGGCGCGGGTTGTGCGCATCGACCGAGCGGTTCGGTGCCTGCTCGCCGAAGCGGGGTGGGCGATCCGATCCGCCGGTGCGCAGATCCGGCGTCGTGATGGCGCGGGGCTCGCCGCGCACAGGCTGCTCGCCTGGAACGGCGGGGCGAACCGCGCTCGAGCCCGGCGGCGCGACAGCGGTCGTGCCCTGCTGCGACGTTGCGAAGGCCGGGGCGGAGAAGGCGAGGAGGGCGGCGGCGAGAAGCGTCTTCTTCATCATGCGTGGAGTCCTCCGGTTCCGTGGTTGGAGGCCGGATCCATCCGGCTCCCTCACGCATCCAACGGACCAGCAGCGTTCGGGTTGTCCAGCTCACGCGCACGTTTCCTCACGCGGGCGTGGATTTATGATGGCTTATCAGAACATTCCGTAAAAAGGACGAAGTGTCAGAATGCGAAACGGGGGTCGCGCGCGACCCCCGTTCCGGCAGTGCTTGAGAGTTCGGTCGCGGTCACACCCGCGGGCCGACATACCCCTCGCTGCTCTGCGCGACATTGCTCGGCTTGCCGGTCTGCACCGAGGCGTTGGCCTGCGGCGCGAACACGGGCGCACCCTCTGCCCCGGCGGTCGAGAAGGAGGGGGCGGCGATCACGGAGGCCGTGCCCTTCACCGGCGCCTCGGAGGAGGCGTAGGCGGGAAGCCCGGCGAGCAGGAGCGAGAGGCCGAGCAGCGAAGCGTTCAGGGTCTTGTTCATCGTCATGGTTTCCTTCGGTTGCTGGGAGGCCGTTCTGGCCGCCCGTCTGGCGAGGAGGTATCGCTCCCCGCGGTTGCATCGGTGTTTCGGCGCGTGCGGAATGCGGTTTCCAAGGTTTCAGCGCCGCGCCGTTCCGTGCATGCCTGCGATGCGCGGACGGAACGACCTCGCTGGAGCGTGCGTTCCGTGCCGCGAACGAGACCGCGCCTCACCCGCGCGGCCGCTGGGATGCCTCGGCAGCGGTCGCCATTACCGTGGCGCTGTCTCCGCGCACCAGCACCTCCATCATGCCGAACATCGGCGCCGACTCACTTCCGGTGACAATCTGCACCGGCGCGACGATCGGGCGTGCCGGGCCCGTCACGGGTGCTTCCGAGGAAGCGATCGCAGGAGCGCCGAGCATTGCGAGAGCGGCGGCAGCGATAAGGGTCGTCCTCATGGTCGTTTCTCCTTACGTTTGATTATCGTTCCGCTTCGGGGTCTCCGGAGCGCGCGACGCTGTGCGTCACTGCACCGTCTTCGCCGCCGGCCTCGCCAGGGATGCGTACGCCGCGCGCATGCGTGGGCCGCGTCGGGCGCGCGTAACCTCCCGCCGCATGGCGGCGAAACCCCTCCGAACGCTCACGGAGCCGTGCGCGACGCGTTGCGACACCGAAAGCCTCCCTGGCGCCGGCGCCCGGGCCGGGCGAGGATCGGCCCGTGTCGCCCCCGCACGTCTCTCCCCCGCTGCCGATCCTGATCGTCGCCGCCTTCCTGTCCGGCGCCGGCATGCGCGTGGCCGACCCGCTTCTCGCTGCCATCGCCACGGGCTTCGGCGCCACGATCTCGGCCGCTGCCGCCACGGTCGCCGCCTTCACCTTCGCCTACGGCATCGCTCAGCCGGTGCTCGGGCCTCTGGGCGACCGCTTCGGCAAGCTCAGGCTCATCGCCGCCTGCATGGCCTGCTACGGCGCGGCGACGGTTGCCTCCGCCGCGGCGCCAAGCCTCGAGGCGCTGATCCTCCTGCGCGCTGTTGCCGGCGCCTTCGCGGGCGGGCTTATCCCCGTCGCCATCGCGCTGATCGGCGACACGACCCCCTATGGCGACCGGCAGGCGACGCTCGGGCGGTTCATGACCGGGATGGTGTTCGCCAATCTCACCGCCGCACCGCTCGCTGGCCTCGCCGGGGACATCGTCGGCTGGCAGCCTGTGTTCGCCGCCCTCGGCGCGCTCGCGCTCGCCGCTGCGCTGCCGCTGTGGCGTGTGGCACGGGCAGCGGCAGCGCCGGCGGCGCATGCGCACGGCTCCGCGCTCGCGCGGATGCTCGGCCTCCTCCGCCGGCCGGCAGCGCGGCGGCTGTTCCTGCTCGTCGCGGTCGAGGGCGCGGTGGCGTTCGGCGCCCCGCCCTTCCTCGGCGCCTTCCTCGTCGAGGGCTACGGCTTCTCGTACTCCTGGGCGGGGGTCGTCCTCGGCGCCGCAGGGCTTGGCGCGCTGCTCTACACGCGCATCGCGGGGCGGCTTGTCCGCCGCTTCGGCGAGAAGGGGCTGCTTGCCGGCGGCGGGCTCGGCCTCGTCGTCTGGCTC
Source organism: Elioraea rosea (assembly GCF_007644105.1). GTDB lineage: Bacteria > Pseudomonadota > Alphaproteobacteria > Acetobacterales > Acetobacteraceae > Elioraea_A > Elioraea_A rosea. The sequence continues at coordinate 13,991 of NZ_VFAC01000039.1, read as the reverse complement.
GGCGCGATTGCCGCTGCGCCGCCGCCTGCGCTCCTGATGCCGGTGAGCTTCCTCGGCGGGCTCGCGCTCGTCTGCTTCCACGGCGTGTTGCAGGCTCGGGGCTCGGAGATCGCGCCGGAAAGCCGGGCGACCGGCATGGCCGCCTTCGCCTTCTCGCTGTTCGTCGGACAGGCGATCGGCGCGGCGATCGCCGGCCTCGCGCTTCCCGCGCTCGGCTTCCAGGGCCTGTTCGCGGCGGCCACGGCCGTCATGGCCATGCTCGCCGTCGCCGCACGGCTCAGCCCGGCGAAATAGCGCTCAGCAGGCGGCGCGGGGTGTGGCCTCCGTCACGAAGGCGACGAGGCAGGGCCCATAGGTGTCGGCGAACTGCCACTGGTTGCCTGCGTGGTGGCCGGAGAAGCCCTCGGGGCGGTCGATCACCAGCACAGCACCGACGCGCGGGCCGATCACCTCGCGCATCACCTGAACGCGCCCGTCATGATCGGCGATGAAGGGGTCGAGCGCGAACTGCACGAAGGCGACGCGCGCCTGCGTGCTCGCCGCCTCGCGGGCGAGGCGCCGGAACTGGTCGACCTGGCCCGAGAGGTTCATCGACGAACCCTGTCCATGCGCCGCCGCCGAGACGGCGATGCCGGCGTCGATCAGCCCAGGCGTGGCGAGCATCTGCAGCGTGTTCCACCCGCCGCGCGACTGCCCGGACATGACGATCGCGCGGTAGCCGCGCGCGCGAAGGGCGCGAAGCCCCTCGCGCAGCCACGAGGCGGCACGGGTGGCGTCGTCGGTGTTCGGGTGGCGGTCGAACCGGAACACGTCGAAGCCCGCGTTGTTGAACTGCCGCACCCAGGTCTGCGGCTGCTGGCCGCGATAGTCCGCGTCCGCGGCGCCGCGGCCGTGGCCGAACACGATGGCGCCGCGCGCCCGCTCCGGTCCATGCCAGAGATAGCGCGCATCCGGCACCACCTCCCATCCGAAGCCGCCGATACCGAGGCTCGCCGGCGGGGCCTCGGGGGGCGACCAGGCCGCTCCCGGCACGACGATGGCGAGATCGACCGCGTAGAGCGCGCAGGCTGCCCCCTGTGCCCGCTGCGCGCAGTTGGCGAGCGCCCTCTGCTTCGCCTCCTCCGTGTTGCGCGCCCCCCAGGAGCCGCCCGAGACGCCGTTCGGCCCGAACGCGATGGCGCGCCCGATGTTGTAGCCGGTCCACCGCGCATAGAAGGCGTGTGCAGAGGGGGGAAGCTGCGGCAGCGCGGGCGGGGCGAGGATGGGAAGGTCCGGGCGGGGCGGGGGAAGCTGGCCGAGCGCAGGCTCGGCGGCAAGGAGAAGGACGATCAACAGGGCGCGCATGCGGCTCCGCCACGTCATGGGGCCAATGCGTGACGGTGGCATGCGCCAGGGCGGGGCCGCAACGGCCGCCGTGGCTTGCCCCGGCCCGCCCCCCGTGCCAAACCGCCCCGTCCCCCCTTTCCAGCGGAAGCGCCTCGATGTCGAAGAAGAACGTGAAGAAGGTCGTGCTTGCCTATTCCGGCGGCCTCGACACCTCGGTGATCCTGAAGTGGCTGCAGGAAACGTACCGCTGCGAGGTCGTGACCTTCACCGCCGATCTCGGCCAGGGTGAGGAGCTTGAGCCGGCGCGCAGGAAGGCCGAGATGTTCGGCGTGAAGCAGATCTTCATCGACGACCTGCGCGAGGAGTTCGTGCGCGACTTCGTGTTCCCGATGTTCCGCGCCAACGCCGTCTACGAGGGCGTGTACCTGCTCGGCACCTCGATCGCGCGGCCGCTGATCGCCAAGCGGCAGATCGAGATCGCCGAGGAGGTCGGCGCCGACGCGGTGGCACACGGCGCGACCGGCAAGGGCAACGACCAGGTGCGGTTCGAGCTCAGCTACTACGCCCTGAAGCCGGACGTGACGGTGATCGCGCCCTGGCGCGAGTGGGAGCTGACCTCCCGCACCGCGCTGCTCGACTTCGCGGAGAGGCACCAGATCCCCATCGCCAAGGACAAGCGCGGCGAGGCGCCGTTCTCGGTCGATGCGAACCTCCTGCACTCTTCCTCCGAGGGCAAGATCCTCGAGGAGCCCGGCCAGGAGGCGGACGACATCGTCTACCAGCGCACCATCAGCCCGATGGCCGCGCCAGACCGCGTGACGGAGATCTCGATCGACTTCAAGGAGGGCGACGCGGTCGCGCTGAACGGCGAGGCGCTGTCTCCCGCGACGCTGCTCACCCGCCTCAACGCGCTCGGCAAGGAGAACGGCATCGGCCGGCTCGACCTCGTCGAGAACCGGTTCGTCGGCATGAAGAGCCGCGGCATCTACGAGACGCCGGGCGGCACGATCCTGCACGTCGCGCACCGGGCGATGGAGAGCATCACGCTCGACCGCGGCGTGGCGCACCTGAAGGACGAGCTGATGCCGCGCTATGCGGAGCTCATCTACAACGGGTTCTGGTTCGCGCCCGAGCGGCGGATGCTGCAGGCCGCGATCGATGCCTCGCAGGCGCATGTGACGGGCCGCGTGCGGCTGAAGCTCTACAAGGGCAACGTGATCGTCACCGGCCGCGAGAGCCCGCACAGCCTCTACTCCATGAAGTACGTGACGTTCGAGGACGACCAGGGCGCCTACGACCAGGTCGACGCGAAGGGCTTCATCAAGCTGAACGCCCTCCGCCTCCGCCTCGGCGCGATGGCGGGGCGGAAGGGCGGCGCGCTGTAGCCTCCCCGGTCGACGCGGCTGCGGCGAGGTGCTCGACGAGGCGCCTCGCATGCAGCGGCAGCGCTGCGAGCGAGCGCACGCACAGCACGAGCGGGCGGATTGCCCAGGCTTCGTCGAGCGGAATGACCGCGAGGCCCGTGCCCTGCCGCGCGCGTTCGGCCGCGATCTCCGGCACCACGGCGAGGCCGACGCCGCGCGCCGCCATCCGGCACGCCGCGTCGAGCCCGCGCAGCCGCGCACGATAGCGCGGCGCAAGGCCGAGCCGCGCGGCATGGCCCGCGAGATACGTCCCGAGCGCGCTCTCCTGCGCGAGGCCGACGAGATCGTGCCCCAGCACTTCGCGGAAGGTGACGCCACGGCGCCGCGCAAGCGGATGGGTGCGGGGCGCGGCGACCACCAGGCGGTCCTCGCGGAACGGCAGGATCTCGAGCCCCTGCGGCGCGACGGCGCGCGAGAGGATGCCGGCCTCCGCCCGCCCCTGCAGCACGGCGATCGCCACCTCCTCGCTCTGCCGCTCCTCGAGCTCGAGATCGACGCCAGGGTTGGCCGCGAGCCACGGCGCGAGGGCGTCCGGCAGGTGCTCCTCTGCAGCTGCGGTGTTCGCGAAGAGGCGCACGTGGCCGCGCAGTGGCCCGCGCGGCGCGCGGCCTCGCGCGTGGCCCGATAGGGCCCCCTTGAGCTGTTCCATCTGCCCCAGCACGAGGCGCGCCTCGTCGGCCAGCGTCCGGCCCGCCAGGGTGGGCGTGACGCCGCGCCTGCCGCGCAGGAGAAGCGGCGTGCCGAGCGCCGCCTCCATGCCGCGGATGCGCGCGCTTGCCGCAGCGAGCGCGAGCCCGGCGCGCTCCGCACCCGCGGTGATGCTGCCTTCCTCGGCGACAAGGACGAACAGGCGCAGATCGATAAGATCGAAGCTCATGCGCGCGAGCCTACGCGGCGCGCGAAGGCTCGCTCAAGCAATGCCGCATTGTGTGTGGGAGGCCGGCGCGCGAACGATCGCGGCGATGGAAGCGATCACCTCCCACCCTGCCCATGTCGTGCTCACCTTCCTCGTCGCGGGTATGGTCAAGGGCGTGACTGGTCTCGGGCTGCCGACGGTCTCGGTCGGGCTGCTTGGCCTGGTCATGCCGCCGCCGCTTGCTGCGGGCCTGATCGTCGTTCCGTCCTTCGTCACCAATCTCTGGCAGGGCGTGGCCGGCGGCAGCACGCTTGCGCTGCTCGCGCGACTCTGGCCGATGCTTTCGGCGATCGTCGCGGGCGTCGTGGTCGGCGCGGCCTGGTTTCCCGGCGCGGGCGCGGGGGCGACGACGCTTGCGCTCGGCCTGGCGCTGCTCGCCTATGCCGCCTCGGGGCTGCTCCCGCTCCGCCCCGTCACGATGGGCAAGCGCGCCGAAGGCTGGCTCGCGCCCGGTGCGGGGCTCGCGACGGGCCTCGTCACGGCGGGAACGGGCGTGTTCGTGATGCCATCGGTTCCGTTCCTCCAGGCACTCGGCCTGAAGCGGGATGCGCTGGTCCAGGCGCTCGGCCTCGTCTTCACGGTCGCGACCGTCGCGCTCGCCGCGGCTCTCGCGCGCGAGGGCACGCTTGGGGGCGAGCTCGCGCTCTTCTCGTTCCTCGCGCTTGCGCCTGCGTCCGCGGGCATGGCGTTCGGGCAGTGGCTGCGCCCGCGCGTCTCGGCCGTCCTGTTCCGGCGCTGCTTCTTCGCAACGCTTCTCCTGCTCGGTGCGCACCTTGCCGTGACGGGGCTGCGGCGGCTTGCTTGATCGAGGTCAAGGAGACGCCGGAGACGGAGCGGTAGCCTCGCAGTCAAGAACGGGAGGTCGCCGATGAAACCCCATCCGCGCTGCTTCGACCCTATGGTCGAGAAGGTTGCCGCAGAGGCCCGGCACGTCTTGCCCGTCAATCATGGGCAGGGTCATGACGGCACGATCACGCCGCACGGGCCGGCTGCGACCGATCACGCGCTCGCACTGATGCGCGCGATGATCGCCGCCGCGAAATCCGACGGGCAGATCACCGATGACGAGCGCGAGCGCCTGCTCGACCGCATCGGTTGTGCGGAGTTCGACCCCGACGTGCAGGACTGGCTGCAGCGTGAGTTCCGCAGCCCGCTCGATGTCAGCGCCGTCGCCGCGGGCGCGGAGGGAAGCCACCGCCGCGCGGTCGAGCTCTACATCGCCTCGGTGCTGGCAGTCGATCTCGACGCGGAGGCGGAGTTTGCCTGGCTCGCGGAACTTGCCGGGGCACTTGGGCTCGAGGCCGGCATCATCACTGCCATCCACGCCAAGCTCGGCGTGCCGGCACCGCGGGGCTGAGGGAGTGTCGGCTCACCCTGGCTGCGGCCCGTCGTAGCCTTCGGCGATGGCGAGATCGAGCAGCGCCTTGCCCTCGCGTCTGCGTATTCGGGCGAGTGGTAGCAAGCCACGGCTGCCTCGTAGGACGGGAACTCGATGACCACGATGCGTGACCGTGGCGATCCCTCGGGCCGTTCAGCCTGGCCGCCGCGCACGAGGAAGCGCGCGCCGTACTTCGCGAAGGCCACGGCATTCGCCGCGACATAGGCCTTGTAGCCCTCGGGATCCGTCACGTCCCCGAACACCACCCAATACCCCTTTGCCATGCGTCCCTCCTGTTGCGGTGAGGCAACGTACAGGGAGGGCGAAGGGGAGGCGAGCGGCGCGGAGGGAACCCCGCGCCGCCGCCGACGTCAGTGCGCGCTGGCGCGCTGCGGGTGACGCTGGCCGCCGCCGTGCCGGTTCGGGCGCTGCTGGCCCTTGCCCTGGCCGTGGCCATGCGGCCTGCCATGCGGGCGCGGGTGGCCTTCCGGCCGGCCGCCCTGCGGTCGGCCGCCGTGGCCCTGCCTCTGGCCCTGCTTCGGCGGCGGCAGGAAGCTCGGCGTGCCCGGCGGGCGACGGTCGACCGTCGGGATCTTCTGACGGATCAGCTTCTCGATGTCGCGCAGGTAGCTCGCCTCGTCCGGCGCGACGAGGCTGATCGCGATGCCTGCCGCGCCGGCGCGCGCGGTGCGGCCGATGCGGTGGACGTACTGCTCCGGAACGTTCGGCAGGTCGTAGTTCACGACATGCGTCACGCCGTCGACGTCGATGCCGCGGGCGGCGATGTCGGTGGCGACGAGGACGTGGCAGGTGCCGGCGCGGAACTGGGCAAGGGCGCGCTCGCGCTGGCCCTGGCTCTTGTTGCCGTGGATGGCGGCCGCGGCGATGCCTGCCGCCTCGAGCTGCGTGACGATGCGGTCAGCGCCGTGCTTGGTGCGGCTGAACACGAGCGCGCGGCTCATCTCGGGCGCCTTCAGCATCTCGTTCAGGAGCGTGCGCTTGCCGGAATGGTCGGTCAGGATCACCCGCTGCTCGACGCGCTCGGCCGTCGTCGCGACCGGCGCGACGGCCACCTGCACGGGGTCGCGCAGAAGGTCGGAGGCGAGCGAGGCGATCGCCTGCGGCATGGTGGCCGAGAAGAACATCGTGCGCCGCGCCTTGGGCAGGTGCGGCACGATGCGGCGGATCGGCACGATGAAGCCGAGATCGAGCATCTGGTCGGCCTCGTCGAGCACGAAGCACTCGACCTGGTCGAGAAGGATGCCGTTCGTCGACATGTGGTCGAGAAGCCGGCCTGGGCAGGCGACGAGGATGTCGACGCCCTTGGCGAGAACGCGGGCCTGCGGGTTGTGCGGAACGCCGCCGAACACGAGGCCGACGGAGAGGCCCATGTGGCGGCCATAGGCGCGGAAGCTGTCGGCGATCTGACGCGCGAGCTCGCGCGTCGGCGAGAGCACGAGCGCGCGGCACGCACGCTTCGGCGTCGGCCGGCGGTTTGCGGCGAGGTGCTGCAGGATCGGCAGCGCGAAGGCCGCCGTCTTGCCCGTGCCCGTCTGGGCGATGCCCAGGATGTCGCGGCCCTCGAGCGCGGGCGGGATCGCCTGCATCTGGATCGGGGTGGGGGTCTCGTAGCCTTCGTCGGTCAGCGCGCGGAGAAGCGGCGTGGCGAGGCCGAGATCAGTGAATGTCGTCATTGCGTTGGGCAGACTTTCAGTGCGGGCGCGCGCGACCCTGCGCGCTGCGCCTCGTTGCGGGGTCGAACGCCCCGCGTGATCCGGGAGTTCAGTGGAGGTTACTCAGGTGCCTGGCAGGACGCTGCCCAGATCCGGGGCGCGGTTCACGCGGCCATGGCACGGTGCCGGCAACGCGCCGGACGCGAGAGACATGCGGGTTTTGCTGCGTTGCGTCAAGATTCTTGGCGCGGGCGCGCCTCAGCCCCGCTTCTGGAGCAGGTCTTCGATCCGGTTCAGCTGCTGGCGTAGCCGCGCCTGGCCGACGCCGATGGCGGCGAGCGCGAACAGCGTCAGCGCCGTGACGATGCCCGAACCCGCATAGAGAAGCCGCCCCGCGTTCCAGCCCTCGCCACGCAGCGGCGTCGCCTTCGTCGCGAGGTCGAGGCAGGCGAAGAGGGCAAGGAAGGCTATTCCCTGCAGGACGCGCCAGCCCCTCATGCCGCGCGCGCCCCCTTCCCGCGGCGTGCCCGCGCTGCGCTCAGCGTGTTCTCGAGCAGCGTCGCGATCGTCATCGGCCCGACGCCGCCGGGAACCGGGGTGATCCAGCCTGCATGGGCGGAAGCCTCGCCGAACGCGACGTCGCCGGTCAGCGTCCCGTCGGGCCTGCGGTTGATGCCGACATCGATCACGGCAGCGCCGGGGGCAATCCAGTCTCCGCGCACGAGCTCCGGCCGGCCCACGGCGGCGATGACGATCTCCGCGCGGCGGCACTCGGCTGCGAGGTCGCGCGTGCGGCTGTGCGCGAGGGTGACGGTCGCGTCGGCGAGCGTGAGTAGGGCAGCGACGGGGCGGCCGACGATGGTGCTGCGCCCGAGGACGATCGCGCGCGCGCCGGGGACTGGAACGCCGGCTTCGGCAAGCAGCGTCATCACCCCCTTCGGTGTGCAGGCGACGAGAGAGGGCTGGCCGGTGACGAGCCGCCCGACATTGATCGGGTGGAACCCGTCGACGTCCTTCGCCGGGTCGATCGCTTCGATCACGGCCTGGGTGCGGATATGGGCCGGGAGCGGAAGCTGGACGAGGATGCCGTCCACCTCCGGGTCGGCGTTCAGCGCCGCGATCCGCGCGAGCAGCGCGGCCTCGCTCGTCTCGGCCGGCAGCCGCTCCGTGCCGCCCGCGAAGCCCGCCTTGACGGCAGCCTTCTGCTTGTTGCGCACATAGACGGAGGAGGCGGGGTCGTCGCCCACGAGGATGACCGCGAGGCCCGGACGGAAGCCGAGCGTGGCGACCTCCGCGGCGAGCCGCTCGCGCCGGGCGGCGGCGATGGCCTTGCCGTCGATGATCCGCGCGCTCATGCCGGCAGCCGCGCCAGCGACGAGGCGAGGCGGGCCGGGTCGCCCTCGACATGGACGCGCTTCTGCCGCGAGGCGGCGCCGGAGACGAGGGTGCAGCGCGAGGGCGCGACGCCGAGGGCATCGGCGAGAAGTCGGATCACCGCCTCGTTCGCCCGCCCGTCCTCCGGCGGTTCCGTCACCGCCACGCGCAGGACGCCGTCCGTCCCAGCGCCGAGCACGCCCGGGCGGCGCGCCCGGGGCGTCACCTTCAGCGAAACGGTGAGCCCGCTCACGCCAGAGACCTGATCATACCGGCGCCCGGATCATAGAAGAGCGGGGGCCACCGTCGTCGCGAGGAAGATGCGCGCCGCGCTCAGCAGCAGGATCAGCACCAGGGGCGAGATGTCGATGCCGCCGAGATTGGGCAGGAAGTTCCTGATCGGCCGCAGCGCCGGCTCGGTGATCCGCTCGAAGAAATCGCCCACTGCCCAGACGAGCCGGTTGCGTGTGTCGAGGATGCCGAAGGCCACGAGGATCGAGAGGATCGCTGCGATGATCAGCGCCCAGATATAGAGGTTCAGCGCTGTGTCGATCAGCCAGAGAACGGCATACATGCGGCGGGACCGGTCGGTTGCGGACGGGCCCCGACCCTACAGGCGGTAGGGGCCTGGATCAACGCGCCCCGGCCCCGGGCGGTTGTTGACTTCGCCTTGAGCCGCGCCGATAACACGCGCCGCCCGCAGAGCGGGTGGTGGCGACGGGGCTGTAGCTCAGTTGGGAGAGCGCGTCGTTCGCAATGACGAGGTCAGGGGTTCGATTCCCCTCAGCTCCACCACCCCGCCCTCCATCGGCTGACTTGGCCTTCGGCTGACTCGGGCGTTTCCCTCCTCCGCCAATTGTTCCGCAGTTCCGGGCGCTCGGCTTGCGCCGCCTCGCGCGCGGCGGCCATCATCGGCCACCCGCCTCCCTTCCCGCCCGCGAGGGACCGCCCCCGGTGCTCCAGCTCACCGCCGATGACGATGTGAAGGCCTGGCTCGCCCGGTTCTCGGCCGCGCTCGAGACCGGGGATGTCGCGGCCGTGCTCTCCCTGTTCGGAGAGGGCTGCCACTGGCGCGACCTGCTCTGCTTCACCTGGTCGATCGCCACCTTCGACGGTCGTGGCGAGATCGGCGGCATGCTCGAGGCCTGCCTCGCCCGTACCGCGCCCGCCGCTTTCGTGCCCGAGCCAGGGGCGGCGCGGCAGGAAGGCGGCAGCGTCGAGGGCTGGTTCCGCTTCGAGACGGCGCGATTCAGCGGGCGCGGCCACGTGCGGCTGAAGGACGGGCTCTGCTGGACGCTGATGACGGCGGCGCTCGCGCTGAATGGGCATGAGGAGCGGGCGGCCGTGCGGCGCGAGAAGGGCGTCGAGCCCGTCGCCGAGCGTGGCCGGCCGACCTGGATGGAGCAGCGGCTCCGGCGGGCAGAGGCCCTCGGCGTGGCCGAGCAGCCCTACTGCCTGATCATCGGAGGCGGGCAGGGAGGGCTCGCCCTCGCCGCGCGGCTGAACCGGCTCGAGGTGCCGACCCTCGTGGTCGACAGCCTCGCGAGGCCCGGCGACGCCTGGCGCAGGCGCTACCGTTCGCTGCACCTGCACGACCCGATCTGGATGAACCACCTGCCGTACATGCCGTTCCCGGACCATTGGCCGGTCTACATCCCGAAGGACAGGATGGGCGACTGGCTCGAGCTCTACGCAGACGCGATGGACATCCGGTTCTGGGGCAACACGACGGCCCGCGGCGCCCGCTACGACGACGAGGCGAGGCAGTGGACCGTCGCGCTCGAGCGGGATGGCGTGCCCGTCACGCTCCGGCCGCGGCAGCTGGTGCTGGCCACGGGCCTGTCGGGAGCGCCCGCGATGCCGCGCTTTCCCGGCGCCGAGAGCTTCCGCGGCGCGCAGTGCCACTCGAGCGACTTCGGGAGCGGCGAGGCGTACGCCGGCCGCCGCGCCGTCGTCATCGGCTCGAACAACTCCGCCCACGACATCTGCGCCGATCTCTGGGAGCACGGCGCAGAGGTGACGATGGTGCAGCGGTCCTCCACCCTGGTGGCCCGCGGCGAGACGCTGTTTCGGATGATCACGAGCCGGCTCTACTCGGAAGAGGCGGTCGCGGCCGGCATCGGCACCGAGCAGGCAGACTTCATCGCCGCCTCCCGGCCCTTCGCCGTGCTCGCCGGGCTGCATCGCCGGCTCTATGCCGAGCTTCGCGCGGCCGACGCGCCGTTCTACGCCGCGCTCGAGAAGGTCGGGTTCCTTCTCGATTTCGGCGAGGACGAGAGCGGGCTCTCGATGAAGTACCTGCGCCGGGCCTCGGGCTACTACATCGATGTCGGCGCGTCCGACCTCCTGATCCGCGGCGAGGTGGCGCTCGAGAGCGGCGTGACGGTCAGCCGCATCCTGCCCGAGGGCGTGGCGCTCTCCAGCGGGCGGACGCTCCCGGCCGACCTCATCGTCTATGCCACCGGCTACGAGCCGATGGAGAGCTGGATCGCGCGGCTCGTTTCCCCCGAGGTCGCCGAGCGGGTCGGGCATGTCTGGGGGCTCGGGTCGGGCACGCGGCTCGATCCAGGCCCCTGGGTCGGCGAGCTTCGCAACATGTGGAAGCCGACGCGGCAGGAAGGGCTCTGGCTCCAGGCGGGAAACCTGGCCCAGGGGCGCTTCTACTCCCGCATCCTCGCGCTGCAGATCCAGGCCCGCATGCTTGGCCTGGCGGCCCCCGCCTTCGACCCGAAGGGCCTGGGCTGATCCCGACCTGAGGGGGCGAGCGCGGAGCGGAAGCCCGGCTTTCGGCGTGTTTTTATCTGGAGCAATGCATCTCAAGGTTGCAATCCCTGGGTCGCGGCCGACATGATCTGCGCGGGCCATCGACGCTCCTCCGCGCCAGCATGGCGGCGCGCGGAGCGGGCGTGACGGCCATGGCCAGGTCGGGAAGGAGGGTGTGCCGTGCTGCGCGGCCGACCGCTCAGCCTTCGTTCGCTCGTCGCGGCGGCGCTCGCGCTTCTCTCCGCGCTCGCCGTGGCCGCGGCCGTCGCGATCACCGAGCGGGCGGCGACGCGGGAGGCGCGCAACGCCGCGACCGACGGCGTCTCGGCCCTTGCCGCGCTGCTTCGCGACCGGCTCGACCGCAGCATCTTCGAGCGCTACCGCGACATCGTGATCGCCAGCGCGCTGGCCGCCGAAGGCGCCGGCACGCCGGATGACTGGCGACGGACGGTCGCCCACCTGCAGTCGACGTTCCCTGAATATGTGTGGATGGGCATCGCCGATCCCGGTGGGCGGATCATCGCCTCCACGAGCGGGCAGCTGCAGGGGCGCGACGTCTCGGGCAGGCTCTGGTTCCAGGAGGGGCTGCGCGGGGGCTTCGTGGGCGACATCCACGATGCTGGGATGGTCCTCGACGTGGCGACGGCGCCGGACGGCGCGCCGCCGCGGCTGCTCGACATCGCCGCCCCGGTGCCTGACGCCTCCGGCCGGCCCGCCGGCGTGCTCGGCGCCTATCTCGACCGGAGCTGGGTCGAGCCCATGCTCGCACCCGGCACCGCGCCGCTCGACCAGCATGTCGAGGTGTTCCTCGTCAGCGCCGCGCGGCTGGTTCTCGCCGGCCCCGCCGACCATGACATCGCCGCCTTGAACGATAGCCGCCGGGCGCTCGGGCTGTTCGGCGATGCGGAGGAGCACGCCTTCTGGGCCGATGGCGGACGGCACATCGTCGCGCTCGCGCGGAGCGAGGGGCATGGGCTGCTGCCCGGGCTCGGCTGGCAGGTGGTGGTGCGCAAGCCGGCCGAGGTCGCCTTCGCCCCGGTCGATGCGCTGCGGCGGGAACTTCTCGCCGCCGGCGCTGCGATCACGCTGTGCTTCATCGTCGCTGGCTGGCTGCTCGCCACCCTTCTTACGAGGCGCCTTCGCGCTGTCTCCCGCGCGGCAGACCGCATCCGCGCGGGCGAGACCGATGTCGTCATCCCCTCCCCCGGCAGGTTCGCCGAAGCCGTGTCCCTCACCGGCTCGCTTCAGTCGCTCGTGGCGGAACTCACGCGGCGGGAGGCGATGCTCAGCGCGCGTGGCGCCGAGATCGAACGCCGGCAGCGCTTCCTCTCCGCCATCCTGACGAGCATGCAGGATGCGCTGTTCGTCGCGCAGGACGGCAAGGTCGTTTTCGCCAACGAGGCCTGCGCGGGATTGTTCGGCTCGGCCGACCAGGCGGTGCTGATCGGCCGGCCCGTGCTGTCGCTGTTCCGCCCGGGCGATGCGACGCTCGTCGCACGCCGCCTGCGCGGCGAGGAGGGCGTGGCGAGCGCCGTTGAGCTCGAGATCCGCCGCGCCGATGGCCGGGTCGCGTGCGTCGAGCTCAGGGCCGCGGGCTTCGTCGAGGAGACCGGGCTCGCCACGCTCGCGATGCTGCGCGACGTCACCACGCGGCGACAGACCGAGCGACAGCTCCAGCGCGCGGTCCGGCTCGAGGCGGTCGGCCAGCTCACCGGCGGCATGGCGCACGACTTCAACAACCTTCTCTCCGTCGTGCTCGGCAATCTGGAGCTTCTGGAGGAGCAGCTTCGGGACGATCCCGACGCGCATGAGCTCGTCGACGCGGCGATGCAGGCCTCGCTTCGCGGCGGCGAGCTGACGCGGCAGCTCCTCGCCTTCTCGCGGCGCCAGCCCCTCGAGCCCGAGGTATTCGACATGAACGCCCTGGTGCGGCAGACCGCGCAGCTGCTGCGGCGCACGCTCGGCAGCCGGACCGAGGTGCGGCTTGCCTTGCAGGAGCCGCTCTGGCCGGTGGTGGCCGACCCGTCCCAGCTCGAATCCGCGCTCGTCAATCTCTGCATCAATGCGCGCGACGCCATGCCGGCGGGCGGCAGGCTGACCATCGAGACGGCGAACCGAAGCCTCGGCTCGGCCGGCGGCGCGGAGGCAGCCGAAGTCGCGCCGGGCGACTACGTCATGATCGCCGTGTCGGACACCGGCATGGGCATGCCGCCCGAGGTGGTCGACCGTGCCTTCGAGCCCTTCTTCACGACCAAGCCGGAAGGCGAGGGAACCGGGCTCGGCCTCGCGATGATCTGGGGCTTCGCCAAGCAGTCGCGCGGCCATGCGCGGATCCTGAGCGAGCCTGGGCGTGGCACGACCGTGCAGCTTTTCTTCCCGCGCGCCGCGGCCGAGGAGGCCCGGGGCGACACGGAGGGCGAAAGCCGGCCGCAGGCGTCCGAGGACGACATGACCGTGCTGGTCGTGGACGACAACGCGCCGCTTCGCGATGCCACGACGCGCATCCTCTCCCGCCTCGGCTACCACGTTCTCGACGCCGCGAACGCCGCCGATGCGCTCGAGCTTCTGCGTGGGAAAAGGCGAGTCGAGCTGCTGCTGACCGATATAGAGATGCCGGGCGGCATGAGCGGCGAGGAGCTTGCCGGCGAGGCGCGCCGGCTCCGGCCGGGGCTGAAGGTGCTGTTCACCAGCGGCGCGGCGCGGGAGATGGCGATCGACACGCTTCGGAACCTTGCGCCGCGGCCCGAACCGCTTCTCGAGAAGCCCTACCGCCGCGACGACCTCGCGCGATCGGTAGCAGAAGTTCTTCGCGCATAGGTTGAAAAATCTGGGCGGCCATGTGCTACCTGAGGTGGTAATGCAATTGTGTTTTTCGCGTTGATCGAATAGTCTTGCGGAGCAGGCGGAGCATGGTCCGCCAGTCGCTTCCGGGATATGCGCGGAGAACGCACGTGAGGGGTTTGAGAAGTGATGAGCCATGTGCGGATCACGCCCGTTTGCCGAGGGTGTCGAGCGACATGACGACCGAACCGATCAAGGTTCTCGTCGTCGATGACGAGCCGGCTATTTCGCGTGTTCTTTTACGGACACTACGTGCGCGTGGAATTGGTGCGATCTCTGCTCAATCGGCTGACGAG
>NZ_VFAC01000038.1 GCF_007644105.1 Elioraea rosea | reverse complement strand
CCGGCGTCGGGGTCGGCTGGGGCGGAGGAGGAACCGGGTTCGGCGTCGCGCCGGGAGGATTGAAGACGTCGTAGATGTCGGGGATGGTGATGCCGTAGGCGGGGTTCTTGATGTACGAGGCCTCGTCGGTCAGAGGAGGGTTCAGTGCAAGAAATGAACGGTAGACCTCGGCGATCCCGGGGTCGCCGGTCAGGTCGTGGAGTCCGGCGAGGGTAGCAAGGGCCAAGCGGCCATACTCGTTGGCGCTGGTTTCCCATTTGGTTCCCAGAGTGAGCGACCATCCTCTGGAAATCATCTCGGTGCCGATCTCCTCCCAAGTCTTGTAGGGGACGCGAGTGATCGGATCTGCATTTGAAAAGCTGTAGGCGATACCGTCCTTGGGAGAGAGGCCTTCGTCGCCTGCGGTGAACCGTCCGACGAGGAAGTTCGACATCCAGTCGAGGACGGCTTTGGCCTCCTCGTTGCCTCGGTTGGCGGAGATGATGGCAACGCCGGCGAAGTAGTCCTGCTGCCACGGCGCCAAGCCGCCTGCCGCGCCGTAGGCGCCCGGGATGTACCCGTGCGCTTCGCCCTGCGTGGTCGTCCATTCCGGGAGCTTCGAGACGAGCCAGTCCCAGTTCTTCTGGATCACCTCCTCGAAATAGACTTTTTCCGCGCTGCCCTCGGGGCTGAGCCAGGCAGCGTTTTCGACCTGCCGTAGGTTCCAAGCAGAGCCGCGTACCTGGCCCCCGTTCGTCACGATACCCTCGCCTCCAAGGCGCGAGATCGGATAGGTGCCCATGATCGCCGCCGAGGCCTGGGCCTGGAGGTTGTCCAGCATCCAGCGCTCGCCCGTCAGCAGATACGGCACCGTCGACAGGTCGGGCTGATGCGCCACATCTGGTGTCCAGCCAGTGTCGGTGGGACGCTGCTGCGTCAGCCCGCCTGAGTTCGCATCCCCGGGTTTCCCCGTTCCGCCGCGCGGGTCGGTCCACAGTTTTGGGTAATTGTCCGTGTTGAGCCAGGTGCCGTTGGCATTGTCCCAGAAGTTCCACGGCACCGCACCGGCCGCCTCCGCCTGACCCAACGCGTACTCCGCCGCACGCGCGTCGCCCGACAGAAGCCAGTTCACATTGTGCTCGGTCGTGAACCCAAGATCAGGACGACCACCCGTACCGGGCATGTACTGGTACACGCCGTTCGCCGCCAGCGGATCGCCCCACCCCTCCGCCGCGATTGCTGTGCCGTACTTTGCCAACGTCGTCTGCGACACCGGGATGGAGAGATCGTAGTTCGCGATCGCCCCCGTCTCCTTCAGGTACGCCACGTCGTGCCGGATGTTCAGCCAGCCCGCCGACGCATCGCCGAGCCCCTGCCCGCCATGCGCCTCACTCGTCGCAAAGCTCGCGTTCCAGTTCTGGTACTGCGCCTGGCTGACGCTTTCCGACAGGACCACCTTGCCGTCGAGCGTGGCCTTGGCGGTGTAGTCGACGCGGCCGCCCGTGGCCCCCATCGCACCGTCGTTCCGGAACAGGGCATCGACCGAGATCTGCCCGTCCTTGTAGGCGGTGACGTCGAAGGCCGCGCGCATCGAGCCGGGGAGGTCGACCTCGACCCGCGCCTCGGTGGCGAGCGCCCCCTTCTGCCAGACGGAGGCGTCGCCCTTGTCGAGCGCCTTCCTCAGCGCATCGAGCACATCGATGGTGATCTTTGGTTGCCCAACAGGCGCCAACTCCACCACGAAACTATGCTTCGCAGACACGGACGCCAGATCCACCACGCCGTGCCCAGACGGCGCTGGTGCTCTCTCCAACACCACTTCAACACTCGACCCCGCTGTCAATGGGGGGCGTTCAAACGACAGCACCGCCATGTTGACCGAGCCGTCAGGATGCGTCGTCTTCACATCCACTTGGACCGGCACCATGGCCGAGCCGATCCGGGCGACCAACCCAGACCCGGCAGGCAAATCCCCCGCTTGAAATATCTGGCCGACGCTTGTTACACCGCCGGACAGTGCTCCAGCACCAGAATTCTGAACGACAAGACTAACGACGCTCGGGGGCAGTGCCTCCACCATGGGGACCTCCGTATTGGGACGGCGATCCCCAGAGCGTGCGATAGTAATTTTAACAAAATCCTTAATAATACTAACAAAGAGTAATCTTTTGAATTAAAAAACAGTAATATACACCATAAACATAATACGTAATCGTTCTAAACTGCGAATGACCTTATCTTTTCTTAAAGAGAGAGCGTCTCAGCATAGTCCGGCCGTCGAAACAATGTCGCTTGAAGAAGACAAACAGGCAGTCGGCTCAGCCGAACACGAGGTCGCCCTCTGCGAGCTTCGTCACCCCGGCGAGGAACACGGTGTCGCCGAGATTGCCGTAGGCGACCAGCGTTCCCGAGACGCCGCCGACCGTCGTCGCCGCCGCCCGTACCGCTTCCGCCGCGATCCCCTCAAAGAACAGCCTGTCGGTTCCGGAGACGAAGTCGGAGATCCGGTCATTGCCATCGCCGCGGCCGAGGATGAACGTGTCCTCCCCCCCGCCGCCTGTCATGGCGTCGCTGCCGGCCCGGCCGCGGAGGATGTCGTCCCCCGCCCCACCGCGAAGCGTGTTGGCCCCCGCATCGCCCTCGAGGAGCTTTGCGAAGACCGGCTCGGGGAGGGAGGCCGGGGCGGCGAGCGAGAAGCTCTTCGTTCCCGTGGTCGCAAGCGTCGTGCTGATGCCGAGATCGGCGCCGTTCAGCGTCACGCCCAGGAGGAGGAGGTTGCGGTCCGCCCCCGCCCTGCCGCCCCAGGCATCGTTGAGGAAGCTCACCGAGAGGGTCGATGCGTCGTCCCAGTCGCCCTTCAGCGTAATCGTGTCGGGCACGGCCGCATCGCGCAGCGCCGAGGCAGTGAGCGTCCCGCCGAACTTCTTGCCGTCCACCGAGAGCGTGTACTGCGCCGGGCCCTGCCAGAAATCCTGCGCGACCTTCAGCACCAGCGTATCGGGGCCGGAGCCGAAGCTCTGCTCCTTCGCGCCGGCCGCCTTGGCGATCGAGAATCGCTCCGCGCCCGTGGTGGCAAGGCTGGCCTTGGCCCCGGGCACCTCGACGCCGTTCATCGACACGCCGGTGACGTAGAGGTTCCTGTCGGTCGCGGAGGAACCGCCCCAGGCGTCGTTGAGGAAGCGGACCTCGACGGTGTTGGTGGCGCCGAACTGGCCCTTCAGCGTCAGCGTGTCCGACAGCCCGCTCGACTTCAGCGCCGAGGCGGTCAGCGTGCCGCCGAATGCCTTGCCGTTGACGAAGACCTGGTACTGGGCGCTGCCCTGCCACTGGTCCTGCGCGATATTCAGCACCAGCGTATCCGGGCCGGAGCCGATCGTGGTCGAGCGCGGGGCGAAGGCCGAGGATGCTGCCGCCGAGGCACTGGCAGCGGTGGTGGCAGAAGCGGTGGCAGCGGCAGTTGTGGTGGCCGAAGCGGTGGTGGCTTCCCCGCTGGTGAAGACGAGATCGCCCTTCGCCAGGCGGCCCGCGCCCTGCAGGAACACGCTATCTCCCGCCGTGCCGTAGGTGATCAGAAGCCCCGAGATGTCCTGCCTGACGGTCGCACGGACGAGAAGCGAGGCGGGATCGACACCGTCGAACAGGATGCGGTCCTGCCCCAAGGTGAAGTCGGTGATCAGATCTGCCCCTGCACCAGTGGCGAGGATGAAGGTATCCGCCCCGCCCTCGCCGGTGAGCTCATCGGCGCCGCCGCGGCCGATCAGAATATCGCCCCCCGCGCCGCCGGAGAGCGTATCGCCCCTGCTGCTGCCCTCGAGGAGCTTGGCCGAGACAGGCTTCGGCACGCCCGCAGGCGTCTCTGGCACTGGCGCCGGCTCAGGCGCGGGAGCGGGGGGCGGAACCGGCGTCGGGGTCGGCTGGGGCGGAGGAGGAACCGGGTTCGGCGTCGCGCCGGGAGGATTGAAGACGTCGTAGATGTCGGGGATGGTGATGCCGTAGGTGGGGTTCTTGATGTACGAGGCCTCGTCGGTCAGAGGAGGGTTCAGTGCAAGAAATGAACGGTAGACCTCGGCGATCCCGGGGTCGCCGGTCAGGTCGTGGAGTCCGGCGAGGGTAGCAAGGGCCAAGCGGCCATACTCGTTGGCGCTGGTTTCCCATTTGGTTCCCAGAGTGAGCGACCATCCTCTGGAAATCATCTCGGTGCCGATCTCCTCCCAAGTCTTGTAGGGGACGCGAGTGATCGGATCTGCATTTGAAAAGCTGTAGGCGATACCGTCCTTGGGAGAGAGGCCTTCGTCGCCTGCGGTGAACCGTCCGACGAGGAAGTTCGACATCCAGTCGAGGACGGCTTTGGCCTCCTCGTTGCCTCGGTTGGCGGAGATGATGGCAACGCCGGCGAAGTAGTCCTGCTGCCACGGCGCCAAGCCGCCTGCCTCGCGGTATTCGCCCGGGATGTACCCGTGCGCTTCGCCCTGCGTGGTCGTCCATTCCGGGAGCTTCGAGACGAGCCAGTCCCAGTTCTTCTGGATCACCTCCTCGAAATAGACTTTTTCCGCGCTGCCCTCGGGGCTGAGCCAGGCAGCGTTTTCGACCTGCCGTAGGTTCCAAGCAGAGCCGCGTACCTGGCCCCCGTTCGTCACGATACCCTCGCCTCCAAGGCGCGAGATCGGATAGGTGCCCATGATCGCCGCCGAGGCCTGGGCCTGGAGGTTGTCCAGCATCCAGCGCTCGCCCGTCAGCAGATACGGCACCGTCGACAGGTCGGGCTGATGCGCCACATCTGGTGTCCAGCCAGTGTCGGTGGGACGCTGCTGCGTCAGCCCGCCTGAGTTCGCATCCCCGGGTTTCCCCGTTCCGCCGCGCGGGTCGGTCCACAGTTTTGGGTAATTGTCCGTGTTGAGCCAGGTGCCGTTGGCATTGTCCCAGAAGTTCCACGGCACCGCACCGGCCGCCTCCGCCTGACCCAACGCGTACTCCGCCGCACGCGCGTCGCCCGACAGAAGCCAGTTCACATTGTGCTCGGTCGTGAACCCAAGATCAGGACGACCACCCGTACCGGGCATGTACTGGTACACGCCGTTCGCCGCCAGCGGATCGCCCCACCCCTCCGCCGCGATTGCTGTGCCGTACTTTGCCAACGTCGTCTGCGACACCGGGATGGAGAGATCGTAGTTCGCGATCGCCCCCGTCTCCTTCAGGTACGCCACGTCGTGCCGGATGTTCAGCCAGCCCGCCGACGCATCGCCGAGCCCCTGCCCGCCATGCGCCTCACTCGTCGCAAAGCTCGCGTTCCAGTTCTGGTACTGCGCCTGGCTGACGCTTTCCGACAGGACCACCTTGCCGTCGAGCGTGGCCTTGGCGGTGTAGTCGACGCGGCCGCCCGTGGCCCCCATCGCACCGTCGTTCCGGAACAGGGCATCGACCGAGATCTGCCCGTCCTTGTAGGCGGTGACGTCGAAGGCCGCGCGCATCGAGCCGGGGAGGTCGACCTCGACCCGCGCCTCGGTGGCGAGCGCCCCCTTCTGCCAGACGGAGGCGTCGCCCTTGTCGAGCGCCTTCCTCAGCGCATCGAGCACATCGATGCGGGTCGCCTTGCCCTGGTCGGGCACGATCTCGACGACGAGGCTGTGCTGGGAGGAGATGGCGGCGAGATCGACGGGCTTCTGGGCGGCCGGGGCCTGGGCCTTGGTCAGCGCCACCTCGACGGAGGTTCCGGCCGCAAGCGTGGGGCGCTCGAAGGACAGCACCGCCATCTTGATCGAGCCGTCGGCGTGGCTGGTCTTGGCATCGACCTGCACGGGCACCGACGCATTGCCGATGCGGGCGACGAGCGCCTGGCCGGCGGACAGGTCACCCTGCTTGAACACCTGGCCAAGCGTCGTGACGCCGGCTGCCAGGGTGGAAACCCCTGCATTCTGCAGGATGATCGAGGTGGGCATTCTCACACTCCCAGTTGTATCGAAGACGTTCGGATTTCGAGGCAGACCTTTCGCAGCGAGACAGAAGCGTGGCAAAAGTGTGTTATCTCTATTTTGAGATGCTTCGACACAAGAGGATTGAGCCGGGACAAGCGCGGCAGTTCGAATGCAGTCAGTGTGTCAGCCTCGGGTCAGGTCCGGCCGCGGACGCGGCCGGCGGGTGGGGGACAGGCAGGCGTATGCACGCCTTAGGTGAGCCCTAGCAGAAGATTTACCCGCTGGCGCCCGCGACTCTGCCGTCTGGGCGTTCACACCATCGTCAGCAGCGGGCCGATGGCGCAACTCCGCGCCGGCCGGGACGTTTGAATTGGCCCCGCCGATCCGCCCTCAACCGCCGCGCGGAAACAGCGTCGCCTCGACGAGGGCGCAGATCGCGTGGCCGAGCGCCTCGTGGCCTTCCTGGATTCGCGGTGTGGCGGCAGAGGGAACGCGCAGCAGGATGTCGCAGAGAGGCGGCATGTCCCCGCCGCCTTCGCCGGTGAAGCCGACCGTGACCATGCCCTTCTCGCGCGCCGCCTTCAGGGCGGCGATGACGTTGGGCGAGCGGCCAGAGGTCGACAGCGCGAACAGCACGTCGCCCTTGGTGCCGAGTGCCTCGACCTGGCGGGAGAACAGCCGCTCATAGCCGTAGTCGTTGCCGATCGCTGTCATGATCGAGCTGTCGGTCGTCAGCGCGATCGCGGGCAGGCCGGGGCGGTCGTAGAGGAAGCGCGACACGAGCTCGCCCGCCCAGTGCTGCGCGTCCGCCGCGCTGCCGCCGTTGCCGCAGATCAGGAGCTTGTTGCCTGTTCGAATCGCTGCAACCAGGATTTCGGCTGCTGCCGCCGTGTCAGCGCAGAGCCGCTCATCGTTCGCCATCCGCTCAAACAGCGCGGCGGCCGCGCGTACGCTTTCAACGATGAATCGTGCGCCAGCCATTTGCAAGGAGACCCGTGACTCTTCGACAGCACTCTAAACACTGCGCTCCATAGCGGCCCAGGCGTGCACCGTTAACCCCTCTGTTTTTCCATCGCCCTTTCTCTGCCTGCTGGGGGAGGCGTCGATACGACGAGCAAACCCGACGCCTGGGCTCGGTCGCGCAGGGATTTCAGCGAGGACGGCGCCCAGGCCCCGCCGCCGCGCGGCGGGACGACGCCGAGACGCACCAGTTCCTCGCCGAGCGCGGCAAGGCTCAACCCGGGCCTGCCACGCAGCACGGCGGCGGCCATCTCCACGGCCCGCCTCCCCTCCCCTCCCCCGCGGCGGCGGCGCGCGGCAGGGGAGAGCAGGACGGGGTCGAGAAGCCCTTCGGCGGCGAAGCGGCAGGCAAGACGCTTCAGCCGCTCGGGCGTGAAGGGGCGCGCGCCGCGCGGCAGGGCGGCGTTCACCGCCAGAGCGACCTCCGCCCACGGCATGGCAGGCCGCAGGCGCCGCACCGTGCCGATCCACGCCTCGGCATCGGGGATGGCGCGGGCGAGCGCTGCCGCCCGCCTTCCCTCGGCAAGGCGCGCGATCGCCTCCGCCTCCCGGGCGCGGAGCCGCGGATTGCCGCCCACCCGCCCCGCCGCCCGGGCGGCGGCGAGCCCGGCAAGGGTGCGCTCGCGGATCAGCGCCCGTTCGAACTCCGCCACCGCGCCGAGGATCTGCAGGACCAGCGTGCCGGAGGGCCCGGCCGTGTCGATCGGGTCGCCGAGCGAGCGGAACCCCACCCCCTTCCCCCGGAGGGTCCCGATCACCTCGAGAAGATGGGCGAGAGAGCGGGCAAGGCGGTCGATCCGCGCCACCACGAGCGTATCGCCGGGGCGGAGCCGGCCAAGCAGCGCGGCAAGCGCCGGCCTCGCCCGTGTCGCGCCGGAGCCGGTTTCCTCGACGATCTCGGCGCAGCCGGCGGCCGCGAGCGCGGCACGCTGGGCGGCGAGGTCCTGCCCGCCTGTGGAGACCCGCGCGTAGCCGATCAGCCTGTTCATTCGTGAAGAGTGAGCAAAAAACGATCGTTTGAACAGCATGCTGTTTCTGAAACCTTCGCCTCTCGCGTCGCAGGGAATTGTCTTGTTTCCTGAAATACGGAAATACGGTTTTCCGGCTTGCCGCGAATCGCGCTTGCCGTGTTCATTGTTTCCCGGATTTCCGTAAAGCCCTGGAGGGCGCATGGCCATCATCACCTTCGCCCAGGTCAAGGGCGGCAGCGGCAAGACCACGCTCGCCAAGTGCACCGTCGCCGAGCTGGTGGCGCGCGGCAGTTCCGTCGCCGCCCTCGACCTCGACCCGAACCGCCCGCTGGGGCGATTCTTCGCCTCGATCCCCGAGCTCGCCTCCGTCGAGGTGGCCGCGCCCGACCAGCAGCACCGCGTCTCCACCCTGGTGCGCGAGCTCGCCTCCCGCGCCGACACGGTGGTGATCGACCTGATGGGCGCGGCGACGAACGACACGCAGGTGGCGATGGCGCTCTCCGATCTCGTCGTCGTTCCGTCGCAGATGAGCGAGGAGGATTTCCGCGGCGGCATCGAGACCTGGCGCCAGGTCGAGGAAGCGGAGGCGATCGCGCGGCGGCGGATCGCGCGCGCGGTGCTGATGGTGCGCACTGCCTCGGGCGCCGTGCGCCCGCGCGTCGAGGCCTTCCTGCGCGAAGCCTATCGGAAGGAAGGCGCGCATGTTCTCACCGCCGCCTTCGGCGACCGCACGGTCTGGAAGGAGATGAGCTACGCGGGCTGGGTTCCGCCGCTGCACGAGCGAGGCGGCAACGCGGCGGAGAACTTCGCCGCGATCTTCGACGAGCTGATGGCGCTGCTCGAGACGGCGTCGGCCGACACGGCCGCGGCGTGAGGGAGACCGTCCGATGACCCAGCGCCGCCCCGGCCTGCAACTTCCTCCTGCCGCTTCCCTGCCCGCTCCCGCACGCACGCCGCGCACGGCGCCGGACGACCCGCGCTTCGGGCTCGCAGAGAGCCTCGAGCACCCCGATGCCGTGCGCGAGGCGGTCGCCTCGGGGCGCGTGCGCGCGATCAATGCCGAGACGGGGGCCGAGCTGATCGCTGCGAAGGCCGAGGCGCGCAGCCCCTCGCGGCGGACGGCGCCCGAGGTGGCGCTCTCGACCAAGGTGCCCGACTACGTTCTGCGCCAGCTCCGCCGCCGCTACGCCGAGAGCGGCATCACCATCCGCAACCAAGTGCTGTTCGCGCTCCGCCTAGCCGGGGTCGAGGTGCGCGACGACGACCTGCTCGACGAGCGCAAGCGCGGCAAGGGCTAGGATAATTTCGGGAAACAGTAGACACCGGAAAGCCCGAAAGACGGCGATGGATGGAAATCATACCCCCGATTTCAGGAAAGCGGGGAGTGACGTCGCCAGGAAGAAGCCCAGGAAGAGGCTGGGAGAAGCCGGGCGATCGCGGGAAAACACGGGACGGCGGGGGAGACCCGAGTCGACAGGGGAGTGGACTCTACTGACGCCCCTGTCCCCTTCCTGGCCGCGTCGGTTATCCACAACGGAGGCGAGATATCCCGAGGACTCTGCTGACGGGTACAGTGGACCCTGCTGACGCGACTCGCGGTTATCCAGGGGACTTTACTGACGAGTCTAATAACCAACCCCAAATACCTTCCCAATAGCCCCGTCAGTAAAGTCCACCATTGCGCTTTCGGGGCATCCGGGCGTCATCTGTCGGCCCATGGGCGAGGTTCATCGGCTGATCCACGAACATGGCGTCGAAGGAGCAAAGGCGCTCGCGACGACGAAAAACGAGCGGCTGGCGATCGAGGCCGCAGCCGCCCTGCTCGGCGAAGACGAAAGCAGGCTCGGCATCACCCATGCCGGCTTTGCGATGACCTCGCTCCCCCACAAGCGCATCGAGGAAACGCTCTGGCGCAGGGAAGGGCACCGCACGACCCTTCTCGTGGAGTCCGGCCGCGACAGGCGGGGCAACCTGGTCGGTGTGCCCTACGGTTCCTTCGCGCGGCTGATCCTTCTCTACCTTCAGACGGAGGCGGTCCGCACCGGGTCGCCGGAAGTCGAGCTCGGCCGGTCGATGAAAGGCTGGATGGGGCGGATGTCGCTCACCACAGGCGGCCGCACCTATCAGCTGGTGACCGAGCAGGCACGACGCATCTCGGCCTGCAGGCTGACCTTCTTCACCGAGAGGAACGGCGGCGAGGCGCGCCACAACGGCGCCTTCGTGCAGGACGCGATCTCGTTTGCCGGCGTCATCGACAACGACCAGCCCTCGCTCTGGCAGGACAAGGTGAGGCTCGATGACGGGTTCTGGCGGTCGCTGAAGGAGCACCCCGTGCCGGTGCGCGAGGAGGCGATCCGCGCGATCAGCACCCGAAGCCTCGCGATCGATGTCTATATCTGGCTCGCCTACCGGCTGCATTCGCTGGCAAAGCCCACCGTGGTGAGCTGGGCGGCGATCCACGGCCAGTTCGGCGCGGGCTTCAAGCTCGTCCGCCAGATCAAGCCGACCTTCCTCGAGGCGCTCAAGCTCGCCCTTGCGGTCTACCCCGAAGCGCATGTCGAGCCGGACCAGAACGGCATCACCCTCTACCCGTCGAGCCCGGCGGTGCCGCGGCAGGAGGCCCGCCGCCTCGGCCTGGGATAGAGGGGGCCGGGGAGGGGACTCTACTGACGCCCCCCACGATTGAGGGATCACCCGTCGCGAAGCCGATACAGGACCAGGCCCGCCCATTCGCGGATCATGAACCAACTCTCAGCGAGGTGGTCCGGGCGGGGAATCCAATCAGTTACGCGCCCGTCTGGGTTGCGGCTAATGCGCGTCGGAAAGGGAAAAACGACCAGACCAGTTCTGCCGAAAGCTTCGACACTTCGAGGCATATGCCAACCATGGGTTACAATATAAGCTGCGGAGATACCCTCACGGCCCAACAGCGCGGCACTGTTGCGGGCGTTCTCTGCGGTGTCTCGGGCCGCGGTCTCGACCCAACGAGGGATGATCCCGAACACCTCCTTCAGTGTCCCCGCCATGACTTCAGCGATTGGAGGCGCGTCTGCAGACAGCGGGCCTCCCGTGATCAGCACTGGAAGGCCTGCACGGCGGGCGAGGCGGGCGCCAGCCTCCAGTCGCTCAAGCGAGAGCGGTCCAGGGACGATGCCGCCATCAGCAAGCGGTGCTGCCTCGGCCGCAAGGATGACAATTGCTCTCGGGTCGCTGCCGGATGGGATCGCCCCGACCACATGCCGTTCGAGACTGGTACGCAGCTTACCCGCGACGAAGGGGGTCGCAAGGAGCAGAACACCTACCATGCTGGCCATGACGAGTAGCGTGACGCACCACCGTCGACGCATCAGCAGAGGCGCGGCCAAGGCGACCAGTACGAACAGCAGCGGCGGCAGCAGCAGGGCGGCTGCAAGAGATTGCAGCGACACGGAGGACTCCCTTCGGAGGCGGGCCAGGAAGGCCCGCATGCAGCATGGGGCGGCGCAGGATAGGGCAGGGTGAGAGACGAGGCGTCACTGGATATCCGGCTTTCGGTGTTTCCCGAAAAGGCCAGCCTTGCAGCACGCTGGCGCAAGCTCGAGGAAGCCGTTCCGGACCTCTCGTTTTTCCAGTCCTGGACGTGGATGGGGTGCCTGTTCGAGGAACGCTTCCCCGCCCCGGTGGTGATCGAGGCGGCCCGCGCCGGCGAGACGGTTGGGCTTGCGCTGTTCAACCGCCGCGGCCGTACCCTCCATCTCGGCGCCAGTGGCGCCCCCCTGCTGGATGCGCCGTTCATCGAGCACAACGCGCCTCTCGTCGCCGCCGCCGGGGCAGAGCGGGACCGTATCCTCGCTCTCCTGTTCGCTGCTGCCTGGGCCGAGACTGGAGCACGGCATCTCGTGCTCAGCGGCGTGCCGCCCGCCCTCGTTTCCAGGGCCGGGGGGCATCTCCTGCGCCTTCAGGAACGGGCTGCGCCTTGGGTCGACCTCGCCGCGATCCGCCGCGAGGAAGGGGGGTACCGCGCACGACTGAGCAGCAACACGCGCTACCAGGTCACCCGCTCGATCCGGCGCTACGAGCGCCGCGGGCCCCTCACCCTCGAGCATGCCATAAGCCCAACCACGCTCGAGGCTTGGCTTACCGCGCTGATGGATCTCCATGGCGAGACGTGGCGGCGGCGCGGCAAGCCGGGCGCCTTCGCCGGGCCCTTCGCGCGCCGTTTCCATGCCGCCCTTACGGCCAAGGCCCTGGCACGGGGGGAACTCGACCTGCTCCGGCTGTCGGCAGGCGGCGATGTGGTGGGATACCTCTACAATCTCCGCCTCCGCGGGCGTGTCTCGGCCTATCAGAGCGGGCTGGTGGCGGCCGCGGAGGGTGGCCACGAGAAGCCGGGCCTGACGCTGCACGTGTTGGCGATCGAGCGCAGCCTGGCCGGGGGAGACGTGGCCTATGACTTCCTCGCCGGCGATGACCGCTACAAGCGGAGCCTGGCGACGGAGAGTGCCGACCTCGCCTGGGCCGATCTTGCCGCCCCTGGCGCCCTCGGCTGGGCGCAGGCCGGCGCGGCAGGCCTTGCGCGGCGCCTTCGCGCCCGGCTCGGCACCCGCCTCAGCAGCGCCCGAGCAGCAGGCAGCGAAGGTCGATGACCGCGGCAAGGCCCGCGAGCAGCACCATCAGGCCAAGCACGAGCAGGCTGATCCGGTCGCGCAGGGCGAACACCAGCGGGTCGTCGTCGATCACGCCGCGGCGGGCGCCCACCCACATCCGGCTCAGCCAGTAGAGCAGCAGCGGGCACCAGAGCCAGAAGATCTCGGGCGTGTGGTAGAGCGCGCGCACGTTGGGGCTGTCGATGTAGAGGGCGAGCACGAACACGGCCGAGAACCCGCTCGCCGCGCCGAGGCTGATGAGCGTGTCGGTGTCCTCGGCCCGGTAGCCGCGGGTCCTGACTGTGGCGCCCCGCTCGGCGGCGTCGCGGGCGAGGTCGATCAGCTCCGAGTAGCGTTTCAGCATCGCGAGGCTCAGGAAGAAGAACATCGAGAGCGAGAGCAGCCAGAACGAAGGTGCGATCAGGGTGGCGATGGCACCGGCGAGGATGCGGTGGGTGTAGAGCCCGGCCAGCACGAAGACGTCGATCAGCACCTTCTGCTTGAGCCAGAGCGAGTAGCCGAACGTCAGGCAGAGGTAGAACAGCACCCAGAGCGCGAGTGCGGCCGAGACGGCGGCGGCGATCGCAAGGCCCGCGGCCAGGAGCCCGCCCACAAGCAGCGGCCCGTGCGGCACGGCGAGCGCGCCTGAGGCGAGGGGGCGGCGGCGCTTACGGGGATGCGCCCGGTCGGCCTGCAGGTCGAGCAGGTCGTTCGCCACGTAGCCGGCCGAGGCGACGAACCCCATGGCGAGGAAGGCGGCCGTCGCCTCGAGTAGCAGGGGAAGCTCGGTGAAGCGGTGCGCCGCGACGAGGGGGACGAAGACGAGCACGTTCTTCGCCCATTGGTGCGGCCGCATCGCCTTCAGCACCGCGCGGAGCGAGAACCCGGCGACGGCGATGTGCTCGACCTCGCGGGCCTCGGCCCTCGCGCGGGAGATGATCGCAGCACCGTCGGGCGCGACGACGACCGCCCGCCGCGCCACCGCCCAGACCGCCAGGTCGTGACTGTCGTTGCCGGCATAGTCGAAACCGTGGAGTCCGAACCGCGCGACCAGGGCATCGGCCTTGGAGCGGCCGCGCAGGTTGTGGCCGGCCTCGGTCGCGAGCACGCTCTCGAACAGGCCGAGCTCGGCGGCAACCGCGTCGGCCACGGCGCGGTCGGCGGCGGTGGCGAGCACGATCCGCCGGCCCGCGGCATGTTCCCGCTTCAGCCAGTCGATCACCGGGGCGTGGTAGAGCAGCACGAGGCCGCGCGGGTCGATCGCCTCGGCGAGCCGCCGCTTCAGTCCCGCCTTGCCTTCCAGCAGCCAGAGCGGGACGAGCAGCAGCGCCAGCGGCCGCCGCCTGAGGCAGGCGAAGAACAGCTCATAGAGCGTGTCGCCCTGGACGAGCGTGCCGTCGAGATCGACCGCCAGGGGAGGGGCCGGAGCAGGGGATGGGGCGTCGTGCATCGGATCGGCTGCGTCAGGGGGCCTGGAATGCGCGGAGGCGAAGGATATCCAGCATCATCGGCTTACAGAGGATGAAAACGTAAGCCTTTTCCAGTATCTCCCCGCCCATGACGGATGCCGAAACCCCGCCCGCTCCATGGTACGCGACACATAATATTTTCGCTGTTCTGGTGATCGCTCTCGCCGTCGTGGCGCTCTATGCGACATCCCCGCTGCACGGCGCGTTCTGGTGGAGCGATGCGCCGCGGCATGGGCTGAACGGCATCTTCCTCAAGGACGCGCTGACGGAGCTCCCGGTCGGCGACCCCAAGGGCTTCGCCTTCGCTTGGTACGCGCAGTACCCGGCGCTGACGATCCTGTTCTATCCACCGCTCTTCTACGTCACCTCCGCGCCTGCCTTCCTGCTGTTCGGCGAGAGCCACGCGGTGGCGCAAGGGATGGTGGCGCTGCATCTACTCGGGCTCGGCGTCGGCATGTACGCGCTCGCACTCGCCTGGCTGCCGCCGCTCGGGGCGCTCGCGGCTGCGCTCGTGCTGCTCGGCCTGCCCGAGATCGCGCTCTGGGGCCGGCAGGTGATGCTCGAGATCCCCGCCCTCTGCTGGCTCGTCTGGGCGGCCGTGTTCGCGGTGCGGCATGGGAGGACAGCCGGCACGGCGTCGCTATTCCTCGCCGCCGCCGTCCTGCTCGCCGCACTCTACACCAAGGTGAGCATGATCTTCGCCATCCCCGCGCTGGCGCTGCTGCTGCTCCGCGCCCGCGGCTTCGGCATGCTGGCGGAGCGTCGGGTCTGGCTCGCGGCCCTGCTGTTCCTCGCGGGGCTCGCCCCGCTCGTGCTGCTCACGCTGCAGTTCGGCCAAGCGAATGTGCAGTCCGTCGTCGAGATCGTCGACACCGCAGCCTCGCGGAAAACGCTGGAGGGCTGGGTCTGGTACGCCCGCGCGCTGCCGGGGATGCTGGGCTGGCTGCCGCTCGCGCTCGCCGGCCTGGGCCTCGTCGCGAGCCTTCTCGGCAGGGCTGGGGCGTGGCGGCGGGGCGAGCGGACGATGCTCGTGCTCTGGGTCGTCGTCTCCTACCTCGCCCTCTCCTTCATCGAGCTGAAGGAGGCCCGGCACGGGGTGATCCTGCTCGTCCCGATCGCCGCCTGGATCGCCTGCGGCCTTGTCTGGCTCGCCGGGCTCGCGGGGAGGGCGCAGGGCCCGGCGCTTGCCGCCGGCGCCGGTGCCGCGCTCGTCGCGCTCACGGTGGCGACGGAGGCGGTCCCGCGCGTCGACGGCTACGAGGAGGCGGCCCGGCGGGTCGCGGCGCTCGCCCCGCCCGATTCGACCGTGCTGTTCTCCGGCAAGCGTGACGGCAGCTTCGTCTTCAGCATGCGCACCGTCTCCGGCCGGCCCGACCTCTATACGGCGCGGGCCGACAAGCTGCTGCTGACCGTCGCGGTGCGGCGCGAGCTCGGCGTCGGGCAGCGGGAGGATACGGAGGAGGAGATCCTGGAGCGTATCCGTGACCTCGGCGTGTCGGTGGTGGTGGCGCAGCGGGATTTCTGGACCGATCTCGCGGCGATGGCGCGGCTGCAGCACGTGCTCGACGGCCCCGGCTTCGAGGAGATCGGCCGCATCCCGGTGGTGGCGAACGTGCCGACCGAGGACAGGGAACTGCGCCTCTACCGGATCCGCGGCGAGGTGAAGCCCCGCCCGCCGAGCTTCACGATCGACCTGCCGATCATCGGCCGCCGGATCGAGGGAGAGGCTAGACCCTGACCGCGATTAGCTGCGCGCGAAGGCTCAAGGGGTCGGTCGCGATGCCGCCGAGTTCATGGAAGAAGTAGTCAAGGAACCGGTCGATCGTAGCGAGCAGCGTGTCGAGATCGGCCGGCGACCGCGTGTAGGGCGTGCCCCCCAGCATGAAGGAGGGGCTGTGCATCGAGAGGGTGAACACCATCCGCCCGTCCGCGACCTGGGCATCCACGAGGCGACGCATTTCCTCGAACGCGACGCCTTCGGGCGTGAGCATGATCCGCTCGAGCAGGTGCAGCCGAGCGAGCAGGCCGGGCAGTCTGAGCCGTGAGGACAGGGGACCGAAGATCCGCCGGCCCGCGCCGCTCTCGCGGACGAAGCGCAGCGGCCCGACGAGGGACTGACTCACCGGCAGGTAGAGCACGCGCCGTTCCGCGCCAACCCGGTCGGGGCCGAGCCAGAAGGGCTGGTCGGGGAAACCGAAGAAGTTCGGCCCGCCGCCGAGGCCCGAGAAGTCGCGGAACGGCATCACGGAGGTGTCGACCGTGTAGCCAAGCGCGAGCAGCATCTCCTCGCGGCGGATGTCGAGCCCGTAGCGGCCAGCCTTGTAGATGCGCGGGGCGACGCCGAGCGTGGTCGTGATCGCCTCCGTCAACGTCGCAAGCTTGCGGCGCTCGAGGTCCGGCTCGAGGTTGCAGGGGAACGAGTTGTAGGGGCAGACCACCTCCTCGTAGGGCGGCGTCACCCAGGGGTGGAGCTGCGCGCCGACGAGGCACTCCCCGGCCGCGAGCCAGGGGCCGAACACCTCCGCCGCGCGCGGGTCGGCCACGATCGGATGATCGACCAGGTAGGCGGGCGTGAGCCCGTAGCGGCGGAAGATCTTATGCCCCTTGTGCAGGTGTGCGAGGCCGTTGACGCCCCGGTTGCGGCGCGAGAACGGGGCCGACCAGTCGAATTCCTCCTCGGTGTCGAGCACGACGCCGAGCAACGGGCGGTCGAACCCCCGCGTCGGGGCGAGTTCGAAGGGCAAGCCGGCGCTCATGCGGGCTTCTGCAGCCGTGCCTTGACGCGCTCCTTGACGGTGCGGACTAGCGGGGCGGTCAGCACGATCTGGCGCAGGCTGTCGAACGGCCGGTAGCCGAGCAGCACCGCCCGGGCGAGATGCGAGACGCTCGTGAGGTACTGGCCCGGCACGCCGTCGAGGCTCTTGCCGATCTGGCTGTGCAGCATCCCGATCGCCCGCATCCGAGTGCGCAGCGAGAGCGTGTCGGAGAAGGCGACGATGTGGCGGCGGATCATCGGCAGCGTGTCCTCGAGCACGAGCGTCGCGTGCCGGGCCATGAAGCTGCCGGGAGAGGTGCGGATGACGACCTGCTTCTCCTGTACGAGCCCGACCCGGCCGTTGCTCGCGAGCCGGATCCAGAGGTCGCGGTCCTCGCCCACGCGGAGTCTGGTGTCGAAGGGCGCGATGCCGAGGTCGAGGCGGCGCGCCATCGCGCAGGGGGTGGCGACGTAGCAGTTCCAGAACAAGAGCTTCCAGCCGTCATCCAGCCGGTCTGGCAGGTTCTCGTAGAGGGGGCGGATCAGCGCGCCGTTGATGTCGACCCAGTCGGCCTGGCAGCCGCAGAGGGTCATCGCCGGGTCGGCGTCCATCAGCGCGACCTGGCGGGCGAGCTTCTCGGGCAGCCACTCGTCGTCGGCGTCGAGGAAGGCGACGTACTCGCCCTGTGCCAGGGCGACGCCGCGGTTGCGTGCGGCAGCCGGCCCGCCGTTGACAGCTTGCCGCACCACTGTGTGGACGAGTCCGTGCTCGGCGAGCAGCCGGCGCGCCACGGTCTCTGTGTCGTCGGGGCTCGCGTCGTCGACGACGATCACCTCGAAATCCTTGAAGGTCTGCCGCGCCACCGAGCCGATCGCGATGTCGAGCAGGTCCGCCGCCCTGTAGGCGGGGATGACGACGCTGACCTTCAGCGCCGAGCCGGGGGCGTTTTCGGGGGTTGCTTCGCCCGGATGACGGGTGCCCTCCATTAGCCCGCCGCGAGGACCAGGATTCCCCCGATGATCAGCGCCCCGCCGAGGGCGCGCGTCACCGAGACGACCTCACCAAACACTAGATAGCCGAGCCCCATCGTCACCACGATGCCGAGGCTCACGAAGGGGTAGGCGAGCGAGACGTCGATGCGCGACAGCACGAACAGCCAGATCAGCATGCCAAACCCGTAGAGGGCGAGGCCCGCCAGCACGAGTGGCTCGGTGCCGACAGCTAGCGCGATCGGCCCCGGCGCGCCGG
Organism: Elioraea rosea; assembly: GCF_007644105.1. Lineage (GTDB taxonomy): Bacteria > Pseudomonadota > Alphaproteobacteria > Acetobacterales > Acetobacteraceae > Elioraea_A > Elioraea_A rosea. Next base: position 19,644 of record NZ_VFAC01000038.1, on the reverse strand, counting down.
CGGCGAGCGCGTCCGTCACGGCGGGCCGGGTCATACCGGCCTTGAGCGCGATCTGGGCGAGCGCCGAGAGCAGCACGCTCGCGACGATCGCTGCGAGGACGGGAAGCGGCATCGCGGCCCTACGCAACCATCGCCTCGGGGCGGGATCTGCCCTCGTCCTGGTCCTCGCGGGCATGCAGGAACCCCTCGATCATCAGCAGCGTCCAGAGCGGCTGGGCATGGTCGAGCCGGCCCGACGCGTGTTCGTCGATCATCCGCGCCAGCGCCTCGCGGTCGAACCAGCCGCTGTCGAGCAAAGCGGGGCCGAGCAGGCGCTCGCGCAGGACCGGTGCCTTCGCGCGGAGCTGGCCGGTCAGCGAGGTTGCGAAGCCTGTCTTCTTCCGCGTCATCAGCTCGGCCGGCAGGAGCGTGGCGGCGGCATCGCGCAGCACCGCCTTGCCCTGGGCACCGCGGATCTTGAGCGCGGCCGGCAGCGCCATGCCCCAGGAGACGAGGGCCGGGTCGAGCAAGGGCGGCCGCACCTCGAGCGAGACGGCCATGGAGGTGCGGTCGGTCTTGACCAGAATGTCGCCCGGAAGCCAGGTCGCGACATCGGCGTACTGGGCCTGCAGGAGCGGGTCGCCCGGGTCGCATTCCGCCATCAGCGCGGGGAAGCGGGCGGAGGGGTCGTGCCCGTCCAGCGCGGCTCGGAGAGAGGAGGAGAGCAGGGCGCGGCGCCGGTCGTCGGTGCAGCGCACCAGCGTGTTGTAGTAGCCGAGCGCGCTGTCGAGGCTGATCTCGGTCAGCGTCGTCTTGGCGCGGAGCCATTTCGGCGCCCGGTCGAGCTTGGGGTAGGCCCGGGCGAGGCGGCCGATCACGTGCCGCCGCGCGCGGGCGGGGATCTTCCGCCGCACCGCCTCGGCGAGCAGGTGCCAGCGATAGCGGCGGTAGCCGGCGAACACCTCGTCGCCGCCGTCGCCGGAGAGCGCCACGGTGGCGTGGCGCCGGGCGAGCCGGCAGACGGAGAGGCTCGGCACCGAGGAATGGTCCGCGAAGGGCTCGCCGAAGAGCCGCGCCTGGTCGCGGGCGGCGGCGACGTAGTCGGTCTCGTCCGCCTCGGCGTGGTGCAGCGTGCCGTAGCGCGAGGCGACCAGGGCGGCGGCCTCCCGCTCGTCATCCTCGCCGGGAAAGCCGATGGTGAAGGTCGCGAGCCGCTCCTGCCCGGCTTCCTGGCGGGCAAGCGAGGCAAGGGCGGTGATCGTGCCGGAATCGATGCCCCCCGAGAGGAAGGCGCCGAGCGGCACGTCCGACATCAGCCGCGCCCGCGTCGCCTCCTTCAGCATCGTGGCGAGGAGGGCGGGCGCATCGGCCGGAGCCGCCGCGGCATGGGTTGGCGGGGCCCAGTACCGCCGCGGCTCGGGGCGTGCGGCGTCGCCGCGGCGGAGAAGCAGGGCATGGCCTGGCCTGAGGCGGCGGACCTTGGCGTAGATCGTGGCCGGATCGGGGATGTAGCCGAGCGCCAGCACGTCCTCGACCGCGGTGGGGTCGAGCACGCGGGGAAGGGAGGGGAGGGTAAGCAGGGCGGCAAGCTCCGAGGCGAAGGCGAGCCGCCCATCCGGCAGCCAGGCGAGATGCATCGGCTTCTCGCCGAGCGGGTCGCGGGCGATCAGGAGTTCGCCCTTGGTGCGGTCCCAGAGGGCGAAGGCGAACATGCCGGTGAGCCGCTCGACCACGCCCGGTCCCCACTGCCGCCAGCCATGCAGGATGGCCTCCGTGTCGGAGCGGGTACGGAACCGGTGCCCCGCCTTCTCGAGCTCGGCGCGCAGGGCGAGGTGGTTGTAGATCTCGCCGTTGAAGGTGATGGTGACCGCGCCGTCCTCCGTCGCCATGGGCTGGACGCCGCCCTCGAGGTCGACGATGGCGAGCCGCCTGTGGCCGAACCCGACATGCGGTTCCACGTGAAACCCGTCGCCGTCCGGGCCGCGATGGCGGATCGCCTCGGCCATGCGCCGCAGCGCCGCCTCCTCCGGAAGGCTCGGGTCGAGCGGATGGAACAGGCCGACGACGCCACACATGACACACCACTCCCGAGCCGGACGCCGGAGACGGCGCCCTGCCACTGCATACGCTCCAAGCCTGGATAAAGCCTAAGCCTGGCCAGGCGCTCGCGGCAAAAAGCCACAATCGTGCGCAACCTACGCGAGCGTGATTAGCAAATCCTTCACCACTGGATAGAATCATCAGCAAAGACAAGACAGGGGAGCACTGTCGATGCCGCCGGCCCGCCACCCTCATGCCCATCGGGCACGCCCGGTTCCGTCCGTGGCGATCGCTGATGCTCCGGCATGGCCGGCGCAGGGCCCGGCGCATGCGGCCGACGCCACCCTCGAGTCTCGCGACAGGCTTTCCTGGCCCACCGCAATCGCCGTCACCGCCACCCTCTCCATCGTCCTGTGGCTCGGCATCGCCTGGGCGGTCAACGCCGCCCTGGGTTGAACAACCTGGGTTGAGTCACCTGGGCTGAATGGCCGGCGTTGCCGATGTATTCAGCCGGCCGAGAGGCCCGGCCGCCCCTCCCTGATCCACCCGATCACCGACGCGAGTCCCGTCTCGAGCGAGGTGGGCTCTCCCAGCCCGAGCAGCGCGCGCGCCTTTGCCGGCGAGCCGACAGAGTGGCGGATCTCGCCACTGCGCGGCGGCAGGTGGCGCGGCTCGGCCGCCGCCCCGGTGACGCCGGCGAGCGCGGCGATCGCGCCGGCGAGGTCGCGCACGGAGGTCGCCCGGCCGGTGCAGAGGTTCACCACCGGTGCTTCGGTGCTTGCCGCGCCGAGGCCCGCGAGCAGGCCGGCGACGACGTCGCCCACGGCGATGAAGTCCCGCGTCTGCCCGCCATCGCCGTAGATGCCGACGGGCTCTCCCGCGACCAGCCTGTCGCAGAAGATCGAGATCACCCCCGAATAGGGCGAGCGCGGGTCCTGCCGCGGCCCGAACACGTTGAAGAAGCGAAGCCCCAGCGTGGGGATGCCGTGCACGTGGCCGGCGACGCGGGCGTGCTGCTCGCAGCCGAGCTTGTCCGCGCCGTAGGCCGAGAGGGGGGCCTTCGGCGCATCCTCCTCGATCGGCAGCTTCTCCTGCTCGCCATAGACGGCGGCCGAGGAGGCATAGACCACCGGCACCCCGCCCGCTTCTCGGGCAGCGTCGAATACCGTGATGGTACCGGAGAGGTTCACCCGGTGCGTCGCCTGCCACTCCTTCACCCCCCGCTCGACCGAGGCGATCGCGGCGAGGTGGACGCAGGCCTCCGCACCGTCGAAGGCGGCGCGAACGACGGCGGGGTCTGTGATGTTGCCGGTGACGAGCTCGGCCCCGGGGGCGAGGTTGGCGCGGCTTCCGGTGGAGAGGTCATCGAGCACGCGCACCCTGTCGCCGCGGGCGATCAGTGCCGCCGAGAGATGGGAGCCGATGAAGCCGCAGCCGCCGGTGACGAGGATGAGGGGCATGGTCGTTATGCCTGGTTGGCGCAGTAACGCGCTCTAGAAGCCGCCGTATGGTCAGGAGGGTGCAGCATCAACAATTGTGCGCCGAGCGATTGAGAAGCTGGCCGAGAAGCTCAAAGGTTCGCATCGCTCCCTGTCGAAGTGTGGGGAGTGACGCTGCGAGTGAGGCGCGCGCCTGAGGCATCTCGCGATCAAGTCGGCGCACCTGCTCGACAAGATACTGATCCCAGCCCGGACCAAATTCTACGACCCGATCTGCAATGCCGAAGCGCTTGGCATTCGCAAGCACCTTGGGTTCGTAGTTCATCGCGACGCACGGTATTCCGAGCGACACAGCATAGATCATCGCGTGCAGGCGCACCGTCACATTGATCCCCGCAACTGACGTTAGCGCACGGATCATGGGTGGCGAGAGTTCCTGCTCGATGATGTGGACTGGGCAAGCAGAATCCATAAATCGGACAATCCTCCTGCTTGCTTCGACATCATCATCACTGCCAGTCACACGCATCGGTACCATCACTACCGCGCGCCCGTCCTCACACCAAAGGCGCGTCAACGCCGCTGCCATCATTTGAAGATGACGGTCGTGGTTGTCGGCCAGGGGAGGACGTGTCATTGCCAGTGTGGGATAGATAAATACCGTGCGCGAATGCTGCGCCAGAAAGTCGCTCAGTCCAGCCAACTCAATCGCATCCTCGCGGCGTGCATCCGGCAGCAAGAACGCGGGATCGGTCACGATCGCAATACGTTCTTCGGGAACACCAAGGCTTCGAAGGAGCTCAGCGCTTGCCTCGTCGCGAACGGTGGCTATGTCTGCACGCCGCGCGGCAAGCCCGATCAGCCAGCGGCCGAGACGCGTGGTCAGAGGACCGACGCCAAGCGCATAGAAGAACACTGGAACGCGGCACATGGAGGCGATGAACACATCGTCGAGCAGCCGAAGAAGATTGCGCCGGGTGTTATTGTCCCGAAGCAGGCTGCCGCCGCCTAGCACGAAAGCTGCTGCTCCTGCCTGATGCTGCAGCTTCCCTACGAGCCTGCCACGAACCAAATTGGATAGGCCGTGCAGTCCAACCGTCTCCCAATCGCGTACGCCCACAGTGCCGGCAGGTCCGTAGCATCGTGTGACCTCGTCGGGCTGGCCTGTCAGAACGGATGTGCGATGGATGCCGAGTTGAGCCAACTGCTCCAGCAGCACGATCAAGATTGCCTCGTCGCCTGAATTACGATGCCCGTACCAGCCGCTGACGACGACATAGGTGTCGCGCCTTGGATCGGAAGTTGTCGGATCAGACGGATGCATGAGCTTGTCGTGGATTCTGCTCATTAGCGAAGCGAACGCGCTATCTTTGGACGACGGATGATACGGTGTATTATTATAGTGAACAGGACGTGCTCTGATCCTCGGGGTCTGCCAGAGGTTACCCAAAGGGCAAATACCGAGCCGACGTAAACCATTGCCCCGAGGCCCGCCTCCGCGACAAGGCGCAGGGGCGGCAGCGTGGGCATCGATGGATGCGCCGCCATCACCGCCGCCGCCATCAGCGCCGCGGCCGTGAGTGGCCGCCACAACGCGGCGGTCAGGTCCGTAACGCGCAGATGCAGGAAGCGGATGAGTAGGAGGAACATCACCGGCGCGATCACCGCCGTCACGCCGAGCCTGGCGATCGCCACACCCTCGGCACCGCCAAGCTGCACCCCGATCGCGGTGGTGGGCACGAGGACCGTGACGAAGGCAAGCCCGCGCAGCGCGTTGACGCGCGCATACCCCGCCGCAAGGAGCACCGAAACCGCGCTGCGCGCCATGCCGAAGAGTCCGGCCGACAGCGCGAGCCACGGCAGCAGCGGCACCGTCTCGAGCCACTTCTCCCCAAGCACCACCCGCACTGCATCCTCCGCCACCAGTGCGATGCCGGTGCTCGTGGCACAGGCGATGAGCGCGATGAAGGAGAGCGCCTGCAGGTAATGCTCGCGCAGCGCCGCTGCATCGTGGGAGACGCGGGAGTAGACGGCATAGAGTGCGCGTGTGGGGGGAACTACGAGCTCCTCCGTCGGCAGGGCCGCGAGCTCGCCGCCGACAGCGTAGGTCCCCATCGCTGGCGCGCCGAGCGAGAGTCCCACCGTCATCTGGTCGACCTTGTCGGCAAAGTAGCCCGAGACATGCGTCACCAGCGTCCAGCTCGAGAACGACCAGAGCTCATGCGTCTTCGCGAGCGAGAACCCCGGACGGTAGGGCGAGTAGTGGTAGCTGACCGAAAGCTGCGCGAGGCCCTGGGCGAGGATGCCGGCGATCAGCGCCCAGTAGCTGCGGAAGAGGAATGCCAACGACAATGTGACGACGAAGGCTACGAGTTTGGCGATCAGCACCACCTGCTGGTCGCGCCGGAAGTTGAGCCGCCGCTGCAGGTCGACGAGGCCGATGTTCTCGAGGCCGATCATCAGCGGCCGCAGCGAAAGGCACCAGACGATCCACGTCACGCGCGGCTCGTCGAAGATCTGCGCGGCGATCGGCGCGGCGATCGAGAGGATCAGCGCGGCGGTGAGGCCGATCAGCACGCCGAAGGTCCAAGCCGTGTCGTAGTGCTCGCGTGTCGGCTCGTGCAGCCTGATGATCGCGAGGCGCTGACCTGTATGCCCGAGCACCTCGACGGCGCCGACCACGAGCATCGCCATCGCCACGAGGCCAAAATCCGCCGGCGCCAGCAGCCGCGCGAGGATGACGGTGCTCACAAGACCGATGCTTCGCACCATCCACCGGCTCGCGATCATCCAGGCCGAGCCCGCCGCCATCGCGCGGCCGAGCCGGGGGGGCTCCTCCGCCCCGCTCATCCGGCAAGCCTCCAGCGGAGGCGCTGCACTGCATCCGCGGCGAGGCCGCGCACGCCCCCCATCCGCCAGGCGGCAAGACCGAACTGCTGCACCCCGGTCGAGAAGTCGCGTTTCGCCTGCGAATCACCTTCGCCGCGGTCGATCCAGACGATGCCGTGCCGGTCGGCGTCCCGGATCGTTCGCCACAGTAACGTCCGCCCTGGCGACACTTTTTGCGCTTCTACGTCGTAAACGGGAAACCAGTAGCTCAGGCGGCCCGCATGAAGGAGGCCGAGATGCCGGGCCAAGACGCGACCACCGGCAGAGAGGGTGGAGACGACCGGCCTGCATTCGGGATCGGCCGTCGCGACCAGCGCTTGGATAAGCCGAAGATGGGCGGGATCTGCAAAGCTGTCGCCCGCGCCAGTACGGGCGTACTGCGCGCGCTTGGCGTCGATCACTGCCTGCACCTCTTCCCACCCGGGTTGGTCGACGAAGGTGAACTCGGCAGTGCCGTAGTCCTTTTCGAGCCGACGCATGCGCCGTTCGGTATCAGCAAGAAACCCCTTGTTGGCGACGCCGAGCGCGGCGAAGTAGGCTTCCGCCCCTCCGGCAAGGTCGATGGTATGGCCAAGGCGCCACTCCTCCGCCTCGAGGCCGAACACCTCCTGTCCACCTGTCAGATGGTCAATGAACAGCGCGCCGATACCGGAAAGGCGGAGCATTTCTGCGGGTGTGATCTTAAATCCTGGCCGCGCGATCACCCCCGAATGATCGGAAAGGTTGCTGCCGATTCGCTGGGCAAGGCCCACCCGACGCTGCCAGGTGCCGGCGAACTGGAAGGGGAAGAAGGCAGCGATCTCCCCCCCCCGCCTGAACACGGCTACACGCGCTTCCGGCCATGCCTCGCTACAGGCGCGGGCGAAGCCGGGCGAGAAGAAGGCGCGGCGAAGATGCGGCGTCGCTGCCTGGAAGGTCCGCCAGGCGGCGAGTTCCACCTTATCAAGCGCGGCAGGTGGCTTCACCTCCGCCGTGAGCGAGGATGTCGTCGTCATTAGGTGGGAGTGTGAGGCCGAGTGATGAGGGAAAAGGCAAGAGCTGCGATGTCGAGCCCCGCGCGGGGGCCGCGATGCGGAACTTCGATAGAGATTCGCCCTATGCCGCCTGGGGCCTGGAGGGTTGCGGGGGGCGTCAGCCGCGGCGCGCTCGTGAAACAGAGGCCGAATCCAGCCTCCTGTGCGCCAGCGATCAACGCCTCGTTGCACCGTCCGTGCGGGAAGGAGAAGGCGGGATGCGCGCCGCCAAGGTTGTGCGCGGCAAGCGCCTCGCGGCAGGCGCGGAACTCGGAGGCGGCGTCCGCGACCTCGGTTAGTGGGATGTGGCAGTGCCCGTGCCCGCCGATGGAGACCCCGCCTGCCGCCAGCGTCGCGAGCTCGTCGGCATCGGCCATGCAGCGTGGTAGGGGCCGCTCCTCGAGCACGTCGAGCGCCGCGGACCGGGCATGGGTATCGGCCGAGGCGAGGGCGGCCACGCGCGCCTCGGCCGCCTCGATTCCATCCCGCGTCGCGACCGCGTCGAACACCCGCTCCTGCCAGAAGCCGCGTGGGTCGCCGATGAAGCCGGTCGCGACAAACAGCACCGCCGGCATCCCGCGGGCGGTCAGTGCCGGCAGGGCATAGTCGACATTGTCGCTCCAGCCGTCGTCGAAGGTGATCAGCAGCGGGCAGCGCGGCAGCGGAGCGCCGGCCGCGGCGGCCTCCACCGCGTCGAGGCCGACCACGCTGTAGAACCGCGCGAACAGGTCGAGCACCTGCTCGAAATCACCGAGGCCGAGCGTGTAGGTCGGGTTGGCGCCGGCGAAGCGCGGATCGCCGGGCGGCAGGACGCGGTGGAACATCGCCACCGTCAGAACGTTCCGATTTCGCACTCGATGCAGCGCCCGGGCGAGGCCGAGGCCGAACAGCAGGCGTTTGAGGGTGGCGCGCATGCGGTACGAGGGGCGCCTTCAGCCCGGCGGGCGGGACGGCGTGCAGCGCGGCGCGGCCGACCCGGCGCGCGAGAATCCGGGTGGGACGATGGCGTAGGTGGAATTCTGGCGGTAGTCGGCGATGCTGGTGCCGCGCATCCGCTGCTGTGACAGGGTCGCGAACAGCCTCGCCGCGTCCTCAGAGCGGAGCGTCGTGGCGAGGCCGGCGAGGGTCGCGAGGGCGAGCTGGTTGTACTGGAAATCCGACCAGGGCCGCTTCGCCCAGCCGCGCGCCTCGTTCGCTTGGGCGATCTCCGCCCATGTCGGGTAGAGGCGCTGCGAGATCGGATTGAAGGTCGTCGCCTCGGTGACGGCGAGGCCGTAGCCAGCGCCGGCGTGCATCGCGAGGCCGGCCCGCTCGGCCTGGAACCGCCCGAGCAGGAAATTCGCCTGCCAGCGAAGGAAGGCAAGCGCATCGGCATTGCCGCGCCGCGCCTCGGCCAGGGTCGTGGAGGCGAAGTAGTCCTGCTGCCACGGCGCGACGCCGCCGCGCTCGCCATACACGCCCGGCACCCAGCCATGCGCCTCGCCCTGCTTTGCCGTCCAGCCGGGCGTCTGGGCCACGAGCCAGGACCAGTTCTTCTGCTGGACGCTCTCGAAATAGGCCTTCTCGGCGGAGCCGTCGGGGCTCAGCCAGGCGGCGTTGCCGACCTGGCGCAGGTTCCAGGCCGAGCCGCGCACCTGCCCGCCATTCGTCACCAGCGCTTCGCCATCCAGGCGGTTGACCGGATACGTGCCCATGATCGCGGCAGAGGTCTGGGCCTGGAGGTTGTCCAGGATCCAGCGCTCGCCGGTGAGCAGGTAGGGCACCGTCGAGAGGTCGGGCTGATGGGCGATGTCGGGCGTCCAGCCTGTCTCGGCAGTGGGCGCGCGCTGCTGCGCCAGCCCGCCCGATGCCCGGTTGCCCACCCGCCCGGTGCCGCCGCGCGGGTCGGTCCAGAGCGCTGGGTAGTGCTCGGTGCTCAGCCAGGTGTCGTTCGCGTCGTCCCAGAAATGCCACGGCACTGCACCCGCCGCCTCGGCCTGGCCAAGCACGTAGGCCGCCGCGCGCCGGTCCATGCTCACCAGCCAGGCGGCCTGCCACATCGTCGTGGGGCCGATGTCGCCCCGCCCGCCGGTTGCCGGCATGTACTGGGCGATGCCGCGCGGCGCGAGCGGGACGGCCCATTCGCGCGAAGCCGTCGCGGCCGCTAGCCTGCCCAGCAACGTGTCGGCGACCCCGACGGCCACGTCGTAATGCGGCACCGCCCCGATCTCGGCGAGGTAGTGCACATCGTGCCGCACAAAGGGCGGCGTGGACGCAGCGCCACCCGGGGCGACGCTCCGCGTCCGCCCAAAGCCCTGATACTGGAACTGCCGGATCTCGCCGCTGTCGAGCACCTCCCGCCCGTCGAGCAGGAGCCGCAGCGTGTAGCGCGCGGTACCGCCCTGCGCCCGCATCGCGATGTCGTTGCGCAGCCAGACGGCGCACCAGAGCGTACCGTCCGCCCGCAGCGCGAGGTCGGCGACCAGCCGGGCCGAGGCAGCACCGCCCACCGCCTCGGCCGGCACCGGCAGCCGCACGCGCGCCTGCACGGCAAGGTGCCCCGCCTGCCACGCCGCCTTCGGGAGGCGCTGCACCACCGCATCCTGCATCCGCAGCAGCAGGTCGGCCCGCCAGGGCGCCCCGCCATCCGCCGGGGTGATCTCGACGACCGCCGAGCGGCCCGCGGCGGCAGCCGTCACGTCCAGCGCCGCGGCCTCGCTCGCCCTGCCGCGGGCGAGCACCACGCCGAGACGCTCGCCGCTGCGGAGCGCGGGGCAGGAGAGGCTGACGACCGCGAACCGGGCCGAGCCGTCGGGGTGGCGCGTGGTCACGTCCGCCTGCACCGGCAGGGCCTGGCCCGTCGCTCGCCGTGCGGTGAGCGAGGCGCCACGCGGCAGGTCGCCCTGGCGGAACGCCTGGCCGAAAACGGCGACCGTTTCCGCCGGCGCACCCGAGCCTTCCAGCAGCAGCGACACGATGTCGTCCGGGTGGCCGAGACATGGCAGGGCAGGGGTGACGACCGCCCCCTGCTGCGCCCAGGCAGGGGCGCCCGCGCAGCCGGAGACAAGCCCCGTCAGCGCCAGCCGTGTAGCTGCACGGCGTGACAGCCAGGGGAGGGCGGCCGAGCTGTCGTCCGTCATCGCCCACGCTCCTGAAGCACGCGCCGGAACAGCGCGAGCTGCCCGGCGGTGGTCTCGTCCCAACTGAACCGGGCGGCATAGGCAGCCGTCGCCGCCCTATTGGGAGGCGAGGCCGCGAGCCGGCGCAGCGCCTCGGCGAGCGCCTCGGCGGTTGCCTCCTCGACGACAATCCCTGCCTCGGGGGCGGCGACCGCCTCGCGCGAGCCCCAGGCGGGAGTTGCCACCACTGGCGTGCCGCAGCCCATCGCCTCGAGCAGCACGTTCGCCCAGCCTTCCCGCGAGGAGGCGAGCACCATCACGTCGGCCGCCGTGTAGTAGCGCGGCAACTCCTTGTGCGGCATCGCGCCGAGGAAGCGGACGCGGTCGACCACGCCATGCTTGGCCGCGCACGCCTCGAGCATCGCCCGCTCTGGCCCCTCGCCGATGAGCAGTAGGCGGTGCTGGGGGAGCAGGCGAAGCGCCTCGATCGTGAGGTGGTTGCGCTTGCGTTCGATCAGGTGTCCGACCGAAAGCAGCGTCGGTGCATCGAGCCCGAGCGAGGCGCGCAGCGCCGCGCGGTCCGGCACCGGGCGGAACAGCGACAGGTCCACCCCGTTGCGCAGCACTGTGACCTTTTCCGGCCTCGCGCCGAGCGCGACCAGGCCCTCACCGAGCGCCGCCGAGACGGCAATCAGCGCGTCGGCGCGGTCGACCGCTTGGCGGATCAGCCGCCCCGGCAAGCGGTAATGGGGAAGTTGGCTCGTGTCCGAGCCCCGCGCGGTCAGCACCACGGGAAGCCCCGCCTCCTCGGCAAGCCACACCGCCGCGACGCCGTCAGGGTAGAGGTAATGGCCGTCGATCAGGTCGAACGCCAGCCTGTCCGCGCGCAGCCGCCGGAACGCCGTGCGCGCGGCGCGCCAGAGCGCGTAGGGGTTGGTGGCGAGGCCGAACTTGGGAATGGCGAGGAAGCGCGGGTGATGCACGGCGAGGCCGTGGCGTCGCTCCTCCGCCGGCACGGCGCCGGGCCCGCGGCCGGGAAACCAGGGAACCGGGGCGAGGACCGTGCTCTCTGCCTCACCGCTTGCGACGAGATGCCTCAGCCTGTTCTCGACGAACACGCCATGATTGGGCTGGGCGGCGTTCGGGTAGAGGGTGCTGAAGGTCAGCAGCCGGAGCGGCCGTTCTGTCGCCGCCGCGCTCGCGCGGCCGTGCCGCGCTGCCTCGGTCTCCGGCCTTGCGGTCGCTTCCGGCAGGGCGCGCATCGCTTAACTCCTCCGCTTCGCTGTCGCGCATGTCGAAAGGCCACCACCATCTGCCGCGCTGTTCTGGCGGCAGGATGGACCAAACGGCGAGCCACGCCACGCCGATGAGCATGGCGAGGTAGTAGAAGGCCTGCATGCTCCGGTTCCCGCCTTCATGTTCGGTTCACGGCGGGGCGAAGCCCGCCGGCGGATTGCGGCTGCCAGCCGACGGATCGGCCCGCCGCCGGCGCCGGCGATTGCTGCCTCAGCGCCTGCGCGACGAGGGCATGCGTCGCGCCGAGCACGACCATCAGCGTCCAGAAGAAGTCCCAGTAGCTGAGCGAGAGGAAGCTGCCGCCGGCCATGTAGGCGACGGCGGAGACCTGGCTCATCCGCGCAAGATCGTACGCCCAGCGCAGCGCGGGCTGGTCCTTCGCCATGCGGCAAATCCGCCGCGAGTACCAGAGCCCGGCGACGATGATTCCCACCCAGACGAAGAAGGTCGGGAAGCCATGATCGGCCATCACCTCGAACCATATGCTGTGGGTGGCGCGTGCCCTGATTCCCGGCGCGACCATGTTGACGATGCCTTGGTTGTAGATCGCGTGGAATCCGCCGCCGACCAGGGGCCGGGCGAGCGCCAGGGCAAAGGCAGCCATCCATATGGTTAGCCGCCCCATCGCCGAGCCGTCCTGCTCGTAGTTCTGGATCGAACGCATGCGCTCGACCCAGCTTTCAGGCATGAAGGCGATCGCCGCGGCGAGGCCGACCGCGAGCACGATCCCCGAGGTGATCTTGCCGCGGCTGCGCAGCCAGAACATGCCGGCGGTCGCGGCGAGGGCGATCAGCGCGCCGCGCGACTGGCTGCCGATCGCCGCGAGCAGAGTCGCTGCCATGGCAGCCGCAAGACCCTGGCGGACGGGAAGATGGCGCGCCTGCATCCTGAGGTAGTTCATCAGCGGCAGTGTCACGAGCAGTGCGACCGCGAGGTGGTTGCGGTCCTCGATCATCGAATCGGGTGGGCCGAGGACGATGAAGCCGCCGCCCGTGACCGCGGTGAAGATTCCGCCCTTCACCCCGTAGAACCCAATCGCGATCACCATCAGCCATACGAGCGCATCGACGCGCCGCCGCTCCGTCAGCAGCGATGCCGTCAGTAGCAGCCCGGCCAGCACCTTGATGGTCCGGTTCCAGCCCTCCCACACCTGGGCGGACGGCCCGATTGCCACCAGCGAGGTCACGGTGATGCAGAAGGCGAACACGACCAGCAGAACCGTCACGGCATTCAGCGCTAGCCGCTTCGGCTCGCGGGCGACGAAGCACGCGAACACTGTGACAAGGAAGGTAACCATCGCCCAGGGCATGCTCTGGGCGAACCCCCACACCTCCCGGTGCGGATTCATGAACGAGATCCATGACCAAACGAGCACGCCCACAAATGGCCGCGCTGCCGCAAGCGCGAGCAATGATACCAGCACGCCGCTAAGGGCAAGGTCGCGCATCCGGCGCTCCCGCGTGTCCCGCCGGCGCGCTCAGCCGCCGGCGCGCAGCGTCTCGAGCAACCGCGTCGCGGCCTCGCGCTCGGGGAACTGCACGTCCGCCTTCACCACGGCATCGAGCACGCGGATCGCCTCGTCGCGCTGCCCGGCCTCCTTCAGCGCGAAGCCGAGCCGGTAGAGCATCGAGGGATCGGCACGCTGCCGCGCCACCGTCGCCGCAGCGGCCTGCCGGATCAGCGGCAGCCCAGCCTCCACCTGGCCCTCGCGCGCGAGGATCCAGCCGAGCGTGTCGGAGGTCTCGGGCGTCGGGCTGATGTAGTAGGCGCGTTCGGCGAGAAGCCGCGCCTGCGCGAGCGTCGCCTTGCCTTCTGCCGTCGCCGGATCGCTGCGCGCCTGCATCAGCCAGGCGAGGTTGTTCAGCGACAGCCAGTCCTCCGGCGAGGCCTTGACGATCTCGGCGAGCCGGCGCTCTGCCTCGGCCGTCCTGCCGCTCACGAGCTCGATCTGCGCGAGCTGCGAGGCGACGGCGGCATCTCCCGGCTCGCGCGCGAGCCAGGTCGAGAGCGCGGCGGCGGCCTGATCGGGCTTGCCCAGCGCCTGGTGGGTCGAGGCGAGGCGCAGCGCGAGAAGCTGCGAGGGCGCCTGCGCGTAGCCCGCCGCATAGGCCTGGGCGGCCTCCTCGTTGCGGTCGGCGCCGCGCAGCAGGTCGCCGCGGAGCGCGAGGGAGGCGGGACGCGTGCGCGGGTTGCGCGCGAGCCTGTCCGCCGTCTCGAGCGCAGCGTCGAGGCCGCGGTCCTGGCGTACCACCTGCACGAGGCTCTGCTGCAGCGGCATGCTCGCGGGCTGCGCGTTGAGCCCGATCTCGAGCAGGCCCTCGGCGCCGCGCGCGTTGCCGCCGCGCAACAGGAGCGCCGCCACCTGCTGCCGCGCGGTGATGCTGTTGGGATCCTCCGCGAGTGCGGCGCGCGCGGCGGCCTCGGCCTCCTGCCACTGCTCCTGCGCGGCATGCGCCTCGGCGAGAAGCGTCAGCGCCTCGACGCCGCGGCGGCGCTGGCGAAGCTCCGTCGCATCGAGGATCGCCACCGCCTTGGCCGGCTCGCGCAGGGCGAGCTGCATGCGCGCCGTGGCGATCGCAAGCGGGATGTTGTCTGGCGCAGCGGCCTGGGCGCGCTCGAGCGAGGCGCGCGCGGCAGCCGCGCGGGGCGTCGAGGACTGCGCCGCGGCGGAGAGCCGCAGCGCCGCCTCGGCGTTGCCCGGTTCACGCTCGAGCACCTCGGCGAGAAGCTTGTCCACCTCCTCGCCGTTGCCCTGCATCGCCGCGACACGGGCGAGGCCGAGGCGGGCGCGCACGCTGTTGGGGTGGTTCTTCAGCACGCTCTCGAAGGCGGTGCGGGCGCCGGGAAGATTGACGCGCACGAGGTCGATCGTGCCGTCGATGATGCCGACGAGCTCGGTGTCGCGCGCCGCGGGCGGCACCTTCTCGAGTGCCGCCGAGGCGGCGGCGAGGTCGCCGCGGGCGAGGGCGGCGCCGGCGAGGATCTGGTGCATGCCCGTCTGGCTCGGGTCGAGCCTGAGCACCGTCTCCGCGGCCTCCGCCGCGCCCGCCGCATCGCCGGAAGCGAGGCGGGCGGCGGCAAGCCGCGCCTGGAGCTGGACGTTGTCGCGGGCAAGCTCCGCGGCCTTCTCGTAGGCCTCGGCCGATTCCCGTGGCCGGCGCGCGGCAAGGTGGGCGCGGCCGAGCATCTCGTAGGCCTCGGCATCCGCGCCGCCGCGCATCGCGAGGCGTTCGAGCGTGCCCGCAGCGGCATCGGGGCGCCCGGCCGCCATCTCGAGGGCGGCGAGGAGCTTCACGCCGCGCGGGTCCTCGGGCCGGCGCGCGACATAGCGGCGCGCGGCATCCTCGGCGAGGTCGCGCTGCCCGAGCGCCTGCTTCGTTGCGGCGAGCAGAAGCAGCCCGTCCGAGAAGTTCGTCACCGCCGTGCCGAGGCGCTGCAGGATCTCGTCTGCCTGCCGCCATTCCTGGGCGCGGGCATGCAGCATCGCGCGCTGGTAGACCGCCACCGCGTAGCCGGGCGCGGTGCGCAGCGCCGCCTCGACCTCGGCGAGCGCATCGGCATCGCGGCCGAGGCGGAGCAGCGCGTCGGCCCGGCGGGTGCGGGCGATGGTGTTGCCCGGCATCACCCCGATCAGCTTCGCGAAGGTGTCGGCCGCGCCCTGCAGGTCGCCGCGCTCGTACTGCACCGTGCCCTTGCGAAGCAGCGCCTCGACATTGTTCGGCTCGATCGCGAGCGCGCGGTCGAGCGCGGCCTCGGCGACGTCGCGCTTGCCGTCCGCGAGCGCCACCTGCGCGGCGACGACCTGCACCGCGGCGGTGTCGGGCGCGAGGCGCACCGCCTCGGCGACGCTGCGCGCCGCCTCGTCCTTCTGGTTCGTGCCGATCTGGGCGAGCGCGCGGCCGGAGAGAACCTGCGCGGCGACGGCGGGCGGCGCGTTCGCCGCCGGGGGCGGGAAGTCGCGCAGGAGGTCGTCGAAGCGACCGCGCGCGAGATAGGAGCGCATCAGCAGCGCCGTGCCGGCGACGGGGTCGTAGCCGCGCTCGAGGGCGGCGCGGGCTTCCTTCTCGGCGGTGTCGGTGTCGCCGATGTCGAGGCTCGCCTGCGCGAGCGCGGCGCGCAGCGCGGCCGAGTTCGGGTCGGTGCGCACGGCGTTGCGGTACTCGATCTGCGCCGCGCGGAGATCGCCGCGCGCCTGCGCCGCGCGCGCGCGTTCCACCGAGGCCTCGGCCGGCATCGCGGCGAGCAGCGCGGCCGCTGCGGCGGAGAGCAGCGCGAGGCGGAAGGGCCTCCGGGCCCGCAGGCGCGCACCGGTTGCGGTCGTTGTCTCTCGAGTGAACATCCTGATCCTCCGCTAAACGGCGCCGAGCGTGGCTTCCGGCGGCCTGCCGCTCTCCGGGCTGCCCTCATGGGCGCCTTCCGCACCCGGCTCCCCGCCGGGCCGGTGCGGCGCCATGCCGTGCGTGTCGAGCAGACCATAAAGGGTGGGGCGGCTGATGCCGAGCAGCCGTGCGGCGGCCGAGACACTGCCGTTGCTGTGCGCGAGCGCGCGCTCGATCGTGTCGCGCTCGGCACGAAGCCGTGCGGCACGCAGGTCGAAGTCGATCTCCGGCACGCTGCTGCGGGTCTCCGCTGCCGGCGCCTCGAGCTCGAGATCCTCGGCCGTGATCAGCGGCCCGTCGGCCATCAGCGCCGCGCGGCGCACCCGGTTCTGCAGCTCGCGCACATTGCCCGGCCAGGCATGTGCGGCGATCGCCGCGAGCGCGCCGGCATCGAAGCCGCGATTGCGCCGCCCCAGCGTCATGCTCTCGCGGGCGAGGAACCAGCGCGCGAGCAGCACCGCATCCTCGCCGCGCTCCCGCAGGGGGGGGATGCGCACCGTCACGCCGTTGAGGCGGTAGAGCAGGTCGCCGCGGAACCGGCCCTGGCCGGCCTGGTCCTCGAGCGGCTGGTTGGTCGCCGAGACGACGCGCACATCGACGCGGATCGGGCTCCGCCCGCCGACGCGCTCGAAGGTCTGGTCCTGCAGGAAGCGCAGCAGCTTGGCCTGCAGCGAGGCCGGCAGGTCGCCGATCTCGTCGAGGAACAGCGTGCCGCCGTTCGCCGCCTCGATGCGGCCGACCACCTGGCGCACCGCGCCGGTGAAGGCGCCCTTCTCGTGGCCGAACAGCTCGCTCTCGAGCAGCGTCTCGGGGATCGCTGCGCAGTTGATCGCGACGAACTCCTTCGCCGCGCGCGGCCCCATCTCGTGCAGCGCGCGGGCGAGCGCCTCCTTGCCCGTGCCGCTCTCGCCGAGCAGCAGCACCGGCACCGTGACGGAGGCGAGACGTTCCACCGTCCGGCAGACCTTCAGCATCGCGTCGTCGCCGGTGATGATGTCGCGCACCGGCGAGGGGCGGGGCGAGGCGGCGAGGCGGAGATTCTCCTCCTCGAGCTCGCGCAGGCGGAGCGCGCGGTCGAGCACCGTGCGCAGCATCGCGAGGTCGGCCGGCTTGGGGCAGAAATCGTAGGCGCCGAGGGCGATCGCGCGCAGCGCGTTCTCGCGCTGGTCCTGCCCGGAGGAGACGATCACCGGCAGCATCGGCGAGATCTTCCGCAAGGCCTCGAGGGTGGCGAAGCCCTCGCTCACCCCCTCCGCGTCCGGCGGCAGGCCGAGGTCGAGCAGCGCCACCGCGGGGTCCTCGCGCTGGGCGGCCGCCTCGGCCTGGGCGCGGTCATTGGCGATCACCACGCGCCAGCCGGAGAAGCTCCAGCGGTACTGCGCACAGAGGGCCGCGTCGTCCTCGATCACCAGGAGTTTGGGCTTGCTCATGCACGAAGCCTCTGCTGCGTCGGCACGGTTCCGGCGTCGTCGGGCCGCGCCGCCCGGACGGATGGCGTCTCCCGAGCGGGCAGGAGCGCAAGCCGCATCGTAGTGCCTGCGCCCGGGCTGGTCAGCACCGTCAGGTCGCCGCCGGCCTCGCGCAGCAGCTCCCGCGCCTGCCAGGCGCCGATGCCGCTGCCCTGGGGCTTGGAGGTGGAGAGGGGGCGGAACAGCCGGTCGCGCACGAACTCGGCCGTCATGCCGGGCCCCCGGTCGGTGATGTCGATCAGGATCCTCCCTCCCTCGTGGCGCGCCGAGACCGTGACGGGCACGCCCGGCTCGGACGCCTCGATCGCATTGTCGAGCAGGTGGGTTACCGCCGCCTCAAACTGTCCCGCCCCGATCGCGGCGAGGCCGACCCCGCCCTCGGGGGGCGGAGCGAGGCGCACCGGGTGGCGCCGGCCGGCGACGATGGCGGCGAGGCTCGCGAGCGGGTCGACCGGCCCCGCTCCTCCCTCGGCTCCCCCCTCGGCGGCTCCCCCTTCAGGCCGGACAGGCTCCTTCGCGGCCTCCTTCGCCTCCGCCTCGGGCTGGCGGAGCCTCGCGATCAGCGCGTTGATCCGCTCGGCAGAGGCGCGGACGGTCAGAAGCATGTCGCGCTGGAACTCGGGGTCGGCGATGTTCTCCTCGGCATTGGCGAGAAGCAGCGTCAACTGGCTCGAGACCGTCTTCACGTCGTGCGCCACGAAGGCGAAGCGCTTGGCGTAGTCCTGCAGCTGGCGCTGATCGACGAGCCGCTCGGCCGCGCGGCGCTCGGCGAGGAACATCGCCACCTCCTGCCCGAGCGTGCGCAACAGGTCGTAGGTCTCGACATCGAGCGGGAAGGGCGCGCGGGGCGGGCCGAGCAGCACGAGCCCGACGAGCCCCTCGCGGTGATGCAGCAGCGGCACGGCGAGCCAGGCCCTGCCGAAGGCCGAGGCGATGTCCTCCATCGCCTCCTCCTCCTCGAAGGCGACCACCCAGGCCCCGCCGCGCAGCCGCGTGACCAGCGCATGGTCGGGCGGGAGGGAGAGGCTCGGCGCGTCGCGCATGTTCCACGACCCGCCCCAGCGATAGGTGACGGGCGCCTCGCTCGCGCCGCGCTCGATCGGGTCGCGCAGCAGGAGCGCCCCGCCGGGGCTGTCGGCCGCGTCGGCGATGGCGCGGATCGCCCGCACATGCGCCTCCGCCCCCGCCTCGCCGGAGGAGAGCGTGTCGACGCAGCGCAGCCATTCGCGGCGGTAGTCGTAGCGGGCGGCGAAGAAGTGATCGATCACCAGCCGGCGCAGCCGCGAGCGTGCGCTCTGCGAGGCCGCGGCCACGGCGAGCGCCATCACCGCCGCCGCTGCGAGGCTGATCTGGACCGCGCGGCTCCAGTCGGCGCCGAGCTGGCGCAGCATCTCGCCCGCCGCGCCGATGCCGAGCAGGAAGGTGCCGGCGACGAGAAGCGTCGCGCCGTGGAACGCCACCTGGCGGGAGAGCTGCAGCGGCCGGCGCAGGCGGCGGCCGCGCCCGGCGGCGATCGCGAGCAGCGGCATGGCGAGCGCGGTGGTGACCGAGCGCGCATCGAGCATCGCGGGCGCGAAGCTGCGCGACAGCACCGCGTCGGCGTAGAGCAGGAGATCGAGGATCGAGAGCCCGGCGAAGACGATGCAGGGCAGGTTGAAGTGCCAGCGCGCCGCCTCGTCGGCGTTGCGGTAGAGGTTCTCGGCGAGCAGCACGGTGACGATGGCAAGCCCGATGCGGGCAAGCAGCGCCGGCGAGCCGAGCGAGGGAAGCACGATCGCCTCCGTCAGCCCCGGCAGCATCGACAGCGCAGCGACCGCGGCGAGCACCGCGCCGGTTGCGGCGAAGCGCCATACCGAGCCGGAGACGCGCTCGCCCCCCGCGCCGCGATAGAAGGCGAGCAGGAGCACGAACCAGACGAGGCTGCGCAGGATCTCGGCAGCCCCCGCGGGCCCGTCGAGCGGCTGGGCGGGGAAGGCCGCGACCGCGCCGAGCCAGAGGGCGGCCGCGGCAGCGGCGGCGGCGAGCCAGCCCGCCGTGCGGCC
>NZ_VFAC01000037.1 GCF_007644105.1 Elioraea rosea | reverse complement strand
ACCGCGCGCGGGTCGGGCGCGGCGAGTGCGGCGAGCGCGGCGTGGCGCATGTCGAGGCCTGGGTCGTCCGCGCTGCCGGCCGTCAGGGCGGAGAGGCGGCGCACCGCGGCGGTCCGGCTGTCGGGATCGGCGATCGCGGCGAGCCAGGCCGACACCGCGCTGTCCCACGGGCTCGCATCGATCGTTGCGCCGGCGGGGTTCCAGCCCGCCGGCAGCTCGGCGATGTGAAGGTTCCTGCCATCCGCGTCGCCCAGGCGCGCGCCGAACGCATCGGCGCGCCACGCCTGCACGAAGCGGAGGTCCGCGCCGCGAAGGTCGGCGGAGATCAGCGACGCACCCTGCAGCTTCGCGCCGGTGAGGAACGCACCGCGCAGCGTCGCGCCAACGAGCGAGGCGCCTTCGAGCGAGGCATTGGCCAGCGTCGCCGCATGAAGTCGCGCGTCGTCGAGCACCGCGGCGGCGAGTGTTGCGCCATCCAGCCCCGCGCCCTCGAGCCTCGCGCCGCGAAGGCTCGCGCCCGTCAGCGAGGCGCCGTGCATCGCGGCGTCACGCAGCACCGCGCCGTCCAGCACCGCGCCCTCGAGATGCGCACCCAACAGGAAGGCGCCATGCAGCCACGCGCCATCGAGCCGCGCGCCGGCAAGGTCGGCGCGGCTGAGGTCGGCCTTGCGCAGATCGGTCGCGATCAGGATCGCGCCGCGCAGCGATCGTTCGCGTAGCACGATGGTGCGCGCCACCATCTCGCGCGCGAGCTCCGTCTCGCTCTGGCGGATCAGCTTCTCGTCTGCGAGGGAGAGAACGCGCGAGAACGGCAGAGACGGCGGGCGGTTGGTCTTCGGGTCGAGCGCACCGTCGAAGAAGAGCCTGGCGCGGAGTTCCTGTGCCACCGGCCAGGGGCGGTCGAGCGCCTCGCCGCGAACGGTCGCCACCATCAGGCAGAAGGCCAGCAAGCCGAGGCTCCCGAGCGCTGCGGCGGCCCGAGCCGCAAGGCCTGCGGGCGGCATCAGCGACCAGAGGATCAGGATGTCGATGGCGACAAGCGCGCGGTGCCAATGCGTCGTCGGAACGTCCTGGTAGGGGAGGAAGCGAAGCAGGAAGAACACGAGGAGCAGAACCGGGCCGATGACGAGCGTGATTGCCGTCATCACCCGCGCCGCGAGCGCCCTGCGGTGCAGCCGTGGCGCGGCGATGGCCTGCACCACCGCGAAGCCGTCGAGCGGGCGGACGAGGCGTTCGAGGATGGCCGAATAGGCGCCGTGCCCTGCGGCCTCCAGCGCGCGTGCTTCCTCCTCCGCCGCGCGGACGAACTCGGTCACCTTGCCGCGCAGCGCGTTCACCTGCAGCAGCGCGTAGAAGTGCAGCACCACGAAGATGGTCGGCGCGATGGCATAGTAGCCGAGCATCGGCAGGTCGATGTTCAGGATCGGAAGGCGCATCGGTGCGGCATCGAGCAGCGCGCGATGCGTCGTGGTGCCGACCGAAGCCGCAAGAAGCAGCATCAGGGTGATGAAGAAGAACCATTGCTGCGAGACTTCACGCCGCGCCGCGTCGTTCGCCGCGGCGAGAAGCTCGCCAAGGTCGGCATCAGGCGCCCGCGGCGCAGGGGCCGCGTCGGTGCGCGCGGTCGGCATCAGCCCGTCCCCTTCGATACGTGACAGTATCAAGCCGCAACCCAAACGGGAAGCGCGCTAAGCGGGCCTTCAATCGGCGGGCCCCCCCCTGTCCGCGGTGGGTCACGGAAGGCGCTCGAGCTCGTCGTTCGTCAGGCCGCGGGCGCCGGGGCAGGCGTCAGGGTCGCGGAGGGCGCGGCCGAGGCGGGCACGGTCGATCCTGTCATTGGCCGCGAAATTGCGGATGAGCCCACGCGCGAGATGGGGCGCAGTGTCCTGAGCGCAGGCGATGGCGATCAGGCTGTTCGTCCACGCCTCGATGGGCGGTGGGTTACCGGGCATGGGGTCGGGCCACGTTGCGCGCAATGACCGTTCCGTATCCTCGGCCATCTCTTGCGTCAGGATGGCGAGCCGATCCGCCGCTTCCTGGCGGAGTGGGCCATCCGGCACGCCGTCGAGCGCGGCGGCGACGAGCGCCACTGCATCGCGCGGTGGGTCGAAATTCGCTCCGCGCAGATCGGCGTGCGCAAGGTCGGCGCGCTCGGCGGTGCTGCGCCAGAGTGCAGCGGACCGGAGCGACGCGCCGCGGAGCATTGCGTCGTTGAGCGACGCGCCGTTGAGGTTCGCGTTGTCGAGCGATGCTCCGTCAAGCCGTGCGCCGATGAGTCGGGCGGCCTGGAGTTGCGCATGGTCGAGCGTCGCGCCCTCAAGTCGAGCTCCGTTGAGCCGCGCGGCCTGGAGGCGGGCAAGTTGGAGCGACGCTCCCTGGAGCTCGGCTTCGTAGAGCGACGCGCCGGTGAGCCGCGCGCCGTCAAGCGTGGCACCCCGGAGGTACGCGCCGTCGAGCGTCGCGCCCTCGAGCCGGGCGTAGTCAAGCGACGCGCCCTGAAGTTGCGCTGCTCTGAGCGACGCGGCGTGGAGATGCGCTCTCCTAAGCCACGCGCCCTGGAGCTGGGCGGAGTCGAGCCGTGCGCCCTGGAGCTGTGCGTCATCAAGCCAAGCGTCTACGAGCAGCGCGCCAGTCAGATCAGCTTTCCGCAGGTCAACACGGTAGAGGAGCGCGCCGCGCAAGTCTCGGCCACGCAACACCAACGTTCGCTGGAGGTCGGCGAAGTCGCTGTCCCTCGCCGGCACGAAGCGCTCGTCGGGGAGGAAAAGCACGCGCGAGAACAGGCTCGTCGGGCGGCCGAGAAATGGGTGGATGCGCCCGTCGAACAGCGCGCGACGGAACGCTGCGGGCAGCGGCTCGGCCTGCATGAACTCCTGGTCCTGCTGGTCCTTGTCCTGAAAGCGAGGGTCGGGCGGCGGCGCGCTGCGTCCGGTGAGCCTGTCCCAGAACACGAGGAGTGGGTCTCGGGGGCGTGTGACGGTGTAGGCCTGAACGTTGAGGAGCGCCTTATACGCGAGGCCGTCGGCCCACTCGCCGGGCACCGTTGCCAGGACCAGGGCGAAGAAGCCGACAACGATCGTGCCCGCCACCGCTGCGGCGCGCGCCAGTGCGGCGCGGGTTGACTTGCGCCGCCGGGGCCACAGCCACCACAGGAGGGCGAGATCGACCGCCAGCAGGACGCGGTGCACCCACGTTACGGCCGGGTCGTGATACGGGAGGAAGCGGATCTGGAAGAACAGCAGCAGCACCACCGGGGCGATGATCAGCGTGATCCACGCCATAGCCGCCATCGCGATGGATCGCCGCCCGGCACGACGTCCCGCCAGCATTTGCGCCACCGCGAACGAGTCGAGGCGGAGCATGACAGCATCGGGCGGCTCGCCCGCCTGCATCGCCGCGGCGAGCGCGGCCTCCACCTTGCGCGCCATCACCCGGAGCTGCGCGAGGCTGTAGAAGTGAAGGATCACGAAGATCGTGGGTGCGACGACAAAGAACCCCGAGAGTGGCAGGGCCACGTTGAAGATCGGCAACGTCACCGGCTCGGCGAGGAATAGCTTGTGGTGGGTCACGCCGCCCACCGCGACGGCGAGGTAGACCATCAGGGTAACGAAGTAGAACCACTGCGCCGCCTCGCGCTTCGCCGCGTCGTTCGCGGCGTCAAGCAGCTCCTTCAAGCCCGCCCTTGGCGGCGTCGCGTCTGGCCGAAGCGTATCGGGGGACATGGCCCCTCCCACCCACGAGCGGGAAGGCTAGCGCCGCGCGTGCCGGAAGCGCAACGAAATCGGCTGATCAGCGCCCCATTGCGGCTGCGATGGCCTCGCGCAGCGCGGTGGGCGTCGCCACCGGCAGCCCGCACACGCCGCGTGAGCAGACATGCGCGGTGGCCGATGCCGTCGCGGAAACGGTTGCGCCGGGATGGCCCGCCGGCAAAGCGCCGGCGCGGAGGGTGACGACGCCGAGCTCGGGTGTCGCGTTCGCCGTGCGCAGCAGCGCCGCCTCCTCCTGGCCCTCGCCCGCGATCACGACAGCCGCGCCGCGGTTGAGCATGTCGGAGGCGATGAGCATGCCGGCGAAGCTCCAGGGCTGCTCCGCCGCGCCGCCTGCGTAGGCCGCGAGGATCGCCTCCGCCGTCGCACGGAATGCCATGTCCCCCGTCGCGTGGAACATCATCGCGCAGGCCTCCGCCAGAATGCCGTTGCCGGAGGGAACGGCCCCGTCGGTCACGTCCTTGGCGCGCACCAGAACGTCCTTCGCGTCCTCGGCGGTGGTGAAGAACGCGCCATCGGCGTCGCCGAACAGGGCGTGGCAGGCCCCGATCCATCCGCGCGCGTGGTCCAGATACGCCGCATCGCCTGTGGCGGAGGCGAGCGCGATGGCGGCGCGCGCCATCGCCGCATGGTCGGCGAGCATGCCGGCGGGGCCGCGCACGCCGCGGCGCCAGGAATGCAGCAGCCTGCGCCCGCCGCCCTTCGTCTCGCCTGCATCCATGTGGGTTGCGACGAAGCGGAAGGCGCGCGCGGCCATGTCGATCCACTCGGGGCGGCCGAACACATGCGCGGCACGCGCGAGTGCCGCGATCATCAGCCCGTTCCAGTCAGCCAGAACCTTGTCGTCACGACCTGGCTGCACGCGCTTCTGCCGCTGCGCGAGCAAGGCAGCCCGAGCGCGAGCGAGCAGCGCGGCTGTCGCCTCGTCGTCCTCCCCCTCCTGGTGCGAACGGTTGGGAATCGCGTGTCCCTCCCAATTCCCACCCGGCCGGATGTCGTAGGCGGCGAGCACCGTCTCGATCTCGTGTCGTTCCAGTCCGGCATCGGCAAGAACCTGCGCGGCTTCCTCCGCGCTCCACACGGCGAACCTTCCCTCATGACCTTCGCTGTCTGCGTCCTGCGTGCTGGCGAACCCGGCCGAGCCGTCCCCCTGGTCCTCGGCGATCATCTCGCGCGCGAGCCAGGCGACGGTTTCCTCGGCGCGGGCCCGCCACAGCGCGTTCTCCGGCTCCTCGGCCGCGAGCAGCGAGAGAAGGTCGACGAGCTGCGCGTTGTCGTAGAGCATCTTCTCGAAATGCGGCACGAGCCACACCGCGTCGGTCGAATACCGCGCGAAACCGCCGCCGATATGGTCGTAGATGCCCCCCTGAGCCATCTTCCTGAGCGTCAGCTCCACCGCATCGCGTGCGGAACGTTCACCGGTGCGGCGCCACTCCGTCCACAGAAGGCGGAACAGGGAGGGCTGGGGGAATTTCGGTGCTCCCTGAAGCCCGCCCTCCTTCATGTCCATGCCGCGTAGCAGGGCGGCGCGCGCGGCTTCGAGATGTGCGGTTCCGATCGTTCCGCCCTCGTGCGGCTTCGAGGTGCCCATCGCCTCGAGCGCTGCCTTCAGCGAGGCTGCGTTCTGCGCCACCTTGTCGCTTTCCTCCGCGAAGGCGCGGGCGATGCCTGTGAGAACCTGGCGGAAGGAGGGGCGGCCCCAGCGTGGCTCGGGCGGGAAGTAGGTGCCGCCCCAGAACGGGCGCGCATCGGGGGTGAGGAACATCGTCAGCGGCCAGCCGCCCTGTTCGCCGAGGAGATGCAGCGCCTGCATGTAGATGGCGTCGATGTCCGGCCGCTCCTCGCGGTCGACCTTGATGTTCACGAAATGCGCGTTCATCGCCGCCGCGGTGGCTTCGTCCTCGAAGCTCTCATGCGCCATCACGTGGCACCAGTGGCAGGCGGCATACCCCACGGAAAGCAGGATGGGCCGGCCGGTGGTGCGCGCCTCCTCCAGGGCCGCGTCGTTCCACGGCCGCCAGTGCACGGGGTTGTCGGCGTGCTGCAGCAGGTAGGGGCTCGTTTCGTTGGCGAGCAGATTCGCTGCGGGCAGGCGGGGGGCGTCGTTCATGGTGGCTGTGCTCCCGGCGTCTCGCTGGGCTACCGCCCGGTCCTTGGCCCACCTACATGGGGCCTGTAGCAGCCGAGGAGAAGGCGATGGCGGACGGGACACCCGGTTTGGCTGGGCGTGCACGGGCAGGTGATCCACCGCCCTGGTTCGAGGCGCATGTCTTCGTATGCTGCAACCGCCGGCCAGACGGGCACAAGCGCGGAAGCTGCGCGGCGAAGGGAAGCGAGGGCCTGCGCGACTACATGAAGGCGCGGGCGAAGGAGCTCGGGCTTTCGGGCGTGCGCATCAACATGGCCGGGTGCCTGGATCGCTGCGAGTTCGGGCCGACGGTGGTGATCTATCCCGAGGGCGTTTGGTACAAAGTCGAAACAAAAAACGATGTCG
Source organism: Elioraea rosea (assembly GCF_007644105.1). Classification (GTDB taxonomy): domain Bacteria; phylum Pseudomonadota; class Alphaproteobacteria; order Acetobacterales; family Acetobacteraceae; genus Elioraea_A; species Elioraea_A rosea. The sequence continues at coordinate 31,664 of NZ_VFAC01000037.1, read as the reverse complement.
ACGAGGTCCTCGCGGCCCATCTCGTGGCCGGCGGGCGGGTGCCCCGGCTGATGCTGACGGAGCATCACGTGCCGCCGCCGAAGGAGCCGAAGCGGCAGACGGACGAGCGGACCAGGGAACAGCGTGGGGAGGAGGGCGGCGCTGCCTGACGCCGGCACCGCCCTCGGGGAGACGATCTTCGCCCTCGCGTCCGGAGCGGGGGCGGCCGGCGTCGCCGTGATCCGCGTCAGCGGCCCGGGGGCGTCACGGGCGATGGAGGCTCTGGCGGGCCTGGTTCCGGAGCCGCGGCGGGCCGTGCTGCGGACGCTGCGTCACCCCAAGTCGGGCGAGGCGATCGACCGCGCCGTGGTGCTCCGCTTCGCCGCCCCGGCGAGCTTCACCGGCGAGGAGGTGGCAGAGTTCCACGTCCATGGCGGCAGGGCGGTGATTGAGGCGGTGGCAGGCGCGCTGCTCGCCTGCGGCCCCGGGCTGCGTCCGGCCGAGCCAGGCGAGTTCTCCCGCCGTGCCTTCTTCAACGGCAAGCTCGACCTGACCGAGGCGGAAGGCATCGCCGACCTGGTGGCCGCCGAGACGGAGGCGCAGAGGCGCCAGGCTCTGGCCCAGTCGGGCGGGGCCCTGGCGCGCCAGGCGGCCGGATGGTCCGCCCGGCTTGCACGGTCGCTGGCGCTTGCCGAGGCGGCGATCGACTTCTCCGATGACGGGGTCGGGGAGGAAGCCGAGCGCGAGGCGTTGACGGACGCTGAGGGGGTTGCCGCCGAGATGGAGGCGGCGCTCGCGGGAGGGGCGTTCGCCGAGCGTGTGCGGGAGGGGTTCCGCATCGCCATCATCGGAGCGCCGAATGCAGGAAAGTCGAGCCTTCTCAACCGGTTGGCGGGAAGGGAGGCGGCGATCGTGTCCTCTCGCGCCGGCACCACCCGGGACGTGATCGAGGTGCGGATGGACCTTGGCGGCTATGCGGTGACGCTCGCCGACATGGCCGGGCTTCGCGACGCGGAGGACGAGGTCGAGGCGGAGGGGGTGAGGCGGGCGCTCGCCTGGGCGGGAGAGGCGGACGTGCTGTTGGCGGTGTTCGACGGTACGGCTCGGGAACCGGACCAGGCGACGGTGGGCGCCCTGGCGGCTAGCCGCGCGCCGTGGCTTGCCGTGTCCAGCAGGGCGGACTTGGCGCAGGTGGTGACAGCCGTCCTTGGGCGGGCGCCTCTGCCGGTCTCGTCCCGGACCGGGGATGGGATCGGCGCGCTGGGAGAGGCCCTGCTCGCCGAGATCGCGCGGCTTGGGCAGGGGTTGAGTGGCGCCACGTTGACGCGTGCCCGTCATGTCGCGGCAGTGGGGGAGGCGCGGGCCGCGATCCTCCGCGCCATGGCCGGACACGTGCCGGAGTTGCGGGCAGAGGAACTCAGGGTGGCGATGCACGTGCTCGGGCGCTTGACCGGGCGGGTGGATGTGGAAGAACTCCTCGATATCGTGTTCGGAAGCTTCTGCATCGGAAAATAGCCGGGGCGCCTCGGCTGTTTCACGTGAAACGCGGCGGCTTCCTTGTTGGAGAGGCGTTCGTGGATCGGTTCGACGTCATCGTCATCGGCGGGGGCCATGCGGGGTGTGAGGCCGCCGCTGCCGCCGCGCGCATGGGAGCGCGGGCGGCGCTGGTCACCCACAAGCCGGAGACGATCGGGGAGATGTCCTGCAATCCCGCGATCGGGGGGTTGGGAAAGGGGCATCTGGTCCGCGAGTTGGACGCGCTCGACGGGATCATGGGTCGGGCGGCGGACCTCGCGGGGATCCAGTTCCGGCTTCTGAACCGCAGCAAGGGACCGGCCGTGCAGGGGCCGCGCGCCCAGGCGGACAGGCGAGCCTATCGCAGGGCTGTCCAGGAACTGCTCGCTGGGCAGGTTCAACTCCAGATCGTCGCCGGCTCGGTCGAGGCGCTGCTTCGAGGCGAAGGCGGGGCCGTGATCGGCGTGCTCCTCGGCGACGGGCGCACGATCCTCGCCGGGGCGGTGGTCGTCACGACCGGCACGTTCCTGCGCGGGGTCATCCATGTCGGGGAAGCGAGGAGCGCGGGCGGGCGGGTCGGTGACCCGCCTTCGACCGGATTGGCCGCCTCGATCGCGTCGCTCGGCCTGCGCATGGGGCGGCTGAAGACAGGCACCCCTCCGCGCCTGGATGGGCGGACCATAGACTGGGGCCGGCTCGAGGAGCAGAGGGGGGACGAGGAGCCCGAACTGTTCAGTGCCCTCTCCACCGCTCCGGCCTTGCCGCAGCTCTCCTGCCATATCACCGCAACCACGCCGGAGACGCACGCGCTGATCCGCGCCAACCTGCACCGGGCGCCGATGTATTCCGGCCAGATCGAGAGCCGCGGCCCCCGCTACTGCCCTTCTATCGAGGACAAGGTCGCCCGGTTCGGCGACCGCGAGCGACACCAGATCTTCCTGGAACCGGAGGGGATCGACGACCCGACGGTCTACCCCAACGGGATTTCGACAAGCCTGCCGGAGGACGTTCAGCGTGCGCTGGTCGCCTCGATCCCCGGCCTGGAGCGGGCAGTGATCCTGCGCCCCGGCTACGCGATCGAGTACGACCATGTCGACCCGCGGGAGCTGGGCCCGACGCTCGAATGCCTCTCCGTGCCGCGGCTGTTCTTGGCCGGGCAGATCAACGGCACCACCGGCTATGAGGAGGCGGCCGGGCAGGGGATCCTCGCCGGCATCAACGCGGCCCTGGCCGCGGGCGGCGGCGGCGCTTTCGTGCTCGATCGGGCCGAAGCCTATATCGGCGTGATGATCGACGACCTGGTGACGCGAGGCATCACCGAGCCATACCGCATGTTCACGAGCCGCGCCGAGTATCGCCTGACGCTGCGCACCGACAATGCCGACCTGCGCCTGACGGGCCGGGGCCAGCCGGTCGGTGTGGTCGGGCCGGAAAGGGCGCAGGCCTTCTCCAGCCGCGTCGAGGCCCTCGAGGCTGCCCGAGCCCGGATGCACGCCGAGAGCCTGTCGCCCGATGAGCTCTCCCGCCTCGGAATCACGGTGAACCGCGATGGGACCCGCCGGTCGGTCATCGACCTGCTCGGCCATGGCGGCGTGTCACGCGAACTGGTCGCCGCTGCCTTCCCCTGGCTTGCGACCATCCCCCGCGCCGCTATGCGCACGCTGGAGGCCGAGGCGCTCTACGCCGGCTACCTCCAGCGGCAGGAGGCCGACATCGCCGGTCTCCGCCGCGACGAGGCGCTGGCGCTCCCGCCGGGGCTCGATTATGGCGCCATCGCCTTCCTCTCGGCCGAGATGCGCGAGACCCTCTCTCGCTCCCGTCCCGCCACGATCGGCGCCGCACTGCGCATCCCGGGGGTCACCCCCGCAGCCGTCGCCGGGCTCCTGGGCTATGTCCGCCGGCGCGATCGCGCGGCCTGACCGGCGTTTCACGTGAAACGCGACGACCTGGCCCAGCCCGTCCGCGAGGCACTGGACGCCTACATCGCCCTCCTCACCCGGTGGAACGAGCGCATCAACCTCGTCTCCCCGCGCGACCTCACCCGCCTCTGGGAACGGCATATCGACGACGCGCTGCAGCTCGCCCCGCTCATCCCCGCCAGCGCCAAGTGCCTGGCCGATCTTGGTTCCGGCGCAGGCATTCCCGGCCTGATCCTCGCCATCGCCACGGGCCTCCCCACCCACCTTGTGGAGCGCGACCAGCGCAAGGCCGCATTCCTCCGCGAAGCAGCCCGCGTCACCGCCGCCCCGGCGACCGTCCACGCCGCCGACGCAGCCACCCTGCCCCCGTTGCGGGCCGACGTCGTGACGGCCCGCGCGCTCGCCCCGCTCGCGGCCCTCCTCCCGCTCGCGGCGCGACACCTCGCCCCAGGCGGTGCCTGCCTCTTCCCGAAGGGCGCGAAGGCCGAAGCTGAATTGACCGAGGCCCGCGCCGGCTGGACAATGCGCGTCGAGCGGTTCCCGAGCCGGACCGACCCCTCCGCCACCCTCCTGCGCCTGACAGAGGTAGCGCGTGCCTGACCCCACACCGCCTCGCCCCGCGCGGCCCAGGATCATCGCGGTCGCGAACCAGAAGGGCGGCGTCGGCAAGACCACGACCGCCATCAATCTCGCAACCGCCCTCGCCGCCACCAACCAGCCGACGCTGCTGGTCGACCTCGACCCCCAGGGCAACGCCTCGACAGGCCTCGGCCTGGCGAGGACCGACCGAGGCGCGGGCTCCTACGCGCTGCTGGCCGAATCGCGCCCGCTGGCGGAGGTCACGCACGAGACCACCATCCCCCACCTCTCCCTCGTTCCGTCCGACCAGGACCTGGCGGGAGCGGAAATCGAGCTCGTCTCCCTCACCCGCCGCGAGTTCCGCCTGCGTGACGCGCTCGCCGCCGCCTCGCTTCCCGCGAACACGCTTGTGCTGATCGACTGTCCCCCCTCGCTCGGCCTGCTCACCCTCAACGCGCTGGTCGCGGCCGATGCGGTGCTGGTGCCTCTGCAATGCGAGTTCTTCGCCCTCGAGGGCATCAGCCAGCTCATGCGCACGATCGACATGGTCAAGCGCGGCTTCAACCCGTCCCTCGCGCTGCAGGGAATCGTGCTGACGATGTTTGATAAGCGAAACAATCTCTCCGATCTGGTGGCGGCCGACGTGCGCGGCTTCTTCGGCGACAAGGTGTACGAGACGGTGATTCCCCGGAACGTTCGCATCTCGGAAGCACCGAGCCACGGCAAGCCCGTGCTGCTCTACGACGTGCGGTCCTCCGGCTCGCGGGCCTATATCAGCCTGGCGAAGGAGCTTCTGAGGCGCGAGCGCGAGGCTGCGGCGGGAGCATCGGCATGAGCAAGGGCAAGGACGCGCAGCCTGCGAAGGGCAAGGATGCGCCCCCGAAACGGCTTGGCCGCGGCCTCTCCGCGCTGTTCGGCGAAGCCGCTTCGCCGCAGGCCCCGGCCGCGACGGCGGCGGAGGGAGCACCGAACGTGGCAGCGACCCAGAGCCTCTCCATCGCCGCGCTCGAGCCCTCGCCGTTCCAGCCCCGCGCGGGGATCGACCGCGAGAAGCTCGACGACCTCGTCGCCTCCATCGCCGCCAACGGCGTGCTGCAGCCGCTTCTCGTCCGCCCCCACCCGACGGCCCAGGGCCGCTACCAGATCATCGCCGGTGAGCGCCGCTGGCGCGCCGCCCAGGCGGTGCCTCTGCACGAGGTGCCGGTCCTGGTCCGCGACCTCGATGACCGCACGGCCGCGGCCGCGGCGCTCGTCGAGAACCTGCAGCGGTCCGACCTCAACGCCATCGAGGAGGCGGAAGGCTACCGACGGCTCGCCGAGGCCGAGGCGCTCGACCATGCCGAGATCGGCCGCCTTGTCGGCCGCTCGCGCAGCCACATCGCCAACACGATCCGCCTCCTGAACCTGCCGATGGTGGTGCAGACGCTCGTTCGCGAGGGCAAGCTCACGGCAGGCCACGCCCGCGCCCTTCTCGCCTCCCCCGACCCTGGCATGCTGGCCGATCGCGTGATCCGCGAGGGCCTCTCGGTGCGCCAGGCCGAGGCGCTGGCCCAGCGGCCCGACGCGGCGCGCCCCGCGAAGGCGGCACCGAGGAAGGACCCGAACGTGGAAGCGCTCGCGCGCGACCTGACGGAGCAGCTCGGGCTGAAGGTGGCGATCAGATTCGACGGCAAGCGCGGCGAGGTGCGGATTGCGTACAAGGACCTGGAGCAGCTTGATGGGTTGATCGCGGTGTTGAACAGGGTCGCGTAGGGCGCCTCCCTGCCCTACTCCAGCGTGAGGCCGAGATCGGCGATGATCGGCCGCCACCGCGTCAGCTCATCGCGGATCAGCCGCGCCATGGTTTGGCGATCCTGGAACGCGCCCATCGTGCCCCCCGCGCTGAAGACCCTCTGCACCTCGCCGTGTTCGACGGCGTATTTCAGGGACGCCTCGAGCCTGTCGAGCACCGCGGGCGGCGTGCGCGCCGGCGCGACGAATCCCTGCCATCCGCCGACGAGGACGGCCGGATAACCCTGCTCCACCGCCGTCGGCAGGTCGGGCATCAGCGGGTGGCGCTGCGGGCCGAGGAAGGCGAGCGCGCGCACGCGGCCGGCGTCGAGCATCGCCTTGCTGACGTTCACGCCATCGACCATCAGGTGAATCGAGCCGCCAAGCATGTCCTGCAGCGCCGGCGCGCTGCCGCGATAGGGGACATGCACGATGTTGAGCCCGGCGCTGCGCACGAACAGTTCGAAGCCGAGATGGGTGATGCTGCCCTGGCCGCCCGAGCCGAAATTGAGCTGCCCCGGCCGGTCCCTGGCGTACGCCACGAATTCCGGAAGCGTCCGAACCGGCAGCGTCGCCGGAACGGTGATGATCAGCCCGCCGAGCGTGACCGTCCCCAGCGGCTCGAAGTCCCGAAGCACGTCGAAGGGCAGGTTCTTGTAGAGCAGCGGGTTGATCGCGATGACCGAGTTGTTCACGTGGCAGATCGTGTAGCCGTCGGCCGGGCTGCGCGCTGTGTGCTCCAGCGCCAGGTTTCCGTTCGCGCCCCCGCGGTTCTCCACCACGATCTGCTGCCCGAGCACGTCGGGCATCCGCGCCGCAAGCGGCCGGCCGACCTGGTCGGAGCCGCCGCCGGGCGGGAAACCGATCACCATCCGAACCGGGCGCGTCGGGAACGCCTGCGCCTGCGCCGTGCCGCGCAGGATCGCCGGCGCGGCGAGCGCGGCCGCGGACGTCGAGAGGAAGGTCCGGCGGTTCATCACTGGCTCACCTTCTGCTGCGCGGTACGGATGGCGTTCGCCGTCTCCGCAATGGCTGCGTCGAGCGCGTCGCCGGCGAGCGCGTCGGCGATGTAGCCGTCCTCGAGCGCCTTCGCCTGGTACTCGGACGAGAGCACGGCCTCGCCGAGCAGCGTGATCAAGGCGTCCCGTTGCCCCGGCGGCAGGCCCGCCGGAGCGTTGACGAAGGTCATCTGCGTCATCCGACCGAAAGGATGCGCCCGGAGACCGAACTCGACGACGGTCGGCACCTGCGGCATCTGGCGCACGCGCTCCTCCTCGACCACCGCGAGTACGCGCAGCGCTCCTGCGCGGATCTGGCCGAACACGTCGTTCGGCTTGACGATGGCAAGGTCGAGATGGCCGCCCATCAACTCGGTCGCGACCCGCGAGGCACCCGGATAACCGACATAGACGAACTGGCCGCCGACCTGCTCCGCGAGGCCGGCGAGGCGCAGATGCCCGATGGTCCCGCGCGGGCCGGCGGCGCCCATCGAGGGGCCCGAGCCCTCGCGCATCGCGGCCATCACCTGCTCGAAGCCCGCGAAGCGGGAGGCGGCGCCGGTCACGATCACGAGCGGGTCGACGGCGACGCGCACGAGCGGCGTGAACTGCTCGAAGCGAAGCGGAATCTCGTTGGCGACGATCTGGCCGATCAGCCCGGATGAACCCATCCCCAACGTGCGCCCATCAGCGCGCGACTGCGCGAGGCGGCTCATGCCCACCATAGACCCGCCGCCCACGAGGTTCTCCACCACGAGCTTGTGGCCGCGCGCCTCCAGCAGCGGCTGAAGGCGGCGTGCCAGAAGGTCTGTCGCGCCGCCCGCGGCGAAGGGCACGATCATCCGGATCTCTGCCGGCAGGCCCTGGGCGAAGCCGGGGCGAGCGGCTGTCGCGGCCGCCAGAGCGGCCATCAGCGCACGTCGTTGCATGCGGTGTCTCCTCCCTCCCTTCCCGCGCGGGCTGCACCGCGCGGCTGTCACGTCGCGGCGTCTGCCTCCGCCATCGCCTGCAGCATGTCGTCGCGCGCCCCGCGGATATGCTGGTCGTGCAGCGCGCCCGCCGCCTCGGCATCGCCGCGCTCGAGCGCATCGATCAGGGCGTCGTGTTCGCGCAGCACCACCTGCAGCCGGCCGCGGCGGTATCCGAAGCGGGCGCGCAGAGCGGCGATCAGGTCGCTGTGCAGATCGAGGAGGCGGATCGCCTCGTCATTGCCGGTGGCGACCTCGACGGTGCGATGGAACGCGCGATTGAGGCGGGCAATCAGCGCGGGATCGCGGCCTGGCGCGCGGCGCATCTCCGCCTGGATGCGCCGTAGTGCGCCGATGCCGGCGGCATCGAGCAGTCCGGCAGCCTGGCGCGTGAGATACCCCTCCAGCGCCTCGCGGATGGCGAAGATGTTCCGGACGAACTGAGCATTCATGCGCCGCACCGTGGCGCCGCGGTTCGGGGCCAGCACCACAAGGCCCTCGCCCTGCAGCTGCTGCAGCGCCTCGCGCACCGGCATGTGCGAGAGCCCGTACTGGTTCGCCAGATCCTGGATCTTGAGCCGTGCGCCGGGAGCGATCCGACCAGCGAGGATATCGGCCCGCAGCCGCTCGTGTACGCGCTGGTAGACGGTGCTGCCGAACGGCAGCGCATCGGCGTCGGACGGGCGGACGATGGACACGAGGCGGCCTCCTTTCGTGCCAGCGTTGCCAATTCGCGCCGATAGAGTCAACACTCGCGTGTCGATTTGATCAAAAAAGGAGGGCGGCGATGAAGGTCACGGGCGTTCGCGTCTGGCGGACGCGGTTCAAGGCGATGAAGGAAGGTGCGGCGCACCAGGTCCTGCCCGTCGCGGTCAATACCGATGCCGGCATCACCGGTGCCGGCGAGATCGGGCTCGCCTATGGCCAGGGCGGACGCGGCGCGGCCGAAACGCTGCTCGAACTTGTCCGTGCGAGGCTCCTCGGGCGCGACCCGTTCCACACGGAACGGATCCAGGACGAGATGCGCCGCGACAGCTTCTGGGGCCACGTGCCCGGCCCGATCCTCGGCGCCGCGATCAGCGCCCTCGACGAAGCGCTTTGGGACATCAAGGGCAAGGCGCTTGGCCAGCCCATCCATTCGCTGCTCGGCGGCGCGTGCCGCGACAGGCTTCGCACCTATTGCAACGGTTGGTACCGTGGGCTTGGCCCGCCCGAGGCGTATGCCCGTGCCGCGCGGGACGTGCAGGCGCGCGGGTTCACCGCGCTGAAGTTCGACCCGATGAAGCTCGCACCGGATGGCCGAAGCTGCCACGTCACCCGCCATCTCGACCGCTCCGCCGAGGATCTTGCGGTCGCGCGCGTCGAGGCGGTGCGAGAGGCGGTGGGGCCCGGGATGGATATCCTTGTCGAACTGCACGGTAACATGTGGCCGATGGATTCCATCCGCTTCGGCAGGCGCATCGCCCATCTCCGCCCGCTCTGCATGGAGGAGGTGGCCGACGCCGAGGACGCGACGGCGGCCCGGGAGGTCGGGCTGCAGACGGGCATTGCCATCGCCGGCGGCGAAAGGCTGTCGACACCGGGCGATTTCCGCCGCCATTTCGAGGCAAAGGCCTTCGCCCTCGCCCAGCCGGACATGGGGATCGCCGGCGGCTTCACCGGGGTTCGGCAGATCGCGGCGCTGGCCGCCGCGCATGGCGTCTACATCCAGCCCCACAATTGCGGCGGCCCCATCGCGACCGCCGCCTGCGTGAACTTCTCCTTCGCCACGCCCAACGCCCTGATCCAGGAGATCTTCCCGGTCTGGCCGGAGGACGACCGGCTCGACATGGTCGACGAACCACTCGAGCGGGCGATCGTCGAAGGCCACGTTGCGCTTCCCACCCGTCCCGGCCTCGGCGTGGACCTGCGGCCCGACTATCTCGCGCGGTGCGAGCTGCTCGGCGAGGCGCGCGCATGATCCTCATGCGCCACCCGAGCGCCGTCCGCGATCGCTGAACGGAGATCGCGCAGTCGCCTCGCTGCCTGCCCCCTCACCTTCCCATGCGCTTCTGCAACTCCTCCAGCTGGTTCGCGAGCGCGCCGACTTGGCGCGTCAGCCCGGCCACGGCCTGGATCACCTGCTCGAGCCGCGGGTCGGGGCCGGGCGGGAACCGGCTGCCGGGGTCGAACACGCCGTCGCTCTCGAGCTTCTCGAGCTTCAGCTCCTTGAACTCAGGCTTCTCGAGCTTCTCCGGCTTCTCATGCTTCTCGTTCTTTTCGTGCTTCTCGTTCTTTTCGATCTTTTCCGACTTCTCCGGCTTCTCCACCTTCTCCGGCTTCAGCTCCTTCACATAGTCCTTCACCACCTCGGGGAACGGCTTGTCGAAGAAGTCCTTGATCGGCGTCTTGCCCACCTCGAACGGCGTTTTCTGGGTGAGCTGGCCGAGGATCGCGGCGAGGTCGCGCACGCGAAGCTGGTTCACCGGCATGTCGAGGTCGAGCTTCACCTCCGGCCTGTCGGCCGCGCCGACGAAGGGTTGCTTGGCCGTGTCGCTCGGCTTTTTCGGGTCAGCCATCGTCGCCTCCTGTTGAAGGATGCTGAAGGCCGGGGGCGCGCGTGCCTCAGGGCATCGCGGCCGCCCCCGCTTGCTCCCGCGCGGCGGCGGCGCCGCCGTGGAGCAACTCGGCGAGCGCAAGCGAGATCGGCTGGCCGGTCTGGCGCTCGTAGAACAGGAAACCGGGGCAGGGATTGACCTCGAAGCACACCCACTCGCCCTCCGGCGTCTCGCGAAGGTCGATGCCCGCGTGGAGGAGGTCGAGCTCGCGGGCGATGCGCCGGCACGCGGCCGCCACCGAGGCGGGAAGCTCCGCGGGCTCCATCGACACGGCGAGCCCGTCGCGGCTGGCGTAGCGATAGTCGGTCGCCTCGCTGCGCACGCGCGTGGCGAAAAGCCGCTCGCCCACCGTGTGCACCCGGACGTCCTGCCCCGGAACGAAGGCCTGGAACTGCGCGGGGCCATGACGCAGCAGATCGATCCGGCCGAGCTGTTCCGGCCCGAGGCGGCGCACGATCGAGCGCACGCCGCTGATCGACTTGTAGATCACCGCACCATGCTCCGCGTGGAAGGCGCGCGCGGCGTCGGGGTCGGTCGTCACGAGCGTCGGCGGCACGCGGAAGCCGGCACGTGCGAGAAGCAGCGCCTGGTACGGCTTGCTGTTGTTCGACATGCCGCCCCCGAGGCGGTTCACCACCGGACAGGGCAGGTCCTCGATCAGCGCCATCAGCGCGGCATCAGCCTCCCCCCGAAGCGCGGTGGCCGTCGCGCCAGGCAGGTCTGTCGGCAGCACGCGGCCCTCGGGCCCGAGGAAGCGCACATAGGCGCCGCTGATCTCCGCGAGGTCGAGCTCCCAGCCAGGCCCGCGAAGCGCACCCTCCGGCCCGCCGCCGTTCCAGTGCACGACCATTCCGTGGTCGGACGGATAGCGGCCGAGATCGAGAAGGCGGTAGGCGAACCCGCAGGCATCGAGCCTGGCGCAGACGAGCTCGGTCACCTTGTCCGCGATCCCGCCGGCGACGAGGATCATTGCGCCGCCTCCTGCACCGCGCGCGCCGGTGCCGCCAGAAGATCCGTGAGCGCATCGAGGATCGTCGCCTGCGTGCCGGCACTGAAATGCTCCAGCCGCGGCCGTGGTTCCACGAGCACGACGGCCGGGCCATTGCGGCAGGGCGCGACGGCGACCTCGAGAAAGTCGAGCCCTGTCTCGCCCGCGAGCCGGCGCAGCCCGGCCGTGAGGGCTGCCTCCTCCCGGCTCGCCGCGCCGTCCCAGATCACCTCGCCGCCCACCACGCACGCCGTGCGTGGCGCGCCATGTGGTTCGGTGAGGCAGATCGGCGTGCGCGTCTGCACCGCTGCGAGCCCCGCCCACTCGCCAGGGCCGACGAGCCAGGCCGCCTCCTGTGTCAGCGATGTGCAGATGGTGCCAGGAACTCCGGCGGCGCCGAGGTCTGCCGCGAAGCGGCGCGCCGCCTCCGCGTCATCGGTCAGCACCGTCTCGGGCGTCGGCAGGCCGCAGCGTCGAAGCAATGGGTACCAGCCGAGCAGCGGGTTGCCGTGGCGATACCAGAGCGCGGCGGAGGGGCGGTTGACGACAGGACACGGCAGCGCTGCGAGCCAGGCGAGAAGGGCTGCCTGCATCTCCGACTGCATGTAGGCGTGATCGGCCGGTTCCCAGCCGCCCGGGTCGAGCCATGGCACGTGGCGGATGAACACGCTCTCGACGCTAAGGGGCGGGCCGTCATCGAGCGCAAGCAGCGTCGTCACCCCATGCGCATCGAGGCGCCAGGTGAAGCGCGCCGGCGGCTCGAAGGGTGTCGTGAGAAGCCGTGCGTCGAGCCGACGCGCGGCGAGCCGCGAGAGCACTCCCTCGCAGCAGGCATCCCGATACTGGCTCAGCACAAGATGCATGGCCGTCCAGCCCGCGCAAAAGACGACGAGACACCCAGCGCCTCCACGAGGCGCTGCTTCTGTCATCATCCCGGCATGGCTGCCGCCGCAATTTCACCGGCGGCGAGGATTGTTTGTAACGCTACAGGAAGGACCCTGCTGCGTCAACATTGCCAGTCAGCAACGGATAGACAGAGCCACCGCGATCGCGCCACGCGTCAAGGGTCCGAGGCGATGTGCAACCGGCAGTGCTACATTGGGGCGTTCGCCCGCCCGCGCATCCCCGCCGCGATCTTCTCCGCGCTCATCAGCACCGGGACGTTGAGGTTCGCGCAGGGGATCGTCGGCATCAGCGAGGCATCGCACACCATCAGCCCGTCGAGGCCGATCACCCGCCCCGCGGGGTCGCACACGGCGAGCGGATCGTTCTCATCTCCCATCCGGCATGTGCCGCACGGGTGCCACACGCCGCCGACATGGGTGAGCAGGTGCGCGCGCAGCGCCGCATCATCCGAAAGCAGCGCATCGAGCGGCGCGGTGCCTTCCTGCGCCATCTCGAGCACCTTGCGCCTCACGTAGCCCGCGCGGTCCATCACCGGCGCGACGAGACGGGTGAGGATGTCGTTCCGCGTCGTCGGGCGAAGCAGCACCTTCACCTTCTCGGAGTAGGTGGAGGGGAACACGTCCTGCACGATGGCGGCGAGGCCTGGGTCGCGGAAGGCAGACGCCGTCATGCGGAACGCCTCGGCGAGGCGTGCGAGGTCGCGCTCGTCAGACAGCAGGCGGAAATCGACGGCTGGTGGAACCTCCGGCGAAGGCGATTGCAGCTCCAGCCATCCTTGCGAATACGACTTGTTCACCCAGGAGAACAACGAGGCGATGCGCTGCGCCACCGCGTGCCAGCCCGAGCGCGCGTTGATCGCCGTGTGCATGTCCCCCGGCACCGTGCCGTCGAGGCCGGATGACCAGCGGAGGATGGCCTGGATGTGGTAGCGATCTCCGCCCGGAAGCCGCGCCTCGGGCCGCAGGAAGGCCGAGACGCCGATCGATGGATGCTCCTGCAGGTTCCGCCCCACCCCGCGCCGCTCGGCAACGATCGGAATGCCCATCGCAGCGAGATGCCCCGCCGGGCCGATGCCGCTCCGCAACAACATCGCCGGCGACTGGAGCGCGCCCATGCTGACGATCACGCAGCCCGCGCCGACGGCCACCACTTGGCCGCCACGCCGCACGAGCGCGCCAGTGATCCGCCGGCCTTCTGCGACAAGCCGCTCGGCGCGCGCCTCGGTCCAGATCGTCAGGTTCGCGCGCCTGCGAACCGCGTCGGTGAGATACACGGTCGCAACCGAGGCGCGCCGCCCCGACGCGTCGAGATTGACGGCGATGGGAAACACGCCGTCCTCCCACGCGCCGTTCTGGTCCTCGCGGCTGGCGAAGCCTCGGCGGTTCATCACCGCCTCCGTCGCACGCACGAATCCGGCATGCTCGGTGCGCGGAATGCGGCGGATCGGGAAGGGGCCGTCCCTGCCGTGCAGCGTTGCATCGTCGCCGAACTCGGCATCGGTCTCGAGCATGCGGAAGAAGGGCAGCACGTCCTCCCACCCCCAGCCGCGCGCACCGGCCGCCTCCCACTCCGCATAGTCCCACGGCGAGCCGCGATTGGCGCCGATGCCGTTGATGCTCGAGCCGCCGCCGAGGATTCGCGCCTGCTCGTAGGGCCGTTCGGTGCGGACTGCGCTGTTGCCGTAGCCGATGCCCATGCGCACGCGCAGGCCGGGCCACGTGTAGTTCCGGTTGAAGAACGCCCGGCCGGGATAGGGCGAGGCGATCGCCGGCGGCATCGCACCTGGCCGAAGGTCCTGACCCGCCTCGACGAGAAGCACGCGGCGCGCGGGGTCCTCGCTCAGCCGGGCGGCGAGCACGCAGCCGGCCGAGCCGCCGCCGAGGATGACGACGTCGAACCGCGGCGCGTCGGCCGGAACCCCCTCGCCCATCGCGACGCCGCTACTTCTTCTCCACGTTCCAGAACACGGGCACCGGCGTCTCGAGGAAGCCGGTGATGTTGCGGCGATAGGCGACCGGCGCGAAGAACTGCCCGAGCGGAACGATGGGCACGAGCTCGGCCGCCTCGACCTGGATCTGCGCGACGATCTCGCGCCGCTTCGACGCGTCGCTCTCGCGCGCCCAGGCGTTCTTCAGTTCCTCGATCCTCGGCGAGCAGGCCCAGCCGGCGTAGGAGGCGTTCGTGCAGTTGGCGCTGAGCGCGACGCTGCCGATCGGGTTGTCGAGCTCGAACCCGTAGGACCACATCGGGAAGATGTTCCACCCGCCCTGCGCCGGCGGGTCCTGCCGGTTGCGGCGCGACATCATCGTCGCGAAGTCCATGTACTGGATGTCGACGTTCAGCCCCGCGCCGCGAAGCCGCTCGGCCGCGAGCGTGCCGAAGCCGCGGATGATCTCGTTGTCACCGGGCGCGATGATGACGATGGGCTCGCCGGAATAGCCCGCCTCGCGGAACAGGCGCTTGGCTTCCTCAGCGCGAACGTTGCGCATCCAGTCGGTGGCGGCCTGGTTCTCGTTCGCGCCGCCGCAGGCAAGGAAGCTGTAGCAGCGGCTCCAGTACCGCCCGTCCGCGCCGGCGGTCACGGCCATGTAGTCTGCCTGGTCCGTCAGCAGGGCGAGCGCGCGCCGCGCCTCGGGCTTGTCGAAGGGCGGCTGGCGATGGTTCGGGCGGAGGAAGCCGATCTGCCCGAACTTGCCATGCACGGCGACGACGATGTCGCGATTGCGCTCGAGGATGGGCAGAAGGTCGCGCGGCGGCGTCTCGTAGATGTCGAGCTCGCCCGTGCGCAGCGCGGCGATCGCGGTGGCGGAGTCCGGCATCACGATCCACTCGACGCGATCGACCTTAACGACCTTGCCGCCTGCGAAATAGTTCGCGGGCTCCGACCGCGGCCGATAGTCGCGGTTGCGCTCGTAGATCAGCCTGTCGCCCGGCCGGTAGGCCTCGCGCACGAAGCGGAACGGGCCGGAACCGATGATGTTCTCGACGGGCCGCGTCGGCTCCGTCGCCGCATCCGCAGCGCGCATGATGAAGAGGCCCGTCGCCGTCGGCTTGGCGAAGGCCTCGAACAGGAGTGGCGTGTCGACGGAGAGATGCACGGTGAAGCGCCGCCCATCGACCTCGCCGAGCCGCATGCCGAGTTCGTTCAGCTTTTGGCCGGTGGTGTCGCGGGCCGACCAGCGGCGGATCGAGGCGATGACGTCGGCTGAGGTGACCGGCGAGCCGTCATGGAAGGTCAGCCCCTCGCGCAGCGTGAAGGTCCAGCTCGCCCCGTCGGCGCCGCGCTCCGCCTTCTCGACCATTTGCGGCTGCGGTCGGAACTCGCTGTCGAGCGAGTAGAGCGTGTCGTAGACGAGGTAGCTGTGCTGGTGGGTGACGGAGAGCCAGTTCACGATCGAATCGAGCGTGCGCGGCTCGGCCGAGGCGGCGTAGCGAAGCACGGTCTGCCCCGTGGCCGGCTGCGCGAGCGCGATCAGCGCTGCGGCGGCGATGGCGAGCGAGGCGGTGCTGCGTCGTTGCGCGTTCTGCATGGCGGCGTTCCCCGTTCAGGTCGCGATACGAACCCATGCGAGCCTAGGCGCGGTGGGGGGCTACGCCAAGGGCGTTGCGCCAGCGGCACGAGGAGTGCCCTGCGAACTCTCCCGCACCGCCACGCATCGCACCGCGAGCTACTCCACCCGTGCCCACCAGAACCGCATCCGCCCATCCGCGGAGGCCGGCATGTCGAGCCCCTTCCTCATCGCGATCACCATCGGCTCGCGGTAGAGCGGGATGGTCCAGATCGCCTCGCGCTCGCGCCGGAAGGCATCGGTCAGAAGGCGCTGCCGCGCGGCGGGGTCCATCTCCACGGCAATGCGTTCGACAAGCGCGTCGAACCCCGCGTCGCTCACCCGCCCCGCGTTCCAGCTTCCCTGCCGCTGCGTGCGCGTATGGAACACGTTGTTGAGGATCGAGAACGCATCGAGCTGCGGGGTGTTGGCCCAGCCGAGCAGGAACACGTCGCTTCGGTTGTTCAGGAAGCGCTGCATGTATTGCGGGTATCGCATCGTCGTCAGCGTCACCTTCACGCCGACGCGCGCCCACATCGCCGCCACCGCCTGGCACACGCGGTCGCCGTTCACGAAGCGATCGGTCGGGCAGTCCATGCCGATCGTGAAGCCTTCTGCAAAGCCCGCATCGGCAAGCAGCCGCTTCGCCCCCTCGGGGTCGTGCGGAACGCGCGGTGTCTGGAGCGCCGCGTCGTAGCCCTGGATCTCCTGCGCGATCAAGGTGTGGATCGGCTTCGTGAGCCCACGCATCGGCCCGCGCGTGATCGCCTCGACGTCGGTCGCGCGGGCGAGCGCCTCGCGAACCCTCCTATCGGCAAGCGGGTTCTTCGCCTGGCCCTCGACGGAATGGTCGGGTGCGATGTTGAAGCCGAGGAACATCACGCGCAGGTCCTGCGCCTCGACGACCTTGGCGCCCGGGCTCTGGCGGATACGGTCGACGTCCTGCACAGGTGTCGGCGTGATCACGTCGAGCTGGTTCGACAGCAGTGCCGCGACGCGCGTCGCGTCGTTCGCCACGGGGCGGAACACCACGCGGTCCAGGTTATGGGTGCGCCGGTCCCACCACCCGTCCCAGCGGTCGAGGACCGTTTCGCTGTCGGGCTGGCGCGAGACGAGGCGGAACGGCCCCGTGCCGTTCGCGTTCAGGCTCGTATAGCCGCCGCGGCCGCGGGCCGGGTCGGTCGGCTCGGTGCTGTCGTTGGCGCGCATCCACGCATCGTTCAGGATCGACACGCCGGCAAGGTCGTTCAGAAGGACCGGGTACGGCCCGCGCAGCTTCACCTCCACGGTGAACGGCCCCGACGCATCGACCTCGCGGATCATGTGCGTGACCGAGGCATAGGGCGAGTTCGGCACCGAGGCGCGGCGCAGCGAGGCGACGACATCGGTCGCGGTCAAGGGCGCGCCGTCATGGAACCTCACGCCCTGGCGGATCTCGAACCGCCAGTGATCGGGCGCGACGACGGTCCAGGATGTCGCGAGCGCGGGCTCGAACTTCAGGTCGCGATCGTGGCGCACGAGCGATTCGTAGATGTTGCCGAGCACGGCCGCGTTCGCCGTGGAGAACGCGCCATGCGGGTCCATCGTCGAGATCTCGCCGTTGTTGCCCCAGCGCACCGTGTTCTGCGCGGCGGCCGGGAAGGCGAGAAGTGCTGCGGAAGCGAGAAGGACGAGGGGTCTCACGTATTCCTCCTGTCGAACGGAAAGATCGGACGGCGGATCCGGCGCCAGTCGAACGCCTCGAGGTCCAGGCTCGCGACACCCGGACCGTTGACCTGGATTTCCGCCTTGGCGAGCGGGCGGAAGGCGGGGCGGTGGTTGGTCTTGGACTTCAGCACGAGCCAGCGATAGCGCGCAGGCTCGAGCCCGAAGATGCGGAACTGCAACGGGTCGAGCGCCTCGACGCGCCCTTCGCTCACAACCACGGTCAGCTTCGGTGTCTCGATCACGGCGCAGCGGCCGAGATCGACCTGCATGCCGGTGAACACTGGGCCTTCCACCGTGAAGCGCCCCATGGCGAGGCTGCGCACGGTTCCCTGGATCCGCAGGGGGCGAAGCGGTTGCTTCAGCGCAGGGATCGCCTGCTTGCCGCCGATCTCGAGCGTCAAGGTCGCGCCGATGCCTGCAGCGATTGCCTGCGCCACCGCCTCGCGGTCGCAGATCGGGCCGGCGAGGATTCCCTCGAACCCGCGCTCGAGCGCCGCGGCGATCACGGCGACGGAATCCATCGTGCCGCCGGAATGGCAGTTGTCCGAAAGGTCGGCCAGGATCACCGGGCCTTCCGTGGTCGCTGCGGCCTCGTCCATCGCCTCGTCGAGCGTGCCGAGCGGCATGGTGAAGTCCTCGCGCAGCGACCACGCGAGCGCGCCGATGCGCGAGGCGGCCTCCGCCGCGGCCGCGCGGTCGCGATGCGCCGTGGCGACGACGGAGAGGCCCGTGTCGGCCGTGTCGGCGAGCGGGAAGCCCGTGAACACGGTGACGCAGGAGAGGCCCGACGCCTCGGCCTCGTCGGCGGCGCGGATGAGCGAGGCCATCGGCTCGGCATCGGTCGCGCCGCGCAGCATGTTCGGCAGCATCGGCACCTGGTGCAGAACCGTGACGGGCTCGAGCCGCCCCGCGAGGACCTCGCGGAGAAGCCGGCCCGCCTTCGCGCCAGTCTCCGGCATGTCGAGATGCGGATAGGTGCGGTAGCCCGGCATCACCGTCGCGTTGTCGACGAAGCGCTGGGTGATGTTGCCGTGGCTGTCGAGCGCGCAGGCGATCGGCAGACCGGGCACGGCCTGGCGGATGCGCGCGAGGAGTTCGCCCTCCCCGTCCTCGACATGCGCTGCGACCATCGCGCCGTGCAGGTCGAGCATCATCGCGTCGCACTCCCGCGCTGCGGCGACGAGCGTGTCGGCGATGCGCTCATAGGCGCTTTCCTCGACCGGCGCGCTCGGCAGGGCGCGGGCGGCGATCGGCACGGTGATCTCGGCCCCCATCGCCTCGGCCTCCGCGATCAGCCCCGCCATCGCATAGCCCGAGCCGCGGAACGCCTTGAGCGCAGCCTCACCGCGGAGCGGCCCGCCGGGGCCGAAATCCTCCCAGGCGGTGCGGACGGGCGAGAATGTGTTCGTCTCGTGCTTGAACATGCCGATCGCGATCTTCAACGGCCAGGGCTCCCGGTTGCTGCGGCGGATCGTTCCGGCCGAGCGTGGCGAAGCAACGGGCCCGCGACAACCCCGAAACCCCTGGTCGCGCGCGCGCGGCTGTGGAACGGTTCCGCCACGAGGAATTTCGTCAGGACGAAGCCGGGAGGACCATCACCATGCGCCGAAACCGACTGCGCGAGGCGCTCGAGGCCGGAAGGCCGACGCTGGGCACGCACCTGCTCTCCGTCTGGCCGACGCTCGTCGAGCTCGTGGGCGCGACGGGGCACTTCGACTACATCGAGTTCACCGCCGAGTACGCGCCGTTCACGATGCACGACCTCGACAATCTCGGCCGCGCGCTCGAGCTCTGCGACCTCTCGGGCATGATGAAGGTCGAGCAGGGCGAGTATCTGCACCAGGCCATGCGCGCGATCGGCTCAGGCCACCAGAACGTGCTGTTCGCCGATGTGCGGACGGTGGAGGACGCGAAGCTTGCTGTCGCCGCCGTGCGGGCAGAGTCACCGAAGTCGCCGGGGCTGTCGCGCGTCGGGCTGCACGGGGTGGGTATGCGGCGCGACGTGGGTACGCTGCGGGATGTCGGCAACACAGCCTATGTCGCGGCGCTCGAGCAG
This sequence comes from Elioraea rosea, assembly GCF_007644105.1. Lineage (GTDB taxonomy): Bacteria > Pseudomonadota > Alphaproteobacteria > Acetobacterales > Acetobacteraceae > Elioraea_A > Elioraea_A rosea. Next base: position 12,134 of record NZ_VFAC01000037.1, on the reverse strand, counting down.
GCTGTCGTCGCCATCATGGTCGAGAAGGTCGAGGCGCTCGAGAATCTCGATGCGATCCTCTCGGTTCCGGGCATCGACATGGTTCAGTTCGGCCCGGCGGACTATGCGATGGGCATCGGCCACCCGGGCCAGTTCGCGCACCCGAAGGTGCAGGAGGCGGAACGGCGCGTGATCGAAACGGCGCTCGCCAAGGGCCTGCACCCGCGCGCGGAGATCCATGAGCCGGCGCAGGCCGAGCGGTATCGTGCGATGGGCGTGCGGCATTTCTGCATCGGCTGGGATGTGTCGATCCTGCAGCGATTCTGGGCCTCCGCCGGCGCAGCGATGCGCGGGGTCGAGGACAAGGCGGAGGCGCCGAAGGCCGGCTACCGCTGACAGGGGCGGCGCGAGCTTCTCGCTCGCGCCAAGGCCGCGAAGGCGGCCCGCCGCTGATGCGGCGAGCCAAGCGCGCGGAGCGCGCCCGGCGACAGAGGGCAGGGAACCCCCGGCTATCGCTGAGAGGAGCGCGCCGCGCGGGCGATGTCGAGCACCGCGCGGGAGGCGATCAGCACATCCGGCGCACCGGTCGTCTTGCAGGCGAGCTCGGCGGAGAGAAGGCGCTCGCACGCCGTCGCTGCGCGCTGCTCGGTCCAGCCCTGCAGGGCGCGGTGCCAGGCGCCCTCGTGGCGGAAGAACACCGGTGGGCGCGAGCGCTGTGCCGCCTCCTTCGGCGCGAGCGCGCCGAGGCCCTCTGCGACGCCGAGATGCAGGCGCTGCATGTGCCGGAGCGCTGCGCGCACGATCTGCACCGGGTTCGCACCCTCCTCGAAGGCGAGCGCGAGCGCACGGTCCGCCCCCGCAACGTCGCCCGCGGTTGCGGCGAACAGCGCATCGTCGAGCCCGAGCCCGGCATGGTCGCCCACGCTCAGCCGCGCATCGGCAACGGTCACGCGCCCGCCCTCGCCGGCATAGAGCGCGAGCTTGGCAAGCTCGCTTCGCGTCAGGCCACGGTCGGCTCCGAGATTGTCGGCAAGCCACGCCACCGCATCGGCATCGGCCGTGACGCCCGACTCGCCGAGGGTCTGCGCGATCACTTGGCGAAGTGCAGCCCCCGTGTCGGCGTAGCAGGGCACGGCGGCGGCGTTCGCCGCGCGTTCGAACAGCGCGCGGAGCTTCGAGCGCGCGGGAAGCTCGCCCGCCTCGACGACGAGGAGCGTGTCGCCGGGCACGGCGAGCGCGGCCTCGATCGCCGGGGCGAGGCTGTCGGTCGCCTCGCGCAGGCGCACGGCGCGGCGGCCGCCCATCAGGCTCAGCGCCGCCATCTCTCCCGCCAGAAGCCCGGGGTCGGACGCGGCCTGCTCGCGCCTCGGCTCCGAGACGCGGAACGGATCGTCGAGGCTGCCGGCGGCGAGGCGGACGAGCCCCTCCGCACGCTCGCGGACGAGCCCGGTATCGGGGCCGTAGAGAAGCACGCCGCGCGCAGCACCGGGGTCCGCCAGGAAGGCGGGGATGCGCCGTGCGTCGAGCTTCACGAGGCGCGCGCGGTGGCCTGCCGCCGCTGCGCGTAGAAGGCGGCGAGCTGGCCGGTGATGTCCTCGGCCAGACGCTCGGCGATCCGCTGAATCGCCGCTTCGCCGGAAAGCTGCGCGGCGAAATACTGGTCCGTGCCGACGTTGAACGCGTCCGCCGCCAGCGCCCGGCCGGTCTTGATCGGCGTGCCCGGCGGCGCGAGCGGCTGCAGCACGTATTCGGCGGTGGCGGTGACGCGGCTTCGCGTCTCCGTCTGGTCCTGCTGCACGGCCACCTGGTCGCGCCGGATCGTGACGCGGACGGAAAGCTGGTACTGCGCCGGGGCGCCGCGATCGCTGCCGAGGCGCTGGACGAGGGCGCGGCGAAGAAGCTGTCCCTCGCGGTCCGCGATCAGGTTGACGCGCGTTGCCGCGAGATCGCCCGAGGTGTTGTTGCCCGGGCCGCCCGAAGGCGCCTCGCCATAGAGCGGGCGGAAGCCGCAGGCGCCGAGCGGCAGCAGCGCGAGCGCGATCAGCCCGCGGCGGCGCATCTCAGGAGACGACGAAGTTGACGATCCGCCCGGGCACATGAATGCGTTTCCGGATCGTCTTGCCTGCGAGAGCGCGCGCGACGTTCTCCTCCGCTTCCGCGGCGGCGAGCACCTCCGCCTCTGAAGCACCTGCGGGAACGGTGATGGTGCCGCGAAGCTTGCCAAGGACCTGCACCGCGATCGTCACCGTGTCGGCAGCGACGAGCGTGGCGTCGGCCTCCGGCCAGGGAAGCGCGGCGACGAGCCCCGCGCCGGGGCGAAGCATCGACCAGAGCTCCTCGGCGAGATGCGGCATCATCGGGGCGACGAGCCGCGCGGCCGTCTCGAGCGCCTCGCGGCGTGCCCAGGCGGTGGCGGCATCGTCTCCCTTCGCGTCGGCGATCGCGTTGGCGAACTCGTAGAGCCGCGCGACCGCGACGTTGAAGGCGAAGCCTTCGAGCGCCTCCGTCACCCCGGCGATGGTGCGGTGGGTGGAACGCCGAAGCGGCGCCTCACCGTCCGGAGCAGGCGTGCCGGCGGCAGGAAGCGTCGCGAGCGCGCCGTTGCAGAGGCGCCAGAGGCGCTGCACGAACCGGGCGGCCCCGGCCACGCCTGCCTCGGTCCACTCCATGTCGCGCTCGGGGGGGTTGTCGGAGAGGATGAACCATCGCGCCGTATCGGCCCCGTAGCGATCGATGATCGCGCCGGGGTCGACCGTGTTGCGCTTGGACTTCGACATCGCCTCGACCGCGCCGACGGTGACGGGCTGGTTCGTGCCCTTGATGAGCGCGAGGCCGTCCTGCCGCTTCTCGACCTCGGTCGGGTAAAGCCAGCGCCCGTCGGGGTCCTTGTAGGTCTCGTGCTTGACCATCCCTTGCGTGAAGAGGCCGGCGAACGGCTCGCCGGAGGGCAGGGAGAGGTGGCCGGTGTCACGCATCGCGCGGGTGAAGAAGCGCGAGTAGAGAAGGTGCAGGATCGCGTGCTCGATGCCGCCGATGTACTGGTCGACCGGCAGCCATGCATCCACCGCGTCGCGGTTCGTCGGGCTTGGGTGCCGCGGCGCGGTGAAGCGCGCGAAGTACCAGGAGCTGTCGACGAACGTGTCGAACGTGTCGGTCTCGCGCCGCGCGGGCTTGCCGCAGCGCGGGCAGTCGACATGCTTCCAGGTGGGGTGATGGTCGAGCGGGTTGCCTGGCCGCGCGAAATCCACGTCGTCGGGCAGGCGCACCGGAAGATCGGCTTTCGGCACCGGAACGATGCCGCAGCCCTCGCAGTGGATCACCGGGATCGGGCAGCCCCAGTAGCGCTGGCGCGAGACGCCCCAGTCGCGGAGCCGCCACTGAACCACGCCCTGGCCCGCGGCTAGGCGCTCGAGTTCCTCGATCACGCGGCGCTTCGCCTCAGGAACGGCAAGGCCGTCGAGGAAGCTCGAGTTGATCAGCGTGCCGTCATCGGTGAAGGCGGTGTCGGCGCCAGAGAAATATTGGGCGAACGCGGCCGCGTCCTCGCCCTTCGGCAGCACCACGGGGGTGACGGAGAGGGCGTATTTCCGCGCGAAATCGAGGTCGCGCTGGTCATGCGCGGGGCAGCCGAAGATCGCGCCGGTGCCGTATTCCATCAGCACGAAGTTCGCCACCCACACCGGGTAGCTGCGCCCGTTAAGCGGGTTCGTGACGGTGACGCCGGTATCGACGCCGCGTTTCTCGGCGGTCTCGAGCGCGGCCTCGGTCGTGCCCTCGGTGCGGCAGGCGGCGACGAACTCGGCAACCTTGGGGTCACGTTCTGCCAGTGCTGCGGTCACCGGATGGTCGGGCGAGAGCGCGAGGAAGCTCATGCCGAACAGCGTGTCGGGCCGGGTGGTGAACACCTCGACGTCCACCGCGCCGGCGACGGGCTCGGAGAGCGCGAAGCGCACCCGCGCGCCTTCCGAACGGCCGATCCAGTTCTTCTGCATCAGCCGCACGCGCTCCGGCCAGCGGTCGAGCGTCTCGAGCGCGGCGAGCAGGTCGTCGACCTGTTTCGTGATCGAGAAGAACCACTGAGAGAGCTTCTTCCGCTCCACCAGCGCGCCGGAGCGCCAGCCGCGCCCATCGATCACCTGCTCGTTGGCGAGAACGGTTCCGTCCACCGGGTCCCAGTTGACGAAGGCTTCCTTGCGCTCGACGAGGCCTGCGGCGAGGAAGTCGAGGAAGAGCGCCTGCTGCTGGCCGTAGTACTCGGGGTCGCAGGTGGCGAACTCGCGCGACCAGTCGAGAGAAAGGCCCATGCGCTTGAGCTCGCCCCGCATCGTGGCGATGTTGTCGTAGGTCCAGCGCGCGGGGTGGATGCCGCGCTCGCGGGCGGCGTTCTCGGCCGGAAGCCCGAACGCGTCCCAGCCCATCGGATGCATCACCGCGAAGCCGCGCGCGCGCTTGTAGCGGGCGACCACGTCGCCGAGCGTGTAGTTGCGCACGTGCCCCATGTGGATGCGCCCCGAGGGATAGGGGAACATCTCGAGCACGTAGTACTTTGGCCTGGTGCCGTCCGGCACATCCGGGGCGGCGAAGCAGGCGGCGTCTTCCCACGCCTTCTGCCAGCGCGGTTCGCTGTCGGCGGCGTCGTAGCGGGCCTGATCCCGCGCGATGTCGTGTGTCGTGTCCATGTCGGGTCGGAGAGTAGCGCCTTCGTCGCGCGCCGCCAGACCCTTCCAGCGCGTGTCTGACGGGCGGTCCGGCGTCAGCGGCCGGCTGTCTGGGTGGACTGGATGCGCAGGTCGCGGGCGCGGGCGAGGATCTTGTCCTCGAGCTGCGGCGCCATGTCCTGGCTCACCGGAACGTCGACCCACTGGCCGCGGTTCTCGACCTGGCGGAACACGGAGACGCGCACGCCGTCCGAGCGGAGCTGGCGGCCGAGGATGTAGACCGTCACCTTGAAGCGCTCGCCCGGCGTCTCGGGCGGGGAGTACCAGTCGGTGATGATGACGCCGCCGAACGGGTCGGCCGAGACCAGCGGCATGAAGGAGAGGGTGTCGAGCGAGCCGCGCCAGAGGAAGGCGTTGACTCCGAGGGCCCCTGCCCCCTGCTCGGCGTTGCGGTTGGTCGAGCCGCCGAAGATGGAGAACACGCCCTCATTGCCAAGCAGCGAGCCGCGCTGAGAGGAGCGGGCGGGGTCGTTGTACTCGCTCTGCTCCACGTAGCGGCCCTGGCCGCAGCCCGCGACGACGAGGCCGCAGACAAGCAGCAGCACGCCGCAGGCGGGTGCGGAGCGGAAGGCGCGCGTCGGGTGCGGCGCGTCGGGCATGGCAGACATGGTCCGTGTCGGTTTCCTGACGTGTTGGATGGGCGTTCCATCGCCCGGCGTCAACGGAAAACCGCGCAATCCGGACCTAACGCGTCGGAGGGGCGACGCTTCCGGCTCCTACCACTGGAAGCTGAAGCCGAGCGAGACGATCTGGGCATCGACCTTGTTGTTGGCCCCGCTGCCGGCCGCGCCGGAGACCAGGTCGACATTCGCCTCCTTCACCTCGCCCCAGAGATATTCGAGGAAGAGTGCGAGGCCTGGCGCCATGTTCCAGGTGATGCCGAGGGCGATTCCCTCGCTCTCGCGCTTGCCGGTGTTGGCCGCCTGGTGGCCCGCGCTGTCCTGGTTGAAGTAGTGGCCACCGAACACGTAGGGGCCCGCCGTGTAGGTCGCGCCGAGCGACCAGGTGAAGAGGTTGGTGTTGTCGCCGCCCGGTACGTCGAAGCGCGGCGTCAGGCTGCCTGCCGAGAAGCCCGCGAGCGAGGTGGCGGTCGCATCGTTGCCGGTGAAGCCCTGGCTGCCAAGATTGGCGCGGCCGCCCGAGATGATGCCGCCGACGGTGAACCCGGCCCAGGAGACGGTCGCGCCGCCCAGCCCGACCGAGAGCCCCTGGGCCTGGACGGCGCCGACCGTCGGCGAGAGGTTGTCGACCCTGCCCGATCCGACATATCCGCCCGAGATCGCGACGCCGAGGGGCCCGAACGTGCCCCGGTAGCGCAGCATGGCCTCGAAGATGTCCTGCGCGCGCACGAGCGCGCGGCTGTCGATCGACTGGTCCACCCGGTCGCAGTTCTGCGGCGCGGCGCCGGCGAAGTTGGCGAAGGAGCACGCGCCGTCGCCGCCGAACTCGCCGTCGTTCGGGCCGTACGACACGCCGAGGTCGAAGCCGAAGAACTGCGGCGAGTAGTAGCCGATCTTCGTGTAGTTGTTGCGGCCCGAAGACGCGTACCAGAACGCATTCGCCGTGTTGGCGCCGATCAGGAAGGAGGGCGCGTCGCCATCCCAGCCACCCGAGCCGAAGCCGGCGATGTGGCCGACATGCATCGTCTCCACCGCCCCGGTCGGGCCGGAACCGACGCGGATCTGGCCGAGGTTCGGCGTGCCGAGATAGCCCCACGCACGCCGATAGAAGAGGCCGGAGCGCCCGTCGCCAGGAGGCTCGCCACCCGAGCGCATGCGGATCTCGAGTGAGGCGCCGTAGCGCAGGCCGTTCGCCGCCACGCCGTCGAAGCCGGGAAACAGGCGCGCGTAGTCGATCATGTCGAAACCGTTTGCGCCCTGCTCCTTTGCGCCGGTGCCGGCGTCGAAGGCGGTGTCGGGGCTTTCGTCGACAAAGCCGACGAAGAAGCGGTAGCGGCCGTTGAATCGGGCGGTGAGCCCGGGCGTGGGCGTGCCCTGGCCGGCGCTGGCCTCCGTCCCGGCCTGGGCGGCCGCAGGGGATGCACCCTCGGCGACGGCGAGGGCGAGTGCCGCGGCGGTGCCGTACATCAGCTTGCGCATCGTCGATCCTCGGTCACAGGTCGCATTGGCCCAGAACGGGAAGCCTAGCAGGTGCCCCTGCGCCTTCGAAGATTGTCGGACACGCCCTGTCGCGGATTTCACGCGACTGTTGCAGCGCTGCAGCGAAACCCGCCCCGCCGCGAGGCGGCGCGAAAAGAAAAGGGGCGGCAGGTTGCCCTGCCGCCCCGATCCGTCCGGGATGGTCTTGCGACCGTCCCGGGTCAGCTCACCACTGGAACGAGATGCCCAGCGAGACGAGGTTGACGTCGACGGAGTTGTTGGCCGTCGTGCCAGCCGCACCGGTGATGATGTTGACGTTGTCCTCCTCGACCTTGCCGTAGAGGTACTCGAGGAACAGCGCCAGGCCCGGAGCGATGTTCCAGGTGCCGCCGATCGCGAGCGCCGTGCGCTCACGCTTGCCGGTACCCGCGAGCTGGCTGCCCGCGCTCTCGTTCTCGCTCCACTGCGCGCCGACCACGAACGGGCCGAACGTGTACTGGGCGCCGATCGACCACGTGAACATGTCGGAGTTGTCGCCGCCCGGAACGTCGAGCCGCGGCGTCAGGCTGCCGCCGGTGAACGCGTTCGTCGCCGTGAGGTTGGCAAGCGTGCCATCGGCGCTCGCGGCACCGAACGAACCAGCACCGAGGTTGGCGCGGCCGCCGGAGATGATGCCGCCGACGGTCAGGCCGGCCCACGACACCGTCGCACCGCCGACACCGACGCTCAGGCCCTTCGCGGAGACGTCCGCCGGAGCGAGGTTGTCGACCACGCCCGAGCCAACGTAACCACCGGAGACCGCCACGCCGACGGGGCCGAAGGTGCCGCGGTAGCGGAGCATGATCTCGTAGATGTCCTGAGCGCGGTAGAGCGGCGCGCCCGTGATCGTCTCGTCGAGACGGTCGCAGTTTGCCGGCGCGGCACCAGCGAAGTTGGCGAAGGAGCACGAGCCGTCGCCGCCGAACTCGCCGTCATTCGGGCCGTAGGACAGGCCGAGGTCGAAGCCGAAGAACTGCGGCGAGAAGTAGCCGATCTTCGTGTAGTTGTTCCGGCCCGACGACGAGTACCAGTAGCTGTCGGACGGGTTGGCGCCGATCACGAAGCCCGGGGCGTCACCGTCCCAGCCGCCGGAGCCGAAGCCCGTGATGTGGCCGACATGCATCGTCTCGACCGCACCCGTCGGGCCCGAGCCCACGCGGATCTGGCCAAGGGTCGGCGTGCCGACATAGCCCCAGGCGCGACGATAGAACAGGCCGGAGCGGGTGTCGCCGGGAGCGTTGCCGCCGGAGCCCATGCGGATCTCGAGGGTCGCGCCGTAGCGGAGGCCGTTCGCCGCGACGCCATCGAAGCCCGCGAAGAGACGGGCATAGTCGATGAAGTCGATGTTCGACGTATCCTGTTCCTTCGCGCCCGTCACGGGGTCGCTGACGGTCGTGTCCTGGTCGACCCAGCCCATGTACATGCGGTAGCGGCCGTTGAACCGGGCGGTGATGCCCGGGGTCGGCGTCGCCTGACCCGTCACCTCGGTGCCCGCCTGGGCCCGGGCCGGCGCCACGCCATCCGCCACGAACGCGGCAAAGCCGGCCGCCGTGGCGAGAAGGATCTTGCGCATCCTATTCCCTCTCCATGTTTACGCGCCGGACCCTTCCAGCGCACCCTAGTCGGCTCGTCCTCTACCCCCCGGGCCTGACGCGCGAGACGCCAAGCCCCAGACCGAACGACGGGCCTGGGCGAGACTATGAGCAGCCTCGCGTTGCCGTGTCCACGGGCCGAAAAGGCCGATTGTGCGTTTCAGGAAACACCGTGGCGCGAATGTCACAGGGCCGCTCAGCGGGGTGGTCCGAGGGCTCCGATCGCGGCCACGGAGCACGCGCCCGCCGCCCTCGCCGCGGCCACCCGATGGGCCGTGATGCCCCCCAGCGCGGCCACAGCCACCCCCGCCCGCCTGGCCAGGGCGGCGAAGCGGGCCGTGCCGAGCGCCCGTCCGCCAGGGTGGGAGGGAGTGGGAAGAAGCGGGGAGAGAAGGGCGAGGTCGGCCCCCGCGCGGCGGGCCCGGGCAAGTGCCGCAGGCCCGTGCGCGGCCATGGTCAGCAGTGCGCCCGAGCGCCTGCGCTCGAGCCGGAATCGGAGCGGTGGGTGCATGCCGTCGGCCAGATGCAACCCGGCGTGGTGGCGCAGGGCCAGCGCCTCGTCGCGCGCAACGAGGAAGCGAAGGCCGCGGGCACGACAGAGCCGGGCGAGCGAGGCGGCAAGCGCCGGCCGGTCGGGCGCGGCGTCATGGCGGAGGATCACCCCTGCCCCACGCGGAAGGCGCCGAGCCAGCGCTACCGGGTCTCCTCCCCTCCTCTCGTCGGTCATCAGGATCAGGTATGGAAGGCGCGCGCGCTGGCGGCGGAACACCCGCGCCGCCTCGATGAGGGACGATGCCATGACCGTTCAGGCCCAAACCGCCCTGGATGCGACCGACCCGGATACGATCGCCACCCGGCTCGAGGCCGTGCGCGCGCGAATCGCCGCGGCCGAACGCGCGGCGGGGCGCGCGGCGGGATCGGTCACGCTCGTCGCGGTGTCTAAGACGCACGGCGCGGAGGCGGTGCAAGAGGCACTCGCCGCCGGCCAGGCGGTGTTCGGCGAGAACCGGGTGCAGGAGGCTGCGGCCAAGTTCCCCGCCCTGCGCGCCGCCCACCCCGCGCTTCGCCTCCACATCATCGGCCCGTTGCAGACGAACAAGGTGCGCGAGGCGATGGCGATCGCCGACGTGATCGAGACGCTCGACCGCCCCAGGCTCGCCCAGGCCATCGCGGCGGAGCGGGCCCGCGCCAGGCGATGCCCCGATCTCCTGGTGCAGGTGAACACGGGGCGGGAGCCGCAGAAGGCTGGCATAGATCCCGACGCGGCGGAGGCGTTCGTCGCCGAGTGCCGCGACGCGCTCGGCCTTCCCGTCGCCGGCCTGATGTGCATCCCGCCCGTGGAGGATGACCCGCGGCCACATTTCGACCTGCTCGCCGCCATGGCCGGGCGGCTCGGCCTCGGCGTCGTCAGCATGGGGATGAGCGGGGATTTCGAGACGGCGATCGCGCATGGCGCGACGCATGTGAGGGTCGGGTCGGCCATCTTCGGCGCGCGCCCCCCGCTCACGCGAGCCTGACCTCGATCACCCGAAGGCCCGGCAGGACAGCCAGAAGGTCGGGAAGCGCGAGCGCGATGCAGCCCTCGGTCGGGGCGAGCCCAGGCCGCGCGAGATGCAGGAAGATGGCCGAGCCGCGGCCAGGCACCGGCGGGTCGTCGTTCCAGCCCAGCACGCCGACGATGTCGTAGAGCGGGTCCTCGAGCCACAACCGCTCATGGCTCTGGGGGAAGGGCGCGCGCACGGGGCGGTTGTATTCGGGCGCGGACCGGTCGTCGCACCAGAGGTCTTCGGGCGCGATCGGCTCGGCCGGCACGGCCGCGCGTGGGCGGGCGAGCCGGTCGGCCCGGAACAGAAGGCAGCGGAGCGGCAGCGTCGCTTCCGGGGTCGCGCCGTCCCCCTCCCGCTTGGCCCGTGCCGGAACGATGCCGGAACGGCCGAGCGCGCAGCGGAAGGGCCGCGCCTCCGGTCCGCGCAGGAAGCTTCCGGTGGTCTCGCCTGGGCGGGCGAGGACGAGGGCGGCATCGGGTGCGATCATGCTCAGAGCCTATTTGAGAATTTGCTGCCGTGAGTTGGATGGCGCGGTTTCCGAGACCCGGAGCGCAGCGGCCTTGAGGGCCGTGAGCACCGGAAGTGCAGGAAACCGATGCCAGACGGCCACGGCAGTAGAATTGTCAAACAGGCTCTCATGACCTCAGGTAGAGCTCCTCCACATAGCCCTGCTCCATCCAGTGGCGGAACCGCGATGCGCGGTGGTACCCGCCCGCCTCCTCGGCCAGCGCGGCGACGCGGTTCTGCGCCGCCCCGGCATGCACCTTCTGGGTTTCCTGGTTGATCGAGACGAAGCGGGGGGCGAGGCGGCGGATCTCGCGGAGATAGGCGAGCGCCGTGGCGTGGCCCATCTCCGGCAGGCTGTCGACGTTCACCACCACGTCGAACCCGTCATCCGGCAGGGCGGCGACGGCATCGGGCGGAAGCAGCGTCACCGCCGCAGGCGTCTCGCCGATGCCCGCCACGTCGGCCGGCGAGAGTGCCGCGCCAAGCCAGCCCATCTGGATCGCGCCGACGAAGGGAAGGTCGATGATCGTGACGGGGCCGAGCCCGGCGCGGCGCGCGCAGTAGGCAAACATGCCGAAGCCGCCGCCGATCTCGAGCACGCGCGCGCCCTCGCCGAGCCCGAGCTCGCGCAGCCGGTGGGCGAGATAGGCGTGGCGCAGGATGTCGGGCGCCGTCGCCGTCCCGCCGAGGCGCACCACATAGGGCCGCCCGACGGCAGGCATGGCGAGCGGGAAGCCGAGCCGGGCCTCGAGCCGCGCGAGAAGCGCGCCAAGGTCTCCCTGCATGGTCTCGATGTAGCGCGGCAGCGTCATCTGCGCGTAGCAGGGCACGGCGGCCTCGCCCGTGGCCTCTGCCAGCGCGAGCAGGCAGTCCACCGTACGGAGGCCGAGGAAGCCGGCGCCGTAAGGGTTGCGGGCCTCGTCGCCGAACAGCGCATTGCCGTGCGACATGCCGTCGAGCAGCACGCCGCCGAACAGGTCGCCGAACTGGGCGCGGAGGCGCGGCAGGTCGGCCGCCTCGAGGGCCTCCAGGAAGGGTGCGCGCAGCCTCTCGTGCTCGTCCCACATCGAGGGGGTGGTGGAGGTGGCCTGGCCGCGCGCCGCGGCGAAGCAGGCGGCGATCCGCGCGAGAAGCGCGTCGTCCGGCTCCGCGCCGGGGGGAAGGCGCTCCACCGCGGGCGGGTCGCGGCCGATCAGGGGCCTGGTGAAGGCGGGGTGGGTGATGCGCGGCGCATAGCGCCAGCGCGCGAGCTTCGCCCGCGTCTTGCCGAGCCTGCGCCGCAGGGCATCCATCTCGCGCCTTGTCCCTCCTCTTCGACGGCGCCGCAGGATGGAGCCAGAGCGCGCGCGCGGATAGAGGTGGTTAGGGCCGCGTCAGGGCGCCGCGCCCTCCATCACGGAAGCGGGGCGCGTCGCGGCGGGTGCGCGGGTGCGCATCGCCCGGTCATAGGCCTCGAGCCCCTGCATCATCTTCTGCACGAAGGCCGGGTCTTGGCCGCCGGAGGTGATGGGCACGACGGGCGCGCGGCGGATGCGGGAGGGGGTGTAGGGCGCCGGCGGGGCGGCCGGGGCGGCTGCAGCGGCGGCCTCGGGGCCGAGTGCCTCCTCGGGCCGTTCGACCGCGCGGGCGGGCGAGGGAAGCGCCGCGGCGGCC
>NZ_VFAC01000036.1 GCF_007644105.1 Elioraea rosea | reverse complement strand
TCTCGCCGCCGTGCCGCGGCCGGACCCGGCCGCGCCGCGCGCCGCGGCGCTCGTCTCTGGCGACCCGCCGAGCCCGCGCAACCCGCCGCCCGGCTGCCGCTTCCACACGCGCTGCGCCTTCGCAGACGATCGCTGCAGGACGGAGGATCCGGCGCTTGCCGACCCGGGCGACGGCCACGCGGTCGCCTGCCACCACTGGCAGAAGCTGCCGATGGACGCGCCCGTCGCTGCGTCCGACATGGCGGGCCGGGCGCGGCTCGCCAGGCTTGCGTCCTACTTCACCGGCGGGAACCGTCCCGCCACGACACTCGAAACCACGGGAGGCCCTCGATGAGTTTCCGACGTACCCTTCTCGCCGCCGCCGCGCTCGTTGCGGCCGCGGTCGCCGCCGCCCCGGTCTCTGCGCAGACGCTGCGCATCGGCCTGCGCGAGGATCCCGACATCATGGACCCGACGCTCGCGCGAACGTTCGTCGGCCGCATCGTGTTCGCCTCGCTGTGCGACAAGCTGTTCGACATCGACAAGGACCTGAACATCGTCCCGCAGCTTGCCACCGGCTACCGGTGGGAGGATCCGAAGACGCTGATCATCACGCTGCGCGAGGGCGTGAAGTTCCATGACGGCGAGACGATGGACGCCGCCGCCGTCGTGTACTCGCTCAACCGCCACCTGACGATGCAGGGCAGCTTCCGGCGCGGCGAGATCAACAGCATGGAGAAGGCCGAGGCCGTCAACCCGACCACCGTGCGGGTGACGCTGAAGGAGCCCTTCGCGCCCTTCCTCGCGCAGCTGACCGACCGCTCCGGCATGGTGGTCAGCCCGAAGGCGGCCGAGGCGGCCGGTGCGCAGTTCGGCACACGGCCCGTCTGCGCAGGGCCGTTCCGCTTCGTCGAGCGCGTCGCGCAGGACCGCATCGTCGTGGAGCGCTTCGCCGACTACTGGGACAAGGGGCGCATCCACATCGACCGCATCATCTACCAGCCGATCCCCGACGACACGGTGCGGCTCGCCAACCTCCAGGCAGGCTCGCTCGAGCTCGTCCAGACCATCGGCACGAATGACGTCGCGACCGTGCAGCGAAACAACCGCCTGCGCATCTCGATGTCGGACGAGCTCGGCTACCAGGGCCTCACCATCAACATCGGCAACGGCGCCCGGGCGCAGACGCCGCTCGGCCAGAACGCCAAGGTCCGCCAGGCGCTCGACCTCGCGATCGACCGCGCGACCATCAACCAGGTCGTCTACAACGGCATGTTCACGCCGACCTGGCAGGCCGTGCCGCCGTCCTCGCCCTATCATGTGAAGTCGCTCACGCCGCCGACGCGTGACGTCGCGCGCGCCCGCGCGCTCCTGCGCGAGGCAGGGGTGCAGGCGCCGGTGAAGATCGTGCTCACCGTGCCGAACAACCCAGAGCTCCGCCAGGTCGGCGAGGTGATCCAGGCGATGGCCGCGGAGGCCGGGTTCGAGATCACCCTCAACGCGATGGAGTTCGCCTCCTCGCTGCAGGCGGCAACGCGGGGCGAGTTCGAGGCCTATCTCCTCGCCTGGTCGGGCCGCACCGACCCGGACGGCAATCTCTGGACCTTCGTGCACAGCCGCGGCCCGCAGAACGACGGCAAGTACAGCAACCCGGAGGTCGACCGCCTGCTCGATGCCGCGCGCGTCGAGACGGACCTCGAGAAGCGCGTCGCGCTCTACGAGCAGATGTACAAGCACGCGGTGGTGGAGGACCGCTCGCGCCTCTATCTCTGGCATCGCAAGAACATCGTCGCCCACACCGCGCGGCTCACCGGCTTCGTCAACGTGCCGGACGGGCTGATCCGCGTTCAGGATCTGCGCCTGGCGAACTGAGCGCGGATGCTTCTCTTCCTCGCGCGCAGGGTGGGGCAGACCATCCCCACCCTGCTGTTCGTCTCGCTGCTGATCTTCGGGCTGCAGCAGCTGATGCCGGGCGACCCCGCGCTCATCCTCGCCGGCGAGGAGCGGGGCGACCCGACCGTGCTCGCGCAGATCCGCGCCGAGCTCAACCTCGACAAGCCGCTTCCCGTGCAATACGGGCTCTGGCTCTGGGGCGTGCTGCAGGGCGATCTGGGCTTCTCGTGGCGGATCCGCGAACCGATCGCGGAGGTGATCGCGCAGAAGCTGCCCGTGACGCTGCAGCTCGGCCTGATGGCCTTCGTCATCGCCGTCTTCATCGGGATTCCGCTCGGAATCCTCTCCGCGGTGAAGAAGGACACGCCGCTCGACTGGGGCGCCAATGCCGTCGGCCTTGCCGGGCTGTCGCTGCCGAATTTCTGGCTCGGCATCATGATGATCCTGTTCTTCTCCGTGCAGCTCGGCTGGCTGCCGCCCTCGGGATACGTGCCGCTCTCCGAGGATTGGCGGCAGAGCCTCGCGACCACGATCATGCCGGCCTTCGTGCTCGGCTCGGGGATCGCCGCGGTGTTCATGCGCCACATGCGCTCGGCCATGCTGCAGGCGATGGGGCAGGACTATGTGCGCACCGCACGCGCCAAGGGCCTCGGCGAGCGCGTCGTGGTGCTGAAGCACGCGTTGCGCAACGCGCTCGTGCCCGTCGTCACGCTCGGCGCGCTCGAGCTCGGCACGCTCCTCTCTGGCGCGGTGCTGACGGAGCAGGTCTTCACCATCCCGGGCTTCGGCAAGCTGATCGTCGATGCCGTGTTCAACCGCGACTATCCGGTGGTGCAGGGCGTCGTGCTCGTGACCGCGACGCTCTACATCCTTCTGAACCTGATCGCGGACGTCCTCTACGTGCTGATCAACCCGAGGCTCCGGCATGCCTGACGGGGCGGTGATCGCGGCTCCCGCCGTCGCGGCGCGCGGCGAGAGCCCGGCGCGGCGCGCCTTCCGGCGGCTCCTGCGCCACCGTGCGGCGATGTTCGGCCTCGCCGTCGTGCTTGCTTTCATCGCGATCGCGGTTCTCGCGCCGCTGATCGCGCCCTATGACCCCGCGCGCACGAACTGGGCCGCCATCCGCAAGCCGCCCTCCGAGCTCTTCTGGTTCGGCACCGACGAGAACGGGCGCGACATCCTCTCTCGCGTCATCTGGGGTGCGCGGGCGAGCCTTCTCGCAGGCGTCGTCTCCGTCGCCATCGCGCTTGCGGCAGGCGTGCCGGTCGGCCTCGCGGCGGGGTTCCTCGGCGGGCGCGTCGATGCGCTGATCTCGCGCTTCACCGACGCGATGCTCGCCTGCCCGTTCCTGATCCTCGCGATCGCGCTCGCGGCCTTCCTCGGCCCCGCGCTCGAGAACGCGATGATCGCGATCGGCATCTCGGCCACCCCGATCTTCATCCGGCTCGCGCGCGGCGCGACCATGGCGGTGAAGGTGGAGGACTATGTCGAGGCGGCGAGGGGGCTCGGGAATCCGCGCTGGCGCGTGGCCGTGCGCCACATCCTGCCTAACATCGTGCCGCCGCTTCTCGTGCAGGCGACGCTCGCGATCGCCTCCGCCATCATCGCAGAGGCGTCGCTCTCCTTCCTGGGGCTCGGCCAGCAGCCGCCTGCGCCCTCCTGGGGAAGCATGCTGAACACCGCGCAGCGCTTCATGGAGCAGGCGCCGTGGATGGCGATCTTCCCCGGCCTCTCGATCTTCACCGTGGTGCTCGCCTTCAACCTGCTCGGCGACGGCCTGCGCGACGCGCTCGACCCAAGAGAGCAGGGCTAGCCAACGCCCTTTTGCTTGCAGTGAGACAAAAGAAACGGGGACCATGCCGGCGCATGGTCCCCGATTTCCTGGCCGTGGCCGCCGAGCGTGGCGGCGGGAGAGGCGCTACTTCAGCGTCTCGAGATAGGCGATCAGGTTGGCGCGCTGCTCGGGGTTACGCACCCCAGCGAACGCCATCGAGCCGCGCGGCACGACATCCTTCGGATTGGCGAGGTACTTGTCGAGATTCTCCTTGGTCCAGGTGAGCCCACCCTGAGCCAGCTCCTGCATGTTCGCGGAGTACCGGAAGCCCTCGCGCTGGCCGGCCTGCTTGCCGACAATGCCCCAGAGATTGGGCCCGACGCCGTTGCGGCCGCCCTGGTCCGGCGTATGGCAGGCGCGGCACTGCGCGAACACCCGCTGCCCCGCGGCGGCATCCTGCGCAAGCGCGGGAGCAGCCTGCGTGACGAGCGCCACAGCCGCCAGCATCGGTACAAGTGCACGAACCATGTCGTTTCCTCTCCCTTTCATACGGAACCCTCTCGACGACAACGCTCCGAATATCGCCATGGTTGCCAGGATGGCAATGGGGCGCGGCCGCGCGATGGCGCGAGTGTGGCGTGTGCGCCGCATCACGCAGACCCCCGCACGGGGCTGCCAACGCGCCGGAATCTGGCGTATTGTTACGCTCCTTGATCAGGGCGCGCAGATTGCGCCGTGTTCGCGTATAGGTTGAGGGTGGCCGCGACGGTGCGCGGCATCATGTGCGAGGACGGGGTATGCAGATCTTCCGCGTCGGAAGGCTTCGCCAGGGCGTGTCGCTGGTCGCCGTCGCTGCCATGCTCGGCGGCTGCGTCACCACGCAGGAGCAGAGGATCGGCGCGGCCGACCCTTCCGACCAGTGTCGCCCCTACGTGGTGGCGCTCGACAGCACCGGGAACTTCTTCGCCGAGGACATCGTCAAGGGCGCCTTCATCGGCGCCGTCGGTGGCGCGGTGCTCGGCGGGCTGCTCGGCGGCGGGGCGCGCGGCGCGGCCATCGGGGCGGCAACGGGCGCGATCGCCGGCGCGGCGACAGGCTACTGGGTCGCGCTCAACCAGCAGAGCCGCGATCAGGCGGTTCTCGCAACCCGCGTGCAGAACGACCTCTCGCGTGAGAACGCGGAGATCGACCGCTCGCAGCAAGCTTTCAACGCGCTGATGGATTGCCGCTTCGCCCAGGCCAAGCAGGTGCGCACGGATGTTGCGGAGGGCCGCTCCACCCTCGAGCAGGGGCGCGCCCGGATGGCGCAGATCAAGGGCTGGGCAGACCGCGACATCGCCCTCGCCCAGCAAATCAACTCCAAGATCGCCTCGCGCGGCGACGAGTTCGTCGTCGCCGCCGAGAACCTCCAGCCAGGCACCAAGAGCCAGATCGACGCGCAGAAGGCCGCGGCTCCTGCGACCCGCCGCGCCGTCGCCACGCGGCAGGCGCCCGTCCGCCTCCGGCCCGACCCTGCTGCGCCGGAAATCGCAAGCCTCGCGCCGCGCGACACGGTGACGATCACGGGGGGGCAGGACGGGTTTGCCCTTGTCGAGACACCGTCGGGCATGCGCGGCTACGCGCCTGCCGACACGCTTCGCGTCGGGTCGAGCCGGGTGACGACCGCATCCACCGCATCCGGCTCCGGCTCCGATGTCACGACGCTTGCGGCCACGAACGTCGCCAAGCGGGACAATTTCAGCCAGAGCGTCGCCGTCGCCCAGTCGGCATCCTCGAGCGGGTTCGAGCTGACCTCCTGAGCGGATGACGTTCCGCCGCCTCGCAGTCCTCCTCCTCTGCCTCGCGGTCGCCTGGCCCGGCACCGCGGCGGGCCAGGGGGGAGCGAACGGGGCGCCGCCCGACACGCCTTTCATCCGCATCGAGGCGGGCGGCCATGCCGGGCCGGTCAACCGCCTTGCGATCGATGCGGCCGGAACGCTTCTCGCCACCGCTTCTGACGACAAGACCGTCCGGCTCTGGTCGCTTCCCTCTGGCGAGGCGAAAGGCGTGCTGCGCGGCCCGATCGGCCCGGCCGAGGAGGGGGAGCTCTTCGCGGTCGCGCTGTCGCCTGACGGAAGGCGGGCCTATGCCGGCGGCATCACCGGGTTCGCATGGGATCAGAGAGGAGCGATCTATCTCTTTGATACTGCGACACAACGAATGCTCGGCCGGCTCGGCGGGCTACCGGCGCCGGTCAACCACCTCGCCGTCTCGGCTGACGGCACCAGGCTCGCCGCAGCGCTCGGCGGCCAGGCCGGCCTGAGGCTCTGGGATGCGGCGAATGGGCGCCTCGTTGCCGAGGACACCGGCTATCGCGGCCCCGCGCGGATGGTGGTGTTCGCACCCGACGGGCGGATCTTCTCCACCGCCGCAGACGGGCTGGTGCGGGCCTACGACGCGTCCGGACGGAAGCTCGCCGAAGCCACGCCGCGCCAGAACGCCCGGCCCTACGGGATCGCCCTCTCGCCCGACGGCACGCTTCTCGCGGTCGGCTACGAGAACGCCGCCTTCGTTGACGTGCTCTCGGCGTCGGGGCTGAGGCGCGTCTTCTCCCCCGATGTCGGAGGCGTTCCGGCAGCGACCCTGCCCGCCGTCTCCTGGGCGTCGGACCGGCGAGGCGGCGTGCAGCTCCACGCCGCCGGGCCGGGGCAGCAGGGCGGGGTGATTCGCCGCTGGGCCGATTTCGGCCTCGGCCCGGCGCGCGACATCGCCGCTTCTCGCGACTCCATCGTCCATCTCCTTGCCATCCCCTCTGGCGGCCTCGCCTACGCCGCGGCCGACCCGGGCTGGGGCGTGATCGGACCCGATGGCGCGATCGCGCGGCGCCCGCAACCCGCGGCGTCCGACCCGCGCATTGCGCGCGGCGCGCTCGCCGTCTCTGCCGATGGTCACGCGGTCGAGTGGCCGGGCGTCGAGGGGAGGCTCCGCTTCGACCTCCGGGGGCGGGGGCTCCAGACCGCTTCCGGTGCCTCTGTCGCGCCGGCGACGCTGTCTTCCGGCGGCCTCTCCGTGACCGACTGGCGCGACAGCACGGGGCCGAAGCTGAACAACCGCCCCCTGCCGCTTGGCCGCGGCGAGGTTGCCCGGTCAGCCGCCGTCGTGGGGGATACGGTCCTGCTCGGCACGGACACGCATCTGAGGCTTTACGACCGGCAGGGCCGTTCCCTTGCCGCCACCGCGACGACAGGCGCGGTCTGGGCGCTCGCGGTCGCGCCGGAGGCGCGCGCGGCGGTCGCGATGCTCGGCGATGGGACGATCCGCTGGTTCGACCTCGATGGTCTCGCAGAGCGCGGCGCGCTCTTCGTGCACGCCGATGGCGCGCGCTGGGCGCTGTTCACGCCGGAAGGCTTCTTCGACCATGGCGAGGGCGGCGGGCAGGACCTCGTGGGCGTGCATCTGAACCGCCGCGCGGCAGAGCAGCCCGACTGGGCCTCCTTCGCGCAGGCTTATCGCGCCCTCTACGCACCGGCTGTGGTTCGCGCCCGCCTGGACGGTGACACGCGCGCGGCCGAGCGACGGCTTGCGGAGCTGGGCGACGTCCGCGCCGTGATCGCCCGGCAGCCGCGCGTGACGCTGACCGGGTTCTGCATCCCCGACATCTCCGGCGACTGCCGCGCCCACAACCCCGAGGCCGCGCTGCCGCTCGGCACGAACCGCGTGCGGCTCGGCCTCAGGCTCGAGGACCGGGGGCTCGGCCTCGGGCCGGTCGATGTCTTCCTCAACGGCCGCAACGTGGGGCGCGTCGACCCCGCAGGCACGCCGGAGATCGGCATCGACGTCGCGCTCGACCCGGGCCGCAACGCGCTGCAGGTCCGCGCCTGGGACGAGGCCGGAAGGCTGTTCGCCGAAAGCCCCGTGACGCGGCTCGAGGCCGTGGGCGTGGAGGACAGCGCGGCGCGGCTCTTCGTCATGGCCGTCGGCGTCGACCGCTACCGCAACCCGCAGCTCGCGCTGCGATTCGCGGCGGCCGATGCCACCACCGTCGCCGAGACGCTGCGCACCGGCGCGCTGGGCCTCTTCGCCGCGACCGAGGTGACCGTGCTGACCGACGAGGCGGCGACGAAGGAGGGAATCCTCGCCGCCCTCGACCGGCTCTCGCGCGAGATCGGCCCGCAGGACACCTTCCTTCTCTATCTCGCCGGCCACGGGGTGAAGACCGAGCCGGACGAGCGCTTCCTGTTCCTGCCGCAGGACGTGTCGGACGCGTCGTCCTGGGACGCGCTGCGCCGCCAGGGCCTGTCCGACGAGGTTCTCGTGGCGGCGCTGTCGCGCATCCGCGCCCGCAACGGCTTCCTGTTCATGGACACCTGCTACGCCGGGCAGGTGGCGGTCGATGCCCTCGCCTCCGTCGGCAACGAGACGGGCCGCTATCTGCTGACCGCGAGCACCTCGCTCCAGGAAGCGCTCGACAGCTACGACGACCAGAACGGCGTCTTCGCCGTCGCCGTTCGCGAGGCACTGACGGGGCGGGCGGGGCGGGACGAGCGTGGCGTCGTGACCGCGCTCGCGCTCGGCGAGTATGTCTCGCGCCGCGTCGGCGTTCTCGCCCGCGAAAAGGGGCACGCCCAGGACGCCGTGTTCCGCACCGCGCAGCGCGACCTGCGCGGCTTCCCGGTCGCGCGCGTCATGCCCTGAGGCCGGCTTCGTTCAGGCCGCGGCCACCGCCTCGATCTCCAGAAGCCAGGCGCCATCGAAGATGTCGCAGATGACGACGGTCAACGCCGGCGCGTGCTCGCCCAGAACCTCGAGGCGGACCTTGCGGTAGGCGTCGCGGTACTTGCGGTCGGAGAGGAAGGTCGTGTGCTTGACGATGTTGCCGAGCGTCATGCCAGCGGCGACGAGCTGGCGTTCGACGTTCCGCCAGGCGAGGCGCGCCTGCTCCTCGAAGCTCTCGGGCACCTCGCCCGAGGCCGAGACGGGAATCTGCCCGCTGACGAACAGCCAGCGCCGGGCGTCCGCGACCTCGACGGCCTGGGCATAGGCGCTGGGTGGTTGCGGGCCGTCCGGGGCGATGATCCTGCGTGTCTGCATCGAGCGATGCTGCCCCGGGAGCGGCGGGCTTCGCAACCGCGCGGGCAACCGATAACCCGCCCGGTGCGTTTCATCACAGGAATGGTTTTGCGTCAGACGCTGACGTGACCCGTCGCACATACGCCCATCGCTGTCGCGGCTACGGTGTTCACTGAAGTTTCATGAATGGCATGGAGCATGCAGAGGTCGGCAGAAAGCCGGCCGTTCGGGAGGGGCGTCTCTGGAAGAAGGAGGTACCTGTGCCCCGTCGCTTGCAGAACTGCCTGTTTCTTGGGCTGGCGCTTCTCGGAACGCTTGCCCTTGCGGCCCCGAGCAGGGCCGAACGCGCTCCCTGCCCGAACGCTGGCACCGTCGCGGTGCGCGATGACGGACAGCGCTTCGTCTTCATGGGCGAGGACCCCGAGGAGGACGGGCTTTGCGTCGTCCGCGTCGGGGAGAACACGCGCCGTCTGCTGTTCGGCTTCTGGGCGCCTCTTGGCCCCGACATCTTCGAGGCCCGCACCGCGCTCTGGCGGCTGCTGCTCGGCGAGCCCGGAACGGTCGTGACGATCCGCGAGCACGTGGTGACCGACAGTTGGGTCGAGACCTGGGAGCGCGGCGCCGAGGAGGAGGTCGCGCTCGCGAACGGTTCGCGCCGCGCCATACGCCTCGAGCGTCAGATGCGCCTGCACGGGCCGACGGGCTTCCGCGCCTCGGTGAGCTACTGGATCGATGCCGATACGGGCGTGGTCCTGCGCGCCACCCACAAGCATGTCGACGGCATGAAGCTGCCCTACCGCGACATCGCGATCACCCATCTCGACACGCGCGGCTGACGGCTCAGCCGCGCCCCGGCGGCTCACTCCTCCGCGTCGGGGCTCGCGCCGAGGACCGGCGCGAGCGGCAGCCGCGAAGGCTGCCAGCGCGGCTCCGGCACCGGTGCGACCCAAGGGCGCTCGCCGCGCAGCGAGCGGTCCGACACCACGCGGACGGCATCACCCTCGAACCACGCCGCATGTGCGCCGTCGCGCCATATGGTGAACCGGTCGATCATCGGGCTCGGCCGGCAGCGCCCGCGCAGCGGTTCCGCGGCAACGACGAGGGCTGCGTCGTCGCAGCGCGCCTCGTGCGGCCCGGGCCTGAGAAGCAGGATCGCCTGTCCCTCCGGCCCACGCAGGGTGCAGGTCTCGCGCGTGCAGGAAAGCCTGCCCTCCTCGCCTTCCGGAAGCGGGCCAAGCGTCTCCTGCCCGAACATCGCGGCGATCTGTTCGCGGTCGATCCGGTTCGCTCCCGATACGGATTGTGCGACCGGGCCGCCCCCGCCCGCCAGAACGATCAGGCGCGCGGTAGGATTCACCACGAGGTCCGGCGGCGCGACCGTCCACGGGCTCAATAGCCCGGCGACGAGCGGCAGGATGCCCAGCAGCGCATACCGCCCGCGCACAAGGCAGAGCGCGAGCATCCCCCCCGAGACGGCGAGGATGCCCCAGGCAGGTGCGGCGGGGACGAGCGGCGCCGCGCCGGGCCAGGCGGCGACGGTCCGCGCGGCCCAGAGGATCACCTCGACCGCCCAGCCCATCAGCACGAGCGCAAGCGCCTCGAGCCCGAGCGGCATCAGGGCGAGCGCGACGAGCCCGAGCGGCATCACCGCGACCGCGGTCAGTGGCACGGCGAGCGCGTTGGCGACGATGCCGAACAGCTGCACGCGCTGGAAATGCCAGGCAGCGAAGGGGGCGGTGGCTGCCGAGGCGACAAGCGAGGTGAAGCAGAGGAGAAGGAGCGCCGCACCGACACGCGCGTACCACCCGCGCGCGGCGTGGACGCGGGTGAGCCAGGGCCGCCCCGCCTGGTAGGCGGCGATGAGCGCGAGCACGGCGGCGAAGCTCATCTGGAAGGATGGGCCGAGCAGCGCCTCTGGCTGGAAGGCGAGAACCACGATCGCCGCAAGCGCGAGTGCGCGGAGCCCGATACCCTGCCGGTCGAGCAGCACGGCGAGCGCGAACAGCGCGGCCATCGCCACCGCCCGCTGCATCGGCACCTGGCTTCCCGTCAGAAGCATGTAGAGGAAGGCAGCAATAATGCCCGCGACGGCGGCGACCTTCTTCGCGTGCACATGCAGCGCCGCGCCGGTGACCGCGAGCAGGAGCCGGACGAACCCGAACACCACGCCGCCGACGATGCCGACATGAAGCCCCGACACCGAGAGTAGGTGCGCGAGCCCGGAATCACGCATCGCGGCGAGGTCCTCGCGCGGGATGGCGGCGCGCGAACCGGTCAGCAGCGCGCCCGCGACCGCTCCTTCCGCCCCGCCGACGGCATCCGAGACGCGGGCGAGCACGACCTGTCGAAGCCCGGCGAGCCAGCGCGCGAAGCCACGCTCCGCGCCGCGCTCGAGCACCTCGACCGGGCCGAGCGCCGTTCCCACTGCGCCGAGGCCTGCGAAATAGGCGAAGCGCTGGAAATCGAAGGCGCCAGGCATCGCCGGCGGCGCGGGAGGTCGGAGAAGGGCGCGGACGCGGACTCTGTCCCCCGGTGCAAGCGCGGCCGCGTCCCCGTCGCGAAGCCGCACGCGCACGTCGCGCACGACCGGTTCCTCGCCGGCCAGCACGTCGCCGAGCCGTACCCGCCGGCCTTCCGGCAGCGCCTCGACCTGCTCGACTATCGCGGTGACGATTACCCCCCGGCTCGGCACCTCAGAGAGCGGCGGGAGGGAGGCGGTGCGGAACTCCGATGCCGCGAAGCCGAAGCCGCCGGCAGCGAGAAGCAGTAGCGCGAGCCGAGGCAGCGCCTGGCTTCGCAGGAGCAGCCCGGCCGCAAGCGCGGAGACCGCCACCGTGGCGCCGACCCAGCGCGCCGGTTCGGAGGGAAGGGCGAAATACAGGAGGATTCCCGCGCCCATGGCCACGGGGATGGCGAGCAGGACCCGCACCCCCGCGCCGAGCGCGGCGAGGGCAGCAAGCCGCGCTGCGAGGCCCGCCTCGCCGCGCCCGAGCGTCCTGACCGAATGGGCGAATGCCATCCCCTGCCTGCAACCTCCACGCGCAGACTAGCGCATTCGCGAGCGAGGCGGGAGGCGTCGCGCCTGCGCAGCGAGCAAGTGCGCGAACCGCGTGCCGCGCCTCGTGGCGCGAGCCAAGCCGCCGCAGTCGGCGCCCGGCGCCTGAGGGCCCGTTAGAACGCCACCTTGTCTCCGCCCTTGAGGGCCAGCATCTCGCGCGCCTCCGCGGGGGTCGCGATGCCGATGCCGAGCTCGCGCAGGATGCGCGCGATCTTGGCCACCTGGTCGGCATTGCTCTTCGCGAGCTCTCCCGGGCCGAGCCACAGGCTGTCCTCGAGACCGACGCGCACGTTCCCGCCCTGGATCGCAGCCGTCGTCACGAGCGGCATCTGGCGGGCACCGGCCGCGAGCACCGACCAGCGGTAATCCTCGCCGAACAGCCTGTCTGCGGTGCGCTTCATGTGCTGCAGGTCCTCGGCATGCGCGCCGATGCCGCCGAGGATGCCGAAGATCGTCTGCACGAACAGGGGAGGCTTGACCAGCTTGCGGTCGAGGAAATGGGCGAGGCTATAGAGGTGGCCGACATCGTAGCACTCGAACTCGAAACGGGTGCCGTGACCTTCGCCTAACGTCTTGAGGATCTCCTCGATGTCCTTGAACGTATTGCGAAAGATGAAGTCCCGACTGTTCTCGAGATGGGCCCGCTCCCAATCGTGCTTGAACTCCTTGTACCGGGCGAGCATCGGGTAGAGGCCGAAATTCATCGAGCCCATGTTGAGGCTGCACATCTCCGGGCTCGCCCGCACAGGAGCGGCCAGGCGGTCGGCCACGCTCATGCCCTGGCCGCCGCCCGTGGTGATGTTCACGACGGCGTCGGTCGACTGCTTGATTCGCGGCAGGAACCCCATGAACACGGCTGGGTCGGGCGTGGGCCGCCCGTCCTTCGGGTCGCGGGCATGGAGGTGGAGGATCGCAGCCCCTGCCTCGGCTGCGGCGATCGCGTCGGCCGCGATCTCGTCGGGCGTCAGCGGAAGGTGCGGCGACATCGACGGGGTGTGGATCGATCCCGTCACCGCGCAGGTGATGATGGCCTTGCGCTGCCTCGATGCCGTCGCGGTCATGCCGTTTCCTCTCCTTCGTGCTACGCGTGGAACGCTACCCCGCCCGGCGAAGGCTGCGAAGCGACCCGCGGTCTCCTATATCGTGAGGCGACGATGCAGACCGGACAGCCCAGACCACCGAACACGCGCGCTCCCTCGCCCTGGTGGCCGCGCCGCGAGCCGTGGCGTATCCAGCCGGGCGAGAGCGTGCCCGCGACGCGCGAGGCACAATTGCCGCCCGCGCCCCCGCCATCGCCGCCGATGCTGAACCGCGTGGCCGGGGCACTGCTGCTCGCCGCCACGCTCGGCCTCGCGTCCTGCCAATCCTTCCTCGCGGTCGTGACGTGAGCCCCCGCCAGGACTGGTCCGAGCGGTTCCGCCGCTTCCGCCACGGCCAGCGCGGCTGGGCGCTGTTCGTTCTCTCCGCGCCGCTCCTCGTCACTGCCGTGGCCGGTCTCGCCGCCGGCGACCTCCAGGTGCTTGCCGGGGCGGGCGGCGGCTGGGCGATGATCGTGGGCGGGACGATCATGGCACGGCGCGGCTTCGCGGCAGAGGCCGAGGGGCGCGAGCCGACGCGCGGCTTCCGCGCCAAGCTCTCCGCACTTGCGGGCGTCGGCACCAGCCTCGCGGCCTGGCTTGCCGTGGCCCACAACCCGATCGTCGCGGGCCTGTTCGGGCTCGGCGCCGCAGCGGCGATCCGCCTGATGTATGGCGCCGACCCAAAGCCCGTGCCGCCGCCCGCCCCGCCGCCGAAGCTCGAGGGAGATGCCGCGATCATCGCCGAGGCGCGGGCGAGCATCGCGCGGCTCGAGAAGGCGGCCGGTGCCGTGCCGCAGCGCGAGTTCGCAGAGACCATCGCCCGGCTTGCCTCGCTCGCCCGCAGGATTGTCGCCGAGGCGGAATCCGACCCGGCCGATCTCCGCCGCGCGCGCCGCTTCCTCGCCATCACCCTCGAAGGGGCGGAGGGCGTCGCCAACCGCTATGTCGAGACGCATCGCGACATCGCCTCGCCGAAGCTCGAAGAGAATTTCCGCATCCTTCTCGGCGATCTCGAGCGCGCCTTCGAGGCGCAGCTGTCAAGCCTGAGGGAAAGCGACGTGCGCGCCCTCGACGTCGACATCGCCGTCCTCCAGCAGCGTCTCCGCGAGGAGGGCATCGTGCAGGGCGCGGCATCCGCAGGGGAGAAGGTTCCGAGATGAACGAGCAGCCGACCACCGCGACCGCCACGGCCACCCCGGTCTTCCGGCCGCCGCTTCCCGAAACCCTGCCTGCGGCGAGCCCCGAGCGCGATGCGCGCGTCGCCGCCCTCGCGGCCCAGGTGGCGGAGGCGGACAGCGACGCGATCATCGCCTTCGGCGTGTCCTCCCAGGCGGAGGTGACGAAGGTGGCGGACGAAATGCTCGACGGCGTGCGCAACAAGGATGCCGGCGCCGCCGCCGGGCCGCTGAACGAGATGGTCGCCATCCTGCGCGGCTTCGACGCGGGCGAGGCGGGGGAGGAGCGCAGCCTGCTTGACCGCCTGCTCGGCCGCGCCAAGCCGGTGGTGAAGGTGCTGCAGCGCTACGAGACGGTGCAGAAGCAGATCGAGGACACCACGATCACGCTCGACCGGCACAAGGACAAGCTTCGCCGGGACATCGCCAATCTCGACCGGCTGTATGACGGCACGCTCGTCTCCTTCCATTCCCTCGCCGACCACATCGAGGCCGGGGAGAAGGCGCTTTCCTATCTCGACAGCGTCACGATCCCCGAGCGGGAGAAGGCCGCGGCGGGGGGAGACATGCTCGCGGCCCAGGCGCTGCGCGACCTTCGCAGTCGGCGCGACGAGCTCGAGCGGCGGGTGCATGACCTGAAGCTGACCCGCCAGGTGACGATGCAGGCGCTGCCGGCCATCCGCGTGGTGCAGGAGAACGACAAGGCGCTCGTCTCCAAGATCACCTCCACGCTCGTCAACACCGTGCCGCTCTGGAAGCAGCAGCTCACGCTCGCCGTGACGATCGCGCGCGCCCGCGAGGCCGGCGGCGACCTCAAGGCCGCGACCGACCTCACCAACGAGCTTCTCACCGCCAACGCCGACGCGCTGCGCCAGTCCAATGCCGAGATCCGGGAGCAGGTCGAGCGCGGGGTGTTCGATATCGAGGCCGTCAAGCGCGCGAACGACCAGCTCGTCGGCACGATCGAGGACACGCTGCGCATCGCGGACGCGGCGCGGGTGAAGCGCCGCGAAGCGGAAGCGACGCTCGTGACGCTCGAGGGCGAGCTGAAGCAGAGCCTGTCCTCTGCCCGCGCCAGGGTCTCGCCCCCGGCCTCGCCCGCACCCACGCGGTAGGCCTCCGATGAGCTAGGCGGCGCGCGCGCGGCGGCCACGCCAGCGGCGCATGCGTGCGCCAACGGATGGGTAACGACCCTGGCAGACGATGGCGGGACCGGGCCACCAAAGGAAAGGTTCCGCCCCCATGCTGTCCTCGATCGCCCGCCTGAACGGCCGCCTCCGCGTCTCTACGCGCATCTTCGGCGGGTTTGCCATCGTGCTCCTGCTGCTCTGCGCGCTGGCAACGGTGTCTGTCGTCGAGTTCCGAACGATCGGCGGTGCGGTCGACCAGTCCCAGTCGATCGCGTCCAATGCGCTTCTCGGCTCAGAAATCCGGTCCGACTTCGCCGATGCACGCCGCGAGGTGCTGCGCTACATCGACACCGGAAACGAGGCGAGCCGGGACCGCGCGCGGGCGCTGTTCGGCGACCTCAACGCCAAGACCGAACGCATGGTCGGCCAGTTCCGCAGCGAGGAACGCGCCGCCCTCGGCCGCGAGATCGCCGCGCTGCTCAAGCAGTACGAGGAGAACTTCGCGCGCATCGTGCCGACGCGCGAGACGCGCACGGCGGTCGTGACGCAGCGGATGGATGTTGTCGGCCTGCGGATGCGCGAGGACCTCACCGCCGTTGTCGAGGCCGCGATCGCGCGGTCCGATCTTGCGGTCGCTGCCCGAGGCGGTGTCGCCCAGCAGTATGTCGGGCTGCTTCGCCTCGAGGCCAACCGCCTCCTGCTGTCGCCGACGGCCGAACTGCTCGCACGGTTCAATGACCGGGTGGCCTCGGCGTTGCGCGAGATCGAGGCAACGGTTGAGCTGTCCGCCGATGCGGCCGAGCAGGCCAAGCTTCGCGCGATCGCAGTCTCGATCGGCACCTACAAGGAGGCGGTCGGCGAAGGCGCGCGGGCCCAAGCCGAGCTCGACCGGCTCGTGGACGAGGTAGGCGCGCCGATCGCCGAGCGGACCAACGCCACGATCGTCCGCCTTCTCGAGCAGCAGCAACGGGCCGTCGCGGAGACCAATGGCGAGGTCGACAGCACGATCACGGCGACGACGCAGCTCATGCTCGGCCTCGGCGCGGGCGCGATCGCGCTCGGCCTCCTGCTGGCCTGGACGATCGGGCGCGGCATCGTGGGGCCGGTGACGCGGATGACCGGCGCGATGACCGAGCTCGCCTCGGGCAGGCTCGAGACGCAGGTCCCCGCGCTCGAGAACCGCGACGAGATCGGCTCCATGGCCAAGGCGGTTCAGGTGTTCAAGGACAACGCCATCGCCGTACGGCGGATGGAGGAGGAGGCCAAAGCCGCCGCGATCGCCGCGGAGGAGGAGAAGAAGGCAGCGCTGCGCAAGCTCGCCGACGAGTTCGAGGCGGCGGTGGGTGGCGTCGTCGATGGCGTCTCCGCGGCAGCGACGGAGATGCAGGGCTCTGCCCGCAGCCTCTCCTCGACGGCGGAGCTGACGGCCCGCCAGGCGACGACGGTGAGCGCCGCGACCGAGCAGGCCTCCGCCAACGTCCAGACAGTGGCCTCGGCCACGGAGGAGCTTGCTTCGAGCGTGCAGGAGATCTCGCGCCAGGTCGTCTCCTCGACGGCGATCGCCAACCGCGCGGTTGCGCAGGCCGGCGAGACCGACGGCAAGATGCAGGGGCTCTCGGCCGCCGCGCAGCAGATCGGCGACGTGGTGCGGCTGATCGGCGACATCGCGGGGCAGACGAACCTTCTCGCGCTCAACGCCACGATCGAGGCGGCGCGTGCGGGCGAGGCAGGCAAGGGCTTCGCGGTGGTGGCGGCCGAGGTGAAGAACCTCGCGACGCAGACCGCGAAGGCGACCGAGGAGATCGGCCGGAAGGTTGGCGAGATGCAGGGCGTGACGGCAGAGAGCGTCGCGGCGATCCGCTCCATCGGCGAGACGATCACGGAGATGAGCGCGATCGCCTCCTCCATCGCCTCTGCCGTCGAGGAGCAGGGGGCGGCGACGCAGGAGATCGCGCGCAACGTCCAGGAAGCCGCACGCGGCACCCAGGACGTCGCGACCAACATCGCCGGCGTCACCGAGGCCTCGTCCGAGACCGGCGCCGCGGCGAGCCAGATGCTCGGCGCGGCGGGTGAGCTCTCCGAGCAGTCTGCCAGGCTCAAGCGGGAGGTGGAGGGCTTCCTCGCCACCGTCCGCGCCGCCTGACCCCCCCCTGGGGCCGGGGCGCACAAGGGCGGGGCGCGCGGGCGCCTCGCCCATTTTGCTCGCCGCTGGCATCGTTCTGAAATCTTGGCATGGCAAACCGGCGGCTGGGTTGACGCAGGAACCGGGGGATCCGCCATGCGCCTTGCTACCTTCGCCGCCGCGGCGCTGCTCGCCGGGGCCGCACTTTCGCCAGCCGCCGCCGCGCCCGTTGCCGGCACCTGGGACGTCGCCTTCCCGATCGAAGGGGGCGGAACCTTCGAGGGAAGCTTCGGGCTCGAGTTCGACGACGCGGCCGATGCCAGCGGCGTGGCGCAGCTTCTCGCCGGCAATTTCGCGACGAGCGGTGCGGGAATCGGCTTCTTCTACGATGCCGCGGCAGACCAGCTCGTGATCGGCGACCTGCTCAACGGCGTCTGGGACTTCGATTTCGGCACGACCGATTTCTTCATCACCATCCTCGGGCCCGCCAAGCCGGTGGCGGACCTCGCGGTTCTCGCCTATTTCGTCGCGCCCGACTACGTCTCGAGCGGGGAAGGGACGGCAACGTTCACGTCCACCGCCATTCCCGAGCCCGCGACGCTCGGCCTGTTCGGCCTCGGCCTCGCTGGCCTTCTCGCGCTCCGGCGCCGCCTGCGCTCCGCGCCCTTTGCCTGACGATACCCCTCACGGATCGTTCCCCCCCGCGAGGCTGCGGCGCAGGCGCCTGATCGATATCCAGATCGCCACCGCAATGGCCGGCACGGCGATGACGGAGGCCCATTTCGGCGCATCCGGCAGGCCGAAGGCGGGCAGCCCGTCGACGGCGAGCTTCACGAGGCTCACCGCGTAGTAGGAGATCGCGAAGGCGGAGAGCCCTTCGACGGCCTGCGACAGCCGAAGCTGCGCGGCGGCGCGCTTGTCCATCGCCGCGAGCAGGTCGCGGTTCTGCGCCGCAAGCCCAACCTCGACGCGCGTGCGCAGCATGCCGCCCGCGCGGGCGATGCCGTCGGTCAGGGCGCGCTTGCGACGCGACACCGCCGCGCAGGTGCGGAGGGCGGGGGTGAAGCGGCGGTCGAGGAACAGGCCCATGCGCTGGACCGAGGAGAGCCGTTCCTCGCCGAGCTCGACCAGCCTGGCCTCGACCAGGGCGCCATAGGCCTCGGTCGCTGCGAAGCGGAACCGGCTCCCAGCGGCGAGCGCCTCGGCCTCCGCGGCGAGCTTGGTGAGCTGGTCGAGAAGCCGCGTGTCGTCGGCCGCACTGCCCGCCGCCGTCGCGGCGACCGTCTCGTCGAGGCGACGTTCGAGCGCGGCGAGGCGCGGCGTCGCGTCGCGCGCGACCGGCAAGCCGAGAAGCGCTGCCATCCGGTAGTGCTCGAGCTCCATCAGCCGCTGCGCCATCCGCCCGAGCCGGCCAGGCGTGAGCAGGTTGGCGTAGAGCACCATGCGGACGAACCCGTCCTCGCCCATCCGGAAATCGGTGAAGGCCTGCGCCTCGCCATTGCCGACCGCGCTGCCGACGACCTCGCCGGCGAAGGCGCCCTGCGGCGGAACCTCCGCGCCGCCGGGAAGGATCCTCAGATGCAGCGCGCCGAGCCTGTCGCCGCGCAGGCCGTCGAGGAAGCCCTGGGCCTCGGGGTGGATGGCAGACCAGGTTCCCCTGTCCTCGCCCTCGCCTTCGGCAAGCACGGTGAAGGTCTGGAACTCGCCGTGCCGTTCCCAGCGCATCACGCGCCCTGCCACGGGGGCAATGTGGTTGCGCGCGCCAGGCGGCGGCTCCGCCGCGCCATGCGCGTGGCAGAAGGCGGCGAAGGCCTCGCGGTCCGCCTCCGCCGCGCCTTCCTCGGCGACGAGCACGACATGCGAGAGGGCGGCCGGCGGGACGATCCGGAGATGCGGCCGCGCGTGCAGCTCGTCATTCAGGGCGCGGCGGAGGGGATGATCATGCATCGGCGCACACTGCCATGGCCTCTCGCGCCGATGGAAACGGTTCCGCACCGGAACCCGCGCTTGACCGCGGAGCGGCAGCGGCCTTTCCTCGCGCAGGAACCGGCGAGGGAAGGAGAGGGCGATGCGAGCCTATGCGGTCGTTGAGAACGGCAAGCCGCTGCAGATGATGGAGTGGCCGACGCCGGAGCCCGAGGGCACCGAGGTGCTGCTCGAGGTCACGCATTGCGGCGTCTGCCACAGCGACATCCACATCTGGGAAGGCTCCTACGATCTCGGCGGCGGCAAGACGCTGTCGCTGAAGGACCGCGGTGTGTCGCTGCCGCTCGCGATGGGTCATGAGATCGTCGGCCGTGTCGTCAAGCTCGGGCCGGCCGCCGAGGGCAAGGGGGTGCAGGTCGGCAAGCAGTATGTCGTCTTCCCCTGGGTCGGCTGCGGGCAATGCGCCGCCTGCCTCGCGGAGGAGGACAATTACTGCCCGAAGATGCGGGCGCTCGGCGTGCACCGCCACGGGGGCTACGCGACGCACGTGATCGCGCCGGAGCCGCGGCACCTCGTGTCGGTCGATGGCGTCGATCCCGCGCTTGCCGGCACCTATGCCTGCTCGGGCATCACCGTCTATTCGGCGATCAACAAGGTGATGCCGCTTCCAGCCGACGAGCCGATCGTTCTCTTCGGCGCAGGCGGGCTCGGGCTTGCCGCGATCTCGGTGCTGAACGCGCTCGGCCACAAGCGGATCGTCTCGGTCGATGTCGCGGAGGCCAAGCGCGCTGCGGCGAAGGCGGAAGGGGCGACCGATGTGGTCGACGGCTCGGGCGATTCCGACGCGGTGGCGAGCCGCATCCTCGCCGTCACCGGCGGGCCGGTCGCCGCCGCGATCGACCTCGTCGGCGCCGGGCCCACCGCGCGCGCCGGCACGGCGATCCTGAGGAAGGGGGGCTCCTACGTCGCCGTCGGACTCTACGGCGGCGACATCACCCTGCCGCTGCCGCTGACGGTGATGCGGGCGATGGTGGTGCGGGGCTCGCATGTCGGCAACCCGAAGGAGCTTCGCGCGCTGATGGACCTCGCGCGGTCGGGCAAGCTGAAGCCCATCCCCGTCGCGACGGAGCCGCTCGCGAATGCCGATGCGGTGCTGACGCGGCTTCGCCAGGGCCAGATCGTCGGGCGGGTCGTGCTCGAGAATAACGGCGCGTTCTGAGGCGCGGGGCAGGGGAGGAATACGGCATGGCACGGCGTCCGCCCCTGCCGCTGCCCGCGCTCGTCGAGGATGCGGTGCTTGCGGCCAACCAGGCCTTCTACGATGCCTTTGCTGGCCGCGACATCGCCGCGATGGAGGCGATCTGGTCGCGCGAGGGGCCGGTCGCCTGCCTCCATCCAGGATGGAACCCGCTGACCGACCGCGACGAGATCGTCGCGGCCTGGACGGCGATCCTGCGCAACCCCGAGGCGCCCGACGTGGTGTGCGAGAGCGCGGTGGCGCTGATGCTCGGCGGCGACACCGCGATGGTGATCTGCCACGAGCGGGTGGGCGGTGCGCTGCTTGCCTGCACCAACCTGTTCCGGCTCGAGCAGGGGGCGTGGCGGATGGTGCTGCACCAGGCGGGCCCTGTCGGCGAGGAGCCGCCGACGCGCGACGAGGAACCGCCGCCGCCGCACCGGATGCACTGATCGGAATTGATCGAACGGAAGAAGGGCGGCCCTGGGGCCGCCCTTCATTCCTGCGCGTCCGGCAGGTCGGTCAGCGCAGCGAGCGGTCTGGCGCGCCGAACACCATCTCGTCGTCGTGCAGGCTCTCGCGCGGGGTGAACATCGCCACCCGAACGGCGGGCGCAGGCTGCGCGGCGGGCCGTGCGGCAGGCGCCGCGGCCTGTGCCACGGTCTGGACCGCACTCTGGGCCACGACCGGAGCGGGGGCGCGGGTGACAGGCTCGGCCACGTCGCCGATCTCGGAGGCGATCGCGTCGGTCAGCGCTGCCGGGCGGCCGACATAGCCCGCTGGCCGCGCGGCGGCACGGGCCGCGCGCTCGTCGAGCCGGGCGCGGGCGACGGTGATTGGGTTCAGGGGCGGCAGCGGCGCGCCATTGGCGAGGCGCGGCAGGACGAATCCGTAGGTGGGGTAATGACGGCCGAAGCCGTCACGGTCGCCATGGATCTCGACGCGGACGGTGGTCCAGTCGTTCCGGTCGGACACGTCGATCATCGACACGTCGCGCGCTACGCGGCCCTTGGGGAAGCCAGGGCCGGGCCAGTTCGCGTGCTCGACGAGGATGTGGCGGGAGGAGACGACGCGCGAGACGACCGAGACATGGCCGAGCCGCATGCCGCCGGAGGAGCGGAACACCAGCACAGCGCCGGGCTCCGGCGCGTTGGCGCGGGCGTAGCGGCCCTCTGCCTGGCGCCACCACGTATGGGCGTTGCCGGTGATGTCGATGCCGGAAACCTGGCGCGCATAAGGAACGCATTCGAGGCGGCCGGCGGACGCGCCGCCGCGCTGAAGCGCGATCTGGCGCGTGGTCTGGCGGGAAGCGGAACTGGTGGCCGAGGAGCTGGCCGAGGCCTCGAGGGCGGGGAGGGCGAGGAGGGAGGCAATGCCGAGCGCGGCAAGGAGACGGCCGCAACGATCGACGCGCATGGCTGGAGTGCTCCTGGCTGATAGCGAAACAAGGCGGGGCAGACCCAAGCGCTTGACCATGGTGTTCCGCCCGAGACAACCCGTAGAGCGACGTGCCTCCGTATTGCCGCAATGTTTCACCCGATCCCGCTGTGTAGAAACTGTTGAAATGGGTAGACAGTCCTATAACAGCGTGTTTCGGGATGTTTCGGGGATTGCCGCGAGGTCAGCGTGCCGAACGCCTGCCCGAATGAGGCGAGGCCCCGGCACGAACCGCGCCGGGGCCCCGCAAGTCTATGATTATTAACGAAAAGTTAAGCTACTTGCAGGCAACTACCATGATTTCGACGAGCATGTTCGGCGTCGCGAGCTTCGACTCGACGCATGCGCGGGCAGGCGCCTGGCCGGGTGCGACCCACGGCGTCCATACCTCGTTCATCTGGTCGCGCAGGGAGATGTCGGAGAGCCAGATCTGGGCGGAGAGGATGCGCGTCTTGTCGGTGCCGCGCTCCTCGAGCGCGGCGTCGATCTGGGCAAGGATGTCGGCCGTCTGGCCCTTAATGTCCTTCGAGGTGTCCTTCGCGGTCATGCCGCGGAGGAAGACGAAGCCGTGATAGTCGACGGCGTCGGAATAGATCTTGCCCGGGTTGATGCGTTCGATCCGGCTCATGCCTCTCTCCCTTTCCTTCGTTCGGGTGTGCGCGGCAGGGGATACGCGGTCGTGAACGCGTGGGCAACCGGGTGCGGGTTGCGCCGAGGTCTGGGAGCGGGAAGAACGCGGCGATGGAAACGCTCTCCCGCTACACGCCCCAGGCGCTCGCCGCGCTCCGCATCGCCACGGCGCTGATCTTCATCCCGCACGGCACGCAGAAGCTGTTCGGATTTCCCGCCCCGCCGTCAGGCGGGGAGATGCCGCCGCTCCTGTCGCTTATCGGCATCGGCGGGGTGCTGGAGGTCGTCGGCGGCGTGCTGATCCTGGTCGGGCTTTTCACGCGTCCCGTCGCCTTCGTTCTGTCGGGGATGATGGCGGTCGCCTACTGGATGTTCCACGCCCCGGACAATCTCTACCCGCTGCTCAACGGCGGCGACGCGGCCATCCTCTACTGCTTCGTCTTCCTGCTCTTCGTGTTCACCGGGCCGGGCGCCTGGAGCGTCGACGGCTCCCGCGACAGCTCGCCCGCGAGAGGCTAGAAGCGCAGCGTCTCCATGGCTGCGAAGGCGAGGCCGCAACCGCAAGTGGGGCAGGTGCCGAGCGCCGCGCGCACGGCCTCGACCGCCGCCTCCTCGTCCGCCGCCGCAAGCGCCGCCTCGAGCTTCGCGCGCAGGGCATCGTGATCCGATGCCGCGCTGCACGCGGCGGCACGCTCGGAGAGGAGCGATTCCGTCTCGCCATCGGCCTGTTCGAGGCGGAAGGCGTGGGCAGGGGCGGCGAGAGGCGCCAGCACTGCGGCGAGCAGGACGCGTCGTGTCGTCATGCCGGGAACATACCGCGCAGGCGCCGTCCCCGCCACGTCACGCCACCGCGATCCAGCCGTCCTGCCGCGCGCCCTTCGCGATCGCCTCGAACACCGCGGCGGAATGCACGGCCTCCTCGAGGCTGAGCGGGTAGGGCGCGCCGCCCGCCGCCGCAGCGGCGAAGGCTTCGAGCTCGGCGCGCTCGATGTCGACCGGGTCGAATCGGACGTGCTCGTGCTCGGCTCCCTCGCGGCCGACCACGAGCTTGTTCGTGCCCCACATCTCCACCCAGGCCTTCGAGCCGAACACCTGCACGCGCCATAGCCGCGGCGTCGCGGCGAGCGTCGTCAGCGTGCCGGTCATGCCGGAGGCGAAGCGCAGGAGCATCGCCGTCGTGTCGTCGAGCCCGTTCGTCGCGACGCGTGCGTGCGAGACGACCGAGACGGCCCGCATCTCCCCGCACAGCATCCGGAACATGTCGACCATGTGGATGCCCATGCCTGCGAGGCCGCCCGCAGGGCTCTCCGACGGGTCGGCGCGCCACATGCCCGGCTTGTAGGCGAGCGCGCCGGGGCCGGAGATGTTGCCCTCGATGTGAAGGATGGTGCCGAGCTCGCCTGCCTCGATCATCTCCCTGAGCCTTCGCGCGGCGGGAAGGAAGCGGCGATTGTGCCCGAGCGCCATCGTGACGCCGGCAGCGCGCACGGCAGCGACGGCCGCTTCGGCATCGGCCTTCGTCAGCGTGAACGGCTTCTCGACGAAAATCTGCTTGCCCGCCTTCGCCGCGTCGATCACCTGGCGGGCGTGCTGCGAATGCGGCGAGGCGAGAACCACGGCCTTCACGCGCGGGTCGGCCAGCACGGCCTCGTAGCTCGGGTGGAGCGTGATGCCCTTCTCCGCGGCATAGTCGCGCGCCTTCTCCGGCGTCCCGGTCGAGCCGGCGACGAAGCGGATCGCCTCGCTCCTGCCCTGCACGCTTTCGACCAGCACACGCCCCCAGCGCCCCATCCCGACGATCGCCGCATCCAGCATCATGGTCTCTCTTTCATGTCCGCTTCGGGTTCATGTCCGCTTCGGGCCGAGCCCGCGCTCGAGCGCGGCCGCGACACGCTTCCGCCGCTTCATGCCCCAGAGGAACACGGGGATACAGAGGGCGACGAACAGAAGCACCGCCGGCCTGAGCCCGATCGCCTCCGCAAGCGCGCCGAGCGACAGCGCGCCGACGGCAGGGCAGGCGCGCACGATCAGCCCCCAGATCGACATCACCCGCCCGCGCATCGTGCGGTCGGACGCCGTCTGAGCGAGCGTCTGCACCGCGATGCCGTGCACCACCTGGGCCGCAGCCGAGGCCGCGGCGCCGAGAAGGCCGATCGCGAAGATGTCCGTCGCTGCCATCAGGAGCGCGCCGAGCGCGATGGAGAGACCGGCGATCAGCGCGATCAGCGTCATCCCCCGGATGCCGCCGCGCGTGACGAAGACGATGCCGGCGACGAGCGCGCCGAGGCCCGTCGTCGAGGTCAGCATGGCGAGCCCCTCGGCTCCCTTCTGGAACAGGCCGTCCGCGAAGGCAGGCATCAGCTCGAGCATCGGCCGGGCGAACACGCCGATCACGCCGGCGAACAGCATGATCCGCCCGATGCCCGGATGCCGCGCGACGTAGCGGAAGCCGTCGACCATCTCGGCCAGGATCGAGCGCGAGGGCGCATGGCCGATCCTGTCTGCCGGATCGACGCGCAGAAGCAGGAGCGAGGCGGTGGCGATCAGGTAGAAGAGCCCGTTCGCCGCGATCGGCACGGCGATCGAGGTCTCGACGATGAGCAGCCCGGCGAGCGCGGGGCCGGTGAAGCGGGCGACGTTGAAGGTGAGGCTATTCAACGCCACCGCACCTGGCAGGTCCTCCCGCGGCACGAGGCCCGGCATAAGCGACTGCCGCGCGGGCTGCGCGAAGGACTGCGCCACGCCGAGGACGAGCTCGAGCGCGATCAGGCGGGGGATCGAGATCTCGCCGAGCGCGGTGAGCGTGGCGAGCAGGGCGGCCTGGACCACGACGATCGACTGCACCGTCATCGTCAGCCGCACGCGGTCGGTCCTGTCGGCCACCGCGCCGGCGATCGGGCTCACCACAACGGCGGGAAAGAGGTCGGCGAAGGCAACGACGCCGAGCCAGAAGGCGGAGCCCGAGAGGTCCCACGCCAGCCAGCCGACGGCGATGCGCTGCATCCAGAGCCCCGTCCAGGCCAGGAGGGAGCCGCCGAAGAACACGCGCCCGTTGCGTGAGCGCAAGGTGCGACGGATCGAGACGAGGCCTGAGGCGGCGGGGGAGGACATGCGGGTGGCGCGAGCATCGCCCCGCGCGCCCGGAGCGGCAAGGCGGGTCGCGCCGTGCTGCTACGACAGGATCAGGCGCGGTTGTGTCGCCTCTGGTCGATCTCGCGCCCGCTTCGGTTGCAGCCCCTGGCCGGCGATGGGACGGTCGCCCTGCCCGATTGCGGGCGATTTGAGCCTTCCTGCCGGCAGGATTTTCTCGCGTAGGGCCGCGTGCGGTGCGCCGCGGCCTCTCACGCGGCCTCTCACGCCAGCGCGTCGCGCACGCGGTGGAGCAGCCTCTCGCGCGCTTCGTCGTCCGGTGCGTCCTCGAGGCGGCGGCGGAGTTCGAGCACAAGTGCGGCACGCTCGTTGTGCCAGTCATGCACCGCATGGGCCTGGCTCGGGGCGAGCCGCGGGGCGGCGCCGCGCGGGCGAGCCGGGCCGTCGGCGGGAAGGGCGTAGGCGGCGTCCATCTCCGGCAGGAACACGGGCGGGCGCTCGCCCCGCAGCGCCTCGGCGAGGCTCGCGCGGGCGTCGTCCTCGCCGTGCACCAGGAAGATGCCCTGCCGAACGGGCCGCCGCGCATTCGTCCAGGCAATCAGGTCGCGCCGGTCGGCGTGGCCGGAGTAGCAGTCGAGCGTGCGGATGCGCGCGCGCACCGCCACTTCCTGGCCCATGATCGACACCGCTTTGGCGCCGTCGACGAGCAGCCGCCCGAGCGTTCCCGGCGCCTGGTAGCCGGTGAACAGCACCGTCGACTGCGGCCGCCAGAGATTGTTGAGAAGGTGATGGCGGATGCGCCCGGCATCGGCCATGCCGGATGCGGAGAGGATGACGATGCCCGCCCCGATCCTGTTCAGCGCCTTGCTGTCGTCGACCGTGCGGGTGAAGCGGATGTTCGGCCCGGCGAGGAACGTCTCTGCCGGCTCGGTCTCCTCCGGAAGCTCCTTGAGGTGCTTGCGAAAGGCGGCCGTCGCCTCCGTCGCAAGCGGGCTGTCGATCACCACGGGAAGGGCGGGCAGCTCGCGACGCTCCATCATGAGGTCGAGGTCGTGCAGGAGTTCCTGCGTGCGCTCGACCGCGAAGGCCGGCATCAGGAGGTTGCCGCCTGCCGCCATCGCGGCGCGCACCTCGGCCGCGAGAAGCCCGCGCCGTTCGGCGGGCGAGGGGTCGTCGCGCTCGCGGTTGCCGTAGGTGCTTTCGACCACGAGAAAGTCGATGCCGTGCGGGGCTTCGGCGTCCTCGACGAAGGCCTTGCCGCCCGGGCCGATGTCACCGGAGACGAGAAGCCGCGCCGCCTCGGCCCCTTCGCGGGGGATCTCGATCTCGACCGAGGCCGAGCCGAGCAGGTGCCCCGCGTTCCAGAACCGCGCGCGGACGCCGCCTGCGAGCGGGATCCACCGCCCATAGGGCTCCACGTGGAACCGGTCGAGCGAGGCCTCCGCGTCGGCGCGGGTGTAGATCGGCGTGACGAGCTCGCGCCCGCGCGCTGCGTTGCGGCGGTTCAGCCGCTCGACCTCGGTTTCCTGGATGTAGCCGCTGTCGGGAAGCATGACCGCGGCGAGATCGACCGTCGCTGCCGTGGCGTGCACGCGGCCGTGGAACCCCTCGCGCACGAGCTTGGGGATCAGCCCGGCATGGTCGATATGGGCGTGGGTGAGCAGCACGGCGTCGATCCGCTTCGGGTCGAACGGGAAGGGC
Organism: Elioraea rosea; assembly: GCF_007644105.1. Classification (GTDB taxonomy): domain Bacteria; phylum Pseudomonadota; class Alphaproteobacteria; order Acetobacterales; family Acetobacteraceae; genus Elioraea_A; species Elioraea_A rosea. The sequence goes on along the minus strand of NZ_VFAC01000036.1, from coordinate 12,494 downwards.
CGCCAGTTCAGCGACTTGATCGTCTTCGGCCCCTGGAACAGGCCGCAGTCGATCAGGATCTCCGCGCCGTTGGCGGAGAGGCGGAGGCAGCTTCCGGTGACGGTGCCGGCCGCACCGTGGAACGTGAGGGTCGGGTCCATGGCGGCCAGAGTAGGCATGGCGTGCAGGATTGGCGATGGAGGTGGCATGGAAACCGGACAGATCGCGGCGCTCGTCGGGGGCATCGCGATGCTTGTGATCCTTTGGCCGATCGCGCGCCGCCTTGGCAGCTCCGGCGCGCCGGTCCTGCGCTGGGCCGTGCTCTGGGCAGCCGTCCTTGCCGGAGTGCTTGCGCTCTATTCCCTTGTGCTCGCGCCGATGGGGGTTGGGCTCCGGTGAGGAGTGTGCTCCCGGGCGCAGCGCCGAGGCTCATCGCCCTGGCTTGATGCCCTGCGCGCTGGTGCGAGCGGCCTCGGGTGGGGCGCCCGCCAGCGTCGGGGCACGAGGAGGCCCGCCATGCCGGCGCTCACGGTGTTCGCTTCCGCAATGGCCATTGCCGCGTCCCTGGCGCTGCTGGTTGCCATCGTCCGCAAGGACCTGGGGAAGCAAGGCGTCCAGCCGATGCAGTGGCTGGGGCTCTGGCTTCTGTCGATCGTCGTCCTCACGATCACCTACACCTCCGTGATCGAGCCTCTCGGCATCTACGAGTGCCGCCCGTTCGAGGGGCACGGATACCGCACCTACACCTGCCGCTGAGCCCTCAGTCCTGGAACACGGCCTCGAGCTTGTTGCCGTCGGGGTCGACCACGAAGGCGGCGTAGTAGGTCGGGCCGTAATGCGGCCTCAGCCCGGGCGGTCCGTCGCAGCGCCCGCCTTGCGCGAGCGCCGCTGCATGGAAGGCGTCGACCGCCGCACGGTCGGGCGCGTCGAAGGCGAGGTGGAAGCCGGGGCCCGGCGGTGTCACCGTCCCGTTCTGCAGCTTCAGCGCGAGAAGGTCGCCCTGACCAGGCGGGCCATACCCCGCGCCACGCTCGTTCGACCACACGCGCGCCCCGCCGAGCGGGGCGAGGGCCGCATCGTAGAAGGCGATCGCGCGGGAAAGGTCGGACACGCCGAGGGAGAGGTGCCCGAGCCGCATCGCCCCCGCCTACCAGCCGCGAACGGGAGGCTGCGCGGGCGCTGGCGCAGGCAGCGGAGCGCCGGAGGCCGGTGGCGGCGGCAAGGCCGTGCCGCGCCGGAACTCGGAGCTGGCAGGCTGGCCGGTGCCGGTCATCGGGGGCTGGGCCGAGGCCGGGAGCGCTGCGGGGGCTGGTGCCGGTGCGGCGGCGGCCGGCCCGGCAGCGGGGCGGTTCTGCGCCTCGATGCGCTGAAGGCACTCGCGCGTCAGCCTGTCGCGCTCGCGGAACTCCGACTGCCGCGCGAACTCCGCGCTCATGCTCGTCTCCTCCATCAGGGTCGCGGGGCCGGACATGGAGCTGTCGATCATCAGGTTGCGGCCCCGGTTGCGGTCGAGCACCAGGCGCTCGGCCTGGGCCGCGCAGGCCGCCTCGGCGCTGCTTCGATGGTCCTGCCGCTCGGCGCAGGCAGCGGCGAGCACGACGAGGGCGAGGGCGAGGGGGCGCATGGGCATCCTTGTCGAATGGCGCCGCTCAGGGCGCGGAAGGCAGCGCGACGGCAAGCGATGCCCGAAGTGCGGCATGGTCGAAACGTGCGTCCGCCGCAAGCGGAAAACGCGAAGCGGCGCGCACGAGCGCGGGGTGGATCTCCGTGCCGTCGGCGGAGATGTCGAAGAAGCGCCGCGCCCAGGGGGCGTTGGCCATCAGCTCGATCAGCGCGAGCAGGCGGAAGCACACGGCAAGCCCGTAGAGCGAGCCGAGGCCGACCGTTGCATCGACGGCCGCCGCCCAGCAGCGCGCGTCCTCGTCGGCGATGACGAGCTCGGTGACGCCGCCGTCGCCGCGCTGGAACACGACGGCGCGGGCCTCGCCCCAGGCCTCCGCGGCGGCAGCCTCGCGCGCGGCGTCCCAGGCGGCGAGGAGCTCGCGGCCAGAGACGCTCGGCAGACGCTCGGGCGGCAGGGGAACGTCGTAGCGCAGCATGCCTGCGCCCGGCGCGGTCAAGCGTATCCCATCGGGCATCGACAGAAGATGGACGCTCCGATGGCGGCTTGCCAGCGCGAAGCCGCGATCGCACGCTTGAGAAGGTGATGAGTGCCGGGCGCGCGGCGGAGCACGAGAGGAGCTGCAATGACTGAGGCGTGGCGGATGACGGCGACCGAGGCGCGGGCGGCGATGGCGGCGGGGCGGCTCACACCCGTCGCGCTGATGGAAAGCTGCCTCGCCCGGATCGCCGAGCGCGAGCCCTCCGTCCGCGCCTTCGCCTGGCTCGATCGCGACCATGCGCTCGCCCAGGCGCGCCGCGCCGATCCCGCTAGGCCGCTCGGTGGGCTGCCGATCGGTGTGAAGGACGTGATCGAGACCGCCGACATGCCGACGCAGAACAACTCGGCGATCTGGGCAGGCTACCGCCCGCGCGGCGATGCCGCCTGCGTGGCCTGGGCGAGGGCCGCCGGCGCGGTGGTGATGGGCAAGACGGTGACGACCGAGTTCGCGACCCGGCACCCCGGCCCGACGCGCAACCCGGCGAACCTCGCCCACACGCCCGGCGGCTCCTCCTCCGGCTCGGCGGCCGCGGTGGCGGACGGGTTCGTGCCGTTCGCCTTCGGCACTCAGACGGCCGGAAGCATCATCCGCCCCGCCGCCTATTGCGGCGTCGTCGGCTACAAGCCGACCTACGGCATGATCTCGCGCATGGGCATGAAGATCATGGCCGACAGCCTTGATACGATGGGATGCATGGCGCGGTCGGTCGCCGACGTCGCGCTGTTCGCAGGCACGCTCTCCAACCGCGACCTCGGCGACCCGGACAGGGTGCCGGGCGCCGCACCGCGCATCGGCCTCTGCCGCTCGCCCTCCTGGAAGGCCGCGGCGCCGGAGACGCAGGCGCTGATGGAGCGTGTGGCCGCAGCCCTCGCCAAGGCCGGCGCCAAGGTCACCGACCACGCCTTGCCCGACCGCTTCGCCGCGCTCGAGGAGGCGCATCCGGTCATCATGAACGGCGAGAGCGCGCGCTCGATCGGGTGGGAGCTGACGACGCATCGTCACCTCGTCTCCGCCGCGCTGCGCGAGAAGCTCGAACCGATGATGGACCTGCCTGGGGAAAAGCTCGAGGCGGCGCTCGCCACGGCGAAGGGCTGCATCGATGCCTTCCCCGCGGCGATGGAGGCGCTCGACGTGCTCGTCACCCCCTCCGCGCCCGGCGAGGCGCCGGAGGGCATCGGCTGGACCGGCGACCCGGCATTCAACTACCTCTGGACGACGCTTCGCGTTCCCTGCGTGACCGTTCCGGCAGGCACTGGGCCGAAGGGGCTTCCCTTGGGCATCCAGATCGTCGGGCGGATGGGCGAGGACCGCGCCGTGCTCGCCTGGGCGCGTTGGGTGCAGAACGCGATCGCCTGAGCGCGCACGGGTCGGCCCCGTCGCGGGCGGCAAGCAGGTCCCGCGCCGACTCGAGCATCGCGAGGCGGCCCGCGAGGGAGAGGCCGCGCGGGTCGATATGGTCGAGCCCGGGGATGACATGAAGCACCGCCCGGTCGCCCAGCATCGCGGCGAGGCGGCGGCTCTCGGAAGGCGGCACGATCGGGTCCTCCTCGCCATGGACGAGGATGGCGCAGGCGGCGAACCCCGCGAGCCGTTCGGGTGTGAGCGTCAGCGCTTCGAGCGAGTTCTGCATTCCGGATGGCAGGTCATTGATCCGTCGTGGAATTGCGTCTGGATCGTTTTCCTCCGCGAGCGCCAGGACGGCGGCACCGGACGGGGTGAGCCTCCCCGCAAGGGTGGCCGCGTCGATGCCTGCGAGCCGCCGCCGTGCAATCTCAGCAAGAAGCGCGCGGTCCCCCGCATCGGGCAGCGACGCCGCATTGGCGAGCAGGAACAGCCAGACCGACCCCCGCGCAGGACGCCCCTGCCGCCAGCCTGTCTCGCCCGGGTTCCGCCAGGCACCGGTGGCGAGGAAGGTCACCACCGCCTCGGTCGACTGGTAGGCGCCCAGGGTGGCGACGAAGCCGAGCCGCTTGCCCGCCCGCGCGGCCGCGAGGAAGGCGGGGCCGGCGGCGTAGCTGATCGCCGCGACCCCCGCCGGCCCGGGCCCCTCCGGCAGCGCGTCGATCGCCGCCTCGATCACCGCTGCATCAGCGGCATCGGCGGAGAGGCGCCTGGCGGCAGGAAGCTCGGGCACAAGGACGAGGAACCGCGCCCGCGCCAGGCTCTGCGCCAGCGGCACGAGGCGCGCATCACGACGCCCCTGCTCGGAGAGGCCGGGCACGAGAACGAGCCGTGCGAGCGGTTCCTCGCCCGGCACCCAGAGATCGGCCGGGTGGCCTGCCACTGTAACGGGCTTCAGGCTCGGGGCAGGCGTCGAAGCCTTCAGGTCGCTCGGGCCCGGGCCGGCCTCGATGTCGCCGAGCAGCCGCCCCGCCTCGCCGCCGCAGCCTGCGAGAAGGCTCAGCGCGAGAAGGAGGCGACGCATTCGAGATGCGGAGACCACAGGAACTGGTCGATCGGTACGGCGCCGTCGAGCCGGAACCCGGCTTCGTGCAGGATCCTGGCATCGCGCGCCAAGGCATTGGGATTGCAGGATACGTATACGATTCGCCGGGTGGGTCCCGAGGCGAGGGCGGCGACCTGCGCTGCAGCCCCGTCGCGCGGCGGATCGAGCACCACCGCCGCCAGTCCCTTCTGCTCGGCAGCCGAGAGCGGCCGGGTCGTGAGGTCCCGCGCCTCCGCGACGATGCGGCCCGACAGGCCGGCGCTGCCGATGCCCTTCTTCAGCGCGGCGACCGAGGCGGCCTCGCCCTCCGCTGCGAGAACCCGGAACCGCTCCGCGAGCGGGAAGGTGAGGGTGCCGCAGCCCGCGTAGAGGTCGGCCACGCGCGCATTGGCGGGCAGGTCGGCCAGCGCGGCGAGGACGGCAGAGACGATCGCGGCCTCGCCTTCCTCCGTCGCCTGCAGGAACGCCCCCGCCGGAAGCGGGACGGAGGCCGCCCCGAAGCGGACGGTGGGCGGCGCGAGCACGGCGACGGGCTCTGCCTCATGGCCTGGCTGCGACCAGTTCAATCGGGCGAGCCTTGCCTCGCGCGCGAAGGCGGCAAGCGCGGCGCGCGTCGGCCCATCCGGTACGCGGGCGGAGACGAGCCAGAGATCGACGCCCTCGCGCGCGAGCGTCATCACCGCGGAAGCGTCGCGCAGCAGCGCGGCGAAGCGCGGTGCGGCCGCCCTCAGCGCGGCGGCGGCCTCCCGCAGGGCGGGGTGAAGCACGAGACAGCCCGGAATGTCGGCGACCGCCCCCGAACCGCGCGCGTGGAAACCCACGATCGCGTGCCGCCCCTCGAGGCGGATGGCAAGGTCCGCCCTGCGGCGCGTGCCCGGCGCGCTTCTTGCCAGCGGGGCCATCGCCACCGCGGGAAAGCCCGCGCGGGACAGAGCCGCAGCAGCGAGCCCCGCCTTCCAGGTGGCGTAGAGCGCCTCGCCCATGTGCTGCACCGAGCAGCCGCCGCAGAGGGCAGCGTGCTGGCATGGCGGGGCGATACGCTCGGGCGAGGGCGAGAGCACGGAGACGAGCCGCGCGGCCACGCCTTCCCCGCGCTTTGCCCCAGGCGCTGCCTCGACCGTCTCGCCGGGAAGCGCGCCGGCGATGTAGGCGGCCCGCCCATCAGGAAGCGTGGCGATCCCGTCGCCGCCCGCGCCGAGGCGGGCGACGGCGAGCGTCAGGGGTTCGGCAGCCGGAGCATCACTCCGGCGCGCCGAACGCCGCGATCCCTGTCTGCGCACGGCCGAGGATCAGCGCATGGATGTCGTGCGTGCCCTCGTAGGTGTTAACCGTCTCGAGGTTCATCACGTGGCGGATCACGTGATACTCGTCGACGATCCCGTTGCCGCCATGCATGTCCCGGCTCACGCGCGCGATGTCGAGCGCCTTGCCGCAGTTGTTGCGCTTGAGCAGCGAGATCATCTCCGGGGCCGCGCGCCCCTCGTCCATCAGCCGTCCGAGGCGAAGCACGGTCTGCAGTCCGAGCGTGATCTCGGTCTGCATGTCGGCGAGCTTCTTCTGGATCAGCTGCGTCGCCGCGAGCGGCCGGCCGAACATCTTCCGCTCGAGCGTGTAGCTGCGCGCCGCGTGCCAGCAGAACTCGGCCGCGCCGAGCACGCCCCAGGAGATGCCGTAGCGGGCGTTGTTGAGGCAGGAGAACGGGCCCTTCAGCCCCTTCACGCCGGGGAGCTGGTTCTCGGCCGGCACGAACACGTCCTGCATCATGATCATGCCGGTGACCGAGGCCCGCAGCGAGAACTTGCCCTCGATCTTCGGCGCGGTGAGACCGTTCATCCCCTTCTCGAGGATGTAGCCGCGGATCTCGCCGGCATCGTCCTTCGCCCAGACCACGAAGACATCGGCGATCGGCGAATTCGAGATCCAGGTCTTCGACCCGTTCAGAACGAACCCGCCATCGACCGACTTCGCGCGCGTGCGCATGCCCGCGGGGTCGGAGCCGGCATCGGGCTCGGTCAGCCCGAAGCAGCCGACCCATTCGCCCGTGCGAAGCTTCGGCAGGAACTTCTCCTTCTGCGCGTCGGACCCGAACGCCCAGATCGGGTACATCACGAGCGAGGACTGCACGGAGAAGGCGCTGCGGTAGCCGCTGTCGACGCGCTCGACCTCGCGCGAGATCAGCCCGTAGGCGACGTAGGAGACGCCGGCGCAGCCATGGCTGTCGAGCGTGGCGCCGAGGAATCCCATCTCGCCGAACTCGTTCATGATCTCGCGATCGAACCGCTCGTGGCGGTTTGCCTCGAGCACGCGCGGGAAGAGCTTCTCCTGGCAGTAGTCGCGCGCGGCATCGCGGATCATCCGCTCGTCCTCGGTGAGCTGGTCATCGAGCAGGAGGGGGTCGTCCCAGGTGAACTTGCCCCAGCCCCGCTTCCTGGCGGGGGCCTGGGTGATCGGCTGCACGACGTTCATGGCGGGTCTCCCGTTTCTGTCCGGTGATATCGCCGCGGGGGGGCGGGGGGCAAGGGCGCCCGGGATCGAGGGCAGGACGAACTTCCCGAGCCTGCCCGTGCTGCCTCCGCGCTCCGGGGTTGGAACCATCCTGGATGCACCGCGTTGACCGGGCTGGCGTCGGCCGCGATGGCGGCTGGCGGCGCTTTTTTTGCACGGAGGAGGCATCATGGTCGCGATATCCGCTCCAGGGGTTCCGAGGCCCCTGCACCCGCTTCACGCGATCCTACTGGCCTTTCCGTTCCCCCTCTTCCTTGGCGCGCTCATCAGCGATCTCGCCTACTGGGCGAGCTTCCACGTCCAGTGGGCGAACTTCTCGTCCTGGCTCATCACCGGCGGGCTGCTGTTCGGCGCCGTCGCGATGCTCTGGGCGCTTGTCGAGCTGGTCCGCGGCCCGCGCGAGCGCCGCAGGCGCCTTGCCGTCTACTTCCTCGTCCTCCTCGCGATGTGGGTGATCGGGTTCATCAACGCCCTCGTCCACGCGATGGATGCCTGGGCGACCATGCCGGAGGGGCTCTACCTCTCCGCCGTCACGGCGCTGCTGGCCTTCGTCGCCGCCTGGATGGGCTATTCCCGCCCCCATGCCCATGAGGTGCGATGATGCGCGCTCTTCTGCTGATCGGCTTCGCCGCGATCGCACTTTCCGCCTGCGACAACGACCCCGGCCCGGTGCAGCGCGGCACCAACCCCGAGCTGCCGGAGCCGCGCCGCGGCCTGTTGCCGGACATGACGGTGCCGAGGCCTGCAGACTGGGGCAACGAGCTCCCGACGGTGCCGGAGGGCTACACGATCCGCGCGATCGCGACCGATCTCAGGATCCCGCGCCAGACCCTGCTTCTTCCGAACGGAGACATCCTGGTCGCCGAAGGATCGGGCGGGAACGCGCCGCCGCTCCGGCCGAAGGACTTCATCGCCGGCTTCATCAAGGGGCTCGGCAAGAGCTCCGTGACCGGCGGCGACAGGCTGACGCTGCTGCGCGATCCGAGCGGCGACGGAAGCTACTCCGAACGCGGCGTGTTCGCAGACGATCTCAACGCGCCCTACGGCCTCGCGTTCGTCAATGGCGCGATCTATGTCGCGAACCAGGACGCGCTCGTACGCTTCGACTATGTGGACGGCCAGACCGAGGCGAGCGGGCCGCCGACGGAGGTCGCGAAGCTTCCCTCGGCCATCAATCACCACTGGACCAAGGCGCTGGCGGCGAGCCCCGACGGGGGGTTCCTTTATGTCGGCATCGGATCGAACAGCAACATCACCGAGCGCGGCATGACCGCCGAGGTCGACCGGGCGATGGTGTGGCAGATCGACGCGGAGACCGGCGCGCACAAGCCCTACGCCACCGGCCTTCGCAACCCGACCGCGCTCACCATCCAGCCCGAAACGGACACGCTCTGGGCAGTGGTGAACGAGCGCGACGAGATCGGTCCGAACCTGGTTCCCGACTACCTCACCTCCGTGCGCGAAGGCGGCTTCTACGGCTGGCCCTACAGCTACTGGGGCCGGAACGTCGACCGGCGCGCCCAGCCGCAGGACCCGGAGAAGGTCGCCGCGGCGATCACGCCCGACTACAGTCTCGGCGCGCATGTCGCCGCACTCGGCGTCGCGTTCTCGACGCCTGCGATGGGCCAGACCTTCGCCGACGGGGTGTTCGTCGGCGAGCATGGAAGCTGGAACCGGAACATCCCGTCAGGCTACCGGGTGGTGTTCGTTCCGTTCAGCGATGGCCGCCCGGCGGGCGACCCGATCGATGTCGTCACCGGGTTCCTGGGCGAGGACGGCAAGGTGCGCGGCCGGCCCGTCGGCGTGACGGTCGACCCGCGCGGCGCGTTGATCGTCGCTGACGACCTCTCGAACACCGTCTGGAGGATCACGCCGAACCGGGCGCAGTGAGACGGGAGGCGCGCGAACGATTGCGACGCCGCTCCAGAGGGTTTGGCATCGCAGCCGTTCACCCCACGGCTTCGCGGTACGACGCCTCCCGTCCCGCGTTGTCGGCGCCGCCGGGCGCGGAGCGTGCAGCCCGTGTCGCGACCTTGAACGCGTCCTCCACCATGCGCAGTGCGCCATGGTGCTCGGAGTAGATCCGGATCAGCTCGCCCGCCTCGGGCCGCGCGAAATCACCCAGCAGCTCGGCAGCGACCGGCGACCAGGTGGTCACCACCGCGCCCATCGCGGTCAGCCGCGCGACGGCGGCCATCTCCGCGCGGCTGTCGAGCGAGGCCGAAGCATCGAGCACGACATAGACCTGGAACCCTTCCGCAAGCGCGGGCTGGGCGGTGAAGGTGACGCATTGCTCGGTGGTGATGCCGGCCATCACCAGCTGTCGCCGCCCCGTCGCACGCACGGCATCGGCATAGCCCGGCGCGTCCCACGCGCCGACGGTCGAGCGATTGAAGAATTGCATGTCGGGAATGATCTCCTCGATCTCCGACATCTCGGCGCCGAGATAGGTTCGCCCAGAGCGGTCGCCCGTGCCGAAGGTCGGCAGGCGGAAAAGCCGGGCCACCTTGGTCAGCGCGACGGCGTTGTTGCGAAGAAGTCCCGGCTCGATCGATCGGCAGGCCGTCATCAGCCCGTGCATGTAGTCGATGGGGAGATAGACCGTGTCGTTCGGGTCGAGCCGGCGGGCAGTGGCGAGCGGCGAGAGCATGGGCATTCCTTCGGGCGTGGAACGGGCCGCCACGTTAGGAACGCAGGCTGGGCGGATGCGTGACCGGGCTTGGGAAAGGTGACCGATCCTGCGCTATTCGCAGGTCACCCGCGCCGGCCCCCGCGTACCGCGCGCGGCGAGGTTCCGAACTCCTGCCGGAACGCGCGCGACAGGGCCTGGCCGGATTCGTAGCCGACGGCGAGCGCGACCTCGAGCACCGACGACCCTCCTGCCGCGAGCATCTCGCGCGCGCGCTCGAGGCGAAGACGCTTCTGGAAGCGATGCGGCGAGACGCCGAGCGAGGCCTTGAATGCCTTGGCGAAATGGAACGGCGAGAGGTTGGCGATCGCGGCGAGCTCTGCGAGGGAGAGCGCATCGCCCTCCGCTTCGGCGATCGCCTCCGTCACGCGTGCGACGACGCGGGGCGACAGGCCTCCCTTTGCAGGCTTCGGCGCATCGCCCGCAAGCGACGCGAGTTGCGCCAGGAGATGCTGCAGCATTCCGTCGAGATGCAGCCGTCCGGGCCGCATCCCCTGGCTCTGGATGTGCCAGAGGCCGGTCATCCAGTGCTCGGCCGTCCGATCGAAGAAGGGGCCGGAAGAGAGCGCGGCGAAATCCGGCGCCGTCCCGAGTTCGACGAAGGTCTCGTGCAGCAGCGCGGTGGTGATCGTTAGGGCGCGAATGGCGTGCGGGACGCGAACGATGAGGTCCGTCGCCGTCCCGACGGGAACCATCCACAGCGAGGAGGAAGGTACGATGCCGTCGAACCGGGCGGAGCCCCACACCTTGCGCAGGCTGATGCCGGGCGAGAGCGGCTGCACCAGGAGGAGTTCGGGCGCCGGGGGCGAGGAGTAGTCGCCGGCGGGCTGGCGAAGCTCGGCCATCCATCCGGCATTGCCGACCAGCTTGTGGCTTTCGACGTAATGCCGGAGCGGCTCCGCCTCGTAGAACCGTGCCATCGGCACGAGGGACCCGCCAGCCTTGCCCATCCGCCCCCCCGCCCGCCGTGTCGGTTCGCTGGCCAAGGATAGGCGGTCAGCCCGGACAGGCCCAAGCGGATTGCGCGAGGGCTTGCCCGTTCCAGCTACCGGACGATCACGTTCCGGAACTGCCAGGGATCGTCGAGGTCCACGTCCTCGGCGAAGAGGCCCGGGCGGTTGGTCAGTGGCGTCCAGTCGGTGAAGGCGCCGACCACGGGGCCGAGATAGGGCATCTGCACTTCGAGGCAGCGGCGCCAGTCGATCTCGTCCGCGTCCACCACGCCGGCGCGCGGGTTCTCGATGGCCCACACCATTCCGGCGAGCACGGCCGAGGTCACCTGCAGGCCGGTGGCGTTCTGATAGGGCGCCAGCCGGCGCGCCTCCGCGATCGAAAGCTGGCTGCCGAACCAGTAGGCGTTTCGGCCATGGCCGTAGAGCAGCACGCCGAGCTCGTCGATGCCGTCGGTGATCTCATCGTTCATCAGCCGGATCCGCGGCTGGCGATCGAAGGCGCGGCCCTCGAACTCGTGCAGCGACAGCACCGTGTCGTCGCACGGGTGGTAGGCGTAGTGGCAGGTGGGACGGTACGTTACCCGGTCGCCCTCGCGGAGAGTGAAATAATCCGCGATCGAGATGCTTTCGTTGTGCGTGATGAGCCAGGCGAGCTGCGGCCCGGCGGAGGGAACCCAGCTTCGCACGCGCGTCGCGCATCCCGGGCGGGCGAGGTAGATGGCTGCGTCGCAGCCGAACTCGTGGCGGCGTCCATCGGGCGGCAGTGCCTTCTCATGCGTGCCGAAGCCGAGCTCCGCCGGCTGCATCCCTTCCGACAGGAACCCCTCGATCGACCAGGTGTTGACGAACTCGCCGATCTCCTTCGGCCTGCTCGCGCGCTGCGTGTCGCGCTCGGCGATGTGGAGGCCCTTCACGCCGAGGCTCTGCGCGAGCCTGCTCCAGCCCTCGCGCGTCGTCGGCGCGGTCGCGTCCTTGCCAAGGCTGTCGGCGAGATTGACGAGCGCCTGCTTGACGAAGTGGCTCACCATCCCCGGGTTCGCGCCGTGCGCGATCAGCGCGGTGGGGTCGTTGTGGCCGGGCCGGCGTAGCGCCCGCATGCCCTCGCGCAGCGCGTAGTTCGTGCGCTGGCTCATCGAGAGGGACGGGTCGGTGTAGCCGCCGGGCCAGGGCTCGATGCAGGTGTCGAGGTAGAGTGCGCCCCACTCGCGGCAGAGCGTGACGAGCGCGACGGAGGACACCTCGACGGATAGGTTCACCAGGAAGCCGCCGTTCTTCAGCAGCGGCTCGAGCTCGGAGCGCAGGTTCTCGCGGGTGAGCGCGAGCTTGCGGAAGCGGATGCCCTCCTTCTCGGCGATGGCGCGGGCGCTGTCATCGGGATCGATCACCAGCATCTTCTCGCGCGGCGCGTCGATGTGGCGGAGGATCAGCGGCAACGTGCCGCGGCCGATCGAGCCGAAGCCGATCATCACGATGGGCCCATCGAAGCGGGCATGGGTCATCCACTCGGCCATGACGGTCTCCTTCGGGGAAAGCCTCGGGCGGGGGAGAGGCGAGGCGTGCGGCCCTCAGGCCGCAGCGTCCTCGGCGTCGGCAAGCGGGGCGCGCGAGGCCGCGCGGCGCGGCAGGCGCATGAAGTCGGGCATGAAGTCGCCGAAGCCGACGACGCGGTCCTCGCGCTCCTCGCGGTCGTCTCGGCCGCGGCCGCGCGAGGGGCGCTCGGCCTCGCCGCGCGGACGGTCACGCCGCCCAGGAGCCGCGTG
>NZ_VFAC01000035.1 GCF_007644105.1 Elioraea rosea | reverse complement strand
CGCGGCCCCGCAGGGCCAGGTGGCCGGCCCGCAGGAGCCCGGCGCGCCCCGGCTTCCGCCCATCCCGCGCGGCGCTCCCCCGCCCGCGGCCTCGATCGGCGTCGTCGGCCTGCCGGAGGTGTTCGAGGCCTCGGTCGCCGCGCGCGGCGTACGTCAGACGATCCAGGAGCGCCTGGCGAGGTTGAACGACGAGGCGCAGCGCGAGCAGGGCGCCTGGCGGGAGGCGCAGCAGCAGCTCGCCAACCAGCGTGCGACGCTCACACCCGAACAGCTGCGCGACCGCGAGCGCGAGCTGCAGGAGCGCATCGCCAATGGCCAGCGCGTCCTTCGCGAGCGCAACGCGCAGATCCAGCAGGCGGGCCAGCGCGCCCTGGCAGAGGTCGAGCGCACGGCGCTCTACGTGATCGGCCAGGTGGCTGAGTCGCGGAGCCTCAATCTCGTTCTCAACCGCGGCGCGCTGATCCTCGCCGTGGACGAGCTCGACATCACCGCGGCCGTCGTCGAGCAGCTCAACCGCGCGCTTCCCTCCGTGCAGGTCGAGGCGGAGCCTGGCGCGGCGCCGACACCGGCGGCGCAGCAGCAGCGCCCCGCGGCACCTGCGGCCCAGCAACGGCCGCCGGCGCAGCAACAGCAGCAGCGCCAGCAGCAGCAGCAGCGGAACTGAACGGGAGTCTTTGGCTGGAGCGTCCCGGATGCTCGGCGATCGACGCTTCTTCGCAGGCCGCGGCCCGCTGCCGCTCGCCGACGTCGCGCGCGCGGCCGGCGCCGCGTTGCCCGAGGGGGTGGATGGTACGAGGCTGATCCGCCGTCCGGCGCCGCTCGATGCCGCAGGGCCGGACGAGGTAAGCTTTCTCGAGAACGCCCGCTACGCGCCAGCGCTTGCCACAAGCCGCGCCGGGGTCTGCCTCGTCCGCGCGGCGGATGCGGCGAAGGTGCCGCCCGGCATGGTGGTGCTTGCCTGCGAGCAGCCCTATCTCGGCTGGGCGCGCGTGCTGACGCTCTTCTTTCCATCGGCCGAGCTTGGCCAGGGAAGCATCTCGCCGCGAGCGGTCGTGGATCCCTCCGCCCTGCTCGGCCCTGGCGTCACCGTGCGCGCGGGCGCCGTGATCGGCCCCCGGGCGGCGATCGGCGCGGGAAGCGTGATCGGCGAGAACGCGGCGATCGGCGAGGCGGTCGTGATCGGCCGTGGCTGCGTCATCGGCGCGCTCGCCTCCGTCTCGCACGCCATCCTCGGCGACCGTGTCGAGATCGGACCGGGCGCGCGGATCGGCCATGCGGGGTTCGGTTTCGCCCCCGGACCGGCCGGGTTCGAGACCGTGCCGCAGCTCGGTCGGGTGCTGATCGGGGACGGCGCCGACATCGGCGCGAACACGACGATCGACCGGGGCAGCGGCCAGGACACCATCGTCGGAGCAGGCTGCCGGATCGACAATCTGGTGCAGATCGGGCACAACGTGCGGCTCGGGCGTCGTTGCGTCATCGTTGCGCAGGCCGGCATCTCCGGGTCGACCATCCTTGGCGACGGGGTGATGCTGGGCGGCCAGGCCGGGCTCGTCGGCCATATCACCGTCGGTGCGGGGGCGCGGATCGGCGCCCAGGGCGGCGTGATGGCGGATGTGCCGGCGGGGGCGGACTATATGGGCAGCCCCGCGCAGCCGGCCCGGAAGGCGATGCGTGCCATTGCCGTGCTCAACCGGCTCGCCGAGACCGGGGGGCGCGGCGGCATGGCGTCCGGCAAGGACAAGGGCGGCCCCTGAGCGGGCCAGGACGTGACGGAGCGCGACGGACGATGGACGCGACGGGGACGAAGGAGGAAGCGCGGTCGGAGGCGGGACGGCGCATCGAGGCGCTCGACATCCAGCGCATCATGCATGCGATCCCGCACCGGTACCCCTTCCTGCTGATCGACCGTGTCGAGGACGTGGTGCACGACACCTCTGCGGTCGGGGTGAAGAACGTCTCGATCAACGAGAACTTCTTCCAGGGACATTTTCCGTCCCACCCGGTCATGCCGGGCGTGCTGATCATCGAGAGCATGGCGCAGACCGCGGCCGTGCTCGTCGTCGAGACGCTCGGACCGGATGCGGCGGGCAAGGTCGTCTACTTCATGATGATCGAGGGCGCGAAATTCCGCCGCCCCGTCGTGCCGGGAGACCAGATGCGCATCCACGTGCGCAAGGAGCGCAACCGCGGCAATGTGTGGAAGTTCTCGGCCGAAGCGAAAGTGGACGGCGTGGTCGTTGCCGAGGCGACCTACGCCGCCATGATCATGGACAAGTGAGCATGCCAGAGATCCACCCCTCGGCGATCGTCGACCCCGCTGCGCGCCTCGGCGACGGCGTCCGCATCGGCCCGTACTGCACGGTGGGGCCCGACGTGACCCTCGGAGACGGCACGACGCTGATCAGCCACGTCGTGATCGACGGCCATACGCGGCTTGGCGAGGGGGTGACGGTCTATCCCTTCGCGACGATCGGCCTGCCGCCGCAGCACCTCGCCTATCGCGGCGAGCCGACGCGAACCGAGGTCGGCGCGCGCACCATGATCCGCGAGCATGTGACGATCCATCGCGGCACACCGGTGGGCACAGGCGTGACCACCGTGGGCGCCGACTGCCTGCTGATGTGCGTCACCCACATCGCGCATGACTGCGCGATCGGCGACCGCGTGATCTTTGCCAACAACGCCGTGCTCGGCGGGCATGTGGTGATCGGCGAGGCGGCCGTGATTGGTGGTGCTGCGGCGATCCACCAATGGGTGCGCATCGGCCGCGCGGCGATGGTCGGCGGCGCCTCCGGCGTGGAGGGGGACGTGATCCCCTTCGGTTCGGTCCTCGGCAACCGCGCGCGCCTCGCGGGGCTGAACGTGATCGGGCTCAAGCGGCGCGGCTTCGACAGGGCGCAGATCCACCGCCTGCGCGCCGCCTTCCGCCTGCTGTTCCGTGACGAGACCGGAACGCTCGAGACACGCATGGCCGAGGCGCGCCAGCGTTTCGCCGGCGACGCGCTCGTCGAGGAGGTGCTCGGCTTCATGGCGGCGGAATCGCACCGCCCGCTCTGCCGCGCCGTGGCGCCAGACGATCTCGACCTCGGCGCCGAGGACCCCGTCGAGAGCGCTGCCTGAGGCAGCAGGCGATGCCCGGCACGCTCGGCATCGTTGCCGGAAGCGGGCCGCTGCCCGCGCGCCTTGCCGCGACGGCGCAGGCCGCGGGGCGCCGCGTGTTCATCCTCGGCCTCGAAGGCCATGCCGAACCGGCAACCATCGCGCCCTTTCCGCATGCGATCCACCGGATCGGCGCGGGCGGGCAGATCCTGGCTTCGCTGCGCGAGGCCGGCGTCGAGGACCTCGTCCTGATCGGCCCCGTCCGCCGCCCCTCGCTCCTGACGCTGATGCCGGACGCCGAGGGCGCGAAGATCCTCGGCCGCATCGGCCGTGCCGCCTTCGCTGGCGATGACGGACTGCTTGCCGCCGTGATCCGCGTATTCGAGGAGGAGGGTTTCCGCGTTCGCGGCGCGCACGAGCTGATGGAGGAGCTTGCCGCGCCGGAGGGCGTGCTCGGCAGGCATGTGCCCGACAGCAGCGCGGAGGCGGACATCGTGCGCGGCGTGGCGGTCGCGCGCGCGCTCGGCGCGGTCGATGTCGGCCAGGCCGTCGTCGTGCAGCAGGGCATCGTGCTCGGTGTCGAGGCGGTCGAAGGAACCGATGCGCTGCTCGCCCGCTGCGCGGGGCTTCGGCGCGACGGCCCGCCAGGCGTGCTGGTGAAGCTCGCCAAGCCGGGGCAGGAGGCACGGGCTGACCTGCCGACGATCGGGCCGCGAACGGTGGAGGGTGCTGCCGCGGCAGGCCTCGGCGGGATTGCGCTCGAGGCGGGGCTGACGCTGATGCCCGAGCGCGAGGCGACGGTCGCGGCGGCCGACAGGCTCGGCCTCTTCCTCGTCGCGCGCCGCTTCGGCTGAACCGGAAGGGGATCGTTCCGATGATGTATGCAACGGTCAGGCTCGACGGATCGGTCGTCGTCGCACGCGTCGATCGCGACGCGGGGCTTGCCTGGCCGCTTGCGCTCGACCCCGGCGAAGCCGCCCTCGGTGTCGCGGCCCTTGCGCGCCGTGCCGCGGAAGGGCAGGCCGCGCCAGCCGAGCGCGATGCCGTACCGCTTGCCTCGCTCGCGCTTCTCGCGCCCGTGCCCCGGCCCGCGCGCAACATCTTCTGCGTCGGCAAGAACTACCACGAGCATGCAGAGGAGTTCGCGCGGTCGGGCTTCGACAGCTCCGCCGCCGCGGGCGCGGTTCCGAAGGCGCCGATCATCTTCTCGAAGGTGCCGGAGAGCGTAATCGGCCCGGGCGAGACCATCCGGATCAACGCCTCCGTCTCCATGGCTGTGGACTACGAGGCGGAACTTGCCGTGATCATCGGCCGCGGCGGCAGGGGGATCAGCCGGGACCGCGCGCTCGATCACGTCTGGGGCTACACGATCGTCAACGACGTCACAGCGCGCGACCTGCAGGGCCGCCACAGCCAGTGGCTGATCGGCAAGAGCCAGGACACGTTCTGCCCGATGGGCCCCTTTGCGGTGACGGCCGACTCGCTCGACCTCGCCGACACCGCGATCACCTGCGAGGTGAACGGAGAGCCGCGGCAGGCGAGCAACACGAAGCTGCTGATCTTCGACGTGCCGACGCTGATCGCCACGCTTTCCGCCGGCATCACCCTGATGCCGGGAGACGTGATCGCGACCGGAACGCCGGCCGGCGTGGGCATCGGTTTCGACCCGCCGCGCTACCTGAAGCCGGGCGATGTCGTGCGCGTCACCGTCGGCGGCATCGGCACGCTCGAGAACCCGGTCGGCGCCGCTTGACTGCGCCTCGCAACGGAACTGTCACGACGCGGCCTGTTCTGCGGCACGCGGGCCCGCGCTAGCCTCGCTGCATGTCCGACCTCGGGGAAGTCGATCTCGCCATCGTCGGTGCCGGCATCGTGGGGCTTGCCCACGCGCTTGCCGCCGCGCGGGCGGGACTGCGCGTGGCGGTGCTCGAGCGCGAGGCGCGGGCCAATGGCGCGTCGGTACGCAATTTCGGGTTCGTCACGGTCACGGGCCAAGGGGCGGGGGATACCTGGCGGCGCGCGCGGCGCGCGCGCGACATCTGGGCCGAGGTCGCACCGCGCGCGGGAATTGCCGTGCTGCATCGCGGGCTCATCCTCGCCTGCCGTCGAGCCGAGGCCATGGCGGTTGCGGAAGAGTTCGCCGCCGGACCGATGGGGGCGGGTTGCCGCCTTCTCACGCCCACTGAGCTGGGGAGCTTCGGCGTGTTCGCCGACGGTCTCGCGGGCGGGCTCCACTCGCCGCATGAGCTCCGCGTCGAGCCGCGGGAGGCGCTGCCGAAGCTCGCATCCTGGCTGGAGGCCGAGCATGGCGTGCGGTTCCTGTGGCGGACGCATGTGCGCGCGGTCGACCCGCCCGCGGTGGAGACGAGCGCGGGAAGGCTCCGCGCTTGCCGCGTGGTGGTTGCACCCTGCAACGATTTCCTGTCGCTGTTTCCCGAGACGATCGCCGCCTTCCGGCCGGTTCGCTGCAAGCTGCACATGCTTCGCCTGCCGGATCCGGGCTGGCGGCTGCCGGCCACGGTGATGAGCGATCTCGGCCTGGTGCGCTATCTCGGCTACGCCGATGCGCCGTCGCTTCCCGCCCTTCGCGCGCGCCTCGAGGCGGAGCAGCGTGCGCAGCTCGAGGACGGCATCCACCTCATCGTCGTGCAGTCGGCTGACGGTTCGCTCGTCGTCGGCGACAGCCACCATTACGGCGACACGCCCGACCCGTTCATGCCTGAGGCAGTCGATGCGCGCATCCTCGCGGAAGCGCAGGCGGTTCTCCGCCTCCCGCGGGAGATGCACCCCATCGAGCGCTGGATCGGCGAGTACCCGTCGGCCGACGTGCCGGCCTTCATCGCCGCACCGATGCCGGAGGTTCGCGTCGTGATGGTCACCTCCGGTACGGGCATGAGCACCGCCTTCGCGATCGCCGAGGAAACCCTCGCCGGCCTCGCCGTCCGGACCGCCACGGAGTAGCACCGATGCCAGCCCCGCTCTATGCCGGCCCGATCAAAGCCGTGGTGCTCGACTGGGCCGGCACGGTGGTCGATCACGGCTCGCGCGCGCCGATGGGCGCCTTCGTGCGTGCCTTCGGCGCGTTCGGCGTCACGATCGACATCGTGGCCGCGCGCGCCCCGATGGGCCTGCCGAAATGGGACCACATCTGGGCCGTCGGCACGACGCCGCGCGTGGCGGAGGCCTGGCGCGCACGGCACGGCCGCGACTTCGACAAGAACGATGCCGACGAGATCTTCGCCGTGTTCGAGCCGATGAACACGGCCTCTGTGCGCGACCATGCCGACATGATCCCCGGCGCCGTCGAGGCGATTGCCGCGCTGCGTGCCAGGGGGCTGCGCATCGGCTCGACCACGGGATACACCCGCCCGATCATGGATGTGCTCGCGCCGATCGCCGCGGCGGCCGGCTACGCGCCCGACAACATCGTGTGCGCTGGCGACCTCGCGGCGGGGCGGCCCACGCCGCTGATGATGTATCGGTGCTTCGCCGATCTCGGCGTGTGGCCGGCCGCCGCGGTGGTGAAGGTCGACGATACCGAGCCCGGGATCGCGGAAGGCATCGCCGCGGGGTGCTGGACGGTGGGCGTGTCTCTCTCAGGCAACGGAGCCGGGCTGTCAGCCGAGGAGCTGGCGGCGCTCCCGGCCTCCGAACGCGACGCGCTGCGCGAGCGTGCCGCCGCGCCGCTGCGCGCGGCAGGCGCGCACCTTGTCATCGACAGCATCGCCACCCTGCCCGACGCAGTCGCCACGCTTTCGGCCCGCGCCGAGCGGGGCGAGGCGCCGTGACGACGTAATGGAACTGAAACCGTGTCGTCACGCGCCTGACACGGCTCCCGGAGGAAACTGATGCTGGCCGGTGGCACCGCCGCGCCACGCCATCATTCCGTCTCCGGGGGAACACCGCATGCTTCGCCGCCCGCTCCTTGCCGCGCTCGCAGCGCCGCTTCTTGCCACCCTGCCGATCGCCGTCGCCGACGCGCAGCAGCGCACGCGGCTGACGGTCTACACGGCACTCGAGAACGAGCAGCTTCCCGAGTTCAAGCGCGCGGCAGAGGCGGCGCTGCCTGGGATCGAGATCGTCTGGGTGCGCGACAGCACGGGCATCGTGACGACGCGGCTGCTTGCCGAGAAGGAGAACCCGCGCGCCGACGTGATCTGGGGTCTGTCCGTGTTCAGCCTGCAGCGGCTGGAGCAGGAGAACATGCTGCTGCCCTACACGCCCTCGGGCGCCGAGGCCCTGCGGCCGCAGTTCCGCTCCTCCGCCTCGCCGACGACCTGGATCGGGATGGACGCGTTCGTCTCCGCCGTCTGCTTCAACACGGCCGTCGCGCGCCAGCGCAACCTGCCGACGCCGTCGACCTGGGCCGACCTGCTCGACCCCGCCTATCGCGGGCTGATCGCGATGCCGAACCCGGCCTCGTCCGGAACGGGGCTTCTGACGATCGCGGGCTGGCTCGGAACGATGGGCGAGGAGCAGGCCTGGGCCTTCATGACGAAGCTGCACGAGAACGTGGCCGTCTACACGCACAGCGGCAGCGCGCCCTGCAACAACGCCGCGCGCGGCGAGTACGCCATCGGCCTGTCCTTCGACATGCGGGCGGTGACGCTGAAGAACCAGGGCGCGCCGATCGAGATCATCGTGCCGAGCGATGGCGTCGGCTTCGACCTCGAGGGTGCGGCGATCGTGCGCGGAACGCGAAACGAGGCCGCCGGCAGGCGCTTGATGGACTACGCCGCGAGCGAGGCGGCCATGGCGCTCTACGGCCGCTACTACGCGCTGCTCGGCCACCCCGGCGTGACGCCTTCGGTGCAGGGCTATCCGGCTGCGTTCGCAGAGCGTCTGGCAAAGGTCGATTTCGGCGAGGTCGCGACCAACCGTGACCGCATCCTCGCCGAATGGTCGCGCCGGTTCGACGCGAAGTCCGCACCGCGGAACTGAGGCGTGCCGGATATCGCGGCCGCGCCGCGGAGCGACAGCGCGGCGCGCCAGGTGGAGGCCCCGCCTACGGCCGGGGCCTATCTCGTCGCCGAACGGCTGACCAAGCGCTTCGGCAGCTTCACCGCGCTTGACGACGTCTCGCTCGCGATCGCACGCGGCGAGTTCGTCTGCTTCCTCGGGCCTTCCGGCTGCGGCAAGACCACGCTCCTGCGCGCCATCGCCGGGCTCGATCCGCAGGACGAGGGGCGCATCGTCCAGGACGGGCGCGACGTCTCCGCCCTGTCGCCGAGCCGTCGGGATTTCGGCATCGTCTTCCAGTCCTACGCGCTGTTTCCGAACATGACCGTGCTCGCCAACGTGGGCTACGGGCTGTCGGCGCAGGGCAGGAGGAGATCGGAGGTCGAGACCCGGGCGCGCGCGCTGCTCGACCTCGTCGGCCTCGCAGACCAGTGGTGGAAGTATCCCGCGCAGCTCTCCGGCGGGCAGCAGCAGCGCGTGGCGCTTGCCCGCGCGATTGCTATGAACCCGGGCCTGTTGCTGCTCGACGAGCCGCTCTCGGCGCTCGATGCGCTCGTGCGCGTCCATCTCCGCGCGGAGATCAAGTCGCTGCAGCGCCGCCTCGGCATCACCACCATCATGGTCACGCATGACCAGGAGGAGGCGCTCTCGGTCGCTGACCGGATCGTGGTGATGAACCGCGGGCGGATCGAGCAGGTCGGCACGCCGGACGAGGTCTACCGCACGCCGGCGAGCTTCTTCGTCGCAGGCTTCGTCGGCCACATGAACGCGCTTCCGGGAACGGTGACGGATGCCGGAACCGTCGCTGTCGGCCGCGCGCTGATCGCAGCCGATGCGGCGCGCGACTTTCCCACCGGCGCGGCCGTGCAGGTCTGCATCCGCCCGGAGGACATCCTCGTGCATCCCGGTGCGCAGAACGGCACCTGGCTCGCGACGGCGGTGCGGGGCATCGAGTATCTCGGCTCGATCGCACGGGTCTCGCTCGAGGCGCATGGCCTTCCGCTGGTCGCTGAAATGTCGGATGCCGCGCTGCGCAGCCTCGGCCTCGTGCCCGGCGTCTCGATCACGGTCTCGATCGCGCCGTCCCGCGTGCTGCTGTTCCCGCGCGCCGATGCGACCAAGGCATGACCGCGGCCGCGCGTGCGGCGCAGCGGGTCCGCCCCGTCCGTTCGACGGACGACGTTGTCCTCATCGCGGTCGTCGCGCTCGGTGGGCTCTTCCTCGCCGTCGCCCTTGCCGCGCCGCTCGGGGCGCTTCTCGCCAAGAGCTTCCAGGACGAGGCCGGGCGGTTCGTCGGGCTCGCCAACTACATCCGCTACGTCGAGACCCCCGCGCTTCTCGGCTCGCTCTGGAACAGCCTCTGGGTCGCGGCGCTGACGACAGCGATCGTGCTGCCTCTTGCCTTCGGCTACGCCTACGCGCTGACGCGCAGCGCGATGCCGGGAAAGGCGTTTTTCCGCGCCATCGCGCTTCTGCCCATCCTCGCACCGTCGCTGCTGCCTGCGCTCGCGCTGATCTATCTCTTCGGCAACCAGGGCATGCTGAAGCCGCTCCTGATGGGCGGCACGATCTACGGGCCGGCAGGCATCATCGTGTCGGAGGTGTTCTACTGCTTCCCGCCCGCGGTGCTGATCCTCGCCACCGCGCTTTCCGGCGCCGATGCGCGGCTCTACGAGGCGGCGGAGGCACTGCGCGCCTCGCGCATCCGGGTGATGCGCACGGTCACGCTTCCGGCGGCGCGCTACGGCATGGTCTCTGCAGGGTTCGTGGTGTTCACGCTGGTGATCACCGATTTCGGCATCCCCAAGGTGATCGGCGGCTCGTTCAACGTGCTCGCGACGGATGTGTACAAGCAGGTGGTTGGGCAGCAGAACTTCCAGATGGGTGCGGTGGTCGGCATGGTGCTGCTTGCCCCCGCCGTACTCGCCTATCTCGCCGATGGCTGGGCCCGCAGGCGGCAGACCTCCTCGGTCTCGGCCCGCGCCGTACCCTACGTGGCCAAGCGCAGGCCCAAGCGCGACGGGCCGCTCCTCCTCCACTGCGCCGTGATCGCAGCCCTCATGCTCGGCTTGATCGGCGTCGCCGCCTGGGGAAGCCTGATCACGTTCTGGCCGTGGAACCTCTCGCTGACGCTCGCCAACTACGAGTTCGGCCGGTTCGACAGCGCCGGCTGGGGAAGCTGGTGGAACAGCGTCACCCTCGCTGCCTGGACGGCCGCGATCGGCGCGCCGCTCGTCTTCGTCTTCGCCTACGGGATGGAGAAGGCGAAGACAGTACCGGCGCTTGCCGGCATCGTGCGCTTCGCCGCAACCGTGCCGCTCGCCGTGCCCGGCCTCGTGCTCGGCATCGCCTACATCTTCTACTTCAACGCCCCGGCCAACCCGGCGGGCTTCCTCTACGGCACGACGGGCATCCTCGTGCTGAACTCGATCGTGCATTTCTACACGGTCGGCCATCTCGCCTCCGTCACCGCGCTGAAGCAACTCGACCCGGAGTTCGAGAGCGTCGCGGCGAGCCTCAAGGTGCCGGTGTGGCGAAGCTTCCTCGCCGTGACTGTGCCGATCTCGCTTCCCGTTATCCTCGACGTCGCGATCTATCTCTTCGTCAACGCGATGACGACCGTCTCGGCGGTGGTGTTCCTCTATGCGCCCGACACCAAGCCTGCCTCCGTCGCGCTCGTGCAGATGGACGAGGCGGGCCAGGCGAGCGCTGCCGCGGCGATGGCGATCACCATCCTCGCCACCTCCGCCGCCGTGAAGGCCCTGCATGTCTGGACGGACGGGGTGATTGCGCGGCGCACCCAGGCGTGGAGAAGCAGGTAGGGATCAGCCTCGGTAGAACGCGCTGAGGGCGGGATCGAGCCCGACCGGCGCGCGCGGCGCCTGGCGGGGCAGGGACGGGGAGAGCCGCACCAGCGCCTCGGCAAGCGACACCGCCGCCGCCGTGCCGTCGATCAGCGGCACGGGGGTTTCCGGGGCGAGGAGGCGCGCGACGCCAGCGAGCGGCCCCCCGGCGACGATGACCACCTCCGCGCCGTCCTCGCCGATGGCCTCCGCGACGAGCTGGCGGACCAGTGGCACCGCCTCCTCCGCGACCCGCCCGGGGTCGCCAGAGAAGGAGGGTCCCATGCGGAACCCGGAGCAGCGGCCGCGCAGGCCATGCAGGTCGAGGCACATCTCGAACATCGGCTGCAGGTCGCGCGTGAAGCTCACCACCCCGAAGCGCTTGCCGAGCATGCAGGCGGCGTGGAATGCGGCCTCGGAGATGCCGAGGACGGGGACGCCCGCGAGCATCTTCGCGGCATCGAGCCCGGGGTCGCCGAAGCAGGCGATGATCGCGGCATCGTAATGGCCCGCCCGCGCACCGAGAGCCGCAAGCGTCGCGGTGCCAGCCACCTGCCAGTCTGCCCGCGTGACGATGAGCGGCAGGCCGAACGGGGCGGTCATCGCCTCGACCACCGTCCCGGGCGCGGCGGCGGCGCGCGCCTCTGCCTCGATGCGGGCGGTGACCGCGTCGGTCGTGTTGCTGTTGACGAGGAGCAGGCGCATGCGGGCCCTCAGAACTGGCCGCGCTGCAGCCGGAACACGTCCGGGTTCAGCGGGTCGGCGACATAGGCGAGGCGGAGGCCGAAGGGCCGCGGGCCTGTGCCCGAGGCGGGCGGGCCGGGGAGGATCTGCAGCTGCGCCATCCGCCCCTTCTCATCGAGCCCGCGGAAGACCAGCGTCGAGCCGTCCGCCAGCGCCACGCCGCCCGCCACCGTTCCCGGCCGCCAGGCGAGCGCTGCGAAATGTGCCCGAAGCGCCTCTGCCGCGTTCACCAGCGCCTCGGGCCGCGCCGAGGCATCGGCAGGCGGGCCCCAGAGGATCGTCACCTGGATCAGCCGCTTCGAGCGGTGCCCGAGGATGTAGGACACGCGGGCCGTGCCGGCATCGGGGATCAGGTCGGGCACGTTAAGCGTGAGCACCTGGGTGCGCTCGACCGGTGTCTGTTCGCTCGCGATCCGTTCCGCGGCCTGTGCGAAGTCGCGCCGGATCGCGGCGCGCGTCTCGGCCTCCGTCATGCCGAAGCGTGCGGAGCGGAAGCCTTCGATCGCCGCTGCATTCTCCGGCGCAGGCGCATCCGGGGCCTGGGCGGGCGCGGGGGCTTGCGCTGGCGCGGGTGCAGCGGGCGCCTGGCTGCGCTGCTGTGCGGCGAGCGGCATGGCGAGACAGAGAAGTGGTATGATGAGGATCACGCGTCGCATGGCCCAACGATGCCGCATGCGTGGGCAGGTTGCTACTCCGAAGCGTGACGCGCCCGTGTCGCTCGCGTATCCTCGCGCGGGAGGAGTTGCGCGTGGCGGTCCCGACGATCCTGTCAGAGAAGCGCACGATGCGTTCGGCGAACGGGCCTTATCCGCCCGATTCGCTGATCCCCGAACGCGTGTCGGGCACCGAGATGCTGTGTGGCCTCTCCACCTACGAGGTCGACTTCATTACCGACGAGACCGCCATGGCGCCGGCGGACATGCTGGGCAAGACCGTCGGCCTGTCGCTCGGGCCGGAGGACGGCACGGCCGCATCGGTGCATGGGCATGTCGTGGCGCTCCGGCTCGGTGATTTTCTTGGCGGGCAGTACGGCGCAAGCTACCGGCGCGTCTCGTGCCGGCTCGTACCGTGGTTCTGGTTCCTCGGCCACACGCAGGATTGCCGCGTATTCCAGAACAAGACCGTCCAGGAAATCCTCGAGACGCTGTTCGGCGATGCCGGCTTCAGCGATTTCACCTTCGCCCTGCAGGGCTCGCTCGATCCGCGCGAGTACGTCATCCAGTACAACGAGACGGACTATGCCTTCGCCTGCCGGCTGATGGCGGAGGAGGGGCTCGTGTGGTGGGTCGAGATGGCGCTCGACAAGCACACGCTCATCATCACCAACCACAATGACGGGCTGAAATCGCCGCAGGGCGGGGAGGCGCTGAAGCTGGTGCCGCGGGACCTCGCGAAGGTGCGCGAGGCCTACGAGAGCTGGCAGGTCGAGCATCGCTGGAAGCCCGGCAAGGTGGCGACCGCCGACAGCGAGTTCCGCGCCATCTCGACCGACCTGACGAACGAGAAATCCTCCGTCCTCGGCCTCGATCTCGCCGACAAGTTCGAGGTGTTCGTCTGGCCCGGCCGCTACCGGACGACCGCGCGCGGTGACAGCCCCGCCGCGCGGACCGATGGCGAGCCGGTCGCGCAGCGCATGATCGAGGAGGTCGAGGCCGATTCGCTCCGCGCCCAGTTCGATACCGAGTCGCACCGCCCGATGCTCGGCATCCAGGTCGACCGGCGCGAGACGACCGACGATGGTGAGGCGCCGAAACTCTTCTTCATCGAACGGCTTGAACGGCTGATGACGGATGAGAGCCACCTGAACGCGCGCGCGACGCCGGTGTGCCGCACGCAGGTGACGGTGATCTCTCCCGACACGCCCTACCGCAAGGCGGCCGCGGTGCCGCCGCGCACCGTGCCGAACCTGCTCGTCGGCACCGTCGTCGGCCCGGCCGGTGAGGAGATCCATGTCGACGAATACGGCCGCGTGAAGGTGCAGTTCCACTGGGACAGGCTCGGCCAGGGAGACGAGAACGCCTCGTGCTGGATGCGGCTTTCGCAGGCCTGGGCGGGGCAGGGCTTCGGCATCATGCACTACCCGCGCATCGGAACGGAGGTGATCGTCGGCTTCCTCGATGACGACATCGACCAGCCCGTCGTGCTCGGCACGCTGCACAACAACGAGACTCAGGTGCCGATCCCGCTTCCCGACGAGAAGACCAAGACGGGCATCATGACCCGCTCCTCCCCAGGCGGAGGGGCGTCCGACTTCAACGCGCTCGTGTTCGACGACAAGGCGGGAAGCGAGAAGATCTTCTTCCAGGCGCAGAAGGACTACGAGCGGCTGGTCAAGAACAACGAGAAGGTCACCGTGAAGGTGGACCGCGAGCTGACGGTCGACGGCAAGCAGAAGCACATCACCAAGGGGGACTACGACTTCACAGTCAAGCAGGGCAACCACAAGGTCGAGATCAGCCAGGGGAATTTCGACACCAAGGTCGGCATGGGCAACATGTCGCTGAAGGTGTCGATGGGGAACCTGACGACCAAGGTGGATCTCGGCAAGATCGACACCGAGGCGATGCAGGCTATCGAGTTCAAGGTGGGCTCGAGCTCGGTGAAGATCGACCAGATGGGCGTGACCATCAAGGGCATGATGGTGAAGATCGAAGGCACCGTGATGCTCGAGGCCAAGGGCCTGATGACCAAGATCAACGGTGACGCGATGATGATGCTGAAGGGCGGCATCATCATGATCAATTGAGCCGCCCATGAACGCGCCCCGCCCCCCCGTGAAGCTCGCCTCCGCCGTTCTCGAGACGGTTCTCGAGCGCGCCGATCTCGCGCCGGAGGCAGCGGCCACAGCAGCGGGAGCGCCCGATGCGGCGGCCGCGCTGCTGCGCATCGTCCAGGCAGGCATGATGGCCGATGCCGCACGGTTCATGGCGCATGCGCTGCCGAAGCGAGAGGCGGTGTGGTGGGCCTGCATGTGCGCGCGCGCCACGGCGCCCGAGGCGCCGCCCGCCGATGCCGCGGCCCTCGTCGCGGCAGAGGCGTGGGTGCGCAAGCCGGAAGAGGAGCTCCGGCGGGAGGCGATGGCCAGGGCCGAGGCGGCGGGGTTCCGCAGCCCGGAGGCCTGGGCCGCCGTCGGCGCGTTCTGGTCAGGCGGGAGCATGGCGCCTGCCGGCCAGCCGGTCGTGCCGCCGGCGGAGCATCTCACGGGCGTCGCCGTCGCCGGGGCCGTCTCGCTTGCCGCCGTGCGCCGCGAGCCAGAGAAGGCGGAGGCGACGCTGCAGCGCTTCATCCAGAGCGGGCTCGACATCGCCGCAGGCGGGTCGGGTCGGATCGCCTGACAGGCAGGGGAGAGGAACGATGTTCCCCGCGGCGCGACTGACCGATATGCATGTCTGCCCCATGTTCACCGGGCCGGTGCCGCATGTCGGCGGGCCGATCGTCGGGCCCGGCGCGCTGACGGTTCTGATCATGAACCTGCCCGCGGCGCGGGTGACCGACATGTGCGTCTGCGTCGGCCCCCCGGATGTGATCGTGAAGGGCTCGGCGACGGTGATGATCATGAACCTCCCGGCGGCGCGCCTGCTCGACAACTGCGCCCATGGCGGAATGATCGTCGGCCCGGGCGCGCCGACCGTGCTGATCGGCGGGTGAGGAGGGCAGGGTGGAGCTGATCCTCTCCGTCGTCCGCTGCCCCGATGCCGCCGTTCCGGCCACGAGACGGGTGACGGGCGGCGAGATCACCATCGGCCGCGGCGAGACCGCCGACTGGGTGCTGGCCGATCCGAACCGGCATCTCTCCAAGAACCACTGCACGATCGCCTTCCGCTCGGGTCGGTGGACCGTCACCGATCTCTCCACCAACGGAACGTTCCTCGACCGTTCCGCCGAGCCGATCGGCCGCGGCGGCACGGCCCCCTTGCGCGACGGCAGCCGGCTGACGCTGGGCGAGTACGAGATCGAGGTTCGGATCGAGGAGCGTGCCCAGCCTGGCGCCGGGGCCGGCGCCAACCCCTTCGCGGACGATCCGTTCGCGCCTCCCGCGCAGCCTCCCGCGCCGTTCCAGAATGACCCGTTCGGGCGCGACCCCTTCGCCGTCGAGCCGCCCTCGCGCCCCGTCTCGACCGACCCGTTCGGCGGGCTCGGCGGGCCGCAGGGCGGGGGCGGACCGACCCTCCCAGACGACTATGATCCGCTCGCCGACATCCAGGGCGGCGACAGGCTGTCCGACCCCTCCTGGACCACCTCGGGAAGCAGGCCGGACCATACGCCCGCCGCGTCGGATGCCTTCGTTCCGCCTGTCGTCAAGACCGCCATCCCCGATGACTGGGACCTCGACCTTCCCCAGGCGGCACCGGCGCCGTCCGCACAGCCCGAACCCGCGCCGTCTCACCAGGCGCGGGAGGAGGGCTTCGGGAGCCACGAACCGCCGCCGCCTCCGCCCCGGCCAGCGGTGCCAGAGCCTGCGACGCACGCCCCGCAGCCCGCCGCGGCGCCTGCGGCGCAGGGCGGCGAGGAACTGCTCACCGCCTTCCTAAAGGGAGCGGGGCTGCCCGACCTGGTCCGCCGCAGCACCGTTCCGCCCGAGGAACTGATGCGCGGCCTCGGCGCCGCGTTCCGCGCTTTCGTCGAGGGCCTGCGCGAGGTGCTGATCACGCGCGCCTCGATCAAGAGCGAGTTCCGCATCGAGCAGACGATCATCGCCGCGCGCGGCAACAATCCGCTGAAGTTCAGCCCGAGCGTCGAGGATGCGCTCGCCGCGATGCTCGGCGAGAGCCGCGGCGCCTTCATGGATGCCGAGACGGCGGTGCGCGACAGCCTCGACGACATCAAGCACCACGAACTCGCCACCATGCAGGCCATCCAGGCGGGCCTGCGTGCCGTACTCGCGGAGATCGAGCCGGGCAAGCTGCGCGAGGAGGCAGAGGCGCAGGGCGGGCTCAGCCTCGTTCCGGCGCAGCGCCGTGCCCGCGCCTTCGACCTGTTCGAGCAGCGCTTCGCCGCACTCCTGCGCGATGCCGACAGCAGCACGGATGGGACCTTCGCCCGCGCCTTCGCCCGCGCCTACGAGGCCGCGGGCGGGCGCGGGTGACGCAACAGCAAGGGAGGAACGGTATGGGAGGTTCAGGTGCGGCGAGGCTCGCCCGGCGCGGTCTCCTGCTCGGCGGCGCGGCGGGGCTCGTCATGGCCGGCGGGCAGCCGCCGCCGCCCGTCGTCGACCTCGCGATCACCATCGGCCCCGCGGTCAATCCGGGCATCGACGGCAGGCCGCTTCCGGTCGCCGTCCGCATCTACCTCCTCTCGGCCGCAGGCAAGTTCGAGGGGGCGGACGTGTTCGCGCTGATCGAGCGCGAGCAGGCCACGCTCGGCGCCGAGCTGATCGCGAGGGAGGAGCTCACCTTCACGCCCGGCTCGACGCGCCAGGTGACGCGCGAGGCGGACAGCCGCACCCGCTTCCTCGGCGCCGCCGTTCTGTTCCGCGACATCGACCGCGCGCGGTGGAAGGCGATCGCGCCCGTCGCGTCGACCGGAACGACGCGGCTTCGCCTGAACGCCGACAGGCTCGAAGCAACGCTTACGCAGGCGGGCTGAACCGGTATAGTCTCTGCAACCGCAACGCGCGGGTGCTGGACGCAATCGCCACCAAAACGGGATGACCTGACACCGCAATGTTCTGGCAGAACAAGGTCGTCTGGCACGAGGGCATGTTCCTGCGTGCGCAGCACTTCCAGCAGCAGGATCGCTACCTCGAGGCGCTCGTGCGCGGCACCGCGACTGCGCTCGCCCCCTTCGCGTGGGGCTTCACCGCGCTTGCGATCGACCGTGACCTTCTCGGCACCGGCCGCTTCGCGCTCTCCTCCGCGACCGGCCTGCTCGAGGACGGAACGCCCTTCGCCATCCCCGGCGAGGCTGACCATCCGCCGCCGCTCGACCTCGGCGAGACGGTGCGAAACTGCCTCGTCTATCTCGCCGCCCCCGTCCGCCAGGCAGGCGGGCTCGAGATCGCGGCAGACGGCCCCGAGGCGGCGGCGACGCGCTTCGCCCCCGTCGCCTACGAGGCGTTCGACGCGCACTCGACGAGCCCGACGGCGGCCGAGCTGCAGGTCGGGCGGCTCCGGTTCCGCTACATGCTCGAGACGGAGGACCGCGCGGGCTATCTCGGCCTTGCCGTCGCGCGCATCCAGGAAGTGCTGCCCGACCGCCGCGTGGTGCTCGACGAGCGGTGGATTCCGCCCGCGCTCGTCGCTTCCGCCACGCCACCGCTCGTCGGCCTGCTCAACGAGCTCACAGGCATGCTGCGCCAGCGCGCAGAGGCGATCGCCGCGCGTCTCGGCCAGCCGGGCGCGCGCGGCGTCGCCGAGGTGGCTGACTTCATGCTCCTGCAGGCAATCAACAGGGTCGAGCCCGTGCTCGCGCACTGGGCCGGCGCGGGGCTCGTCCACCCCGAGGCGCTCTACCGAACGCTCGCCTCGCTCGCGGGCGAGCTCGCGACCTTCACCGAGGCGCAGCGCCGCCCGCCGCAGTATCCCGCCTATCGACACGAGGACCTGCAGAGGAGCTACGCCCCCGTCGTCGCCGACCTGCGCAAGTCGCTCTCCGCCGTGGTCGAGACCACCGCCGTGTCGATCCCGCTGCAGGAGCGGCGGCATGGCGTGCGCGTCGGCCCGTTGACGGACCGGAACCTTCTCAAGGCGGCACAGTTCGTTCTGTCGGTGCAGGCCGACATGCCTGGCGAGCAGCTCCGGCGCGTCTTCCCCAACACGGTGAAGATCGGCGCCGTCGAGCATATCCGCGAGCTCGTCAACGTCGCGCTGCCTGGCATCGCCATCCGCCCGCTTCCCGTCGCTCCGCGGCAGATCCCGTTCTATGCCGGCGCCACCTATTTCGAGCTCGACCGTGGCTCGCCGCACTGGGCGCAGATGCAGACCTCTGGCGGCTTCGCGATCCATGTGTCGGGCGACTACCCGAACTTGAAGATGGAACTCTGGGCGATCCGAGGCTGAGGGAGGGGCGCGATGGTGCAGGACAATCCCTTCTCCGAGCCCGAGGACAACGACCGCACGGTGATCCGCCCGAGCCCGGGGGGGCGCCGCCCGGCCGCAGCCGAACCGCCAGCGGAGCCGATTCCGCCGGCGTTCGACGCCGCGCCCCAGCCTCCTGCGGGCAGCGCCGACGGGGCCGAGGCGCCGCCGCGCATCGGCGTGAATCCGCTCGCCGCTGCCGCCGCCCCGCTTCTTGACCTCATCGGCCGCCTGCGCAACACCGCGCGCCCGCCCGACAGCGGCGATCTGCGCGAGCGCACGATCGCGGGCCTCCGCCAGTTCGAGCAGGACGCGCGCGCCACCGGCCTCGCCCCCGAGCAGCTCCGCGCCGCGCACTACGCCCTCTGCGCCACGCTCGACGACGTGGTGCTGAACACGCCCTGGGGGAGCCAGGGGCCGTGGAACACCGCGAGCCTGATCGCGACCTTCCATCGCGAGGTCGGCTCGGGCGACAGGTTCTTCCAGCTTCTCGAGCGCCTGCAGAAGGAGCCGGGCAAGTTCAAGGAGACGCTCGAGCTGATGCATCTTTGCATCAGTCTCGGATTCCAGGGGCGTTACCGGCTTTCGCCACGCGGCCCGGCCGAACTCGAGCGCATCCGCGAGGGGCTTTATGCGGTCATCCAGGGCCAGCGCCCGCCTGCAGAGCGCGAGCTGTCGCCGCGCTGGCGCGGGCTCGCCGTCCCATGGCTTCCGCCCGGCCGCGCCGTACCGCTCTGGGTGATCGGCGCGCTCGCGCTTGCCCTGATGGGCGGGCTCTATGCCTGGTTCGCCTTCTCCCTGAACGGACGGTCCGATGCGGTGTTCGCTGCGCTGAACGCGGTGCCGCCTCTGGCGCAACCCGCGCTTGCCCGCGTCGCGCCGCCTCCGCCCCCGCCGCCGCCTCCGCCACCCGAGGCGGGGCCCGACCAGATCACCCGCATCCGCACCTTCCTCGCTCCCGAGATTCGCGACGGGCTCGTCGCGGTGGTGCAGACGCCGCAGACGATCGTCGTGCGCATTCGCGCCTCCGGCATGTTCGGCTCGGGCAGCGCGACCGTGTCGAACCGCTTCGTGCCGATCCTCGAACGGATCGGTTCCGCGCTGAAGGACGAGCCAGGTGCCGTGATGGTTCTCGGCCATTCCGACAACCAGCCCATCCGCACCGTCCAGTTCCCCTCGAACTGGCACCTCTCGAACGCGCGCGCCGAGGCCGCGCTCGTGCCGCTCGGGCGGGGGATCGGCGACGCCTCGCGTCTCAAGGCAGAGGGCCGTGCCGACGCCGAGCCGATCGCCGACAACAGCACGGCGGAAGGGCGCGAGCAGAACCGACGCATCGAGCTCGTGCTGCCGCGCGAGGAGCTCGTTCGTCGATGAAGGCGCCCGCAGGCATGGCCGCGCTTGCCTCGAACCCCTGGGCACGCGCCGCCGTCGGGCTCGTCGGCATCCTGCTTCTGGCAGGGCTCGTCTGGGTGTTCGGGCCGATTGTCGCCGTCGGCGGCATCGCCCCGCTCGCCTCCGAGATGGCACGGCTCGCCGTCATCGCCGTCCTCGTCCTTGTCTGGGCGGTGTTCGCCTTCCTGTCCTTCCGCGCACGCAAGAAGGCAGAGAAGGCGCTGATCGAGGGTGCGGCCGCGGGCCCGGCCGATACCTCTGCCGCGGCCGCGGCGGAGGAAGTTGCGGCGCTCAAATCGAAGCTGACCGAGGCGCTGACGCTGCTGTCGAAGGCGCGCGGTGGCAAGGCGCTCTACGAGCTTCCCTGGTACGTGATCATCGGCCCGCCAGGCTCGGGGAAAACCACCGCGCTGATGAACGCCGGCCTGACCTTTCCGCTGGCCGAACGCATGGGCTCCGCACGCCTTTCCGGCGTCGGCGGAACGCGGCTCTGCGACTGGTGGTTCACAGACGAGGCCGTGCTGATCGACACGGCCGGGCGCTACACCACACAGGAAAGCGACGCGGCGGTCGACAAGGCAGGCTGGCAGGGTTTCCTCGACCTCCTTCGCAGGAACCGCCCGCGCGCGCCGCTGAACGGCGCGCTTGTCGCGATCAGCCTGTCAGACCTCGCGACGCAGTCGCGCGACGAACGCCTCGCCCATGCGCGCGCCGTGCGGGCACGGCTGAAGGAGCTCGACGAGACGCTCGGCGTGCGGCTGCCGGTGTACGTGCTCTTCACCAAGGCCGACCTGATCGCGGGGTTCACCGAGTATTTCGACGATCTCGACCGTGAGGCGCGCGAGCAGGTCTGGGGCGTCACCTTCCCGCGCGAGCAGAAGGGGGTGGGCGATTTCGCCGCCGCGTTCCGCGAACTCCTTGCCCGGGTGACAGATCGCATCCCCGAACGCGTCCAGGAGGAGCGCGGCCCGGACCGGCGCGCCGCGCTGTTCGGCTTCCCAGCGCAGCTCGCTTCGATGGAAGGACCGGCTGCCGAGTTCCTCGAGGCGGCGTTCCGCGATTCGAGCCTGGAGGCTGCCCCCTTCCTGCGCGGCCTCTACCTCACCTCCGGCACGCAGGAAGGCACGCCGATCGACCGGCTCACCGGCGCGATGGCGCGGCTCTTCAACGTGCCACGCGCCCGGCTTCCCGCGGCGCAGGCCGGGCAGGGAAGGAGCTACTTCCTCTCGCGGCTGCTGCGTGAGGTGGTGTTCGGCGAGAGCGGCCTCGTCAGCGCCAAGCCGGGAGCCGCGACGCGTCGACGTGCGCTGACCATCGGTGCGTGGAGCATTGCCGCGCTCGCCGTGCTGGTGATGGGCGGGCTCTGGTTTTCGGCCTGGCGTGCGAACGAGGCGGAGATCGCGCGGCTCGAGGCAGCCGTCACGCAGCTCGAGCAGACGGCGAAGGCGCTGCCGCTCGACCCCGTTGCGGAGGCGAACCTTCCCTCCGTGCTGCCGCTGCTGAACCAGGCGCGCGCGCTTCCCTATGGCCGCGACAATCGCGCGCAGGGCTCGGGCTTTGGGCTCAGCCAGGCGCCGAAGCTTGCAGCCGCGGCGGATGCGGTCTATCGCCGCGAGCTCGACCGCGTGTTCCTGCCGCGCCTTCTCTGGCGACTCGAGAGCCAGATGCGCGGCGCGTTGCAGCAGCCCGAGTTCCTCTACGAGGCGACGCGCGTCTACCTCATGCTCGGCGGCCAGGGCCCGCTCGACCGCGCGCTGGTGCGCGACTGGATGGCGCTCGACTGGCAGCAGGCGTTCAACCAGCCGCAGCAGACGGCGATGCGCGGCCAGCTCTCCGCCCATCTCGACGCGCTCCTCGAAGGCCCGATGCCTGCCTACGGGCTCGACGGACTTCTGATCGACGAGGCCCGCCGCGTGTTCTCGCGCCTGCCTCTCGCGGGCCGCGCCTATTCCCGCCTGCGCCCGATCGCGGCCGCGGCGAACCTCGAACCCTGGACGCCGGGGGGCGCAGCCGGCCCCGCCGGTGCGCGCGTGTTCACGCGGCCTTCGGGCCAGCCGCTGACGGGCGGCGTGCCGGGCCTCTTCACACGCGATGCGTTCCACAAGGTGGTGCTTCCGAACATCGAGGCCGTCTCGCGCGAGGTGGCGCAGGAAAGCTGGGTGCTCGGCCCGGGCAACGAGGTGCGGCTCGACGAAGCGGCCCAGGTGCGGCTGCAGCAGGACGTGCTGAACCTCTATTACGACGACTATGCGCGGATGTGGGACGGCATGCTTGCCGATCTCGCCATCCTTCCCTTCCGCGGCATGGGCCAGGCGGTCGACACGCTGAACATCCTCTCAGCCCCGCAATCGCCGATGCGTGACCTGCTCGCCTCGGCCGCGCGGGAGCTCACGCTGTCGGTTCCTCCCGAGGGTC
Source organism: Elioraea rosea (assembly GCF_007644105.1). Taxonomy (GTDB): domain Bacteria; phylum Pseudomonadota; class Alphaproteobacteria; order Acetobacterales; family Acetobacteraceae; genus Elioraea_A; species Elioraea_A rosea. Next base: position 19,818 of record NZ_VFAC01000035.1, on the reverse strand, counting down.
CTGCGCAGGCCGCCCCGCCGGGCGGTGCGCCGGCGCCGCAGAGCGCCTCGTCGCGGCTGCAGGCGGTGTTTGGCGCGGCCCAGCCAGGCGCGCCGCCGCCCCCTCCGCCCGGCAGCGCGATCGACGAACGCTACGCCCGGCTTCGGCAGTATGTCGGCACGGGGCCCGGCGCTCCGGTCGACAACACGCTGAGGCTGCTGTCCGACGTCTACCAGCAACTCGCCCGCATGGCGGCAAACCCAGGCCAGCCGATCACACCCGGCGTCGGGCTCGACCCGGTTCAGGCCCTGCAGGGCGAGGCCTCGCGCGTGCCGCCGCCCGTCGACGGCTGGCTTCGTGCTGTCGCCCAGGGCGGCACGGCGGTGCGCGCAGGCGGCACGCAGGCCGCGCTCGCCGGCGCGTTCCAGGCCGGCGTCGCGCCACTCTGCCAGGCGGCGATCGCCAACCGCTTTCCGTTCGTGCGCAGCGCGCAGGCAGAGACGCCAATGGATGATTTCGCGCGGCTCTTCGCGCCGGGCGGGCTGATCGACGGGTTCTTCAACACCAATCTCCGCCCCTTCGTGGATACGACGCAGCGCACCTGGCGGCTCCAGGCGGTGGAAGGCGTGCAGCCGCGCGTCGATGTCGCGAACTTCCAGCGCGCGAGCGTGATTCGCGACGTGTTCTTCGCAGGCGGGCCGCAGCCGACGATCCGCTTCGAGATCCAGCCCGTGGCGATGGACCCCGGCGCGCAGACAGCGCTGCTCGACCTCGACGGGGTGAGCATCAGCTACAGCCACGGGCCTTCGCGCCCCACCCTCGTCACCTGGCCGGGGGCGAACAGGATGACGAACGTGCGCCTCGTCTTCACGCCGCCGCCTTCGGGAGGCGAGGGCGCGATCAACGCGTCCGGCCCCTGGGCGCTCTTCCGCCTGTTCTCTCGCGCGCAGGTCGCGCCCGGGCGGGTGTCGGAGGAATTCACGCTGACCTTCACCCTCGGCGAGAGGCAGGTCAGCTACGTCGTCCGCGCGGGCAGCGTGTTCAATCCGTTCAGCCTGCGCGAGCTGTCGGAATTCCGGTGCCCGACCTTGCAGCCCTGACCCTGCGCGGGCGGATGCGGCAGGGCTTCTTCGGCAAGCTGCCGGGGCACGGGGACTTCGTCCGCGCCGACCTGCCGGAGGAGATCGTCTCCGCCTGGGACCTCTGGGTGCGCGAAGGCCTCGCGGAGAGCAGGACGGTGCTCGGTGAGGCGTGGCTGCCCGCCTTCCTCGAGGCGCCGGTGTGGCGCTTCCGGTTCGCCCCCGGAACGCTCGCGGCAGTGGGCTTCGCTGGCGTGATGGCGCCGAGCGTCGACAAGGCCGGACGCTATTTCCCGCTCATGCTCTGCGCGGTGAGCGACCGCGCGCCGGAGCCCGAGGAAGCGCCCGCGTGGTTCGATGCGCTCGCCGCCGCCGCTGCCGACGCGGTGCATGACGGGTGGGACAGGGGCAGGCTGAACGAAGCGCTCGAGGCGGCGGGCCACCCGCCGGCGGCACCGCGCGCGCATCCCGGCGTGACCTTCGCGACGGAAGGCGCCCCACGCGTCGCGCCCGCGCGGCTCCATTTCCCCAGCCTGCCGGCGCCCCGGATCTTCGCCACGCTGCTCGCAGACGGGTCGGCGCCGTGAGGACCGGACTGCGCCTCGAGAGCTGGGCTGCGACGCATGCCGGAACGGTGCGGACGAGCAACCAGGATACCTGGCTGATGCGACCCGAGATCGGCCTCTGGGCCGTGGCGGACGGCGCGGGCGGCCATGGCGGGGGCGAGATCGCGTCCGCCGCGGTCGCTGCCGCGCTGCAGGGGCTTCCGGCCGGGCTGTCGGCCGGGGAACTGTTGGGTCGCGCGCGGGCGGCGCTGATCGAAACGAATGCCGTGCTGCGTGCGGAGGCCGCCGGCCGCGGCCCGCGCGCCATGCTCGCCTCGACGGTGGTGATGCTTCTCGTACGCGACGGCCATTTCGCCTGCCTCTGGGCGGGCGACAGCCGCTGCTATCTCTGGCGCGGCGGCGCGCTTGCCTGCGTCACGCGCGACCACAGCCTCGTGCAGGAGCTCGTCGATGCCGGCGAGATCTCGCCTGCGGATGCCGAGCACCACCCTCAGTCGAACGTGGTCACGCGCGCCGTGGGCGCGGACGATGCGCTTGCGCTCGACAAGGTGACGGGCCAGGTGATGCCGGGCGATGTGTTCCTGCTGATGAGCGACGGCATCACCAAGGCGCTCGAGCCGGCGGTGCTCGCCGAGACGCTTGCCGCGGCCGAGGGGCAGGCGCTCGCCGATGCGCTCATCGCCCTCGCGATGACGCGCGGCAGCACAGACAACGTCACCGCCCTCGTCGTGCGCTGCCGGTAGGCGCCGCTACATCGTCGTGGCCGTGGCGATGTCGAAGCCGACTTTCATCTGGGAGGCGTCCTTGCCGGTCGTCTCGCTTCCGGTGAAGCTGTACTCCATCCTGGTGAAGTTCAGGCTGAGGCTCTCGTCCGGCGTATCGCCGCTGGAGGAGACCGAATAGCCGGAGACCAGGGTGTTGAAGAACGTGAAGAGGCAGAACGGACGAAGCTCCTTGCCCGTCCTTGTGACCACGATGGTGACGAGCTTTCCGTCACTGCCCACGAGACCTTCCTCGAACAGCTTGGGCGAGGCCCTATCCATCAGTTTCGTGACGACGACGTCCGACACCGATGGCGCGGAGGCCTCGCGGTTCGCCGCGCCGCCAGTGAACGTCGTGATTCCGCGCCCCACACCCAGGCTGATCGACTCCACCTGGATCCAGCCCTCGTAGCCCTTCGACGTCGCGCTTCCATCGATCCCAGCGAACTTCATGAAGATCGGCATGGCTCACCCCCGGCTCGTCGTTCTTGGTGGTGATTGCGGGGCGGCAGGGCTTCGCACGTGAGCATCCTGCTCCACCCAATCCGTAACGTAACCGGAATTGTTGTACGGTTCCAGGTCCTTCGAGGCTGCGAAGGCTATCCGATGAAGTACGAGCACAAGAAAAAGGCCCGGCATTGCTGCCGGGCCTTCGATGTCGAGCCGGAAGGCTCGTGTCACATCGTGGTCGCCTTCGCGATGTCGAAGCCGACCTTCATCTTCGAGGCGTCCTTGCCGGTCGTCTCGCTTCCGGTGAAGCTGTATTCGAACTTCACGAAGTTCAGGCTCAGGCTCTCCGTGGGCGTGTCGCCGCCGGTCGACACCGAGTAGCCCGATACCAGCGTCTCCTCGAACTTGTAGAGGCAGTACTCCTTCAGTTCCTTGCCGGTGCGGACGATCGCGATCTTGACCGTCTTGCCCTCGTCACCGATCAGGCCCGCCTCGAACAGCTTCGCCGAGGCCTTGTCCATCATCTTCGTGACGGTGACCTCGGAGACCGAGGCGGCCGAGGCCTCGCGGTTCGCGGCACCGCCCGTCGGCGTGGAGATGCCGCGGCCTGCGCCGAACTGGAACGATTGGACCTCGATCCACTTCTCGTAGCCCTTGGCCGTTGCCGTGCCATCTATCCCGTCATAGTGCATGTAGATCGGCATGCGACTGTATCCTTCCTGCCGCCGTTGCGTTCACGTCACGAAGGGGCTCGCGCCCCCTCAGCGCGTGTCAGTCGAGACCGTAACGGAACCCCCCGTCAGAATCCAGACCGACATGGGCCTTGGTAATGCTTCCACCCTCCGCGAGCCGCTCGAGGATCTGGCCCGAAAGCGCGGGCAGCATCGTGCGGGAGAGGATGTTCTCGACATTGCGCGCGCCGGATGCGCTCTCCTTGCAGCGTGACGCGATCGCCTCGACGATCGCCTCGTCCCACGTGAAGGTTGCGCGATAGTTCTCCGCCAGGCGCTTGCGTATGCGGCCGAGCTGCAGAAGCACGATCTGGCGCAGGATGCTGTCCGACAGCGGGAAGTAGGGAACCATCGTCACGCGGCCGAGGAAGGCCGGCTTGAACACCTTGAGAAGCTCGGGGCGAACCGCTTCGGCAAGGCCCGCAGGGTCGGGCATCGTGTCGGGGTCGGCGCACAGCTTGGCGATCGTGTCGGTGCCTGCGTTCGATGTCATGATGATGATGGTGTTCTTGAAGTCGATGTCGCGGCCTTCGCCGTCCTTCATCTGGCCCTTGTCGAACACCTGGTAGAACACGTCCTGCACGCCGGGATGCGCCTTCTCCATCTCGTCGAGCAGCACGACGGAGTAGGGCCGGCGGCGCACGGCCTCGGTCAGCACGCCACCCTCGCCATAGCCGACATAGCCGGGCGGCGAGCCCATGAGCAGCGAGACCTTATGCTCCTCCTTGAACTCGCTCATGTTGATGACGGTGAGGTTCTGCTCGCCGCCATAGAGGAGGTCTGCGAGCGTCAGCGCCGTCTCGGTCTTGCCGACACCGGAGGTGCCGACCATCAGGAACACGCCGAGCGGCTTGCGCGGATCGGCGAGCTTGGCGCGGCTCGTGCGCACCGCCTCGGCGATCGCCTGGAGCGCCTGCGGCTGGCCGACGATGCGCTCCTCCATCCTCTCCTTGATCGAGAGGATGGTGCGGATCTCGTCGGACTGCATGCGGCCCGCGGGAATGCCGGTCCAGCTCTCGACGATCTCGGCGACCGCGTTGCCGTCCACCACCGGGTGGATCAGCGGATGCTCGCCCTGGATCGCGCGCAGCGCCTCGTTCTCCGAAGCGAGGTCGCGCTTCAGCGCGTCCTTGTCGCCTTCCTCCTTCGGGTCCTCGATGCTGCCGCGGATCTCGCGCATCCGCCCGACGATCTCCTTCTCCTTCTCCCATCGCTCCTCGAGGGCGGCGAGCTCCTCTGCCGCCTTGGCGCGCGCTTCGAGAAGCTCGCCCTTGCGCGCGCCATGATCGGCGCCGGCCGCCATCTCGCGGTCGAGGATCTCGACCTCGGTGTCGATCAGGGCGATCCGCCTGCGGCGATCCTCGATCGGGGCGGGAATGGCCGCCTGGCTCATCGAGACGCGCGCGCAGGCCGTGTCGATCAGCGACACGCCCTTGTCGGGAAGCTGCCGCGAGGGAATGAACCGCGCCGAGAGCTTCACCGCCTGCTCGACCGCCTCGTCGAGGATCCGCACCTTGTGGTGCTTCTCGAGCGTGGAGACGAGGCCGCGGATCATCGCGATCGCCACGGGCTCGGCCGGCTCCTCGACCTTCACGACCTGGAAGCGTCGGGTGAGGGCCGCATCCTTCTCGAAGTACTTCTTGTACTCGGCCCAGGTGGTGGCGGCGATCGTGCGCATCTCGCCGCGGGCGAGGGCAGGCTTCAGCAGGTTCGCCGCGTCGTTCTGCCCCGCGGCACCGCCCGCGCCGATCAGCGTATGCGCCTCGTCGATGAACACGATGATCGGCTTGGGCGAGGCCTTCACCTCGTCGATGACGTTCTTGAGCCGGTTCTCGAACTCGCCCTTCACGCCTGCGCCTGCTTGCAGGAGGCCGAGATCGAGCGTGCGGACGGTGACGTCCTTCAGCGCCTCTGGAACGTCGCCCTGGGCGATGCGCAGCGCGAAGCCCTCGACGACGGCGGTCTTCCCGACGCCTGCCTCGCCGGTGAGAATCGGGTTGTTCTGCCGCCGCCGCGTCAGGATGTCGATCACCTGGCGGATCTCGAGGTCGCGCCCGAGGATCGGGTCGATCTTGCCGGCCTTGGCATTCGCTGTGAGATCGATCGTGAACTGGTCGAGCGCCGCGGTGGAGCCTGGCCGGGCGGAGGGCCCGCCCGTTCCCGGTGCCGGCGCCGAATCGCCCGGCGCGGGCGTGGCCGTCGCGGCCTCGGCCGTGTCCTTGGTGATCGCGCCGAGGTCGCGCTTCAGCGCCTCGGGCGCGATCTTGGCGAACTGCGCAGAGGTTTCCTTCGCCCCGCGCGACAGCGTGTCATCGGACAGGAGCGCAAGCAGCAGATGGCCGGAGCGGATGCGCCCCGCACCATGCTCGAGGCTCGCGAGAAGCCAGGCCTGCTTCATCAGCTCGACCACATCGGGCGAGACCGAAGGCGCGCGGGCATTGCCTGTCTTGAACCGGTCGAGCACGCGCGTGAGATCGGCGGCAAGCCGCCCGGAGTCGACCTCGTAGTGGCGGAGGATGGCCGCGAGGTCGCTGTCTTGCGCATCGAGAAGCTTGGCGACCCAGTGCTCGATCTCGATGTTGTAGTGGCTGCGCGAGAGGGTAAGCCCGGCGGCTGCCTCGAGCTGCCTGCGGCAGTAGTCATCGAGGCGCCCGACGAGCGCCTTCAGGTCGATCGCCGCCACTCGTTTCCTCCAAGGACCGTTCCGGAAGCCCCTCGCGGGAAGCGGGCGCAGAGTAGGGATTGCTCGCGCCGGTTGTCCAGGGCCACCGTTATCAGGCAATGTGACACGGTTCACACGGCGGCCTGGCACACGCGAACACGAGGGGTGGATGGCGATCGACGGCTTCGACCTTGAGCGCCTGCTTGCGCCGATCGAGGGGGAGAACCCGGCGGGGAACGACCCGCGAGCGGATTATTCCGCTACCTCACCCTACAATCGCCTGCGTGATGCACGCTCCGAGGCGCGTGCGGCAGAGCGGGCGATGGATGCCGCCGCGGAGGAGGCGACGGTTCCGCCGCAGTGGCGCACCATCCGCGAGCTTGCCGACACGCTGCTTGCCGAGCAGGCGAAGGATCTCGAGGTGGCCGCCTGGTACACGGAGGCGCTGCTGCGGAGCCAGGGTTTCGCCGGGCTCGCCGCGGGCTTCCAGCTGATGGGCGGCCTCGTCGAGCGGTTCTGGGAGGGACTCTACCCTCTGCCCGACGAGGACGGGATGCTCACCAAGGTCGCGCCCGTCACAGGCCTGAACGGCGAGGGCGGCGATGGCGCGCTCACCCAGCCGATCCGCAAGGTGCCGCTGTTCCGCATGGGCGATGGGTCGCCGCTCGCCCTCTGGCAGATCGAGCAGGCCGATGCGCTCGAATCCCTCGACGAGGAGCGGCGCGAGGCACGCGTCGCCGCGGGCGCCTTGACGGCCGACGCGGTGGCGAAGGCCGCCGCGGCCGTGCCCGCCGCGCACTGGCTTGGCCTTGCCTCCGCTCTGCGCGAGGCATCCGAGGGCTGGACGGCTCTGGGCGCGGCGCTCGATGAACGCGCAGGCGCCGATGCGCCGCCGACCTCCGCGGTGCGGGAGCTACTGCAGAACGCGCTCGCCGTCGTTACCCGCCTTGCCGGAGACAAGCTCGCAGCGGCCGAGGAGCAGCAGGAGGCAGACGAGGCGGGCGAGGGCGAGGGCGAGGGCGAGGACGCGGGCGCCGGCGGCGGCGGTGGCGGAGGGCGCGCCAGGGCAACAAGGCCGGGCGAGATCGCCTCGCGCGAGGATGCGCTCAAGATGCTCGAGGAGGTCGCGCGCTGGTTTCGCCGCGTCGAGCCGCATTCGCCGCTTTCCTACACGCTCGAGGAGGCGGTGCGCCGGGGCCGCATGTCGCTGCCCGACCTTCTGGCGGAACTGATGCCGGACGAGACGACGCGTTCGGGCTTCCTGTCCTCGCTCGGCATACGCCCGCCGCAAGCCCCGTCGGAAGAAGAATGAGAGACGTACCGGCGGAGCGTGACATGGCTCACGCCGCGCAGCGCGGAGGCGGAAGCGCGCGTTGACCGCGCCGTTGCGCAACACGTATGGTTCACACGCGGTGCGCGCAGGCGCGGGACGCCCCATCCCTGCTGCGCCCCCGGCCGCGCTCCCCCCGACGCGGCGGCCGGTCACCAGGGAATGGAGACAGTCGCATGGCCAGTGTCCACGAGAAGCTCACGCGGGTGCGCAGGCCGCGCGTGCACATCAGTTACGAGGTGGAGACGGAAGGCGCGATGGTGGAGCGCGAGCTCCCCTTCGTCGTCGGCGTTCTCGGCGACTTCTCCGGCGATCCGACGCAGCCTCTGCGCCCGCTCGCCGAGCGCAAGTTCGTCCAGATCGACCGTGACAACTTCAACGATGTCATGGCGCGGATGAATGTCGGCCTCAACCTGAAGGTCGACAACAAGCTCGCCGATGATGGCAGCCAGATGGGCGTGCAGCTCAAGTTCAACAGCATCGACGATTTCGACCCCGGCCGGATCGTCGAGCAGGTGCCGGCGCTGAAGGCACTGCTGGAGACGCGCAACAAGCTGCGCGACCTCATGAGCAAGGTCGACCGGTCCGACGAGCTCGAAGGGCTTCTCGAACAGGTTCTGCAGAACGAGGAGAAGCTGAAGTCGCTGTCGGCCGAGCTTGGCCTCGACAAGAAGGAGGAGTGATCCGATGGCCGAGGCACAGACCCAGGGCGCGGCCGCCGCGGGCGCCGTCACCGAAGAGGCCGGCAGCCTGCTCGATGCCGCGATCGCCGCGACCAAGCAGACCGAGAAGGACCGCGCGCAGGAGCTGATCAAGACGCTGACGGAGGAAGCACTGAAGGGCACCGTCACCTTCAGCAAGAACCTCCAGGTCACGTTCAACGCAGCGATCGCCGCGATCGACCGCAAGCTCTCGGCGCAGCTCGCCGAGATCATGCACGCACCTGCCTTCGCCAAGCTCGAAGGCACATGGCGCGGGCTCAACTATCTCGTGATGAACAGCGAGACGGGCACGGGGCTCAAGATCCGCGTCCTGAACGCGACAAAACGCGAGCTGAACCGCGACCTGACGAAGGCGACCGAGTTCGACCAGAGCCAGCTCTTCAAGAAGATCTACGAGAACGAGTTCGGCACCCCCGGCGGCGAGCCCTATGGCGCGCTGATCGGCGACTACGAGTGGACGAACCACCCAGACGACATCGAGACGCTGAGGCTCGTCAGCAACGTCGCCGCCGCGTCCTTCGCACCGTTCATCTCGGCCGCAGGCGCGGGCCTCTTCGGCATGCAGAGCTGGACCGAGCTCGCCAAGCCGCGCGACCTCGCCAAGATCTTCGACACCGCCGAGTACATGAAGTGGCGCTCCTTCCGTGACACGGAGGATGCGCGTTTCGTCAACCTCGTGATGCCGCGCGTACTCGCGCGCCTTCCCTATGGCGCGAACACCAAGCCGATCGAGGAGTTCGGCTACGAGGAGGCCCCGTTCGACGAGGTGGGTGCCGCCAAGTCGATGGACCATGACCACTATTGCTGGATGAACGCCGCCTACGTGATGGGTGCGCGGCTGACCGATGCGTTCGCGAAATTCGGCTTCTGCACGGCCATCCGCGGCGCGGAGGGCGGCGGCAAGGTGGAGAACCTGCCGACCCACCTGTTCCAGTCCGACGACGGCGACCCGGACGCGAAGTGCCCGACGGAGATCGGCATCACCGACAGGCGCGAGAACGAGCTCTCCAATCTCGGCTTCCTGCCGCTCTGCCACTACAAGAATACCGACTATGCGGTGTTCTTCGGTGCGCAGACGGTGCAGAAACCGAAGAAGTACGACAGGCCCGAGGCGACGGCCAATGCCGCGATCAGCGCGCGCCTGCCCTACATCATGGCGACGAGCCGCTTCGCGCACTTCCTGAAGGTGATGGCACGCGACAAGATCGGCTCGTTCATGGAGGCGACCGATTGCGAGGCCTGGCTGAACCGGTGGATCGGGAACTACGTCAACGGCAACCCGGCAGCGGGGCCTGAGATGAAGGCGCGCTACCCGCTCCGCGAGGCGCGGGTGGAGGTAAAGGAGATCCCGGGCAAGCCGGGCGCATACAACGCGGTGGCCTACATGCGGCCCTGGCTGCAGATGGAGGAGCTCACCACGTCGATGCGCATGGTCGCGCGCATCCCGCAGAAGGCCTGACGGAAGGCCCGACGCGACAGGGAGGCGGTGCCGATGCAAGAGGACGTGCCCGTCGACGGCACGGCTCCCGGCGCCGCCTCCGAGGCCGCCCCGCGCGCTGCCCTGCGCGAGCGTGTGCTCGACGGCGCGATTCTCGGCGCGGCGAACGCCGGAACGGCGGAGGAGCTTGCCGCCTTCGTCGCCGGCGGAACGGACGTTCTCGAAGCCTGGTTCGGTGCCGCCGACCCGCTGCTTGCACCGGATGCCGAAACGATCCGCCTCGCGCTTGACCGCGACATCGCCGCGCTCGATGCGATGATCGGCGCGCAGCTCGATGCCATCCTGCACCACAGGCGCCTGCAGCGCCTCGAGGCATCCTGGCGCGGCCTCGCCTGGCTCGCAGACCAGGCCTCCGGCCTGCCGCGCGTGAAGCTCAAGCTTCTCCAACTACCCTGGAGCGAGCTTGTGCGCGACCTCGAGCGGGCCATCGAGTTCGACCAGAGCCGCATCTTCGAGAAGGTGTACGAGGGCGAGTTCGGCACGCCTGGGGGCGAGCCTTTCGGGCTGCTGATCGGCGACTATGCCGTCCGCCACCAGCGCAGCGCGGAAAGCCCGACCGACGACATCGCCGCGCTCGGCGCGATGGCCGCCGTCGCTGCCGCAGCCTTCGCCCCATTCATCGTGGGCGCCGATCCTGGCATCTTCGGGCTCGAGGATTTCGGCGAGCTCTCCGGCGTACGCGACATCGCCGGCGTGTTCCGCGCGAGCGAGTACGATCGCTTCCGCGGGCTGCAGGCAAAGGAGGATTCACGCTTCCTCGGCCTCGTCATGCCGCGGGTGCTGACGCGGCTTCCCTTCGCCAATGATGGTGCGCGCGCCGACGGCTTCATCTACGCCGAAGCGTCCGGGCGGCGCGGCGCGCGGGGATGGATGAACGCCACCTTCGCCTTTGCCGCCATCGTCGCCCGGGCCTGCTCCGCGCATGGCTGGCCGGCGGACGTGAAGGGTACCGACAAGGACCGGGTCGGCGCGGGCCTCGTCACCGGCCTTCCCATCGACCGTTTCGCCGCGGACCGCGCGGGCGTGGGCCCCCGCTTCGCGGCGGAGGTCGCGCTGACCGACCGGCAGGACCAGGAGCTGTCCGAGCTGGGATTCATTCCGCTCTCTGCCCTGCGCAACACCGTGGAAGCAGCGTTCGGGGCGGTGCGCTCCGTGCAGGCGGCGAAGAGCTATATCGGGACGAATGGCGGCGCGGCGAACGCCAATGCGCGGCTTTCGGCCCAGCTTTCGACCATGCTCTGCGTCAGCCGCTTCGCGCACTACGTGAAGGTGATCGGTCGCGACCGCGTCGGCTCCTATGCGACACCCGAGGATTGCGAGGCTGCGCTGCAGGCCTGGCTCACCCGCTACGTCAACGCCAATGTCCGGGCAGGGCCGGAGATGATGGCGCGCTACCCGCTCGCGGATGCCCGCGTCGCGGTGACGGAACTTCCCGGCAAGCCCGGCGTCTATGGCTGCACCATCCATCTCCAGCCCCAGTTCCAGCTCGATGACGTCGCGGCAACGTTCCGCCTCGTTACCGAGGTTCCGGCGAGGAAGGCCGCATGAACGAGACGATGACCCCAGGCGCGCTGTTCCAGGCAGGGCGGCTCGATGATGCGATCGCGGCCGCCAATGCGGCAGTGCGCGCCGCACCGGCGGACCCCGGGCCGCGGCTCCTGCTCGCCGAGTTCCTTCTCTTCACCGGCAACGCGCAGAGGGCCGACACGCTTCTCGACGCGCTGACGACGCTCGAGCCTGCCGTGGCCGTGCCGGTCGCCGCCTTTCGCCAGCTGCTCCGCGCCGAGCAGGCACGGCGTCAGGTGTGGCTCGAGGGGAGGGTGCCGGAGTTCCTCGGTCCCGCACCCGCGCACGTGATGCGCCTTCTCGAGGCACTCGTCGCCCTCCGCGGCGGCGACGCGGCGGAGGCCGCGCGCCTCGCTCACGAAGCGGAGGCGTCGCGCCCCCCTTCGGCCGGCTCGGCAGACGGCAAGGCGTTCGACGATTTCCGCGACGCAGACGATCTCTGCGCGGGCTTCCTCGAGGTGCTGACGACGACGGGCAAGTATTTCTGGATCCCGACAGACCGGATCATTGAGGCGGAGTTCCACCCCGCGCAGCGCCCGCGTGACCTGTTCTGGCGGCGCGTCACCATGTCGGTGCGCGAGGGGCCCGAGGGTGACGTGTTCGTCCCCGCCCTCTACCTGGCCTCGGGCGAGGCGGCGCAGCCCGATGCCGTCCGCCTCGGCCGGGCGACGGAATGGGAGGGCGGCGAGGGCTCGCCCGTGCGCGGTCTCGGCCAGCGCATGTTCCTCGTCGGCGAGGAGGGCCGCACGGTGATGGAGCTCGCCCATCTCACCTTCGCGGGCGCTTCGTGACCCACGCCGGGCGGAGGCACCGATGCCCCTGAGACCGGGCGAGCGGCCCTCCCGTGTCCAGCTCTCCGTCCTCGACAGGCTTCTCGATGCCGATCCGGAACGGGTGCTCGATCAGCCTCTCGGCGCGGCAGAGACGCTCGCGGCGCTGCGGCGTGCGGCGCGGCGTGACCTCGAGGCGTTGCTGAACGCGCGGCAGCGCTGGCGCTCCTGGCCCGTGCAGCTCACCGAGCTTGCCGTCTCCCCGCTCAACTACGGCGTGCCGGACTTCACCTCCGGCTATTTCGCCTCGGAGGAACGGCGCGAAGGGTTCCGCCGCGCCGTCGAAGCCGCGATCGCCGCCTTCGAGCCGAGGCTGAAGGCGGTGAAGGTCTCGCTCGTCCCGGGCGTGGACGAGACGGATCGCACGCTCCGGCTCCGCGTCGAGGCGCTGATGCTCGCCGACCCCGAGCCCGAGCCGGTGAGCTTCGACACCGCCTTCGACAGCGCCTCGATGGCCTTCGTCGTGCAGGGGGCGGACGCTGTCTGACATCGACGACATCCTTCCCTTCTACAACCGCGAGCTTACCTATATCCGCAAGCTCGCGGCCGAGTTCGCGACCGCGCATCCGAAGATCGCCGGCCGGCTCCGGCTCGCGCCCGATGCTGTGGACGACCCGCATGTCGCGCGCCTGCTCGAGGGGTTTGCCTATCTCTCGGCCCGCGTGCGCCACAAGCTCGAGGACGAGTTCCCCGAGCTGACCGATGCGCTTCTCGGCATCCTCTATCCGCACTATCTCCTCCCGTTCCCGTCCTGCTCGATCGTCCAGTTCGCAGGCCTGCCCTCGGCCACCACGCCCTATCGCGTGCCGGCAGGCTCCGCGCTCGACACCGAGCCTGTCTCCGGCGAGCGCTGCCGCTTCCGCACCTGCTATCCCGTCACGCTGCATCCCATCGCGCTCGACCAGGTGAGGCTGTCGGGGCTGCCGCTGCAGGCGCCGGTGAACCGCGCGGCGCGCGGCGCCGTGGCCTCGCTGCGGATCGCGCTCCGCTGCCTCGCAGCGGATGCGACCTTCGCTCAGCTCGGCCCTGACACGATCCGCTTCTATTTGCGCGGCACGCCCTCGATCTCGCTGCCGCTGCACGAGCTCGTCCTGAACCACACCGTCTCCGTCGCCGTCGCCGACGGTCCGAACGACCCAAGCCCCGTGGTGCTGCCGGCCGATGCGGTGCGCGAGGTCGGCTTCGCGCGCGACGAGGCGCTTCTGCCGTGGCCGGCGCGGAGCTTCGCCGGCTATCGGCTGCTGACCGAGTATTTCGCCTTCCCGGAGAAGTTCCTGTTCTTCGACGTCACGGGCCTCGACGCGAAGGCGCTGATGTCCGGCGGAAACCGGATGGAGATCTTCCTCTATCTCGACCGCGCGATGCCTGAGCTCGAACGCACGGTCAGCGCCGATGCGCTCGCGCTCGGCTGCACTCCGGTGGTGAACCTCTTCCCGCATCGCTGCGACCCGCTGCCGCTCGACGGCACGGCGACGGAGCTTCGCGTCGTGGCCGATGCGCGGCGGCCGCGCGCGCTCGAGGTGTGGTCTGTCGAGAAGGTGCGCGAGAGCAGGCCGAGCGGGCAGCCGCGCCCATGGCTTCCCTTCTACCGCCTCGCGGCCGATGCCGGGCTTCCCGGCGGGGCGGAGCGCGGCGAGGCCGAGGCGCCGCGCTGGCACCCCGTGCGCCGCCCGGCCGCCGCACCGCTCCCCGGCACGGAGCTGTTCCTCGCTTTCGCCGATGCCGGCTTCGACCCCGAGCTGCCGGCAGACGGCACGCTCTCGATCGATGCGATCTGCTTCAACCGCGACCTTCCCGCCAGCCTTCCCTTCGGCGGCGGCCGCCCGCGCCTCACGGCCGTGGAGGGGCTCGGCGGCGTGTCGTCGATGGCCTGCCTGACCGCGCCGACGCCGACGCTCCGGCCCCGCCTCGCCGCGCAGGGCGCATGGAAGCTCGTCTCGCATCTGGCGCTGAACCATCTTTCCGTCACGGGCGGCGAGGCAGGGGCGGCGGCGCTGCGCGAGATCCTCCGCCTCTACGACCTGCGCGAACTCGCCGAGACGCGCGCGGTGATCGAGGGCGTCGTCTCCGTCACCGCGCAGGACGGGGCTGCGCGCGCGCCAGGGCGGCGGCCCGGCGCCTTCGTGCGCGGCCTCGACGTGCGCGTCGATCTCGACCCGCGCGCCTTCGCCGCGGGCGGGTTCCTGTTCGCCTCCGTGCTCGAGCGGTTCCTCGCACTGCACGCCTCCATCAACAGCTTCGTGCGAACCACGGCCGCATTCGCCGGGCGTCCTGGCGTGATCCGAACATGGCCCCCCCGCGCCGGCGAACTCCCCCTTCTGTAGCCGCGCTTCTGGCGCGCGAGCCGCAGCGCTTCCCCTTCCTCGAGGCGATGCGCGTTCTCGAGGCGGCGGAGAGGAAGGTCGCGCGCGATCCGCGGCGCGAGGCGAGGCGGCCACTCGGGGGCGATGCCGACCCGCAGGAGGAGCTCGCGCGGCTTGCCTCGGCACTCACGCTCGCCTTCCCGGCGGCAGAGGTGGCCGGCTTCAGGCCGGAGCGCGAGGGAGAGAAGGCACGGCTCGTGCTCGCCTTCCTTGGCCTCGTCGGACCGGGCGGAATCCTGCCGCGCCACTACAGCGAGCTGGTCCTGCAGGCGCAACGGGGGAAGAACGAAGCGCTGCCCGCGTTCCTCGACATGTTCGTCCACCGCGCCCTGTCTCTCTACCTGCGCGCGGGGACGAAGTACCGCCTCGCGCGCATCGTCGAGGCCACGCCGCCCGGCACGGCCGACGACGCGACAGCGGCGCTGACGGCGATCGTCGGCTTCGGCACGGGCGGGCTCGGCCACCGCCTCGCCATCCCCGACGAGGTGCCGATCCACTACGGCGGGCTGTTCGCCGCCCGCCCGCGCTCCGCCGCGCGGCTCGAGGCGATGGTGGCGGATTTCCTCGGCCGCCCTGTCGAGGTGGTGCAGATGGTCGGCGCCTGGCTCGCGGTTCCGCCTTCGGAGCGAACCCGGCTTCCGGGGCCGGGGCTGCCGAAGGGCGCGCATGCGCGGCTCGGGGCCGAGGCTGCGCTCGGCGTGCGCGCCTGGGACACGCAGGGCCGCTTCGTGCTCCGCCTCGGGCCGATGCCGTACGACGCCTTCGCTGCGCTCATGCCGGGGGGCACGGCGCTTGCGCGTGTCGCCGATCTCGTGCGCGCCTATGTCGGGCCGACGCTCGGCTTCGCGGTCAACCCCGTGCTCGAAGCGGCGGAGGTGCCGCTGCCGCGGCTTGGCGAGGCGGGCCCAAAGGGGCCGCGGCTCGGCTGGAACACCTGGCTGCCGCGCACCAAGCGCGACGGCGAGGTTCCGCCGCGCACCGCACCGGAGGCCGTGTTCGGGGCAGAAACGATCATCAGTGGACGCGAAGCAGTGAGAGGATCCGCATGAGCGGCTGGAGCGGAGGCTACGTCTCCGACATCGACTATCTTCCCGGCTACTTCATCTTCCAGTCGCCGCCGCACCTGACGCTTGCGCTCACCATCGCCGGCTTCGAGGCGGTGCTGCCCGAGGACTTCGCCTATTGCGAGCTCGGCTGCGGGCTCGGTCTCACCGCCGGCGTGATCGCAGCCGCCAACCCGAAGGCGCGAATCGTCGCGGTCGATTTCCTGCCCGGCCAGATCGCGACGGCACGCGCGCTTGCCGCCGAGGCGGGGCTGTCGAACATCGACTATCTCGAGGCCGACTTCGCCGATCTGGCCGACGATCCGCCGCCAGGCCTGCCGATGTTCGATGTCGTGTCGCTGCACGGCGTGTGGTCATGGGTGTCGGACGCCACGCGCGCGGCGATCATCCGGTTCCTCGCACGGCGCGTGAAGCCGGGTGGCATCGTGCATGTCGGCTACAGCGCGATGCCCGCCTGGACGCCGATCATGGGCCTGCGCCGCTTCCTCGCCGACCATGCCGCCGCGCTGCCTGGCCGGTCAGACCACAGGATCCTCTCTGCGATGGAGGCGGCCTCGAAGCTGCGCGCGGCAGGGGCGCGGCACCTCGCGCGCTCGCCCTGGATCGAGCGCATCCTCGACCGCGAGAAGCAGCCGATGCCGGCTGCCTATCTCGCGCACGAGTATCTCAACGAGAACTGGCGGCCGATGTTCGCCGCCGAAGTGGCAGAGGCCTTCGCGCCCGCCAAGCTCGCCTACGCGGCGTCCGCGACGCTGACGGAGAACTACCCCGAGCTCTGCTTCTCGGAGGAGCAGCGCGCGCTGATCGATGCGCAGCCGACGGAGGCGGCGCGCGAGACGGCGCGCGACCTCTGCTTCGACCGCGGCTTCCGCCATGACCTGTTCCTGCGCGGCCGGCGCCACATCAGCGACCATGTGCGCAGCCGGCGGCTCGCCGCGATGACGCTCGCCCTGGTCAAGCCGCCGGGCGACGTGACGTACGAGGTCGAGGTTCCTGGCGGCAAGGCCGAGATGGCCGCGGCGACCTACAAGCCGATCTTCGCAGCCCTTGCCGAGCGGCCGCGCACGGTTGCCGAGCTGCAGCGGACCGGCGCCGCCGCGGGTGGCGCGGCGGTCTCGTCCGTCGAGCTCGTCGGCATGCTCGTCGGCAGCCACCAGGCTCTGCCCGTCGCCAACCCGGCCGCGCCGGCCTCGGAGCAGGCGCGGCGCCATGCGGCGGCGATCACCCGTGCCTGGGGCTTCCCCGGCAGGGGGCTGCAATTCGCCATCCCGAGCCCGCGTCTCGGCGCGGGCATTCCTGCCTACCAGGTGGAGATGCAGGTCTTCGGCGCGCTCGTCTCCGGTTGCGCGCCCGAGACGGCGATGGTGTCGGACTGGATCGCGGGGGAGCTCTCCGCGCGGGGGGAGGCGGTGCTCGTCGAGGGCGTTCCCGCTCCGCCCGATCAGGCGCGGGAGACGATCATGGGTGTCGTCGCGGAAGTGCTCGACAAGCGCCTGCCGCTCTGGCGCTCCCTGGCCGCGCTGTGATGGTTCCGCGCCCGAGGCGCACCGCTGCGAAGGCCCGTGCGGTCGCCGGCCTGGGGCTTCCGTGTTACGCTTGCCGTCGACAACGAGGCGCCATAGGCGCCGCCACCATGGAGAACGCGCCATGACCCTGCACCGCCATGCGCGGGGCCTCGCCGTCGCCGCGACCGTCCTGCTTCTCGGCGCACCCGCCTCCGCACAGAGGAGCGACCCCTCCGCGAACGAGATCATCGACGCGCTGCGCCCGAAGCCCGGCCAGTTCCAGCCAGCGACGCGCGGCATCCGGCCCGTGCCGCAGCAGAATGCCGCGCCGCCGGCCTCGCAGCCCGCAGCGGCCACGCCGTCACCTGGGACGCCGCCGCCACCCGCCGCCGTCTCACCGCCCGCCCAGATGGCCGCGCCGGCCATCGCGCCCGCGGAAGCCCCGGCAATCTCGCTGACGGTTCAGTTCGCCACCGGCTCGGCAGGGCTCACCCCGCAGGCGACTCGGGTGCTCGACGAGCTCGGCAAGGCGCTGATGAGCGAGGATCTCCGGCCCTACCGGTTCCGTATCGAGGGGCATACCGACACGGTCGGCTCCACGGCGCTGAACCAGGCGCTGTCGGAGCGGCGGGCCAGTGCCGTGCGCAGCTACCTCGCGAGCAATTTCGGCGTCGAGACGTCGCGCCTCGTCGCGGTTGGTCTTGGCGAGACCCGGCTTGCGGTGCCGACGGGCGACAACGTCGACGAGCCGCAGAACAGGCGGGTGCAGATCGTCAACATCGGCGGCTGACGTCCGGCCCGGCACAGCCCTATGCGCCGCCGGCCCGCCGACGACGCGACCGTCGTGCTGCGCCGGCCGCCGGCGCCGCCGCCGCGGCGGCGTTCTCCCTGGCCGGCTGTGGCGGGTCTTTGTGGCCTCGCCCTCGTCGCCGGCCTCGCCATCTGGGACTGGCTTGACCGCGCGACGCCAAGCACAAGGCCACCGCTGGCGGGGCTGGAAGGGGTCGCGCCTGTTGCGCCCCGGCATGTCGCGCGCCTCGCCGGGCCGCTCGCCATCCTGGAAAACCGCGCCGAGATGTTGACCGTGTTCAGGCTGGACCTGAACAGATCGATCGTCATCCTTGATTTTCCGACACTTCTCCAACAGGGACGGATGCTGAACCGTGTCGCGGCGCTGGTCGAGAAGGCAGGGCTGCCGCGCGATCGCGTGCTCGATGACGGAACGCTCGCGGGTGAGATCGCGGCGCGGGGAGAATCGCCCGAGAGCTTCTATTTCGGACACAACTACCGCGCGTCAGACCTCGTGCGCTTCTTCACGCTTGCCGCCGCGCAGGGCGTGGCGCTGAACGACGAGGAGAAGCGTCTTGCCGGGATTCTCGACGATCTCGGCATCGCGCCGCGTGGGCCCGCCGGCCTGCCGCGGCTCGCCGAGGAGGCCGCGGTCGTGACCGTGCCCGGCCTCGCCGCAGCGGCCCCCGAGCGTGGCGTTGCCTTCGCCATCGATGCGAGCGTCCGCGAGGCCATCCTCCGCCATGAGCTGAGCCACGGGGAATTCTTCACGAACAAGGCCTACGCCGAGCATGTTGCCAGATGGTGGCAGGAACGGCTCAGCCCCCGCGAGCGCACTGCCTTCCGCCGCTTCCTCGCCGAAGGAGGGTATGACCCTGAGCTCGAGGAGGTGATGATGAACGAGGCGATGGCCTACCTGATGCACACGCCGAACCCTGGCTTCTTCGCGCCCGATGCCGTGGGGCTCGATGCCGCGACGGTCGAGCGTCTCCGCGCCGGGTTCATGCAGGGCCTTCCGGAGACCTGGCTGTTCTCCGTGCCCTGGCCGGACCGCTGAGCCGGCCTCAGCGCTCGGCGATGTCGACCATCAGCACCCGCGCGGCGACCCTTCCGGCCGCACCGCTCCGCAGCGCCTCGGCGAGGGCGGAAAGGTAGGCATCGGACTGCTCGGCTTCCGGGCGGGAGGAGGAGAACAGCGGCCGCTCGCTCGCGAGCGCCACGATCATCTCGGTGCCGTAGGGCGGCCCGATCTCCCACCGCGGACCGCCCGAGGCAGGGTCGCCCAGCGACACGCGAACGCGGGGCCCGAAGGTGCGCGCGGGGTCCGCCGGGGTGGGGTGGAGATGGACGACCTCTCCGTCATGCGTGAAGTAGGACACGCGGAGATAGGCAGCGAAGGCGGGCATGGCGAGGTTGACCGTGAGAAGGTCGCCGAGCACCAGGCGGCGCCGGCCGCCGGGAAGCGAGAGCTCGAGGCCGGAGGGTGGCTGGCCGAAGGCATCGGCATGCGGGCGCAGGAGGTCGAGCGCGGGGCAGTACGGTCCCTCGAAGCCCTGCACGCCCCAGTCGATCGCGTTCGATGGCACGCCGGCCGAGGCGAGCCTGAGCCTGAGAGCCGCCTCGCCCCCGCCGCCTTGCGCATAGCCCGACAGGCGGGCGCGGCTCTCGCCTTCCATCGCACCGGTGACGAAGCTGCACCGAGCGTCCGCGAGGACGTTCGCGATCGCCGACCGCATCGCCCCGGCGGACGGTCCGGCGGCAAGCTGCTGCTCCTGGGCGGGCGGTTGGGCGGGCGCCGGGGCAGGGGGCGGCGAGGAGGGCGCAGCCTGGGGCGCGGGCACGATCGGCGGTGGAACGATCGGCGCAGCGACGGGCGGCGGGGCCGCCGGCGGCGGTTCCGTGCGAGGAGCGGGTGGGGGCGGC
>NZ_VFAC01000034.1 GCF_007644105.1 Elioraea rosea | reverse complement strand
CGCCGCTCACCGACGCGGAGGGCCGCGCGCGCGCCGTTCCGCCCGTCGCCGTCACGCCGGCGATGGGCCGCGCGATCGCCGCGCGCCGCGTGCTTGCCGGCCGCGGCATGGTCGAGGCCGTGAGCTTCAGCTTCATGGCGCGCGAGACGGCAGCCCTGTTCGGCGGCGGCGACGCGGCCCGCATGCTCGCCAACCCCATCGCGTCCGATCTCGACGCGATGCGCCCCTCGATCATCGGCAACCTCGCCCTCGCCGCGGCGCGCAACGCCGCGCGCGGTCTTCCCGATGTCGCGCTGTTCGAGACGGGCCCGATCTTTTCCGGCGGCGAGTCGGGCGAGCAAACCCTGGCCGCGACGGGGCTTCGTGCGGGCGCCTCGCCGCGCCACTGGGCCGCCCCTACACGCGGGCCGGATGCGCTGGACGCGAAGGCCGATGCCCTCGCGGTGCTGTCCGCCCTCGGGATGAATCTCGATGGCGTGCAGGTCACGCCCGATGCGCCCGCCTGGTACCACCCTGGCCGGTCGGGCACGCTGCGCTTCGGGCCGAAGACGGTGCTCGGCACGTTCGGCGAGCTGCATCCGCGCGTGCTCAAGTCCCTCGACCTCGACGGGCCCGTCGCTGCCTTCGAGCTCGACCTTCTCGCCGTCCCCGAGCCGAAGCGGAAGCGCCGCGGCAACCCCAGCCTTCCCGCCTTCCAGCCGCTGGTGCGTGACTTCGCCTTCGTGGTCGACGAGGCCGTCACGGCCGATGCCGTGCTTCGCGCGGCGAAGGGCGCGGAGCGGAGCCTGATCGAGGGCGTCTCGCTGTTCGACGTCTACCGCGGCGCCGCCATCGGCGAGGGCCGCAAGAGCCTCGCCATCGCGGTGACGCTTCAGCCGAAGGAGCGCACGCTGACGGAGGCCGAGATCGACGCCGCGGCGCAGAAGATCGTTGCCGCCGTTGCCAAGGCCACCGGAGCCGTCCTTCGATCGTAATTCGCCCGCGCGGGGAGTGACGCATGGATCGTGAGTTCGTCGACGAGCTGGGTGACCGGCTCGTCCACTACTGCCGCATCGACACCGAAAGCGACCCGAACTCGAAGACCTCGCCGAGCACGGAGAAGCAGTACGACCTCCTCCGGCTCCTTGAGCGCGAGCTTGCCGAGATGGGGGCGAAGGACATCGGCATCACGCCCTATGGCGCGCTGCTCGCGACCATTCCCGCAACCGTCGCGCACGCCGTGCCGACCATCGCGCTGTGCGCCCATGTCGACACCACGCCGCAGTTCACCGGCAAGGGCGTGAAGCCGATCGTCCACCGCGCCTGGAACGGCGGCGACATCGTGCTGCCAGACGACCCCTCGCAGGTTCTCTCGCCTGCCCGCCTCCCCTATCTCGCAAGCCGTACGGGCCACGACATCGTCACCGCGAGCGGCACGACGCTGCTCGGGGCCGACGACAAGGGCGGGGTGGCGATCATCATGACGGTAGCGCGCCACCTGCTGTCGAACCCTGGCATCGCGCACGGAACGATCCGCCTCTGCTTCACGCCCGACGAGGAGATCGGCCGCGGCGTCCACCCAGACCTTCCGAAGGCGCTTGGCGCCGAGTTCGCCTACACGCTCGACGGCGGGGACCTCGGTGAGCTCGTCTACGAGACCTTCTCGGCAGACCAGGCGCATGTGGTGATCGAGGGCGTCTCGGTGCATCCGGGCTGGGCGAAGGGCAAGCTCGTCAACGCGCTGCACCTGATGGCGACGATCATCGACACGCTCCCCCAGGCGACGGAGACGCCGGAAGTGACGGAGGGGCGCGAGGGGTTCTGGCATGTCGCCTTCGCAGGCGGCAGCGCGGCGAAGGCGGAGATGACGATCCTGCTGCGGGACTTCGAGCGCGAGGGGCTCGCCGCGCGCGGGGCGATGCTGCGCACGGTGTGCGAGGCGGTCGCGGCGACGGAACCGCGCGCCAAGGTCACCTGCACGATCACGCCACGCTACCGCAACATGCGCTACTGGCTCGAGAAGGACATGCGGCCCGTGGACGTCGCCAAGGCAGCCTACGAGGCCGCCGGGCTCACGCCGCGTTTCGCGCCGATACGCGGCGGCACGGACGGGTCGCGATTGACCGAGCTCGGCGTGCCTACGCCGAACCTTTTCGTCGGCATGCAGGAGGTGCACGGCCCGCTCGAATGGGTGAGCCTGCAGGACATGCAGGCCGCCGCGCGCGTGTGCCTGAAGCTCGTCGCGCAATGGGCGGCACAGGGCAAGGAATGACCGGAATGGAATACCGCAATCTCGGCCGCAGCGGGCTCAGGGTGTCGCCGCTCTGCCTCGGCACGATGATGTTCGGCGGCGCGACCGACGAGGCCGACAGCGCCCGCATCGTCGCCCGCGCGCGCGAGCAGGGCGTGAACTTCATCGACACGGCCAACACCTACACCGAGGGCCGGTCGGAGGAGATCGTCGGCCGCGCCATCGCGTCCGACCGCTCCTGGTGGGTTCTTGCGACCAAGTTCGCAAACCCGAACGGCGAGGGACCGAACGCACGCGGCACCTCGCGGCGCCACGCGATCGAATCGGTCGATGCGAGCCTGGAACGCCTCGGCACCGATGTGATCGACATCCTGTACCTGCACAAGGAGGACCACGCGACGCCGTTCGAGGAGACCGTGCGCGCGCTGGCAGACCTCATCCGCGCGGGCAAGGTGCGCTACTTCGGCGTCTCCAACTATCGCGCCTGGCGTGTGGCCGAGATCTGCCGGCTCGCCGACCAGGCCGGCATCGGGCGGCCCATCGTCAGCCAGCCCCTCTACAACGCGCTGAACCGCATGGTGGAGGTCGAGCACCTTCCCGCCTGCGCTGCGCTGGGCTTGGGCGTGTTCCCCTACTCGCCTCTCGCGCGCGGCGTTCTCACCGGCAAGTACCGCGCCAACGTCGCGCCGCCGGAGGGTTCGCGCGCCGCGCGGCGCGACAAGCGGATGATGGAGACCGAGTGGCGGACCGAGAGCCTCGAGGCAGCGGCCAAGCTCGCGGACCGCGCAGAGGCGAAGGGCGTCACGCCGGGGCAGTTCGCACTCGCCTGGCTGCTCGCCAACCGCCTCGTCACCGGCGTGGTCGCAGGGCCCCGCACGCTCGAGCAGTGGAACGACTATGCCGGGGCGCTCGACGTGTCGTTCACGGCCGAGGACGAGGCCCTGGTCGATGGGCTCGTTCCTGCCGGCCACCCTTCCACCCCCGGCTACAACGACCCCGCCTATCCGCTCGAGGGCCGCATCCCGCGGTGAGGCCGCTCACCAGCCCCTTCCGCCGCCTCCCCCACCGCCGCCGCCGCCTCCGCCGCCGCTGCTGAAGCCCGAGCCGCCGCCGCTGCTTCGCGGCGCGGCCGCGGAGGACACGGCGCGCGAGAGATCGGATGCGAAACGGCCCATCTCGCGCGAGAACGACCCCGCGTCGCGCGCGGACGGCCAGGCGCCGCGGCGGTTGGCAAGCTCGGCCGCCGCGATCGTTCCTGCCGCGACCGCCTCGGCGAAGCGGCGGCTCCATTTGTTCAGCACATCGAGCGCGAGCGCGTAGGGCAGGTAGCGGTGGAACAGCTCCGCCGTCATCTCGGGCGGATGCAGCGCCTCGAGCCGGTCCTTCTCTGTGAGCGAGAGGAAGCGGCGGAATCCCTCGATCTCCTCCCAGAGGCGCTGGCCCTCCTTCGTGCGCGCGGGAAGGGCGCGCCGCGCCCAGGCGAGCGCGGCGAGGCAGGCGAGAACGAAACCCCACCAGATCGGGCCGTAGCTTCCCAGAAGGAGCATCGCGGCGACGAGCAGAACGGGGCCGAGCAGCACCGCGGCGATGACGACGAGAAGCACCCGAAGGAGCAGCACGACGAACCGGTTCGTGATCGCACCGGAGCTCGCGAGGATGTTGGCGATGATCAACCCGAAGGCGAGCGGGAAGATGAAGCCGAGCGGTTCGCCGACCTCGCTGATCAGTGCGTGGAAGCGCCAGCCGATCGAGGCGAGCCAGCCCTGGGCATCGGTTCCCGGACGGCCGAGCAGCGTCAGTGCTGCGGCGAGTGCCACGCCAAGCACGACGAAGGCGAAGAAGTAGAGCCCATTGACGCGGAACGCCGCGCCAGGCCGGGCTCGGAACAGCGAGGCGGAATAGGCCTGCGACAGGGCGCGGCTCAGCATGCCCTCGGCGCCGACGAGCGGGCTGTCGCCACTCTTCGGCCGTGCGATGGGCGTCAGGGTCGTCGGGATGCGGGCGAGCAGCGCACGCTCGGCCTCGTCCGGCGCGGGCGCGCCGTCGGGCGGGGAGAGGCGTTGCATCGTCCATGTCGTGCCGTCGTCGCGTTCGAGCGCGACATGACCCTTCGCCGCAAGCCCGAGCAGGCCCGCGGCGAGCACCGTCCGGTCATAGCGCATGCGGGAGACGTAGCGGCAAGCGGCGGCGGAGAGCCCAGCGGGCGGGGCGAAGCGTGGCACGATGGCGCGCGCATCCGGCTCCCGCCCGACGCGCCACCAGGCAAAGCCGAGCAGCCCGGCGAACAGCGCGGTTGCGGCGAGCGTGGGCGGCCAGACGCCGATGCGGTCGCCGAGCGTCGGTGGCGGGAAGGTGACGAACCCTTTCGGGAAGGCAACGGCGATGGTGAGCCCCTCGCCAGGGTCGAGCGCGCGGCGGGCGGTGACGATCACCTCCCCCTCGGCCCCCTGCCGGATCGCCGCACCCTGTTCCTGCGTGCCCCGCGGCCCCGTCCAGGCGATCACGCGCTCGGCCCGCGCGCCGGCGGGCAGGCGGATCGTCGCCTCCGCGCGGAGGATACGGAACACCCACTCGTCGCCGGTCGCGTTCCACCAGAGCTCGTCATGCAGGGGGAAGGCGCGCACCTGAGCGCCGG
Organism: Elioraea rosea; assembly: GCF_007644105.1. GTDB lineage: Bacteria > Pseudomonadota > Alphaproteobacteria > Acetobacterales > Acetobacteraceae > Elioraea_A > Elioraea_A rosea. Next base: position 37,471 of record NZ_VFAC01000034.1, on the reverse strand, counting down.
TGCGGTAGGTAATGGTGTAGCGGTGCAGCCCGTGCGGCAGGAACACGGATGCGTCGCCGATGCGGATGCGGAACAGCCCCGTCTCCTGCTCGACCTGCCAGGTGGCGCGCCGGCCGTTGTGCAGCACCTCGACCACCTCGTAGGGCGTGCGCCAGGACGCGCCGTCGGGCGCGCTTCGCCAGAGCGGCAGCTCGCGCAGGATGCCACGGCGGATCTCCCGCCCCTCTGCGCGAACGTCGATCGTCTCGGTGACGATGAGTGTGCTGTCTGCATTGACGCTCACGGCGCTGAGGAAGCGCGTGATCTCCTCCGCCGCGGCGGCCGGGCGCAGCGCGACGAGGAGGAGAACGAGCGCCGCGACGAGGCGGGCCATCACGCGCCCGGAATGCCTCCCGGGCCGCCGAGCGCGATGCGCGGCGGCCGGCGGAGCGCCTCGTCGGGCCCCGCGTCGAAGAAGCTCGCCGTGCCGAAGCCGAAGCCCGAGGCGACGAGCGAGGAGGGGAAGGACTGCACGCGCACGTTCTGGTCCCGCACCGTCGCGTTGTAGTAGCGGCGCGCGTCCTGCAGCGTGTTCTCCACCTCGGAGAGGTTTTGCTGCAGGTTCAGGAAGCTCTTGTCTGCCGTCAGCGTCGGGTAGGCCTCGGCGAGCGCGAAGAGGCGACCGAGCGCGCCGGTCAGGCCCTGCTCCGCGGCTGCGCGGTCCTCCCTCCCCCTGGCGGACATCGCAGCGGCCCGCTTCTCGGCGATCTCCTCGAAGATGCCGCGCTCATGTGCCGCATGCGCGCGCACGACATCGACGAGCGGCGGAACGAGGTCTGCCCGGCGCTGGAGCTGCACGTCGATGCCGCTCCAGCCTTCCTCAACCATGGTCCGGCCGCGAACGAGCGCGTTGTAGGTGACGATGACGTAGCCGATGACGGCTGCGGCGAGCGCCAGCACAGCGATCGCCACGACGGAGAATGCGCTCACGCGGGAAGCCTCCGGTCCTGGGTGCGTAAGGCCGGTGCCGCCCTCAGTGGCTGTGCCTGCTCTCGCCACGCTCCTCGACGATGTTGAGGTAGAGCGTCGCGGGTTCGAGGCAGGCGCCCGTGCCGAGCTGGCCGACCATGGAGCGATAGATCTCTTCCCACGGCGTCTTGTGCTCGAGCTCCGGCGCCTTCCAGGCGGCCCGTCGCGCGGCGAGCTCGGCCTCGGGGATCAGCACGTCGACGCTGCGCGCCTTGAGGTCGAGCCGTACGCGGTCTCCCGTGCGCAGCAGAGCGAGGCCGCCGCCCACCACCGCCTCGGGCGAGACGTTGAGGATCGAGGGCGAGCCCGACGTGCCGCTCTGCCGCCCGTCTCCCATCGTCGGCAGCGCCGTCACGCCCTTCTTCATCAGCGCGGTCGGCGGCTGCATGTTCACAACCTCCGCAGAGCCCGGGTAGCCGACAGGCCCGCAATTGCGGATGACGAGGATGGAGTGCTCGTCCGCCCCGAGTGCTGGGTCCTCGATTCGGGCGTGATAGTCCTCCGGGCCCTCGAACACGATCGCCTTGCCCTCGAACACGTCCGGCGCGTCGGGGTTCGAGAGGAAGCGCTGGCGGAACTCGGGGTCGATGACCGAGACCTTCATCACCGCGTTGTCGAACAGGTTGCCCGAGAGAACGACGAACCCGGCATTCTCCTTCATCGGGTTTGCGTAGGCGCGGATCACCTCGCGGTCGGGCTCGGGAAGGTCGGCAAGGTTGTCGGCGACCTTCTTGCCGCTCACGGTCATCGCCCCGCCATGCAGCCTGTCCGCGCCAAGCAGCTCGCGCATCACAGCCGGCACACCGCCTGCCCGGTGGAACTTCTCGCCGAGGAAGCGGCCCGCGGGCTGGCAGTCCACCAGAAGGGGAAGGTCTGCGCCGATGCGCTGCCAGTCCTCCATCGTGAGCTCAACGCCCATGTGGCGGGCGATGGCGATGATGTGCGGCGGGCAGTTCGACGAGGCACCGATGGCGGAGGCCACCGCGATGACGTTCTCGAACGCCTCGCGGGTCATCACGTCGGAGGGACGGAGATTCTCGTTGACCATGCCGACGATCCGCCTGCCGGTCTCGTAGGCCATCCAGCCGCGTTCGCGATAGGGCGCGGGAATGGCGGCGCAGCCAGGCAGGCTCATGCCGAGCGCCTCGGCGAGGGAGTTCATCGAAAGCGCGGTGCCCATCGTGTTGCAGTGCCCGACCGAGGGGGCGGAGGAGGCGGCGATCTGCATGAACTGCTCGGGCGTGATCTCGCTCTTGGCGAGCAGCTTGCGCGCTTCCCAGATCACCGTGCCCGAGCCGGCGAGGCGGCCGTTCCACCAGCCATCCAGCATCGGCCCGCCGGAGAGCACGATGGCGGGGATGTTCACCGTCGCCGCGCCCATCAGGCAGGCGGGCGTCGTCTTGTCGCAACCCGTCGTCAGGACCACCCCGTCGATCGGGTACCCGTGCAGCACCTCGACGAGGGAGAGGTAGGCGAGGTTGCGGTCGAGAGAGGCGGTGGGCCGCTTGCCGCCCTCGTGGATCGGGTGGATCGGGAATTCGAGCGGCACCCCGCCGGCGTCGCGGATTCCGTCGCGCACCCGGCTCGCGAGCTGAACGTGGTGGCGGTTGCAGGGGGCGAGGTCGGAGCCGGTCTGGGCGATGCCGATGATCGGGCGGCCCGACTGCAGCTCCTCCCGCGTCAGCCCGAAATTCAGGTAGCGCTCGAGATAAAGCGCCGTCATGCCCGGATCGTGCGGGTCGTCGAACCACTGGCGCGAGCGAAGCCGCGGTCCTGAGCCATTCCCTTTGGCCATTCTGGTGTCTCCTTCCCCGTTCCGGGTGCGAAGGCTCATCGCGCGGCAGGGGGCTGTCAACCTGCGGGAGGCTGGCACCCGGCCTCCGCCCTTCCAATCGCGCCCCCGCTCCCCTAATGACAGCGGTGCGGGAGGGCCGAGAGCGCCCCCGCTCCCGACATGCAGGGCCAGATGACCGACACGCCGCTTTCCCGCATCCGCAATTTCTCGATCATCGCCCATATCGACCATGGGAAATCCACCCTGGCCGACCGGCTGATCCAGGCCTGCGGCGGGCTGACCGACCGCGAGATGAAGGACCAGGTGCTCGACAACATGGAGATCGAGCGCGAGCGCGGCATCACCATCAAGGCCCAGACCGTCCGGCTCACCTACCCGGCCAAGGACGGGCAGACCTACGTTCTGAACTTGATGGACACGCCGGGGCATGTCGATTTCGCCTATGAGGTGAGCCGCAGCCTCGCCGCCTGCGAGGGCTCTCTCCTCGTCGTTGATGCCTCGCAGGGCGTGGAAGCGCAGACGCTCGCCAACGTCTACCAGGCGATCGATGCCGGCCACGAGATCGTGCCCGTGCTCAACAAGATCGACCTGCCGGCGGCGGAGCCTGACAGGGTGAAGGCGCAGATCGAGGACGTGATCGGGCTTCCGGCCGACGATGCCGTGATGATCAGCGCCAAGACGGGCCTCGGCATCGGCGACGTTCTCGAGGCGCTGGTGACGCGGCTTCCTCCGCCGCAGGGCGAGGCGGAGGCGCCCACCAAGGCGCTGCTCGTCGACAGCTGGTACGACGCCTATCTCGGCGTCGTCATCCTCGTGCGCGTAAAGGACGGGCGGCTGAAGCGCGGCCAGCGAATCCGGTTCATGTCCTCGGGCGCGGTGCATCCCGTCGAAGCGGTCGGCGTGTTCACGCCGAAGATGGTGACAGTCGAATCGCTCGGGCCCGGCGAGATGGGCTACATCACCGCCGGCATCAAGACGGTGGCCGACTGCAATGTCGGCGACACGATCACCGATGACCGCACGGCGGCCACCGAGCCGCTTCCCGGGTTCAAGCCCTCGATCCCCGTCGTCTGGTGCGGCCTCTACCCGACCGATGCGGACGATTTCGAGAAGCTGCGCGAGAGTCTCGGCAAGCTGCGCCTCAACGACGCCTCGTTCCACTACGAGCCCGAGACCTCGGCCGCGCTCGGCTTCGGCTTCCGCTGCGGGTTCCTCGGCCTGCTGCACCTCGAGATCATCCAGGAGCGTCTGCAGCGCGAGTTCGATCTCGACCTGATCGCCACCGCCCCCTCGGTCGTCTATCGAATCCATTCGACCAAGGGCGACGTGACGGAGCTGCACAACCCCGCCGACATGCCCGACCCCTCGACGATCGACCATATCGAGGAGCCGTGGATCAAGGCGACGATCTTCGTGCCCGACGACTATCTCGGCAACATCCTCGCCCTCTGCAACGAGCGCCGCGGCCAGCAGGTGGACCTCACCTATGTCGGCAATCGCGCGATGGCGGTGTATCGCCTGCCGCTGAACGAGGTGGTGTTCGACTTCTACGACAGGCTGAAATCGATCAGCCGCGGCTATGCCTCCTTCGACTATGCGATGGACGGCTACGCCGACAGCGAGCTCGTGAAGATCTCGATCCTGGTCAACGGCGACCCGGTGGACGCGCTTGCCTTCATCGCGCACCGGAGCCAGGCGGAGAAGCGCGGCCGGGCCATCTGCGAGAAGCTGAAGGAGCTGATCCCGAAGCAGCTCTTCAAGATCGCCATCCAGGCCTCGATCGGCTCTCGCATCATCGCCCGCGAGACGATCGGCGCGCTGTCGAAGGACGTGACCGCCAAGTGCTATGGCGGCGACATCACCCGCAAGCGCAAGCTCCTCGAGAAGCAGAAGGAGGGCAAGAAGCGCATGCGCCAGTTCGGCAAGGTCGAGATTCCGCAGACCGCCTTCCTCGCCGCCCTGAAGATGGACGCCTGAGGGCGACGCCCGCCTCCCTCACCGGACCCTCTCTCCCAATGAGGGGAGAGGCGACGCCGCGACACCGCCGCGCGAGGCGTCCCCTGTGCCGTTTGCCAGAGAGGGCCAGGGTGTGGGCTTGGTCCGGAGCCCCCGAATCGCCTGCCCCCCTCGACCCCCTGGCGCGGCTGATGCTAGAGAACCCAGAGACTTCTGCACGCCTGCAACCTGCCCGCGCCAACCACCGAGAGACGGAGACAAGACCGACACGATGCCAGAGCGCCGCTCCCCGGATGCCGGCCGCGCCCTCGCCTGCGCCGGAACCCCTCGCGCCCGCGCCCTGCTCGCCCTCGTCCTCGCGGGCACGCTCGGCGCCTGCCAGAGCTTCCCGGGCATGGGGCCGCAGCTTCCGCCCGCCCCCCTGCCGGCCGACGCCTCCACCCTCTCGCCCACAGCGCCTCGGCTCGTGCCGACGGGAACAGTCGTCGATGGTCGGGTGCAGCAGCTCGCCGGCGAACTCACCAGTCTCAAGGGCGGGGTGATCGACAACGCCCAGGAATTCCGCGTCATCCGTTCGGCCATGGCCGACCAGACGGCGCGCTACCAGGCGCTCGTCGCCAACATCACCGCCCGCCTCCAGGTTGGCACCACCCCTGGCAACCCGGAGCTACTGTCGCAGGCAAGCGAGGCACAGGGGCTGCTAGGCCAGCTCGACCAGAACCTCGCGAGACTCTCGGCGCTCTCGCCGCGCGTGGCGGCGAACGCCTCCAATGCCGGCTTCCTGCAGAGCTCCATCCGCTCCGCCTTCCGGCTCTCCGGCGGCGTCGACCAGGATCACCGCAACCTCGACCTCCTCGAGGACGATACGAGCCGCACGATCGTGACGATCGACCGGCTGCTGAACGAGATCACCGACGATATCGGTCGGCAGTCCTCCGCGCTCGCCTCGGAGCGGCGCACGCTCGGCTCGCTCGTTCTTGCGATCAACTCCGGGCGCATGTTCGGCGCGCCGCTTTCGCAGCGAATCGCTACCTCGCCTGCCCTGCGGCCGCCGCCGGCTCCTGTGTCGGCGACGCAGCGCCCGCTCGTCTCCATCCGGTTCGACCGCCCCGACGTCGCCTACCGCCAGCCGCTCTACGAGGCGGTGTCCTCGGCGCTCGACCGCAACCCCGGGATCTCGTTCGAGCTCGTCGGGATCGCCCCGGCGCGCGGCGAGCCGGCAGACCAGGCGCGCGCGGCTTCGGAGGCGCGGCGCCAGGCGGAAGGGGTCGCGCGCGCGCTCGTCGAGATGGGCCTGCCGTCGGAGCGGGTGACGCTCTCGGCAGCGACGCGCCGCGACATTCCCGCCACCGAGGTGCAGGTCTTCATCCGCTGAGCATCGCCGCGGGCGCGGTGCTTGCGGCCGGAGGAATGTGCGGAAGCGTAGCGGGCGACGTTAGGCGAAGCCGGCGGCGAGGTCCTCGAGCCTGTCGCGATCGACGAGGTGCACGTGTGTCGTGTCCTCGAGCTCGATCAGCCCCTTCTTCTTCAGAGACGAGAAGGTCCTGCTCACCGTCTCGATGGTCAGGCCGAGATAGTCGGCGATGTCGGAGCGCGTCATCGCCAGGGTGATCGGGTCGGCCACGAGGCCGCGACGCACCTGGTTCTGCGACAGCAGGATCAGGAACGACACGAGCCTTTCCTCGGCCGTCTTGCGCCCGAGCAGAAGCAGCTGCTCCTGCGCGCCGGCGAGCTCCTCGATCGAAAGTGCGAGCAGGCGGCGATCGACGTTCGGGTAACGTTCGCGCAGCGCATCGAGCTTGCGGCGGGGAAAGCGGCACACCCGGCTCTCGCCGAGCGCCTCTGCGCTGTAGACGTAATCCGCCCCAGTGGAGAGCCCAAGGAAATCGCCGGCGAAGCGGAAGCCAAGGATCTGCCGCCGCCCGTCGCCGAGCAGCTTGAACAGCTTCACCGCGCCGGACGTGACGTTCATCACGTGGTCGGCCGGCGCGCCCTCGTGGAACAGGATCCCCCCCGTCGGCAGCGCCGCCTCCGACATGGTGCGGGCGAACTCGGCCATCTCGGCCGGGCTGAGCGCAGCGCAGAAGTTGCGCTCCCTCGCATCGCAGCTTGCGCAGGGCTGGGGCAGGCTCCCAATTCGTTCGGCGACGACGCGTAAGGCTTCCTGAACGGCCATGGCTATGCTCACCCGTAATGCCGAACGTCTCTTCGGTCTTGCGAAACAACCTACCGCATACCGCCCGCGTTGTTACCTCTGATCCGCATCGTGAATGAAAATTAACGGTTGTGTACGCCGGGGTTGACACATACCGACCAGTTGGTATGGTTCGGCATGGCCACCACGAAAGCCCGCACCGATACGCGCACCAGGATCCTCGATGTCGCGCTCCGCCTCCTGCGCGAGCGCGGCTACGGGGCAACGCGCGTCGATGACATCTGTGCCGCCGCAGGCGTGACGAAGGGCGCCTTCTTCCATCACTTCGACAGCAAGGAGGCGCTCGCCCTCGCCGCCGTCCGGCATTTCGGGGATGGGGCGGCACGCCTGTTCGCTAGCGCAACGTTCCATGAAGAGAACACTCCGGCCGGGCGGATCCTCGGCTACCTGGCGCTGCGCAAGGCGCTTCTCGCCGGCGCGCTTCCCGACATCACCTGCCTCGCCGGAACGATGGTGCAGGAAGCCTACGAGACGCACCCCGCCATCCGCGCCGCCTGCGAGGAGACGATCGCCGGCCACGCCGAGACGCTGGTGCCGGACATCGCCGCCGCGCTGGGCGTCTCCGGGGCAGAAGGTGAGGCGCGCGCGCGGCGGCTCGCCCTCTACACCCAGGCGGTGATCCAGGGCGCGTTCATCCTGGCCAAGGCACAGGGCGGCGCGGCGATAGCTGGCGCCTGCATCGACGAGCTCTCGGCGCATCTCGCGTCGCTGTTCGACACCGCGAAGAGGAAGGAAACGAAACGATGACCTCCCGAGACGGTTCGCTCTCGCATCCGCCGGTCGTGGCGCGGCATGTCGCGCTGCCGCCCGCACTGCTCTGGCGCTGCTGGACGGAGGAGGCGCTGATCTCCCGCTGGTTCGCCCCGCCGCCCTGGCGAGTGGAGCGCGCCGCACTGGATGTCCGGCCCGGCGGCCGCTTCGCCGTGGACATGCGCAACGCCGGGACAGGCGAGCCGATGCTGTTCCGCGGGGTGTGTCTTGCGGTCGATCCGGGGCGGCGCATCGTCTGGACGGACGCGTTCTCCGAAGCCTGGGTGCCGGCCACCAAGCCGTTCGTGACCGTGACCGTGGCCTTCGAGCCGGACGCGGACGGAACGCACTACACCGAGCATGCCGCGCATTGGACGGCGGCCGACCGCGCCGCGCACGAGGCGATGGGGCTGATCGCGGGGTGGAACACCGCCGCCGACCAGCTCGAGGCCGTGGCGCGCAGCCTGCACTGACCATTCACCGACAACGCCAACGAGGACACGGGAGTGAAACGACCATGGCGAAGGTCCAGCGTATCGCGACGTCCCTCTGGTTCGCCGGCCAGGCGGCGGAGGAAGCGGTCAACTTCTACGTCTCGCTGTTTGCCGACGCCCGCATCACCGAGACGACACGCTGGGGCGAAACGGGGCCAGGCACGCCAGGCTCGGTGATCGCGGTGCGCTTCGAGCTCGAGGGGCTCTCCTTCGTCGCGATCAACGGCAACGCGGAGTTTCCCTTCACGCCGGCCATGTCGCTCAGCGTCGATTGCGAGACGCAGGGTGAGGTGGACCGCCTTTGGGATGCCATCCTCGCAGGTGGCGGCACGCCGATGCGGTGCGGCTGGATCACCGACCGCTGGGGCCTCTCCTGGCAGATCGTGCCGAGCGTCCTGCCGAAGCTTCTCGCAGGCGCCGACCGCGCGCGGGCCGACCGCGTGCTGAAGGCGATGATGGGCATGGTGAAACTCGACATCGCCACGCTCGAGGCGGCCTGACGCGACGCCCCCGGCCTATTCGAAGATCGAGCCTTCGATGTCCTCGCCGGTCACGCGGCGATACATGTGATGGTTCCAGTAGGGCGTCCAGCACACCAGGGCGAGGCCGGTGCCGGAGAAGACGCGGAGCCGCTTCTGTCCCGCGATGAAGCTCTGCAGCTACGACGTGGCGCGGCGCGAGGAGAAGCCCAGCGTGTCGGTTCTGCCGAGAACGAGGCGGCCCTGCACGCGCAGCTCGCCCTCCTCCACCGGCACCACCTCCACCGGCCCCGGTGCGTTGATCGCGACGCCGCCGTGGCCTGAGACGGTCGTCTGGAACTTCATCAGCCCATCGCCTGCCCAGAGCGTCGGCCAGAACCGCTCGCGCCGAACGCCGAGCGTCACGTCGCCCTCCGAGGCGAGATACACGCCAGGCTCGAGGATCCACCGCGTGCCGGACACCTCGAGGACGAAGAACCCGCCGAGCGAGGGCTGCAGCAGCACGCTTCCCGTGCCGGTGTAGCGCGGGCGGACGCGCGCCTCCCGGGTGATCAGGGAGCGGATGAACTCGCCCGGCCGCGGCGGCGCGGCCGTCATGGTGATCGCCCCGCGCATGTTGGAGAGCGCGCCCGCGGCGGCGCGTACCGTCTCGTCGCGGATGTCGATGTGGACCTGCCGCATCCCTTCCACCTCGCGTACGCTGAACTCGGCCATCCGCGCCCCCGTCAGACCAGCGGCTCGTCCCAGCGCATCTGCCGCTCCCAAAGCAGCTCGAAGGGCTGCGGCCGCAGCCCCGCCTCGCCGCGCAGGGGATCGTCGAGCACGACGATCACGAACAGGATGACGCCGAGGAAGAATGCGCTGATCGAGCCGAGCAGGAAATGCGCCAGCGGCTTCATCCGCAGCATCAGCAAGATGACCAGGTTCACCAGCGCGCCGACGGCCACCGCGTACCACAGGATGTCCGGAATGCGGGTGGCCACGCCGGCGAGCCGCTGCTGACGCGCATTCGAGAACCCGGCGAAGGAGCGGATCACCTCGGCATGCACGATCTGCTGGGAGGGGGAGGCCGGCTCGAACGACGCCAGAAGCTGCCGCATCGCGTCCACGCGATGGACGCCGCCGTTCATCACCTCGCCCGCGCGGTGGGCAGGCCAGTCCTTGTGGATTGTGAACAGGACGTAGTCGCGCAGGAGCTCCTTCATGTCCGACCGCATCGGCTCTGGGTAGACGCCCATGTCGCTGTAGAGACCGCCGACGGCGGCGGCCTCGGCAAGGATGTGCTGCTCGATCTGCACCTTGTTCTGGTAGGCAGCGACCGTCAGCAGGCCGACCAGGAGCGCGTAGAACAGCGCGTAGCTGCCCGTGCCGTGGCTGATCGTGTCGTTGATCGTCGGGTCGCCGCGGCCGATCAGAAGCCGCAGGACCGGCTTGACCAGGATGAGGCCGACGAACACCAGGCCGACGGACGCGACGGTGAAATAGACCGCAAGCTCGGTGACGGGAATGGCGTGAATGAACTCCGGCATGCTGCCCGCTGACGAACGATCCCGGCGGATGCTACCTGAGGAGCGACCCGGCCAGAAAGCCGGAACCGCTTGCGCGCCGCGTGTCGCCCCCTGCTTGGCGACGCGGCGGGGGGATGCTTGCATCATGCGCGCTGTGCAGGAGGTGCGGATGCGCGTTCTGGCTCTCGTGATGCTCGTGCTTGCTGCGACGGCCCTTTCGTCGCCGGCTCGTTCGTCCTCGCCTACCTCGGCCTCGGCCTCGGGCGGTGGGCTGAGCTTCATCTCCGTCGGCGCGGGCGAGGTGTCGGGGGGGTACTTCGCCGCTGTCCGGGCGATCTGCGAACGGGTGAACCTGGTCGACCGCGCTTCGCTCCGCTGCTCGCCGGAAAGCACGGCGGGTTCGATCTACAACCTCTTCGCCCTGCGCTACGGGCAGCTCGACATCGCCATGGCGCAGTCGGACTGGCACCGGCATGCCTGGGACGGGACGGCGGCTTTCGCGGCACGGGGACCGACGCCGACGCTTCGCTCGGTGATGTCGCTTCACGCCGAGCCGCTGACGCTTCTCGTGCGCCGCGCCGCAGGCGTGAGAGGGTTCGGCGATCTCCGCAACAGGCGCGTCGATCTCGGCCATCCCTCCTCCGGCCGCCGCGCAACGATCGGCGTGCTGATGCACGCCTACGGAATGACGCTGGACGCGTTCGCCGCGACCTACGAGCTGCAGGCCGGCGCGGCGATCGCCGAGCTCTGCGCCGGGCGGATCGACGCGACGCTGCTGATCGTCGGCCACCCGAACGCGGCGATCGCGCGGACGCTGCGCGAGTGCGCGGTGGACATCGCGCCGATCATGGGCCCGGAGGCCGAGGCGCTGGTGGATGACGGCTCGGTCTACACGAGCCTCGTCATCTCGGGCCGGAGCTACCCCGAGCTCGCGGAGGATGTGCGGACATTCGGCGTGTCGGCGACGCTGGTGACGCTGGCGGCGATGCCGGACGCGATCGTGGAAGCCTTCGCGCGCGAGACGCTCAACGGCCTCGCCCCCCTCGCCCGCCGCGCCCCTGTGCTCGAGGGGCTGGACCCTGCGGCGATGCGCACGCGCGGCCTCAGCGCGCCCCTTCACCCGGGCGCCGAAAGGGCCTTCGAGGCGTTCTTCGCGGGACGCTGAGGGGCGGGCGCCCTGCTTGCTATCGCCGCACTCCAGGCGAGCTTGAGACACCTCAACACACTGGACGCGGCGGCGGGATAGAAGCGCGGGGAAGAGCGCCACGCGAGGCGCGCAGGAAGGAGCGCCGATGACCCGCATCGCCCTCGCCGCCGCAGCCGCCATCGCCATGCTTGCAGCGCCGCGCGGGCAGGCGGCGGAGCGCATTCACAGGCCTGACCTTGCACACGCACGCGGCACACCGCTCGCCCGCTCGTACCGACGCGAGAAAGCGGCGAGGGTGATCGCGTTCTCGGCGCTGATCATGGCGCTGGGAATGACGGGCTGCTCATCGCCGCCCGACGCCTCTGGTTCGGCTCCTGCCGGCGCCTCCGTTGCCGCGCCGTTGGATCTCTGCCCGCCGCCTGGCACACGCATCGAGCGCGCGAGCTGGCCCGATCGCCGAAGGCTGTACCCAATGGTGTATGTTGCGACACCGCCAGGGCGCCTCTGCGTCGTCACCCCCGATGGGCGGCGGAATTACACCTCGCTTCTGGGGATGCGGTTCTATCTGGCCAACGACCCGGCGCTCGAACGGTTGGAACGTGCCGTGGCCAGCCTCTTTCCGTTGCGCGTCGGCAATCGCGCGTTTGCATCGGTAACGGGCACGGCGGTTACCGAAGGGGAGACATTCCTCTGGACGTTCGAGTTTCGCGTCACCGGTACCGAGATGATAAACGCGACGGAAGCCTTCGTCGTCACGCTCACCGAACGCGGGCAACCGCCGAACATGTACGGCGTCGACAGCACCGCCTGGATCGACCCGCGGCACAAAACGCCGCTGCGCGTACGGCATGCGATGCACCGAAGCGACCCGCCGTTTCCATATGAGAGCTGGGACGCTGTCTCGGTCTATCTCCACTAGGCCGCGCCGCACCCAGCGGGGCCCGTCTCACGCCCAGGTGCCTGTCGGTCACGCTTCAATGCGTCAGCACTTGGTGCGTCAGAACGGTTTCTTGCCGGCGCTGACCGCCTGGAAGCTGGCCGCGGCGAGAGCGGTCGGGTCGAACGGCTTGCCGAGAACGAAGGCCGGCTCCGGGTGCTGGCCGGTGAGCAGGTGTTCCGGATAGGCGGTGACGAAGATCACCGGCGCCGGCGCCCCTTCGAGGATGCGTGCGACGGCAGCGCGGCCGGACCCGCCCGCGCCAAGCTTCACATCGGCCAGGATCAGGCCAGGCGGGGAGTTCGCGGCGAGCGCGAGGGCCTTCTCCTCGTTGGCGGCAACCCCGATCACCCGATGGCCGCACTCGGTCATCAACCGCTCGATCTCGAGAGCGGTGACGGGCTCATCCTCGATGATCAGCGCATCGGCCGATACGAGCCGCCGCGCATCGGCCATGGCCTCGTTGAACAGGCGCTGCGTGACGTCCTCCTCCAGCCCGACCACCGCGGCGGTCTGGCCGTTGTCGAGATCCTCGAGCGCGCGGAGCAGCAGCACCTGCCGTCGCAGCGTGTCCTCGCGTGGCCCCTGCGCGGCGTCGCGGTGCAGGCGCGAGATCGAGGTGTAGAGCCGGTGGCCGGGGAAGGAGGCGCCGGACCCCGCGTCCATGACGTTGCTCAGCGCCCGCTCGACCAGCCGGTCCCCCTCGTCGGCCACGGCGACGAGCGCGCGCGCGTAGCGGCGCGCGTGGGGGATCGACTCGACAACGGGGTTCGGGGACCCGCTCATGGTTCTGCTCCGTCTCCTTCCGCACGTTCCGTTGCCACGGCTTCCGATGCCATGGCGCGGCCGCTCCCGAGGGATGCCGCCACGAGCGATCCAATTCGCAACCGTCCCAACGGTTGCGGAGGGCTCACGGAGTCGTGTTCGGGGGATGGGAGCTGGAGGGGGCGTGACGGGACGACAGCAAGCGAGGCGCTCAGGCCACGCGGTGGGCGATGATCGTGTGAAAGGTGATCACCCCGAAGAACGCGTCGCGCGCCGCCATGACGCCAAGTTCGTCGACGAAGCGCCTCGCCTCCTGCTCCGACATCACCCCGGCCTTCGGCAGAAGGATGGGGAGCGACGCGAGCAGCGGGCCGAAATAGTCCGGCCTGCCAATATCGGCCACCGCGTAGGCGCGCGACCAGGCGAGCTGCATCCCGCGCTCGCGGAGCAGGCGCGGCAGGCTGCGTACGGCACGCGGCTGGGCGAAGAGGCCCTTGCGGATGAGGCGGTCGCTCTCCGCGCCGCCATCTTCCGCCTCCGTCGCGATGGAGAGCGAGGCGACATCGGCGTCGAACACGACCATCCGTCCCGAACCCGGCGTGAGATGACCGACGGCTTGGTGGAGCACCCGTTCCGGGTCGGCAACGTGGCTGATCAGCGTGTGCAGCAGGACGACATCGAACTGCTCGTCGAGACCGAGCGCATGGGCGTCGCCGACACGCCAGTCGATCCGCCCGTCGAGCCCCTCGGCGGCTGCGAGGCGACTGGCGGCGGCGACGAGATGGGGGCTTATGTCGAGCGCGACGATGCGCCCGGGCGCATCCGGACGCAGCGCGATCCGACGGCTTGCCACGCCTGTGCCGCAGCCGAGCTCGAGAAGCGACTCGGTTCCGGAAAGACGGAGCTGCTCGCCGTAATCGCCAATGGACTGGATGAACACGGGATGCCGCCCGCGCGCCTCCAGGCGCGTGACCATGACCTCGAGCGTCTGCTCATCGAGCTCGTACGTACGGCCATAGACATCTGCGGCCTTGGCCTGCGTGGTTCCCATCGCGGCCTCCCCCTGCTTTCACCGCAGCATAACCCCGGAAGCGCAACGATATTGTCACGATGGTGGGAGGGAAGCAGGCACTATGGGCCGCGCCGATCGCTGACGATGGCGCTCATCGACAATGTATTGGATTCAGCAGCAACTCGCGAGCAACACGGCTCGCTCGTCACGTATCGCCACCAAATCCAAGATTACATTGCGATGGTTTATTTTGTTGCCGACACGAGAAGTGTAGCTCCCCCCTCCGACCCGCAGGTAATGCGAGTCCCGAAGTGGCACCGGGCTACCGTATGTGACTGTGGTCCGCGTAGGACACAACAATCCGGTTTGATTGATCGCCAGAGAGAACGAAGCCGATGTTACGGCATACTGTTCAATCGGCTCAGTCCTGATGAGAGATTCAATTGCCCGGGCGCTCGCTCCGCCGTTAGCAGCCTCGCCGCTTCGGACGCTCCGTTGCGCTCCTTCGCGAATAGTTTCTACGGGGGCAGCCACCCAACATGTTCGGCGTCGACACGCGCGTCTGGCTCGACCCACAGCGTCGCGTTCCGCTGCGAGTTCGCAACACCATCTATCGCAGCCAGAATCCCAACTGGCTGCGTGACTGGGACGCGACGTCGGTCCTGATGCGCTGATCGGAGGTCGGGCTGAGCGTGGGCGCAGACGGCGGCCAATGCCCGCGATCGGGATGATCGCCTATGCGCCTGGGGCACTTCACCCCAGGCACGTCATAAACAAGAGCCGGCGGCGGTTCGACGCCCGGTGAACCGCCGTCGATAAGCCGCTTTTACTCCACCACCTCCGGCGCCTTCTCGTCGTCGCCTTCGCCCGGGTCGCCCTCGGGCTTCGGCAGCGCGGCGACGGGGGCCTCGACATAGGCGAAGGTGAGAATCTTGCCCTCCTCGTCGACGCCGACGCGCACCGCGCCGCCCTTCGAGAGCCGGCCGAACAGGAGCTCCTCGGCGAGAGGCTTCTTCACGTATTCCTGGATGATGCGCGCGAGCGGCCGGGCTCCGTAGAGCTTGTCGTAGCCCTTCTCGGCGAGCCAATGGCGAGCCCCGTCGGTCAGCTCGATCGTCACGTTGCGGTCGGCGAGCTGCGCCTCGAGCTGCATGACGAACTTGTCCACCACCATGCCGACGATGTCGGGGGTGAGGTTCGCGAACGGAATGGTCGCGTCGAGGCGGTTGCGGAACTCGGGGGTGAACAGGCGCTTGATCGCGTCCTCGTCCTCGCCCTCGCGGCTCTCGCGCGCGAAGCCGATGGCGTTCTTCGCGAGGTCCGACGCGCCCGCATTCGTCGTCATGATCAGGATGACGTTGCGGAAGTCGACCTGCTTGCCGTTGTGGTCGGTCAGCTTCCCGTGGTCCATCACCTGCAGGAGGATGTTGAACAGGTCGGGGTGCGCCTTCTCGATCTCGTCGAGCAGAAGCACGCAGTGGGGGTGCTGGTCGATCGCGTCCGTCAGCAACCCACCCTGGTCGAAGCCCACATAGCCAGGCGGGGCGCCGATCAGGCGGCTGACGGAATGACGCTCCATGTACTCGGACATGTCGAAGCGCGTCAGCTCGATGCCGAGGATCTTCGACAGCTGCTTGGCGACCTCGGTCTTGCCCACGCCGGTCGGGCCGGAGAACAGGTAGTTGCCGATCGGCTTCTCGCCGTCGCGAAGCCCCGCGCGGGCCAGCTTGATCGCCGCGGCAAGCGCCTCGATCGCCTTGTCCTGGCCGAACACCATCGCCTTGAGATCGCGCTCGAGGTTGCGGAGCGTCTCCTTGTCGTCGGTGCTCACCGCCTTGGGTGGGATGCGCGCGATCTTGGCGACGATGTCCTCGACATCCTTCACCGTCACGGTCTTCCGCCGCTTGTTCTCGGGCAGCAGCATGCGCGAGGCGCCGACCTCGTCGATCACGTCGATCGCCTTGTCGGGCAGCTTGCGGTCATGGATGTAGCGCGAGGAAAGCTCCACCGCCGCCTTGATGGCATCATCGGTGTAGCGGACCTTGTGGTGCTTCTCGTAGTTGGTCTTGAGCCCCTTCAGGATCTTGATCGCATCGTCGAGCGAGGGCTCGGCCACGTCGATCTTCTGGAAGCGGCGGACGAGCGCGCGGTCCTTCTCGAAGTAGTTGCGGTACTCCTTGTAGGTGGTCGAGCCGATGCAGCGCAGCGTGCCCGAGGCGAGCGCGGGCTTCAGCAGGTTCGAGGCATCCATCGCCCCGCCCGAGGTGGCGCCGGCGCCGATCACGGTGTGGATCTCGTCGATGAACAGGATGGCAGAGCCGCCCTGCGCCTCGAGCTCGGAGACGACCGCCTTCAGCCTCTCCTCGAAGTCGCCGCGGTAGCGCGTGCCGGCGAGGAGCGCGCCCATGTCGAGCGCGTAGATGGTGCACTTGCTGAGCACCTCCGGCACGTCGCCCTCGATGATCCGCTTGGCCAGGCCCTCGGCGATCGCGGTCTTGCCCACGCCCGGGTCGCCCACGTAGAGCGGGTTGTTCTTGGTGCGGCGGCAGAGGATCTGGATTGTCCGCTCGACCTCGGATTCGCGGCCGATCAGCGGGTCGATCTTGCCGGCGGCGGCCTTCTTGTTGAGGTTGATGCAGTAGGTGGTGAGCGCCTCCTGGCTGCGCCGGTTCGGCTTGTCCTCGCGCCCCTCGTTCTGCTCGTTCTCCTGGCCCTGCACGGCGCGCTTCTCGTTCCGCCCCGGCACCTTGGCGATGCCGTGGCTGATGAAGTTCACCGCATCGAGCCGCGTCATGTCCTGCTGCTGCAGGAAGTAGACCGCGTGGCTCTCACGCTCGCTGAACAGCGCGACGAGGACGTTGGCGCCCGTCACCTCGTCCCGCCCGGAGGACTGGACGTGGATCGCGGCGCGCTGGACGACACGCTGGAACCCGGCGGTCGGCTTGGGGTCTCCGGTCCGGTCGGTCACCAGCCCGGCGAGGTCCTTGTCGAGAAACTCGGTCACCTCCCTCCGGAGCCGCTCGGCGTCGACGGCGCAGGCGCGGAACACGCCGGCTGCGTCGCTGTCGTCGACGAGCGAGAGGAGAAGGTGCTCGAGGGTGGCGTATTCGTGCTTGCGCTCGCTTGCCAGGCCGAGCGCGCGGTGCAGCGTCTGTTCGAGGTTACGGGACAACATGCGCGCGCTCTCCTTGTCCTGGCCGTGTCAGGT
The DNA here is from genome assembly GCF_007644105.1 of Elioraea rosea. Lineage (GTDB taxonomy): Bacteria > Pseudomonadota > Alphaproteobacteria > Acetobacterales > Acetobacteraceae > Elioraea_A > Elioraea_A rosea. Next base: position 20,197 of record NZ_VFAC01000034.1, on the reverse strand, counting down.
CACGGCCGTTCCGGGGGAGGCCCCGACGGCGGACCCGCCGCCTGCCTTCCCGGGTGTCGATGCAGATATCGTGCCTCGCCGCGCACGGAGAAGGTTCACTCCTTCTCGATCGTGCACTGCAGCGGGTGCTGGTGCTGGCGGGCGAGGTCCATCACCTGGGTGACCTTGGTCTCGGCCACCTCGTAGGTGAACACGCCGCATACGCCGACGCCACGCCTGTGCACGTGCAGCATGATGCGCGTGGCTTCCTCGCGATTCTTGTTGAAGAACCGCTCGAGCACATGGACGACGAACTCCATCGGCGTGTAGTCGTCGTTCAGCATCAACACCTTGTACATGCTGGGCTTGCGGGTCTTCGGGCGCGCCTTGATGACCACGCCCGTACTGGGTGTGTTCTCGCCGCCCTGGTTGCCCCGCTTGTCCGTATCGCTCATCGCCTCGGTGCCGCGCTGCGCCTTCGCTTGTGCCGGCAGGGGGCACGATGCCGCGCCGCCGCACAGGGATGATATCGGAAGCGGCAAGCCCGGCGAAAGGGTGTGCCGCAGAATGCGCCTCCGGAATCGACCGCCAAGCCATCATGGCAGCAATCCTGCCCTGGCGGGGTTCAGCGAGGGTAAATCTCTTGCCCGTGAGGGGGCGAGAACAAAAAGGGTCAATGAAAAGGGGCCCGGGAGTGATCCCCCGGGCCCCTTCACGTGCCCTGCCGGAAACGCCGGCAGGGATTGCCTCTCGATCGCTCAGCCGGATCAGGCGGCGATCGGCTTGCCGAACGTCTTCACCGCGAGGTTCACGCGCTCGATCACCGGGGCGAAGGCCTTCTCGGCGAGCTTCGCGGAGCTCTCGGAGAACTTCGTCGTCTCGGCGACGAGCTTCTCCGTCGAGGCCTTGGCGATCGTCGCCTGCAGGTCGAACGCCTCGCGGACCGACTTCACGCCGGCGAGCGCCTTGGCGTTCTCGATCGTCTCGGCGAAGGCGGCCTGCTGGAAGGCCATCGTCGAGCGGGCGAGCTCCTGCATGCCCTCGGTGAGGATCGTCGAGGACTGGACGAACGCGTCGAGGTTACCCTTGCCGAAGGCGAGCGCCTCCTCGAGGGTCTTCTGCACCGAGGCGGCCTGCTTCTGGGCTTCCTCGATCTGCTGCTTCATCGCGGCCTGGGCCTGCTCGAAGCCCTTCGTCGCGGCGTCGGTGCCCTGCTTCACCAGGCTGTCCATCGTCTCGACGCCGGACTCGATCGCGGCAGTTGCCTTGGCGGACTTCGTGCTCATGTACTTACTCCTTCCTCGGCGGCCGGTGTCCCGCACGCCATTGCATGATACCGTTGCTTCGGCGCCTTCATGTTGCGCTGCAGCACGACCGGAACATGGCGGTTTCGTTCGCTTTCGTCAAGCATTTTGTTGCACTGCACAATTTGGTCTCCCGGCCTGCCGGAGCGGACACAGGGGCAGAGAATCAAGCGTTAACCATCTGCGTTTTATGTTTTTTCCGGTGGACATGGCGCACAGGCGCGCCTAGGGTCCGGGGTCTGGCCGGCCATGCGCCGGGCGCAATGGAAGGGCGTGGAACGATGGTGGCAGGCAGGATGCCCGGGCGTGTTGCAACCCTGCGTTCAATCGTTCCAGGTTTCCTTATCGCCCTGGTTGCAATTCTGGTGTCAGGCGAGTCCCGGGCCCAGATCGGCAGCGAGCGCTATTCCTCGATCGTGATCGAAGCCGCCTCCGGCCGCGTGCTCTCTGCCGTCGATGCCGACGAGGAGCGCCACCCCGCCTCCCTCACGAAGGTGATGACCGCATTCCTGGTGTTCGATGCCGTCTCCGACGGCCGCGCCCGCTGGTCCGACCAGGTGACGATCTCGGGCAACGCAGCCGCCGCCCCGCCCTCGAAGATCGGCATGCCGCCCGGCTCGCGGCTGACGCTCGAGCACGCGGTGCTCGCCATCATCACCAAGTCTGCCAACGACATCGCGATCGCGATCGCCGAGCACCTGGCCGGGTCGGAAGCGAACTTCGCCCGGGCGATGACGCTCAAGGCGCGCCAGATCGGCATGCGCGACACGGTGTTCCGCAACGCGTCCGGCCTGCCTGACGTGCAGCAGGTCACCACGGCGCGCGACATGGCGACACTCGGCCGGCGGCTGATCCTCGATCACCCGAGCGACTACCGCTACTTCTCGACCGACCGGTTCCGCTTCCGCGGGAAGGTCCACGTCAACCACAACAACCGGATCCTCTCGGGCTATGACGGAGCGGACGGGATCAAGACCGGCTACATCCGCGCGAGCGGCTTCAACCTGCTCGCCTCCGCCCAGCGCGACGGGCGGCGGATCGTCGCCGTCGTGTTCGGCGGCTCCTCGGGCCCGGAACGTGACCGGCACATGGTCGCGCTTCTCGACGATGCCTTCGGCGTCGCGGGCGGCACCGCCGTCGCCTCGCGCAACGAGGGCATCTCGCTGATCTCCCGCGCCAACGCTTCCACGCCAAGCCAGGACCGGGCGGCGATGCAGCGCACCGAGCAGGCGACGACGCGGGCGCGCGGGGGCGGTGCGACGAACTGGGCCGTGCAGGTCGGCGCGTTCTCGACGCGAAACCAGGCGCTCACCGCGGCCCGCAGCGCAGAGCGCGCGCTCGGCATCGCGCGGGCGGAGACGGAGATCCAGCCGACGCGCGGCCGCCGCGGCACGCTGTTCCGCGCCCAGGTGACGAACCTTACCGCGGCCGAGGCGCGCGAGGCCTGTGCGGACCGGAAGAAGCGCCGGCAGCCTTGCCTGACGATCGCGCCGAGCAACGTCGCCTCGAGCGCCCGGACGCGCGGCTAGGGGCCCTCGTCCAGGTCCTGCGCCTTCAGCGCATCGCGCCGCGCGCATCGACCGGGAACACGCACTCAACGCGCCCGCCCCTTAGGCCGACATACCAGTCGTAGCGATCGACCGTCGGGTCGCAGTGGCCGGGGATGAGCCGGAGCTTCTGGCCGAGCTTCAGGCTGCGCGCGCCGCCGTCCCAGGTGAGCTTGCCGTGCTCGTCCGAGGCGCCGACATAGGCAACATCCGGCATGCCCCACACGAGTGGCATCCCGCAATCGACCGCGACCCCCTTGTGCCCGACATCGAGCACGGCGAGGCCGGGCTTCGGCGCGCTCATCACGGTCGCGAGCACGAACAGCGCATGCCGGAACGTGCTCATCGGCTTGCCGGCCGCATCGAGGTTCCGCGCATAGTCGGCATCCATGAAGGCGTAGGAGCCGGCCTGGATCTCGTTCCATACGCCCGTGGCCGCTTCGAGCTCGAACGTGCCCGTGCCGGCGCCGCCGACGACGCGGCACTCGAGCCCGCGCTGGCGAAGCTGCTCCACCGTCCGCCGCGTGCCGTCCGCAGAGGCAGCGATCGCCGCCTCGCGCTCCTCGGGCTTGCGGAGGTGCTGCGCGCGGCCGTGATAGGCCTGCAGGCCCCCGAAGACGAGGTGCTTCGAGCCGGCGATCCGTTCCGCGAGCGCCACGGCCGACGGCCCCGGCTCGACGCCGCAACGTGCCATGCCGACATCGATCTCGACGAGCGTCTCGATGCGCCCGCCCGCCGCCTCGGCCACCTCCTCGAGCATCGCGACCTGCGAGGCATCGTCGACGCACACCGAGACGCGCGCGAGCTTGGTGAGCCCGAACAGCCGCTGCAGCTTCGAGCGGCCGACGACCTGGTTGGTGACGATGATGTCGCCTATGCCGCCCCAAGCCAGCGCTTCCGCCTCGCCGACCTTCTGCACGCATTGGCCCACCGCGCCGCCGCGGCTCGCCTGAAGCCGGGCGACGGTCGCGGATTTGTGGGTCTTGGCGTGCGCGCGCAGCTTCGCGCCGGTCGGCGCGAGCAGCGCCTTCATCGTGTCGAGGTTGTGCTCGAAGGCATCGAGGTCGAGCACCAGGGCGGGCGTGTCGATCTCGTCCTCGGGCATGCCGGGGAGCGCGGGCGGTGTCTGGAGCATCGGTGACCTCGAACGTGGCGGGAGGGGGAGGATCGCGCGCGCGGCCGGCTTCCGCTAGCCTCCCCCGCGAACAGGGAGGGAGGAGCCCATGGACACCCACGTCGCCCCGGATACGGACGCCATCACCCAGGCGAAGATCGAGCTCGCCGCCGCGTGCCGCTGGGCCTCGCGCCTCGGCTTCCAGTCCGGCGTGTGCAACCACTTCTCGGTCGCCGTGCCCGGCCGGCCGGACCTGATGCTGATCAACCCGGAAGGGTATTTCTGGTCGGAGGTCACGGCCTCCTCCCTCGTTCTGGCAGACCACAAGGGCACCATCCTCTCGACCAACGGCAACACGGTCGAGCTCACGGCGTTCTGCATCCACGCGCCGATCCACGCTGCCCTGCCGCAGGCCACCGCGGTGCTGCACACGCACATGCACCACGCCACCGCCATCTGCATGCGCGAGGGCGGCGAGATCGCGAAGAGCTACCTCTCCGCGATGAGCTTCTACGACAAGATCGCCTATGACCGCGCCTTCGACGGCGCCGCGCTCACCCCGGCAGAAGGCGCCCGCCTCGCCGGCGTGATCGGCGATGCGACGGTGCTGATGATGCAGAACCACGGGCCCATCGTCGTCGGCACCACGGTCGGCGAGGCGCTGCTGCGGCTCATCTATCTCGAGGACACCTGCAAGATGCAGCTTCTGGCCGAGGCGGGCGGGGCGAAGCTCGCGCCGATCGACCCGAAGCTGATCAAGGCCTCGGAGCCGAAGCGCTTCACCAATTACGGCCGCACGTTGATGACGGCGGTGGTGCGCACGCTGACGAGTGAGGAGCCCGACTTCCGGACCTGACCCGCCGGGGGCCGGACATGGAAGCGGCCCGTCCGGTGCCGGACGGGCCGCCTGCCGAAAGCCAGGCTGTGGTTGCTCAGCCGCGCAGGCGCCGCCGCGCGAGCCCGAGGCCGAACAGCCCCGCGCCGAGAAGCGCGAGCGTGCCCGGCTCGGGCACCGCGTAGCGCATGTTGTCGAGCAGGTAGGTGTCGCTGCCAGGCGACACCGACCGGATCGTGACCGTGTCGAACGCCGTGTCGCTGCGGAAGCCGAGGAACCCGTTGTTCGGGTCAGTCCCCGCGCCGACGGTGCCGATCACCACGCCCTGCGAGACGAAATCCACCTCGACCGTGACGCTGAGCTGCACGCCAGAGCCGTTGCCGCCTTCCTGCGTGTTGAAGAACGCCCCCAGCCTCACCCTTCCCGTCGGGCGAGCTGCACCGAGATTGCGCCGCGCACGCGGCTGATCACCGGCCAGAACAGGAGCATGAGTCCCACCGTCATGATCGAGCCGACCAGCCAGTTCGACCAGAACACGCCGAGATCGCCCTGCGAGGAGAGCATCGACTGCCGGAAGGCCTGCTCGGTGCGGTTGCCGAGCACGAGGGCGAGCACGAGCGGCGCGAGCGGGTAGTCGAGCTTCTTCATCGCGTAGCCGAGCACGCCGAAGCAGAGCATCACGACCACGTCGAACCAGGCGTTGTTCACCGTGTAGGCGCCGATCGAGCAGATCACGAGGATCAGCGCCGCGATCACCGCGAAGGGAACGCGCAGGATCGCAGCGAACCACGGCACGGCGACCAGCACGAGAACGAGCCCGACGATGTTGCCGAGATACATCGAGGCGATCAGGCCCCAGACGAAATCGGCCTGCTCGACGAACAGCATCGGCCCCGGCTGCAGCCCCCACATCATCAGCCCGCCGAGCAGCACGGCAGCGGTGGGCGAGCCGGGAACGCCAAGCGCGAGCATCGGCAGAAGCGCGCTCGTTCCGGCAGCGTGCGCCGCCGTCTCCGGCGCGATCACGCCCTCGATGCGCCCCTTGCCGAACGGCACCTCGCCCGGCTTCGCCAGGCGCCGCGCCACGCCGTAGCTCATGAACGAGGCGGGCGTCGCGCCCGCGGGCGTCACTCCCATCCAGCAGCCGATCAGCGAGGAGCGGAGCGACAGCGCCCAGTGGCGCGGCAGTTCCGCCCAGGTGCGGCGCACCACCGAGAGGTCGATGCGCGCATTCGCGCCGCGGAAGGCGAGCCCCTCCTCGATCGAGGTGAGGATCTCGCCGATGCCGAACAGCCCGATCACCGCGACGAGGAAGTCGAAGCCGCGGATCAGCTCGGTCGTTCCGAATGTGAGGCGGAGCGTGCCGGTGACGCTGTCGAGGCCGACGCAGGCGAGAAGGAACCCCGCCATCGTCGCCATCAGCGTCTTCAGCGGCGAGCCGGTGCCCATGCCGATGAAGCTTGCGAAGGCGAGGAACATCACCGCGAAGAACTCCGGCGGGCCGAAGCGCAGCGCGAAGCCGGCGACGAGCGGCGCGACGAAGGTGATCATCACGATCGCCACGAAGGCGCCGACGAAGGAGGAGGTGAAGGCAGCCGTCAGCGCCTCCGCCGCGCGGCCCTGCTGCGCCATCGGGTAGCCGTCGAACGTGGTCGCGACCGACCACGGCTCGCCCGGGATGTTGAACAGGATCGAGGTGATCGCGCCGCCGAACAGCGCGCCCCAGTAGATGCAGGACAGCAGGATGATCGCGCTGACCGGCGACAGCGAGAAGGTAAGCGGCAGCAGGATCGCGACGCCGTTCGCACCGCCGAGCCCGGGCAGCACGCCGATGACGACGCCGAGCACGATGCCGATCACCATCAGCGCCAGGTTCCACGGGTCGAGCGCGACCGCGAAGCCGCCGAGCAGCAGCCCGAACTGATCCATCAAAGCCCCCGCTGCACCACGCTCAGTAGCCGAGCCACTGTTCAATCGGCCCCTTCGGAAGTGCGACGAGGAACCAGATCTCGAACACGACGAACGCGACGATCGCCACCGCGACGCCCGTGGCCGCGGCGACGGGAATGGCGAAGCTTCCGAGCCGCGTCATGAACCAGGTGATCAGGAGCGCCGAGGACACGTAGAGGCCCACGAACGGCATCGCCGCGACCTGCAGCGCCGCCGGGACCAGCACCGAGGCGACGCGGCCGAGCTCCTCGCGTGTGGCGAAGCCGAGGCGCCGCGGAATCCCGAGCGCGCCGACGAGCTGCCACAGCGACGCGGCGAGCAGGATCAGCCCGATCCAGAACGGGAAGTAACCCGAGCGCGGGCCGTCCTCGCTCCAGCCCGCGCCGATATCCAGCGCATCGGCGATCGCGAGCGCGGCGACCGCGGCGAAGAGAAGCGCAAGGCCGACCTCGGCGGTGCGGAGGCCGATGCCCGTGAAGCGGCGCGCCATCGCTGCCCCGCGCTCAGCGCGAGGCCACGAAGCCGGCCTCCGTCATCAGCGTGCGGTGACGCTCCTCCTCGCGGGTGAGCCAGGCCTTGAACTCCTCGCCGGTGAGCGTGGTGGTGTTGAAGGCGCCCTGGCGCATCAGCTCCTGCCACTCCGGCGTCGCCCGCACGCGCTCGAGCAGCCCGATGTAGTAGGCCACCTGTGCCTGGCTCACGCCCGGGGCCATGAAGATGCCGCGCAGCATCAGGTATTCGACATCGAGGCCGCTTTCCGCGCAGGTCGAGATGTCGCTCCAGGCCTGCGTCTCCGTCATCTTCTCGGTCACCGGCAGGCGCCTGCCGTCGAACACGCAGAGCGGGCGCAGCGCGCCGGCGCGCCAATGCGTCACCGCCTCGATCGGGTTGTTCACCGTCGCCTCGACATGCTTGCCGACGAGCGCGACCGCGACGGCACCGCCGCCCTGGTAGGGGATGTAGGTGAAGTTCACGCCCGTCGCCTTGGTGATGGCTGCGGCGATGATCTGGTCCTCCTGCCTCGAGCCGGTACCGCCGATGCGGAGCCGGTTCGCCCGCGCGGCGTCGAGGAAGGCGGGAACGGTCGTGTACGGCGCCTCGGCGTTCACCCAGAGGATGAACTCGTCGAGCGCGAGCATCGCGACCGGGGTGAGGTCGGTCCAGCGGAAGGGGATGCCGGTCGCAAGCGGCGTGGTGAACAGGTTCGAGAGCGTGATGAGCAGGATGTGCGGGTTGCCCCGCGCCGCCTTGGTCTCGAGGAACGCCTCCGCGCCAGCGCCGCCGGCCTTGTTCACGACGACGATCGGCTGCCGCATCAGGTTGTGCTTGGAGACGATGCCCTGGATCACGCGGGCCATCTGGTCGGCCCCGCCGCCGGTTCCGGCGGGCACGATGAACTGCACGGGCCTGGTCGGCTCCCAGCTCGCCTGCGCGACGGCGGCGGGTGCAGCGAGGCCGAGGGCGAGGGCGAACGCGGCCGTTGCGGCAATGCGCATGAAGTGCTCCCAGATGTTCGTTGCAGCCTTGGACCGCGACTATGAGGCCCCTGCATGACAGCCATGCAAGGCGATGTCACGAACTCGTGATCAGAGCTCGCTCGTCGGGCGTGGGGACCATGGGCGGCGCGCGTCAGCCCTGTCCGGCCGCGAAATCCACGCGCGGGCGGCGAGGTACTGGCCCTCGCTCAACACCCTGACGCGCAGGAACCGGTAGAGCGCGCCTTCGTATGCGTGCAGCGGTGGAAGCAACGCCGGCGGGATGTCGGCGACGAGGCCGTCGACCGCCTCTCCTGCGGCGCGCAACAGCGTTGGGAACGGGGTTCCCCGCAGCGTCACACGCCGCCATCCCTCGAGAAGGCCGGGGCGGGCGGAGGCGAGCGGCTCGGCCGTGCCTGCACGGCGGGCGAACACGGCCGGGTCCATCAGCGAGCCGTAGAGGAAGACGCGCATGCCGCGCCCCCTGGACGCGCGCCCTGGCGGCGCGCCCTGGCTCAATGCCCGGAGGCGGCCCTCTCGAAGTCGAGCGCCACGCCCGAGGCCTTGAGCTGCTCGCCGAGCGCCGCCTTCAGCCTCTCGAGCCCCGCCTCGCCCGTCGTCGCCTCGGCGCGGGCGACGAGCACGGCCTGGGTGTTCGAGGCGCGGAGGAGCCACCAGCCATCGGGAGTGGAGACGCGCACGCCGTCGACGTCGGACACCTTCGCCTGCGCCGACTTGAGCCGGGCGGCGACCTCGCGCACCACGTCGAACTTCCGCGTGTCGTCGCACTCGAAGCGAAGCTCGGGCGTGTTCAGCACGGCCGGCAGCGCCTTGCGCACGGCAGACAGCCTGCCCTCCATCCGCGCGACGATGCCGAGCAGGCGCACGCCGGCATAGAGCGCGTCGTCGAAGCCGTACCACTTGTCCGCGAAGAACACGTGGCCGCTCATCTCGCCTGCGAGCGGGCAGCCCGTCTCGGCCATCTTCGCCTTGATCAGCGAGTGCCCTGTCTTCCACATGAGCGGCTTGCCGCCCGCCTCGCCGATCGCGTCGAACAGAACCTGGCTCGCCTTCACGTCGCTGATGATCGTCGCGCCGGGATGCGCCTTCAGCACGTCGCGGGCGAGAACGATCAGGAGCTGGTCGCCGAAGAGCATGTGCCCCTCGTCGTCGACCACGCCGATGCGGTCGGCGTCGCCGTCGAAGGCGATGCCGAGATCGGCGCCGGTCTCCTTCACGCGCGCGACGAGGGCCTCGAGGTTCTTCAGCACCGTCGGGTCGGGGTGGTGGTTGGGGAAGCGGCCGTCGATCTCGGGGAACAGAATCTCGTGCTTGCCGGGAAGCTTCGCGACGAGCTGCCTGAGCACGTCCCCGGCCGCGCCGTTGCCGTTGTCCCACACGACCTTCAGCGCACGGTCGCCGCCGTCCCAGTCCTTGATCAGCCGCGCGACGTACTCCGCGGCGATGTCGACCGTCTCGTCGCTTCCCGCGGCCTCCGCCACCACGTCGCCCGCGGCCGCCATGCGGCCGATCTCCTGGATCTGCGCGCCGAAGAACGGCTTGCCGCCGAGCACCATCTTGAAGCCGTTGTAGTCGGGCGGGTTGTGGCTTCCCGTCACCTGCACCGCGCCGTCGCAGTTCCGCGCGACACCGAGGTAGTAGAGCATCGGGGTCGGGCCCACGCCCATGCGCAGGACCTTGAGCCCGCAGGCCTTCAGCCCGTCGACAAGCGCCTGCTCGAGCGCGGGGCCGGAGACGCGCCCGTCACGCCCGACAGCGACGAGCTTGCCGCCCTTGCGCGCGACGATCGAGCCGAAGGCGCGGCCGATGGCGAAGGCGTCCTTCTCCGAGAGCGTGCGGCCGACGATGCCGCGGATGTCGTACTCGCGAAGGCTCGTCGGGTCGAAGCGGTGCGAGAAGGCCATGCGCAATCCTTTCGAAAGCTCAGGTCCGGGGGCGGCTCAGGGCCGGCCGATCGAGGAGTAGCGGAACCCCGCCTGGCGCATCGCCGCGGGGTCCCACACGTTGCGGAGGTCGACGACGACATCGCCTGCCATCGCGGCCTTCAGCCGCGCGGGCGAGATGGCGCGGAACTCGTTCCATTCTGTGATCAGGACGAGCGCGTCGGCATCCTTCGCCGCGTCCATCGCGTCCTTGCACCAGCGGATCGAACCGGGCATCAGCGGCTTCGCCTGCTCCATGCCCTCGGGGTCGTAGGCAGAGACGATGGCGCCGTCCTCGACAAGCCGCGGCACGATGGTGAGCGACGGCGCGTCGCGCATGTCGTCCGTCTCTGGCTTGAAGGTAAGGCCGAGCACGGCGATGCGCTTGCCGCGCACCGACCCGCCGCAGGCCGCGACCACGCGCGAGGCCATCAGCGCCTTGCGCGCGTCATTCACCGCGACGACCGTCTCGATCAGCCGTGTCGGCGCCTGGTGGTCCTGCGCGGTGCGCACCAGCGCGAGCGTGTCCTTCGGGAAGCACGAGCCGCCGAAGCCCGGCCCGGCATGCAGGAACTTGCGCCCGATCCGCCCGTCGAGGCCGATGCCGCGGGCGATGTCGTGCACGTCGGCCCCCACCTTCTCGGCAAGGTCGGCCATCTCGTTGATGAAGGTGACCTTCATCGCGAGGAACGCGTTGGCGGCGTACTTGATGAGCTCGGCCGTCTCGAGCCCGGTGAACACGATCGGCGTCTCGATGAGATAGAGCGGACGGTAGAGACGCTTCATCACCTCGCGCGCACGGTCGCTGTCGGCGCCGATCACCACCCGGTCGGGGCGCATGAAATCGCCGATGGCGTTGCCCTCGCGCAGGAACTCGGGGTTGGAGGCGATGTCGAATTCGAGGTCTGGCCGCGTCGCGCGCACGATCTCGGCGACGCGCCGACCCGTGCCGACCGGAACGGTCGATTTCGTGACGATCACGGCATAGTCGGTCATCGCCTTGGCCACCTGCTCCGCGGCGGCATAGACGTAGGTGAGGTCGGCGTGGCCGTCGCCGCGCCGCGTCGGCGTGCCGACGGCGATGAACACCGCCTCCGCCCCTTTCACGGCGGCGGCGATGTCGTCGCCGAAGGAGAGCCGCCCGGCGGCGACGTTCTCCGCCACGAGCTTCTCGAGCCCGGGCTCGTAGATCGGCATCTTCGCGGCCCGCAGCGCGGCGAGCTTGGCGGGATCGGCTTCCACCACCGCGACGTCGATGCCGAACTCGGCGAAGCAGGCACCGGAGACGAGGCCGACATAGCCGCCGCCGATCATCGCGATCCGCATCGCCCGTGCCTCAGCGGTAGTTCGGCAGGAAGGCCCGCACCTTGTCGGCCATGTCGGGCCGCGAGAGGGCGAAGGCGAGCTGCGCCTCCAGATACCCCGCCTTGTCCCCGCAATCGAACCGGCGGCCGGTGCAGCGGAGCCCGTGGAAGGGCTGCCGCCCGATCAGCCTGGCCATGCCGTCGGTGAGCTGGATCTCGCCGCCCGCGCCCTTCTCGAAGCGCGCGAGTTCCGCGATCACCTCCGGCATCAGCACGTAGCGGCCGACGATGGAGAGGTTCGACGGCGCCTCCTCCGGCTTCGGCTTCTCGACGAGGCCGAGCACCTCGGCCATCCGGCCATCGTCCTTCCCGACCTTCAGGATGCCGTAGCGGTTCGTGTGCTCGCGCGGCACTTCCTCGACCGCGACGACGTTGCCCCCAGTCTCGGTGTACGCATCGGCGAGCTGCTTCACCCAGGACGTCTCGGCCAGCACCAGGTCGTCGGGAAGCATGATGGCGAAGGGGTCGTCGCCGATGAAGGCCCGGGCGCACCAGATGGCGTGGCCGAGGCCGAGCGGTACCTGCTGGCGCACCGAGACGATCGAGCCGGGGATGGCGGAGGCGCCCTCGAGCTGCTTCAGCGTGTCGAGCTTGCCGCGCTCCTTCAGCGTCGCCTCGAGTTCGAAGGCGACGTCGAAATGCTCGACCAGCGAGACCTTGCCGCGGCCGGTGACGAAGCAGAACTGCTCGATGCCGGCCGCCCGCGCCTCCTCGACGGCATACTGGATCAGCGGCTTGTCGACGACCGGCAGCATCTCCTTGGCCATCGCCTTGGTCGCGGGGAGGAAGCGCGTGCCGAGACCGGCGACCGGAAGCACGGCCTTGCGCAAGCTCTTCATCTCATTACCCTTCTGTCTGGCTGAACCCTGCCGGCGAAGGCGCGGCAGTGTCGGGATGTGACGCGGTTCCTGCCATACGGGCCCCGCCACCGCAACCGACGAGCGGTTAACGCCTCAGCGGCCCGATCGTTCAGCGCCGTGGGCGGCAGGACCATCACCCGAGCAGCACATCGCGGGCCTCGTTGATCCGGGCGGCAAGCCAGTCCGACCCGCCCTTGTCGGGGTGCGCGGCCCGCATCAGGCGGCGATGGGCGTCGCGGATCTGCTCCTCGGTCGCCCCCTCGCGAAGGCCGAGAATGGCAAATGCTTCGGCGCGGGTGAGAGGGCCGCCTGCCGCGCGGGGTCCCTCCTCCGAATCGCCGGCAGCGTCCGCCGCGGCACCTCGCCAGGCTTCGCCGAAGCGGCGGTCCATCCAGGCCTCGAGGAGCGGCACGCTTTCGGGGTCCTCTGCGCGGAGCGCGAGCCACAGCGCGATCAGGTCGGGCAAGGCGAGTTCGGCGAGCTCGCGGCCGCGGAACTCGCCAGCCAGGACCGTGCCGCTCATCGTTCCGGTGTCATGGTCGAGCCGCATGCGCAGGAACGCGGTGGCCACCTCGCTCGCCTGGCCCTCGCCTGGCCGGCCGCCGCGCGAGAAGGTGCGTGCGGCCTTGGCCTGGTTCCAGAACCGGATGGCGAGGGGGCCGAGCACGACGGCGAGCATCAGCGCCTGGCCGCCCCGCCCGGTGACGAGAAGGAACAGCGCGAGCGCACCGCCGAGGGTGATGCCCACCCACTTGAGGGCCGATTTCAGGGCCTCGATCCGCGCATTGGCGAAGGCGGAGGCGGCGTAGAAGATGAGCCCGAGCGCGCCGAGGCCGACGAGAAGCCAGGTCATGGGCGCCAGGTCATCGGTCGCGGGTCACCGGCGTCCGGGGAGCTGGTGCGTCAGGAGCGTCGCGGCGCGCCCCGCACCCGCGGAGGGCAGCCGCGCCAGCGCCTCGCGCCCGCCCGCTGCATAGACGGCGACGGCGGTGAGCAGGTCGCGCAGCATGTCGGCCGAGGAGAGATCGAACGGCGCGTAGGCGCCGCCCGAGAGGCGCGCGAGCTCGCGGAAGGTGCGGGCAGCCATGGGCTCCCCGCCCTCGTGGAAGAAGAAGCCGGGGCAGCCGAGCATGCCGAGCTCGCCCGCGAGATGGGCAAGCGCGTCGATGTCCTCCTCCACGGCATCGCCGACGAAGACGAGTGCGTTCACCCGATCCTTCCGCGTCTCTGCCGCGGCATGGCGGAGCACGCGGGCGATCTGCGTCTGCCCGCCGAGGCAGGAAACGCCCGTCATCCGCCGCGTCAGGTCGTCGGTGTCGGAGAGCCAGGGCGTTGCGGCGAACTCGCCATAGCCGCGGTAGTAGCAGAGGCTCATGGAAAGCCCGCCAAGGCCGCGCGTCGCGTCGAACATCGCGCCCGTGAGAAAGCAGGCGCGGTCCCAGGTCGGCTGCCGGCTTGCGGTGGCATCGACCGCGAAAAGAAGCCGCCCGCGCCGCCCGGTGCCCGCGCGCACCGCCGGCATGGTCTCGACGCGGCGGAGGAACGCGTTCACGTCCGCGCGCTTGGCCTTGTCAGGTAGCTGGCTGTCCCGTCCCATACGCCTTCATGTGGGGGTGTCTCCCCCCTGTTCAAAGCATGCCAAGAAGCCACGCAACCAGCGCGAAGAACCCTTCGGCATCGACCGCGACGGCGACCTCCGCCGTCTCCTCCCTTGCCTGCCAGTCGAACCCCGTGCGCCCGGCGCCGTCAACCTCGATCGCCGCCCGGCGCCAGGTGTAGAGGCCGGGCTCGACCAGGGCGGCGATGGCGTGCGCGTCGGGAAGCATGCCGCCCACGAGCCCGTGCTGGCGCCTGTCTGCCGCCGCATAGGCCGCGAGCATCGGCGCGATCCGCCTCCCGACCGCGCCGGTGGCGGCAAGCATGGCGACACGCTCGGGCGTGGCGAGCGCGGCGCGGGCGATGTCGAGCGGCACGAGCGTCACCGGCCCGGCGAGGACGAGAGCCGCAGCAAGCGGATCGACGGCGAGATTGTACTCGGCGCCGGACCGCGTGTTGCCCGCGCCGATCGCGCCGCCGAGCACGACGAGGCGTGGCGGGGCGAGCCCCGCCTCGCGCGCGACGGCGATGTTGGTCAGCGGCCCGATCGCGGCGACGGTGGCCGGCATCGCTGCCGCGAGCGCCGCGGTTGCATCCGTGCCGTCCGGCCCGCGCGAGGGCTTCGGAAGGGCAAGGCCCGAGAGCCCGTCCTCCCCGTGCACCACCGCATCCTCGACCCGCCCGCCGCCGAGCGGCGCCGCCGCGCCGCGATGGACGGCGATGTCGCCCCGGCCGGCAAGGTCGAGCACCCGCCGCGCGTTCGCGGCGCACACATCCACGGGCGCGTTGCCGGCGACCACCGTCACGGCGCGGAGGTCGAGAGACGGCGCGGCAAGCGCCATCAGCAGGGCAAGCGCGTCGTCCGCCCCGGGGTCGCAATCGATGACCAGAGGGGTCGTTGGACGCTGCTCAGCCACCGCCGTGCGCGGCCGCCTCCAGGACCGCGAGCGCAGTGACGTTGAGGATTCCGCGCGCGGTGATCGAGGGCGTCACGACGTGCATGGGGCGCGCCAGGCCGAGCAGCATCGGGCCGACGGCGAGGCCATCCGCTGCGGCCTTGAGAAGCTCGAAGGAAATGTTCGCTGCATCGAGCGTCGGCATCACGAGCAGGTTGGCGCTGCCCTTGAGCGCCGATCGCGGGAAGATGCGCGACCGCGTCGCCTCGACCAGGGCGGCATCGGCATGCATCTCGCCTTCCACCTCGAGCTCGGGGAAATGCGCGCGGATCATCGGCAGGGCCGCGCGCATCTTCCGCGCGGACGGCGTGCCGGAGGAGCCGAAATTGGAGTGCGACACGAGCGCGATCTTCGGCTCGACACCGAAACGGCGTACCGCCTCTGCGGCGAGGCCCGTCATCTCGCAGACCTGCTCCACCGTCGGGTCGGGGTTCACGTGCGTGTCGGCGATGAAGAGCGTGCCGGACTGGACGATCAGTGCCGAAAGCGCATAGGCGCGGCCAACGCCCTTGCGGCGGGGGATGATGTCGCGCACGAGCTCCCAGTGGCGCATCCACTGGCCCGTGGCGCCGACGATCGCGGCGTCGACCTGGCCGGTGGCGAGAAGCATCGCGGCCGCCACCGTGGTGCGCGTGCGCACCCGCGTTACCGCACTCTCCGGCGGCGTTCCCTTCCGCTCGACGAGCGCGTGGTA
Source organism: Elioraea rosea (assembly GCF_007644105.1). Taxonomy (GTDB): domain Bacteria; phylum Pseudomonadota; class Alphaproteobacteria; order Acetobacterales; family Acetobacteraceae; genus Elioraea_A; species Elioraea_A rosea. The sequence continues at coordinate 4,580 of NZ_VFAC01000034.1, read as the reverse complement.
GGCCTCCGCCAGCGGGTCGAACACGGTGGTGTCCTCGGACGGATCGAGGATCGTCACCTGCTCGCCGAGCTTCATGCGCAGGCCCATGGCGGCGATCTTGCCCTCGATGATCGCGCGGCGACCGACGACGACGGGATGGGCGATGCCTTCGTCGACCGCGATCTGCGCCGCGCGCAGCACCCGATCGTCCTCTCCCTCGCCATAGGCCACCTTGGCCGGATGGGCCCGGGCTGCCTCGAACACCGGCCGCATGAGCTGGCCCGAGCGATAGGAGAAGCCGGCAAGGCGCGCCTTGTAGGCCTCGAAATCCTCGATCGGCCGCGTCGCCACCCCCGTTTCCATCGCCGCCTTCGCCACAGCCGGGGCGATGCGGAGGATCAGCCGCGGGTCGAACGGCTTGGGGATGATCGTGTCGGGTCCGAAGGAGGGCGCCTGGCCGCCATAGGCGGCCTGCACGACCTCGGAGGCCTCCTCGCGCGCGAGCGCGGCGATCGCGTCGGCGGCGGCGATCTTCATCTCGTCGTTGATCGTCGTCGCGCCGACATCGAGCGCGCCACGGAAGATGAACGGGAAGCAGAGGACGTTGTTGACCTGGTTCGGATAGTCGCTTCGTCCCGTCGCGACGATCGCGTCCGGCCGCGCCTCCTTGGCGAGCTCGGGCGTGATCTCCGGCTCGGGGTTCGCGAGCGCCATGATCAGCGGGTTCGGCGCCATCGTCGCGAGCCACTCGGGCTTCAGCACGCGCGGGGCGGAGAGGCCGAGGAAGATGTCGGCTCCGGGCAGGACCTCGGGGAGCGTCCGCGCCTCGGTGTCGCGCGCCCACTTCTCCTTCCACGGATCCATCAGCTCGTTCCGCCCCTGGAACACCACCCCCTTGATGTCGGTGACGGTGATGTTCTCCCGCTTCATGCCCATCGCGACGAGGAGGTCGAGGCAGGCGAGCGCGGCGGCACCGGCGCCGGAGGTGACGAGGCGCGCCTCCTCCATGCGCTTGCCCTGCACCACGAGCGCGTTGCGGATGGCGGCGGCGACGATGATGGCCGTGCCGTGCTGGTCATCGTGGAAGACGGGGATCTTCATCCGTTCGCGGAGCTTCGCCTCGATGACGAAGCACTCGGGCGCCTTGATGTCCTCGAGGTTTATGCCGCCGAAGGTCGGCTCGAGCGCGGCGACGACCTCGATGAACTTGTCCGGGTCGTTGGCGTCGACCTCGATGTCGAACACGTCGATGCCGGCGAACTTCTTGAAGAGCACCGCCTTGCCCTCCATCACCGGCTTGCCGGCGAGCGGGCCGATCGCGCCGAGGCCGAGCACGGCCGTGCCGTTGGTGATGACGGCGACGAGGTTGCCGCGGGCGGTGTAGTCGAATGCCGTCGCCGGGTCGGCCACGATCGCCTCGCAGGCGACGGCCACGCCTGGCGAGTAGGCGAGCGACAGGTCGCGGTTGGAGGAAAGCCGCTTGGTCGCCTCGACCGAGAGCTTCCCGGGCCGCGGGAGCCGGTGGTAGTCGAGCGCCGCCTTGCGGAAATCCTCGCGGTCCATCGTTCTCCCTTCCCCGTGGTCGAGCGTCACCGCAGAGATGCACGGGCCGGAGCGGATAGGCAACTGGCGCCGGCTCTCGTCCCGGGAGCAGACTTGCCCCCTGGACAGGGGGAGAGCGGGATGCGCGCGGTGATGTCCTTCGTGAAGACCACGGTGATCGGCGGGGTGCTGTTCCTCGTGCCGGTCGTGCTCGCCGTCGTCGTCATCCAGCAGGCGCTGGCCATCGCGGTGAAGCTGGTGCGGCCTGTCGCGGGAATGCTGCCCTTGCCCGGCGTCTCGGCGGCGATCGCGGCCACCGGCGGGTCGATCCTCGCGTTGTTCATCCTCTGCTTCGTCGCCGGCCTGCTGGCCCGCGGCCGGCTCGCCAACCGCCTGGCCGACACGCTCGAGGAACGCATCCTCTCGCGCTTTCCGGCCTACGGGCTGATCAAGAGCACGGCCGAAGGGTTCGTCGGGCTGGAGAAGGAGGGAAGCTTCGTGCCCGCCCTGCTCCGCTACGACGACGCATTCCAGATCGGCTTCGTCGTCGAACGCCTGGAAGGCGGCTTCGCGACGGTCTATCTCCCCGGAGCGCCGAGCGCGACCTCCGGCAGCGTCGCGGTGATGGAGGAAGGGCGGATCGTGCTGCTCGGCCTCACCGTGCCCGATACGCTTGCCCTCCTGCGCCGGCTGGGCGCGGGAGCGGCCCCGGCCTTGGCCGCGGCGATCCGGAGTGCATGAGAGGAAGGATCAGGCTGGTGCGGTCGAGAAGACTCGAACTTCCACGGGGTTTCCCCCACAAGCACCTCAAGCTTGCGCGTCTACCAGTTCCGCCACGACCGCGCACCCAGCCAGGGCGGGGGATATAACCGATGCTGTCTCCCTCGGCAATCGCGCTCGGCCCGCCTTCCTGGCAGGTCTCGGACGCGCCCGTCGCCTACCCCGAGGCGATGGCGGAGATGGAGCGGCACGTCGCCGCCATGGCGGCCGGCGAGGCGGGCGAGCGCATCTGGCTGCTCGAGCATCCGCCCCTCTTCACCGCCGGCACCAGCGCGCGGGCGGAGGACCTGTTCAACCCCCGCGGCTTCCCGACCTACCGGGCAGGCCGCGGCGGGCAGTGGACCTATCATGGGCCCGGCCAGCGCGTCGGCTACGTGATGCTGGACCTGCGCCAGCGCGGGCAGGACATCCGGGCCTACGTACACGGGCTCGAGGCCTGGCTGGTCGCCGCGCTCGACCGGCTCGGCATCCGCGCGGGCACCCGCGAGGGCCGCGTCGGCCTCTGGGTGGCGGACAGGCGCCAGCCCGGGCGCGACGCCAAGATCGGCGCCATCGGCGTGCGCGTGACGCGCTGGATCACCTGGCACGGCTTCGCTCTGAACGTGGACCCCGACCTCGATCATTTCGATGGCATCGTGCCCTGCGGCGTGCGCGAGCATGGCGTGACGAGCCTCTGGAACGAAGGCATCGCCGCCTCGATGGAGGAGGTCGATTCCGCGCTGATGGCGTCCTTCGCCGAGGCGTTCGGGGGAGCCTAGCTCCAGAAGGCGTTGGCGAGCATGAGCAGGCCGAGGAGCCCGACGAGCATGCCGGCGAACACGAGCACGGCGAGCACGCCGCCGCCGAAGGGCATCGCCACGCGCTCTGGCCGCGTGCGGTGCACGAGAACGGGCACCCGGGCGCCGGACGCCACGGTGCTGCGCACCCCCCAGTGCTGGGCAAGGCGCTCGCGCCCCAGCTCGTCGATATAGGAAAGCTCGGCATCGGCGACGCCCGGCCGCCTGCGCACGGTGGCGAGCGTGCGACGCCACGTCATCTCGCGCCGGTACTGCCGGAGCGCCACGGCGATCATGACGGTCCCGAGGACGACGCAGCCCGAACCGAGCAGCATCCTCAGGAAGGCGATCATCCGTCCGCCACCTGACGGAACCCTTCCCGCCCCTCCGCCGAGGCCTCGTGCTGCGCGACCGCATCCACGCGCGCGAGCATCGGCCCGCGCCGGCAGGCCTCTGCGAGCGTCTCGATCGCCCCGGCAGGGCCTTCGGCGAACACCTCGACGCGCCCGTCCGGCAGGTTCCTGACCCAGCCGGCGACGCCGCCGCGCCGCGCGGCATCGACGACGAAGGCTCGGAAGCCCACGCCCTGCACGCGTCCCGACACGATGAACCGCCGCGCCTCGCTCACGCCGTCTCCCTCGCGAGAGCGAGAAGCTCGGCGGCGCGGAGGATGTCGGCCCGGATCGCGGCGCGCCGCGCGGCCGCCTCGGCATCCTCGCCCCACTCCTCCTCCTGGAAGGTCTCGTCGAGCACGGCGAGCGCGTGCGCCTCGTCGGGGTCGATCCGCCGGTGCGAGACGGCAAGGCCGAGCACGAGCGAGCCGGTGGACTGCACGATCTGCCCCAGTGCGGAGAGCGCGACAGGCTCGTGCGCGGCCACCGCACGCGCGAGCGACGCAAGGGCGGCCTGGGGCTGGGCGACGGCGACCACCCCTGAGGTCACCGACAGCGGCGCATCGAGGGCGAGCGCAGCCCAGTCGAGAAGCGGTTGCCAGGAAGCCGCCTGGCGCTGGGCGAGCTTTGGCGGGAAGTCTGCCCGGTAGCACAGAAGGTCGGTCTCGCCGTAGCGCGCGACGGTCGCGACCGCGAGCGCCGGGTCGGGCGCGATACGGTCGATCGCCGTGCCGACGAGGCGCGTCAGCGGCAGCTGCTCGAGGCTGAACTCCCTCCCCTTCTCGCCGCCCGCCGCTTGCCACTCCGCGGCGAGCGCCTCTGCGATCCGTCGGGAGGGAACGGCCAGCCGCGCGCCGGAAGGAAGCCGCATCGGCCTGCCGTCGAGCAGGACGCAGCACGCGCCCTCTTCGATCTCCGCTGCCTCCGCCCGTGACCAGAAACGCTGCATCCCTGGCCCTCAGCGGCCCAGCCTGGGCAGGAACTGCTGCAGCGGGTTCGTCGGCTGCTGCTGCTGTGGCTGCTGCTGCGCCGGGGCCGCGGGCTGGGCAGGCGGGTCCTGCTGCGGCGCCGCCGCGGGCTGCGAGGCCTCGGGCGCGGGCGCCGCGCCCTG
>NZ_VFAC01000033.1 GCF_007644105.1 Elioraea rosea | reverse complement strand
GGCGCCGGCGCGGGTGCGGCCTCGGCGGGGCGGGGCGGGGGAGGTGACGCGGCAGAGGGGACGGCGCGCGGCGGCAGGGTGGCCGGGCCGTCGCCGCCGGCCAGCCAGAACCCCATGGCCGAGGCGACCATCGCCACCAGCAGGAGCAGGGCGCCCGCAGCCCTCGACACGTTCCGTCCTCTCCGTGATCCTGCCCGGCACTGTAGCCGGGAAAGCCGGCCTGAAAGAGGGGTGTGATGACGGCGCGGCTGATCGTGTTCGGTCTCGGCTACAGCGGGACGGTGGCGGCCCGCGCCGCCGCCGCCCGGGGTGCCCATGTCACGGTGGTGACACGCGACCCAGGCTCAGCGGCCGCCGAGGCGCTTCGGGCCGAGGGGCTCGCCGTCGCCTCCTTCGATGCACCGCCTGTCGGGGAAGCGACCCACCTGCTCGCGACCGCCGCACCCGCGGAGGGCGGCGAACCCGTGCTCGCCGCACATCGGGAGGCCATCGCCGCCGCCCGGGGCCTTCGCTGGATCGGCTATCTCTCGACGACCGGCGTCTATGGCGACCGTGGCGGCGCCTGGGTCGAGGAAACCTCCACCCCTGCCCCGGGGCAGCCGCGCAGCCAGCGACGCCTCGCCGCGGAGCGTGCCTGGGAAGAGGTCGCGGCGCGGGCCGACGCGCCGGTCGACCTGATCCGGCTCTCCGGCATCTACGGTCCGGGGCGCAGCGCGATCGATGAGGTGAGGGAGGGCACGGCGCGGCGGGTGATAAAGCCCGGCCACGCCTTCTCGCGAATCCATGTCGAGGACATCGCTGGCCTCGTTGCCGCCGCCATGGCCCGGCCGCCCGGCGTGCCGGTGCGCGTGCTGCATGGCGCAGATGACGAGCCCGCCGCCTCGGCCGATGTTGTGGCCGAAGCTGCCCGGCTGCTCGGCGCGAAGCCGCCACCCGCGATCGCCTTCGAGGCGGCCAGGGCGAACATGTCGCTGATGGCGCTCTCCTTCTGGTCGGAGAACCGGAAGGTGGCAAACGGGCTGACCAAGGCCGCGACGGGCTGGTCGCTCCGCTACCCGACCTATCGGGAGGGCCTAAAGGCCATTCTCTCCGGGAAGGCTTGAGAGCGTCGCGCCGAGCAACGCGAGGTCGGCCTCACGGGAGAGGCGGTGGTCGCCGTCCTTCACGAGCGTGACGCGCACGTCGAGGCTCTCGAGGTAGGCCGCGAGGCGGATCGAGGTTTCCCAGGGCACCTCCGCATCGTCCTGTCCATGCAGGAGGCGGACGGGTACGGCAATCGGGATCGGTCCCCGCAGCCTCAGCCGCGTGCGGCCTTCCTCGATCAGGGCACGCCCGATCGGGTAGCCCTCGGGGTCGTAGGGGTTGGGCATGGTGACGACGCCCTCGCGCGCAAGCCGCTCGCGCTGCCGTTCGTCGAGCACGTTCCAGATCAGGTCCTCGGTGAAGTCGGGCGCGGCAGCGATGCCGACGAGGGCGGCAACGCGGTCGGCGATGGCGAGGGCGACCTCGAGCATCACCCAGCCCCCCATCGAGGAGCCGACGAGAACGAGCGGCCCGCGCGTGACGGCGGCGATAAGGGAAAGGGCATCCTCCGTCCAGGCGCCGATCGTGCCGTCCTCGAACCGCCCGGAGGAGGCGCCGTGGCCGGTATAGTCAAAGCGCAGGAAGCCCCGGCCGCGGGCGCAGCACCACGCGCGCAGGAAGGCGGCCTTGGTGCCGGTCATGTCGCTGCGCAGCCCGCCGAGGAACACCACGGCCGGCCCGCGGCCCGGTACGGCCTCGAAGGCGATCGGCCCGTTCGGGCCCTGGTGTGTCTCCGGGATCATCGCTCCACCGCTCCCGCTTCCGTGTCGCGGATGCTATAGCGCGCGCCGGATGCATGCCCTACCCCAAGACGCTCCTGCCGTGCTGCAGGTCCTGCCTGCGCTCGACACGGGCGGGGTCGAGCGCGGCACGATCGAGGTGGCTGCCGCGCTCGCCGGGGCCGGGTTGCGCGCCTTCGTCGCCTCCGCAGGCGGAAGGATGGCGGCGGAAGTGGCCAAGGCGGGCGGCGAGCACATCCAGCTTCCGCTCGCCTCGAAGGACCCGCTCGTGATCTGGCGCAATGCCGGGAAGCTTGAGGCGATCGTCCGCGAGAGGCGCATCGACATCGTCCACGCGCGGAGCCGCGCGCCGGCCTGGAGCGCGCGGATTGCCGCGCGGCGGACGGGGGCGGGGTTCGTCACCACCTATCACGGCACCTATAACGAGGGCCTGCCCTTCAAGCGCGCCTACAACGCGGTGATGGCCTCCGGCGCACGCGTGATCGCGATCAGCCACTTCATCGCGCGCCACCTGATCGCCCGCCACGGCACCGACCCCTCGCGCGTCCGCGTCATCCCCCGCGGCGTCGATCCGCTCCGCTTCGACCCCGCCTCGGTCCAGGGCGACAGGATGCGGAGGCTCGCCGAGGCCTGGCGCCTGCCCGACGGCGCGGCGGTGATCCTGCTTCCCGGGCGGCTCACGCGCTGGAAGGGCCAGGCGGTGCTGATCGAGGCGCTGGCGCGGATGGAGAGGCAGGATGCCGTCGCGGTGCTGGCAGGCGACGCACAGGGGCGGGAAGGGTATCGCGCGGAGCTCGAGGCGCTTGCACGGAGCCGGGGCGTGGCCGAGCGGCTTCGCATGCCGGGTGACTGCGCCGACATCCCCGCCGGGCTGATGCTGGCCGATGCGGTCGTCAGCGCCTCGACCGACCCGGAAGCCTTCGGCCGCGTCGTCGTCGAGGGGCAGGCCATGGCGCGGCCGGTGGTCGCGACCAACCATGGCGGCGCGGCCGAGACGGTCGAGGAGGGGGTGACCGGCTGGTTGGTGCCCCCCGGGGATGCCGAGGCGCTCGCCGCGCGGCTCGACCGGATGCTGGGGCTCGACGAGGCGGAACGCCAGGCGCTCGGCGCCCGCGCCCGTGCCGCCGTGCTCGCCCGCTACACCACGCCGCTGATGTGCGCCGCCACGCTCGATGTGTATCGCGAGGTGCTGGCGGAGCGCGGGCGGTGAAACCCGTCCTTGTCATCAAGCATGGCGCGCTCGGCGATCTCGTGCAGGCCTTCGGGCCCTTCGCGGCGATCCGCGCCCACCACAAGGGCGCAGCGATCACGCTTCTGACCACTCGCCCCTTCGTGGGGCTGATGGCCAAGGCGCCCTGGTTCGACCGGGTGGAGGCCGATGACCGCCCGGCCTGGTGGAACCTGCCCGCCTGGCTCGCGCTCGGGCGCCGCCTTGCGGGGGCGGGCTACGGGCGCGTCTATGACCTGCAGACGTCGGACCGCTCCTCCCGGATGCTGCCACTGATGCGGCTCCTCGGGGCGCGGCCGGAGTGGAGCGGCATCGCCCGCGGCGCCTCGCACCCACACGCCAACCCGGGGCGCGACGCGATGCACACGGCAGACCGGCAGCGCGAGCAACTGGAGATGGCCGGCATCACCGCGTTTCCGCCGCCCGACCTCGGCTGGCTCGCGGGCGACGTCTCGCGGTTCGGCCTTCCTGCCCGATACGCGCTGCTCGTCCCCGGCGCCGCACCACACCGCCCGGCCAAGCGCTGGCCGGCGGATGCGTATGGGGCTTTGGCCGCTCATCTCGCGGGGCGAGGCATCGCGCCGGTGGTGATCGGAACAGGGGCGGAGGCGCCACTCGCGGCAACCATCCGCGATGCGAGCCCCGAGGCGATCGACCTCACGGGGCGCACCGCCATCGCCGATATCGGCGCGCTGGCGGCGGGCGCAGCCCTCGCCATCGGCAACGACACCGGGCCGATGCACCTCGTCGCCGGCATGGGCACACCCGCCCTCGTGCTGTTCAGCCACGACAGCGACCCAGCGCTCTGCGCCCCGCGCGGACCTGCCGGGAAGGACACCGTGCGCGTCCTGCGCGTGGCCGACCTGCGCAGCCTCGCCCCCGAAACCGTCATCGCTTCCCTGCCCGCGCCTTGACGCAGGCAGGGAAGGGGCCGCATAGCACGAGGCTCCGCACGCACCCGAGGACCATACAGAGGTTGCCAGATGCCCGCGCTTACCCTGCCTGACGGTTCTGTCCGCAGCTTCGACGGACCCGTCACGGGCGCGACGCTCGCCGCCGCCATCGGGCCGGGCCTCGCCAAGGCGGCGCTCGCGATCGAGGTCGACGGCGCGCTGTGGGACCTCGCCCGCCCGATCGAGGCGGATGCGAAGGTAAGGCTGATCACCCGCAAGGACGCCGAGGCACTCGAGCTCATCCGCCACGACGCGGCGCATGTTCTGGCCGAGGCGGTGCAGGAGCTGTTTCCCGGCACGCAGGTGACTATCGGGCCGCCGATCGAGAACGGGTTCTACTACGACTTCGCCCGCGATACGCCCTTCACCCCGGAGGACTTCCCCCGGATCGAGGCCAAGATGGCCGAGATCATCGCGCGCGGCGCGGCGTTCGAGCGCATCGTCACCACCCGCCACGAGGCGATCGACCTCTTCACCGCCAAGGGCGAGAAGTACAAGGTCGAGCTCATCCAGGACCTGCCGCGCGGCGAGACCATCACGCTCTACCGCCAGGGCCAGTGGGTCGATCTCTGCCGCGGCCCGCACATGCCGACCACCGGCCATGTCGGCGATGCGTTCAAGCTGATGAAGGTGGCCGGCGCCTATTGGCGGGGCGACCACCGCAACGCGATGCTCTCGCGCATCTACGGCACCGCCTGGCGCGACCGGCGCGAGCTCGATGCGCATCTGCACCAGCTCGCCGAAGCCGAGAAGCGCGACCACCGGCGCATCGGTCGCGAGATGGGGCTGTTCCATCTCCAGGAGGAGGCGGTCGGCTCGGTGTTCTGGCACCCGAAGGGCTGGCGGCTCTACCGCGCGGCCGAGGCCTACATGCGCCGCCGGCTCGACGCCGCCGGCTACCAGGAGGTGAAGACGCCGCAGCTCGTCGACCGTGCGCTCTGGGAGGCCTCCGGCCACTGGGAGAAGTTCCGCGAGCACATGTTCGTCGCGGAAGTGCAGGACGAGAAGGAGAAGGGCCGTTCCCTGGCGCTGAAGCCGATGAACTGCCCCTGCCACGTGCAGATCTTCAACACGACCATCCGCTCCTACCGCGACCTGCCGCTCAGGCTCGCCGAGTTCGGCGCCTGCCACCGCTACGAGCCCTCGGGCGCGCTGCACGGCATCATGCGGGTGCGCGCCTTCACCCAGGACGATGCGCACATCTTCTGCGAGGAGAGCCAGATCGCCGACGAGACGGTGCGGTTCGTCGACCTTCTCTCCTCCGTCTATCGAGATTTCGGCTTCGAGAGCTTCCGCGTGAAGTTCTCGGACCGCCCGCCCGTTCGCGCCGGCTCCGACGAGACGTGGGACCGGGCCGAGGCCGCGCTGAAGGATGCCTGCGGCATCGCGGGCGTCGAGTACGAGCTGAACCCCGGCGAGGGCGCGTTCTACGGCCCGAAGCTCGAGTTCGTGCTGCGCGACGCGATCGGGCGTGACTGGCAGTGCGGCACGCTGCAGGTCGATTTCGTCCTGCCGGAGCGGCTCGACGCGCTCTACGTCGCCTCCGACGGCTCACGCAAGCGGCCGGTGATGCTGCACCGGGCGATCCTCGGCAGCTTCGAGCGGTTCCTCGGCATCCTGATCGAGCAGTATGCCGGCCGCTTCCCGCTCTGGCTTGCGCCGCTCCAGGTGGTGGTCGCGCCCATCACCTCCGACGCCGACGGCTATGCCCGGGAAGTGGCCGCGGCTCTCGCGGCCGTGGGGCTCGCGGTGGAGACCGACCTCTCCACCACCAAGATCAACGCCAAGATCCGCGAGCATTCGGTCGCGCATGTGCCTGTGATCGCCGTCGTCGGCCGCAAGGAGGCGGAGGCGCGGACGGTGGCGCTGCGGCGGCTTGGCGGCGAGGCGCAGACCGTTCTGCCGCTCGACCAGGCGGTGGCGATGCTGGCGGCCGAAGCGGCCGCCCCGGACCTTCGGCCGAACGTTCCAGTTGAAGCGGCGGCCTGATGTCCCCATTCTGTTCCTGTTGCAACGGCAAGGAGGCCTGAGCCATAGCCCGTCCGACCACCCTGGCGCCGCCGACCCGAGAGGGCCCGCGCGTCAATGAAGAGATCCGCATTCCCCAGGTTCGCCTGATCGGCAGCGACGGGGAGATGATCGGGGTTCTGCCCACCCGTGAGGCGCTGTACCGCGCTGCCCAGGAAGGGCTCGACCTCGTCGAGATTTCCCCCGGCGCAGACCCGCCGGTGTGCAAGATCCTCGATTTCGGCAAGTTCAAGTACGAGCAGCAGAAGAAGAAGAACGAGGCTCGGAAGAAGCAGAAGGTCGTCGAGATCAAGGAGATCAAGGTTCGTCCGAACATCGACGACCATGACTACGATGTGAAGATGCGGCAGATGAAGAGCTTCATCGGCGAGGGCGACAAGGTGAAGGTGACCTTGCGCTTCCGCGGTCGCGAGATGGCACATGTCGATCTGGGCATGAAGGTTCTCGAGCGCGTGAAGAACGAGCTCGATCCCGTGGCGAAGGTCGAGCAGATGCCGCGCATGGAAAATCGCCAGATGATCATGGTGCTGACGCCGCGCTGAGCGCGGCGTCTCCTTTGGCTCTCTAGCCCCGCCCCGTCGCCACCAGTGCCCGCCGCACCTCCGGGTCCTCGCGCATGAGCGCAGCGAGGCGCTCGCGCCGGTCGCCGTAGGAAGGATGCGTCGCGAGGAAGGTCGGTCCCGCCGGGCCCTGCGACCCACGCGCCTCCATCCTGTCCCAGAAGCGCATCGCCGCCTGCGGCTCGTAGTCGGCCCGCGCGGCGTAGATCAGGCCGAGCCTGTCCGCCTCGAACTCGTGGCTGCGTGAGAAGGCGGCACCGCCAAGTGCGGCGCCGAGGCCGAGGGCGGCGCCGATCGCGGGCGAGTAGCGGCGGTCGACAGCGGCCCCGGCCGCGGCGCCAATCACAGCGGCCCCGAGCGACAGGGCGAGCTGCTGGCTCACGCGTTCCTGCGCATGCCGGCCGGTGAGGTGGCCCATCTCATGGCCCATGATGATGGCGATCTCGTCCTGGTTGCCGCTGACGAAGCTCCACATCCCGTCGTTGTAGCCGGAGTACCCGTTCGGCAGGACGAAGGCGTTGACGCTCCGGTCGGCAAGCAGCTCCGGGCGGAAGCCGCGCCGCGGCTGCGGCGCGCCCTCGACGTCGGACAGCCGCCCGGCCATGCGCTCGAGGGCCCGCTGCCTGGCGGGGTCGCGCACCGGCCCGCCCGAGCGTCGGCGGATGTCTGCCTCGGCCATGTCCGATATCTGCTCGACCTCCTCGTCGGAGACGAGGATGAGCTGCGAGCGGCCGAGCTGCTCGTTCCGCGCGCAGCCACCGACCGGCAGGCCGAGTGCGAGCGCGGTCAGCACGCCCGCGCCGGCCGAAAGCAGCGCGCGACGGCGGTGGCAATAGGCAGGGCTCGCCAGAGGCGAGGTGCGGTCGGTCGCGGTCATGGTCATGGCCCCGGTCGGTCAAACTCCCGGGCGATGATGAGGTTTCCGGGCAGGCGCCGCCAGACGCCGCCCTACGTCATGAACCGCCGCACGACATTCTCGAGCAGCCGCGACACGCCGCCGTCGAACCCCTTGCCATCCCACAGGCTGCCGCAGAAGGTGATCGAGCCGACCGAGAACACCGCCCCGCCCTTCGGCGTCTCGAAGTAGACGATCTCGGCGCGCTTCAGCGCCTCGGGGCTCTCGCCGGTCACCGTCGCGATGTGCGACAGAAGCTCTTCCGGAACCGTCACGAAATGCGGCGGCGGCACGGCGGAGCGGGCGATGATCACGGCGTTGCGCGGCGTGCCGAGACGCCAGTCCGCCCGGTCGAGCTCGAAGCCGGCAGCACCTCCGCCCGACAGCCCCGTGTCGCCGAAAACCTCCGGCACGCCCTCCATGATCCAGGCCACGGCGGGGTCGTGCGAGGCCGGCAGGCGCGTGAAATGCGTTCCCTCGAACAACCCCTGCGAGGAGAAGCCGACGCCCACGAGCGCCTGCGGCGGGCGGCGGTTGCGGCGCCAGAGACCGCCGAGCTGGCCGTCGAGCTGGTGGTAGTACTCGCCGGGTTCTGCGTCCCACGCGCGGATGCCGCCCTCTGCGCGGCGGATCTCGATGCGGTGCGGCCGCGCCGGGTCGCGCGCGATGCGCCAGTAGAACCCGTTGCCACCGAGATAGACGAGCCTGCCGCCACCATCCCGGTAGTTGGTCAGCGCATCGAGCATGCGGTCGGTGTGGTATTCGGGGTGCGTGCCGGTCAGCACCGCTCGGTAGGGGCGGAGAAGGCCAACCCCCTCGTCGTCGAGATCCTCGTCGGTGATCACGTCGAAGGCGATGCCCTTGGCCTCGAGCCAGGCGGTGATGTGGCTGTCGGCCGGGTAGTGGCGGAGGCCCGATCCGCGCGCGTCGTTGAACGTCAGGAACCCGGGCCGCATCGTCAGCGTCGGGCGCAGGCGGGAGGAGAGCGCGATGCCCGATCCGTCCGGGTGCCGGTTGTAGGTCGAGAAACCGTAGCCGCGCACATGGTCTGGGTTGTGCGGATAGGCGCCCCACTCCACCACGCGCGCCATGTATGCGGCATCGGCATTGCCGCGCTGGTGATTGAAATAGGCCTGGTAGGTGAAGGTGGAGGCGAGGAAGGCGACGGGCGCGGTCGCCTTGCCCTTCGGCGGCAGCACGTAGAACGGCAGCCAGTCCTCCCCGCCCTCGACGGTCAGGTGGAACGCGTAGGCGCCGCTCGTCATGCCATCGGGCACGTCGAAGGTGAAGGACGCGGGCCAGTGGCAATCGTCGAGATCGTCAGCGTGGAATTGGATGGCGGCGTATTCCTCCGGCGCGTGCCGCCAGCAATTCTCCCTCCCCGACCAGCGCGCGCCAATCACCGCCCGCGTCGGCGCGTTGACGAGGGTTCCGGAAAGCCCATCCGGCCCCGTATCGACCACCTCGTCTGACATCATCGCTTGCGCGAAATCCCACCGCGCGCGCACCGCGCCGAGCGCGGCGGGAAGCGTGAGCGCGTCGTCCCAGGCTTCCGCGAAGCCGGATGCGGCGACCACGTCCTCGATCTTGCCGGTGAAATGATCCGTCGGCGAGGCGATCCCGCGTGCGGCGATCAGCACGCCGTCGGCGCGCGGCATCCCGCCCGCGACCGATCCGGAAACGGTCACCGCTTCGCCGGTCACCCGCACCTGGCCGAGCGTCAACCGCCCGGTTGCGGGGTCATGCGCGAGCCAGAGCCGGTACCACGCAAGAGGTTCGAGCGGTGCGCCTGTCGCGAGCCGAAGCGACGCGGCGCCGATCGCGATCTCCACCTCGGCACCGTCCCTGCCCGCGCGGAGGGCGAACGACGCGCCGCCGCCCTCCGCCGCCAGAACCGTCGCCGCCGGCATGTCGGACCGAAGCCAGACGAGCGCACCCCAGGTCCGCGCCTCGTCTGCCGCGAAGCCTGGCCCGGCCTCGATGCGGACATAGGAGCCGAGCGGCGCGGGGTGATGCGCGCCCTCGAACGTCACGTCCATCAGCCCCGGCATCGGGCGGAGGTCCATCCCCGGTCCTTCCGGGTTCGGATCGGCCGAGATGACGCGGACGATGCGAACCCGGCAGGGGCCAGGCGTGCTCAGCGAGACATGCCCGGTGAACCGCCCGCCAGGCCGGCGGGAGAGGCGGTCGAGATAGCCGGTGACGGGCGGGATGGCGGGCGGTGTCATCGGCACCCCCTCAGGCGCGGCGCGCGTTCCAGGGAACCGGGCGCGGCCCCTCGAGCACGCCGGTGACGGAGCTGCGATAGGCCGTGCGGATGAAGAACTGGCCGAGCGGAACGGTCGGCACCTCGCGGAAGGCGAGCGCCTGCATCTCCGCGCCGATCGCGAGCCGCGCGGCCTCGTCGGGTGCGGCGAGCCAACGTGCGTTCAGCACCTCCATCTCGGCGCTCTCGAACCAGCCGCTCCACCCCGCCGTGCCCTGGCCGCGGATCAGCGCGTTCTGCGTCGGCGTGACGATGCCCATGCCGCTCCACCACACCGGGAAGATGTTCCATCCACCCTGGTCGGACCGCGTGCGGTTGACGATGCGCTGCAGAACCGAGCCCCAGTCCGTCGAGACGAAATCCATGTTGAAGCCGATGCGCGTCATCAGGTCGTTCGCGATCAGCCCGAGCGGCGCGATGGAGGGGAAATCGGCCGGGTTCAGCATCACCACCTTCTCTCCGGCATAGCCGCTTCCGCGCAGGATCTCGCGTGCCCGCTCCAGGCTCGGGTTGGCCATGGGCGAGGGTTCGGCGGCTCGGCCGTAGGGCGTGGTGCAGGGGTAGAAGGAGTGGCAGATGTTGAAGGCCGTCGGGTCGTTGCCGGTGACGGCGGCCATGAAGTCGGCCTGGTTCACCGCGGCCAGAACCGCGCGGCGCACCTCCGCCTTGTCGAAGGGCGGCTGCAGGTGGTTGAAGCGCAGCACGCCCATGTAGCCGGCCGGGTCACCGTTCGCGATGGTGATGTTCCGGCTGCGCCGCAGCACGGGAACGAGGTCAGCCGCCACCTGCTCCCACCAATCCACCTCGCCGGCCTGGAGCGCGGCCGAGGCCGTCGCTGCATCGGGAAGCATGTGCCATTCGATGCGCTCGAAGTTCGCGACCTTTCCGCCGGAGGTCCACTCGGGCGCCTCGCTTCGCGGGCGGTAGCGGTCGAACTTCGCATAGGCCGCGCGCGAGCCCGGGTTGAACTCGTCCGCGAGGAACCGGTACGGGCCCGAGCCGATGATCTCGGGAAGTGGCCTCAGCGCATCGGTGGCAGCGATCCGCTCGGGCATGATGAAGGCGGGCGAGGTGCCGGCCTTGGCGATCGCGTCGAGGAGAAGCGGGAAGGGCTGATTGAGCACGATGACGAGCGTGCGGTCGTCCGGCGTCTCGTAGTCCTTC
Organism: Elioraea rosea; assembly: GCF_007644105.1. Lineage (GTDB taxonomy): Bacteria > Pseudomonadota > Alphaproteobacteria > Acetobacterales > Acetobacteraceae > Elioraea_A > Elioraea_A rosea. The sequence continues at coordinate 31,794 of NZ_VFAC01000033.1, read as the reverse complement.
ACCGCTGCGGCATAGGTGCGGCCGAAGGTGTCGCGGTTGCCCCAACGGCGCAGGCTCGCCGCGCAGTCCTTCGACCGCACGGGCTGGCCGTCATGAAACACGAGGCCCTCGCGCAGCCGGATGGTCCAGCGCAGGCCATCGTCGGAAACGCTGTGGCCCTCTGCCATCTGCGGCTGAGGGCGCATCTTCGCATCGATGCCGTAGAGTGTGTCCCAGACGTAGAAGCCGTGGTTCACCGCGACGCCGGAGAGGGTGGAGATCGGGTCGGGGTTCGCGAGCGCCGCCTGCGGAACGAAGCGCAGCACGCGCGGGTCGCCGGCGCGCTGGCCGCGCGCGATGCCGGGTGCCGCGAGCGCGGCGGCGATGCCGAGCGCCGCTGTCCGGCGCGTGACGGTGATGCCCATGGAAGCCCTCCTCTTCTTCTCGTTCGTATCCGGTCAGATCACGCCGTCGGCGCGAAGCTCGGCCGCGTAGTCCTCGAGCACGAGGCTAAGCCGCTCGACGAGCAGCGCCACCTCCTCCCCGGTGACGGTGAGCGGCGGCGAGATCATCAGCCAGTCGCCATAGGTGCCGCGCGAGGTGCGGCGGCAGTAGAGCGCGAGGCCGCGCGCGAGCGCGAGCTCCTGCACGCGGTATGGCGCCATCCTCTCGAGCGGGATCATCGCCTTCGTCGCCTTGTCCGCGACGAGCTCGACGGCGAGCAGAAGCCCAAGTCCCCGCACGTCGCCCACGATCGGGCTCGCCAACGCCAGCGCATCGAGCCTGCCGCGCAGCAGCGCGCCCATCCTTGCGGCGTTCCCGACGAGATCGGCCTCCTCGAGTTCGGCCAGCACCGCCTCGCCCACCGCGCAGTTCATCACGTGCGCGGAATAGGTGAAGCCGTGCATGAACCCGCCCGCGGCGGCGACGCGGTCGACCATCGCCTTGGGGAAGAGCGCCGCCCCCATCGGCGCGTAGCCGGCGGAGAGACCCTTGGCCATCACCACCACGTCGGGTCGCGCCTCGGGCCAGTGGTCGGCGGCGAGGAACTTCCCCGTACGCCCCGCGCCGCTCATCACCTCGTCGAAGATCAGCTTCACGCCGTGGCGCGAGCAGATGCGGCGGACCTCGGCGTAGTAGGCATCGGGGGCGACGAGGGCGCCGGTCGCGAGCCCTCCCACCGGTTCCATGATGAAGGCGAGCACGGTCTCCGGCCCCTCGCGGAGGATCGCCTCCTCAAGCGCCTGCGCGCAGGCGAGCGCGTGCGTCTCCGCCGTGTGGTTCGGCGGCAGGCGGTAGGTCATCGGCGCCGGCACCCGGCCGACGGCGCGCAGCAGCGGCCCGAACACCTCGTGCGCATGCGCATCGCCCGACACGGCAAGCGCGCCGAGCGTGTTGCCGTGATAGCCGGGCTGGCGGCCGATCACCTTCCAGCGCGACGCCTCGCCGGTCGCCACGGCGTGCTGGCGGAGGAACTTGATCGCGCTCTCGACCGCTTCCGATCCGCCCGAGACGACGAAGGGGCACTCGAGCCCGGGCCCCGCGAGCCGTGCGAGCCGTGCCGAGAAGGCGATGTTCGCCTCGCTCTCGAACTGGCTCGGATAGGCGAACACGGCCTTCTCCGCCTGTGCGGCCATCGCGGCGAGGATGCGGGGGTGGCCGTGGCCGAGATTGCTCGCCACCGGTCCGGACGAGGCGTCGAGATAGTGGTTGCCGTCCGTGTCGATCAGCCAGATGCCGCGGGCATGGTCGATCCTCGGCAGGCGCTTCGCACCGGGCGGGCGCATGAAATCGGCATGCGCATAGCCGCGCGGGGCGGCCGGCATCACGGGCTGGTCCACTGCACCTCTCCCTCTTGCACGCCGGAGCGTGCCATTCTCTTGTTCACCAAACAAGGCAGGTTTCCGGCCTCAGCCGCCGAGGGTATGGCGAACGCGGCCGAGGCTGCTATTCGGACGTGGATTTGATGCGGAATGGGAGGAGGGTCATGACGGTCCATGCGGCGCGCATTGCGCGCACCAAGGTGCGGCGGCGCGCACCCCCCGTTGCGGTCGGGCTGACGCGGGAGGCGATCGTCGCCGCGGCGCTCGAGGAGCTCGACGATTCGGGCCTCGACGTGTTCAGCCTGCGCGGGCTCGCGAGGCGGCTCGGCGTGAAGCCGAACACCATCACCTGGCATGTCGGCAGCCGCGACGTCCTCTTCGCCGAGGTGGTGGCGCTCCTGCTGCGCGAGCTTGCCCCGCCGCGCGATGGCACCCTCGCCTGGCAGGACTGGCTGCGCGCCCTGTTCGCACGCTACCGGGCGCTGATCCGCCGGCACCCGAACGCCGCGGCGCTCGTTGGCGCGGGTATCGTCTCCAACGCGCGGGCCGATTGCGCGCTCGTCGAGGCGATCCTCGCGACGCTTGCCGAGGCCGGATTCCCCGATGCACTCATCGGCGACGCCTACTGCGCCGTGCAGGCGGCGATGATCGGCTTCACCACGCAGGAATTCGCGCGCATGCCGGATGATCTTCCCGGCTGGCGGGAGGCGACCCGCGCACACCTCGCCGCCGTCGACGCCGCGCGCTACCCGACCCTCGCGCGCCATCTGCCGCGGCTTGCCAATCGCGCCTTCATCCTGCGCTGGCAGAACGGCGTGGAGGCGCCGCTCGACAGCGGCTTCGCGATGTTCACCGACTGCGTCATCGCCGGCCTCGAGGCGAAGCTCGCCGCCGCGCGCACATAAGGCTCGCGCCCCTGTGCGGTTGCGCACGACGGGAGGGGGCCTGCCGCGCTATGGTTGCGATCGCGTGCCATCCTAGCGGAGCCATTCCATGCGCCTTGCCGTTCCCCTGCTTGCCGCCTCGCTTGCCCTCTCTGCCTGTGCCATCGCCGTCGCGCCGGTCGAGACCGCGCCCTCCGGTTCCGGCCCCGTTGCCGCAGGGATCGTGATCACGCCCGTCGGCCCCGGCGAAACGATCCCGGGCGAGGAGATCAGCGGTGTCGCCTTCATCGCCATCGTCCGAGGCAACACCCTCGTGCCCGAGACGGGGTCGGGCGGGGCGCTGATCTACGTCGCTCCCGACGGGGTGGTGTTCCTGCTCGTCGTCGGTGCCGACGGGGAGAGGACCCGCCACGGCAGAATCCTCGAGGCGGGCGGGCGCCCCTGCTGGAGCTTCAAGGAGGTCGAGAACGGCAGGCCGCACTGCTTCCGTGCCTTCCGCGACGGCGAGAAGCTCCGCGCGGTGAAGGAGGACGGCTCGGCGGTCGAAGGCTCCTGGACCGTCCTGCCAGGCCGCCGGTTCGAGGCGTGAATGGTGCGCCGGCGCACTGATCGGGCGAGGCAGCGCCTCTAGCGTCTCCCGGCATCCCGCGCGGGTGCCATCTCAGGGAGACGATCCATGCACCGCATCATCCTGCCGTGCCTTGCCGCGCTGGCACTCGCCGCCTGCGTCGCGGGCCAGGAGAGGCCGAAACCGGTCGCCGGCCCAGGCTCGGTCGCGCCGCCATCCGGCACGTTGCTCTCGGTCGAGGACTACATGGCCCTGGTCAAGGGCAACACGATCGAAGGCACCTCCGCGACTGCCGGGCCCTTCGTGGTGCATGTGAACCAGGATGGCTCGCAGCGCCTGCTGTTCTGGCACCAGGGCGTCGAGCGGCGCGTGCCAGGCACGCTCACCGTCCGGGACGGGCTTCTCTGCTCGGCCTGGGAGGGCGTGCGCGGCGGGGCGCCTCGCTGCTCGCGCATCTACAAGGACGGCGACACGCTGCACGCCATCTGGGCCGATGACGGGACGTGGAACTCGTCCTACCGCGTCGTTCCGGGCAACCCCCGCAACCTCTGATAGCCTGCCCCCGCCCCAGCCTGCTTGACGCGGCAGGGGCGGGGCGCCATACACCGCCCACCACGGCAGACCCTGCCGCTTGCCCCACCCTGACGGTGGGGCACCGCCGCTCCGCGAAGACTCGCGCAGCGGCGCGACTGCGTTTGGGGCCATGCCAGGCGATGGAGCGACCATGTTCGACGCCCTTTCGGGCCGGCTGACAGGCATTTTCGACAAGCTGCGCCGCCGCGGCGCGCTGTCGGAGGCCGACGTGACGGAGGCGCTGCGCGAGGTTCGCGTCGCCCTGCTCGAGGCCGATGTCGCGCTTCCCGTGGTCAAGACCTTCATCGACGAGGTTCGCGAGAAGTCCGTCGGCGAGACGGTTCTGAAGTCGGTCACGCCCGGCCAGCAGGTCGTGAAGATCGTCAACGACGCGCTCGTCTCGATGCTCGGGCCCGCAGCGCCGGGGATCGACCTGAACGCGCCCGCTCCGGTCGTCATCCTGATGCTCGGGCTGCAGGGAAGCGGCAAGACCACCTCTGCCGGCAAGATCGCGCTCAGGCTGCGCAGCAAGGACCGCAAGCGGGTGATGCTGGCGAGCCTCGACACGCAGCGCCCCGCGGCGATGGAGCAGCTCGGAACGCTGGCCGACCGTGCCGGCGTGCTGTCGCTTCCCATCGTCGCCGGCCAGCGCCCGGTCGAGATCGCCCGCCGCGCGATGGTCGAGGCCCGCCAAGGCGGGTTCGACGTGCTGGTGCTCGACACCGCAGGCCGTCTCGCGATCGACGAGGCGCTGATGGCCGAGGTGGCCGAGGTCGCCTCCGTCGCGAAGCCGCACGAGAAGCTGCTCGTCGTCGACGCGATGACCGGCCAGGACGCGGTCACGGTCGCGCGCGCCTTCCACGAGAAGGTCGGCGTCACCGGCATCGTCATGACGCGGATGGACGGCGATGCCCGCGGCGGTGCGGCGCTCTCGATGCGCGCCATCACCGGCGCGCCGATCCGCCTGATCGGCGTGGGCGAGAAGCTCGACGCGCTCGAGGATTTCCACCCCGACCGTGTCGCGGGGCGCATCCTCGGGATGGGCGACGTGGTCTCGCTCGTCGAGAAGGCGGCGGCGACCATCGAGGCCGAGGATGCCGAGAAGCTCGCCGCGAAGCTTCAGAAGGGCACGTTCGACCTTGACGACTACCGCAAGCAGCTCGGCCAGATCACCAAGATGGGCAGCCTCCAGGGCCTGCTCGGCATGCTGCCCGGGGTCTCGAAGGTGAAGGCGCAGATGGCCGAGGCGAAGGTCGATGAGAAGATCCTCAAGCGCCAGGTCGCCATCATCGACAGCATGACGAAGGCCGAGCGCCGCAAGCCCGAGATCATCAAGGCCTCGCGCAAGAAGCGCATCGCGGCAGGCTCCGGCGTGAAGGTCGAGGACGTGAACCGGCTGCTGAAGCAGTTCGACGACATGACCACGATGATGAAGCGCATGCAGAAGATAGGTCAGAAGGGCCTGCTGCGGCAGGGGCTCGGCAGCCTCATGCCTGGAGGCGGCGGCGGCTTCCCGGGCCTTCCCGGCGGCAAGCGCCCGTTCTGACCCCGATCCTCGTTTTCGAACCGACACGACATACCGCAGAAGGAACCGACTGGATGAGCCTCAAGATCCGACTTTCCCGCGCCGGCGCGAAGAAGCGGCCCTACTACCACATCGTGGTGGCCGACAGCCGCAGCCCGCGCGACGGCCGCTTCATCGAGAAGGTGGGCGCCTACAACCCGATGCTTCCTGCCGACCATGCCGACCGCGTGAAGCTCCAGGCTGAGAAGATCCAGGCCTGGATCGGCAAGGGCGCGCAGGTGACCGAGCGGGTCGAGCGCTTCCTCTCCAAGGCGGGCCTCGTTCCCGAGCGCGCCAAGCCGGAGCAGACGAAGCAGCACCTTCCGAAGAAGAAGGCGCAGGAGCGCGCCGCCGCGGCCGCCGCCGCGAACGGCTGAGCGGACCGCGCCAGAGGCCCTGCCCGCGATGTCTCCGACCCGTGTCCTGATGGGGGTGATCGGCCGCCCGCACGGCGTGCGGGGGCTCGTGCGCGTGCAGTCCTTCACGGCCGAGCCCACCGACATCGCCGCCTACGGCCCGCTGTGGGACGAGGCGGCGGGGCGGAACTTCCTCCTCAGCGTGGTCACGCCCGGCGAGATGCCGGTGGTGCGCATCGACGGCGTGGCCGACCGGGAGGCGGCGGCGCGGCTGACGGGCACGAAGCTCTATGTCGAGCGCGCGGTGCTGCCCGAGACGGAGGAGGACGAGTACTACCTCGCCGATCTCGTCGGCTGCGAGGCGGTCGATGTCTCCGGTGCGCCGGTAGGGCGGGTCGCTGCGGTGCACGACCATGGCGCGGGTGCCTTCCTCGAGATCCCCCGCGAGGCGGGGCCGGCGCTGCTCCTGCCCTTCACCCGCGCCGCGGTTCCGGTGGTCGACCTCGCCGCACGGCGCGTCACGGTCGCGCCGCCGGCCGAGGAGATCGTTCCTCCTTCGGCAGAGGGCAGCGGCGAGGGAGCGGCGGCATGAGCTGGACCGCGCGCCTGCTGACGCTTTTCCCCGAGATGTTCCCGGGGCCGCTCGGCCATTCGCTTGCCGGCCGGGCGCTCGCGCGGGGGCAGTGGACGCTCGAGGCGATCGACATCCGCGACCATGCGACGGGACGCCACCGCTCGGTCGACGATGCGCCGTTCGGCGGCGGTGCGGGGATGGTGATGCGCCCGGACGTGATCGATGCGGCAGCCGAGGCCGCTGCCCTGTCCGGCGCGCCGCTCATCGTGCTCACCCCGCGCGGGCGGCCGCTGACGCAGGCGCGCGTCGCTTCGCTCGCTGCGGGTCCGGGCGTCGTACTGCTCTGCGGCCGCTACGAGGGGATCGACCAACGCGTGATCGAGGCGCGGTCGATGGAGGAGCTCTCGATCGGCGACTACGTCCTGTCGGGCGGGGAGCCGGCGGCGATGGTGCTGCTCGATGCCGTCGTGCGGCTTCTGCCGGGCGTCATGGGCGCCGAGGAGAGCGGCGAGGAGGAGAGCTTCTCCTCCGGCCTGCTCGAATACCCGCACTACACGCGGCCGGCCCTCTGGAAGGGCCGCGCCGTGCCGGAGGTTCTGCTCGGCGGCAACCATGCGGCGATTGCCGAGTGGCGCCAGGCCGAGGCGGAAAGGATCACACGCGAACGGCGGCCCGATCTCTGGGCCGCCTGGCAGGCGCTGGCCGATGCCGCGCCGACCGCATGAGAGGAACGCGCCGCGGGGGCTTCACCCTGCGGCCACGAGGTGAGAAGGAGAACCGTCATGAACATCCTGCAGCAGATCGAGGCCGAACAGGTCGCGAAGCTCTCTTCGGAGAGGCCGGTGCCGACATTCGGCCCGGGCGACACGCTGCGCGTCGCCGTGCGCGTCGTCGAGGGCGAGCGCACTCGCCTGCAGGCCTTCGAGGGCGTGTGCATCGCGCGGAAGAACGCCGGCATCAACTCGAACTTCACCGTGCGCAAGATCAGCTACGGCGAGGGGGTGGAGCGCGTGTTCCCCCTCTATTCGCCGAACGTCGCCGAGATCAAGGTGATGCGCCGCGGTGACGTGCGCCGGGCGAAGCTCTATTACCTGCGCGGCCGGACCGGCAAGGCAGCCCGCATCGCCGAGAAGATGGGGCTTTCGAACAACGCCGCCGCCCAGACCGAGGCGACCGCCGAGGCGCCCGCGGCAGAGCCGGCGCAGGAGTGATCCGCTCCTGACCGGAGGGGCGGTGGACGAGGAACGGGGGAGAGCAGGGTATGGCTGAGACGCGTCCGCGCACGCTGTTCGACAAGATCTGGGACAGCCACGTCGTGGAGCGGCTGCCCGACGGCACCTGCCTCCTCTACATCGACCGCCACCTGGTGCATGAGGTGACGAGCCCGCAGGCCTTCGAGGGCCTGCGCATGGCCGGCCGCCAGGTGCGCCGGCCGGACGCGACCTTCGCGGTGGCCGACCACAACGTGCCGACCTCCGACCGCAGCGCAGGCATCGCCGAGCCGGAGAGCCGCATCCAGGTCGAGACGCTCGAGAAGAACGTCGCCGAGTTCGGCGTGCCGTACTTCCCGCTTCTCGATGCGCGCCAGGGCATCGTGCACATCGTCGGGCCGGAGCAGGGCATCTCCCAGCCCGGCATGACGATCGTCTGCGGCGACAGCCACACCTCGACGCACGGCGCGCTGGGCGCGCTCGCCTTCGGCATCGGCACGAGCGAGGTCGAGCACGTGCTCGCCACGCAGACGCTGCTGCAGAAGCCGGCGAAGAACATGCTCGTGCGAGTCGATGGCGCGCTGCCCCTGGGCTGCACGGCGAAGGACATCATCCTCGCCATCATCGGCCGCATCGGCACGGCGGGCGGCACCGGCCACGTGATCGAGTATGCCGGCGAGGCGATCCGCGCGCTCGACATGGCAGGCCGCATGACGATCTGCAACATGTCGATCGAGGGCGGCGCGCGCGCTGGCCTGATCGCGCCGGACGAGACCACCTTCGCCTACATCAAGGGCCGCCCGCACGCGCCGAAGGGCGAGGCGTGGGACCGCGCCGTCGCCTGGTGGAAGTCACTGCCTTCGGACGAGGGCGCGTCCTACGACACCACCATCGTGATCAACGCGCCCGACATCGTTCCCCTCGTCACCTGGGGCACGAGCCCCGAGGACGTCGTGCCGGTGACCGGCGCGGTTCCCGACCCGGCGAACGAGAGCAGCGAGGCGCGGCGCGCGGCCAAGCAGCGCATGCTCGACTACATGGGCCTCACGCCGGGCCAGCGCATGCAGGACATTGCGGTGGACGTGGTGTTCATCGGCTCCTGTACCAACGGGCGCATCGAGGACATCCGTGCAGCCGCCGCCGTCGCCAAAGGGCGCAAGGTGGTGAGCGGCGTGCGCGCGATGGTGGTTCCCGGCTCCGGCCTCGTGAAGGAGGCCGCCGAGGCGGAGGGGCTCGACAAGGTGCTGATCGAGGCCGGCTTCGAGTGGCGCGAGGCGGGCTGCTCGATGTGCCTCGGCATGAACCCGGACCAGCTGAAGCCCGGCCAGCGCTGCGCCTCGACCTCGAACCGCAACTTCGAGGGCCGCCAGGGCCCCGGCGGGCGGACGCACCTGATGAGCCCCGCCATGGCCGCCGCCGCCGCGGTGACCGGGCGGCTGACCGACGTGCGCGAGCTGGCGCGCTGAGGGGAAGGAGAGCGAGCATGCAGCCCTTCACGACGCTCACCGGCATCGCGGCGCCGCTGCCGCAGCCGAATGTCGACACCGACAAGATCATCCCCGCGCGCTTCCTCAAGACGATCCTGCGCACCGGCCTCGGCAAGAACCTGTTCGACACGCTGCGCTACAGGCCCGACGGCAGCGAGAACCCGGATTTCATCCTGAACAGGGAACCGTACCGGAAGGCGGAGATCCTGATCGCAGGGCCGAATTTCGGCTGCGGTTCCTCGCGCGAGCACGCGCCCTGGGCGCTGCTCGATTTCGGCATACGCTGCGTCATCGCGCCCGATTTCGCCGACATCTTCTTCAACAACTGCTTCAAGAACGGCATCCTGCCGATCAAGCTGCCGCAGGAGGTGTGCGACGCGCTGCTCGCCGATGCGGAGTTGGGCGCGAATGCGCGGCTGACGGTCGACCTCGAGCGCCAGGTGGTGGTGCGGCCGAACGGCGAGGAAATCCGCTTCGAAGTCGATCCGTTCCGCAAGCATTGCCTTCTGAACGGGCTCGACGACATCGGCCAGACGATGGCGCATGCGCCGAAGATCGACGCGTTCGAGACGCGCCGCAGGGCCGAGCAGCCCTGGCTGTGAGAACGATGCCCCGCCGGCGCGAGGGGATGCGCCGGCAGGGCGGCAACGACGGGGGACGATCAGGATGGCGTCGAACAAGAAGCTTCTCGTGCTGCCCGGTGACGGCATCGGGCCCGAGGTGATGCGCGAGGTGCGCCGTGTCATCGACTGGATGGACCGGCGCCGCGCCGTCACCTTCGACCTCGAGGAGGCCCTCGTCGGCGGGGCGGCGATGGACGCGCAGGGCGTACCAATCACCGAGGAGACGGTCGCGAAGGCGAAATCGGCCGATGCGGTGCTGTTCGGCTCCGTCGGCGGGCCCAAGTGGGACACGCTCGGCTTCGACAAGCGGCCGGAGATCGCGATCCTCACCCTTCGGCGTGAGCTCGGCCTCTTCGCCAACCTCCGCCCCGCCACCGTGCTCGACCCGCTCGTGGATGCCTCCACCCTGAAGCCCGACGTGGTGCGCGGCCTCGATATCATGATCGTGCGCGAGAGCACGGGCGGCATCTATTTCGGCGAGCCGCGCGGCATCGAGACGCTGCCAGACGGTTCGAAGCGCGGCGTCAACACGGAGGTCTACACGACCGCCGAGATCGAGCGCGTCGCCCGCGTCGGATTCGAGCTCGCGCGAAAGCGGCAGAACCGCCTCTGCTCCGTCGAGAAGGCCAACGTGATGGAGAGCGGCCTGCTTTGGCGCCAGACGGTAGCGGCGCTCGGCCAGCGCGAGTTCCCCGATGTCGAGCTCAGCCACATGTACGCCGACAACTGCGCGATGCAGCTCGTGCGCAACCCGCGCCAGTTCGACGTGATCGTCACCACGAACCTGTTCGGCGACCTGCTTTCGGACCTCGCCTCGATGCTGACGGGCTCGCTCGGCATGCTTCCCTCGGCGACGTTGGGCGGCCTCGGCGCCGATGGCCGCCGCCATGCGCTCTACGAGCCGATCCATGGCTCTGCGCCCGACATCGCCGGCAAGGGCATCGCCAACCCGATGGCGCAGATCCTCTCCTTCGCGATGCTGCTTCGCTTCAGCTTCGACATGAACGAGGATGCCGCACTGATCGAGCGGGCCTGCACCAAGGTGCTTGCGAGTGGCTTGCGCACCGCCGACATCATGCAGACGGGTATGGCGCGCGTCTCGACCCAAGTGATGGGCGAGGCGGTGACGCGCGAGCTCGACAAGATCGCCGCCTGAGGCCTGCGTTCCGGCTCGGCCGCCCTGCGCGGTCGGGCCTTGCTTGGGCCAGGGTGTTCCGTTAGAACCCCGGCCTCTGCCGCCGAGAGGCGGCCTGCGCGCCCGTAGCTCAACTGGATAGAGCACCAGACTACGGATCTGGGGGTTGTGGGTTCAAATCCTGCCGGGCGCGCCATTTCCCCAACATCTCGAGCGTGGATCGCCGCCTGACTCCGCCTTGCCCGGCGAATGCGCGGCGGAAATGCCTCCGCCACTTGTATCCATGTACATAACAAGATATATAACATGTTATCGCTAAGGCGAGGTACTCTCGTGACCCAGGATGTCATCCGATCGCTCGGCTATCTCTGCCTCGGCACAAGGCTGAAACGGCTCGGCGAGGCCTTGCAGGCCGATGTGCAGCGCGTGCTCGATGAGCTCGATCCGCCCGTACAGGCGAGCCATCATCCGCTTCTCGCCGCGCTCGACCGGCTCGGCCCCCTCGCGGTCGGAGAGCTTGCACAGGCGGTCGGCCTCAGCCAACCGGGCATCACCCGCAGCATCGCGCAGCTTGCGGCGCTCGGCCTCGTCGAACAGGCGCAGCCGAACGACGACCAGAGGCGTCGGATCATTTCGCTTACCACTTCGGGGCGGGGCCTGGTGCAGTCCGCGCGGCGCAATGCCTGGCCACGCATCGAGCGTGCCGTGGCCGCCCTTTGCGAGGGGCTGTCCGGCCCGCTTCTCGAGCAGCTCTCGGCAATCGAGGACGGGCTTGCGGCAGCCCCGATGCATCGGCGCGCGGCAGGCGGCAAGGAGCCTGTGCGATGACCGCTTCGCTCGACAGGCCGATCTGGTCTGCCCTCGCGACGCGCCACGCAGGCCTGGCGCAAGGCTCTTCGTGCGCCAGGCGCTACCTCGCCGAGATCGCGCCCTTCGCCGCCACGCAGGCGGATGATCGCGATTGCCTTCTCGCGCTGGGCGACCTCGTACGGCCCGCCGAGCGGGTCCTGGTCATCCAGGCAACTCCGATTTCAGTTCCACCCGACCTCGTCGCGACGACGACCGCCATGGGCGTGCAGATGCTTCTCGAGCGCCCGGCACAGGACCTGGACGGTTCCGGCATCGAACGCCTTGGTGCGGCGGACGTCGAAGACATGCTCGCGCTTGCCACCCTGACGAAACCAGGCCCTTTCACCCTCCGCGCGCTCAGTCTCGGCGCGTTCTGGGGCATCCGCGAGCAGGGCCGGCTCATCGCCATGGCCGGCGAACGCTTCGGCCACCCTGGCTTCACGGAGATCAGCGGCGTCTGCACCCATCCGGACGCGCAGGGCCGGGGTCTCGCGAAACGGCTCTCCCTCCTGGTCGCCCGCGCGATCCAGCACCGCGGCGAGACGCCCTATCTGCACGCCTGGGAGACGAACGCGCGGGCGATCACGCTCTATCGTTCCATCGGCTTTCGCCTGCGCGCTCGCATGCACGTCGCGGCATTCGAGCGCATGGCCTGAACCCGCCGCGTCAGGCGCGCACGGGCTCGCGCGCCGCGATCTCCTCGACCATCAACTCGGCCACCGCATCGCTCGACATCGGGTTCTGTCCGGTGATGACACGATCGTCGGAAATCGCCTTCGAGGTGAAGTTCGGCGCGGCCTCGAAATGGGCACCGAGCTCGCGCAGCCGCGCCTCAAGAAGGAAGGGCACCGCGCCGAGGAGGCCCATCTCGCGTTCCTCCGCATCGGTGAAGGCGTTCACCCGGAGGTCCTCGACCAGTGGGCGTCCATCCGTCCGCCTGGCGTTCACGAGGCCGGCCGGACCGTGGCACACTGCGCCCACGACGCCGCCTGACGCGTGGATCGCACTCACGATCGCCGCGAGATGGGCGGAGGACGGGAAGTCCCACATCGTGCCGTGGCCGCCCGGCAGGAACACTGCATCGTGATCCCGAGGGTCTACCGCCGCGATCGGCTTGGTCGCAGCGAGTGCTGCCATCGCGCCGGCATCGGAGAGGAAGCGGCGGACGCTTTCCGGCCAGGCCGACGCCTCGCCTTCGAGGCTCGCGGGATCGTGCACGGCCGCACCGCCGGCGATGGAGGCGAGCGTGACCTCGTGCCCCGCATCGAGGAAGGCGAAGTAGGGCGCAGCAAGCTCCTCGAAGTAGAAGCCTGTCGCGCGCCCGGTGTCGCCGAGCTGCGTATGCGAGGTGAGAACGATGAGGATCCTGGCCATCAGCTGTCTCCTGTTCGAGCGCGCGCCCTCCGCAAGCCGGATGCCGCATCCCGCAAACGCTGCCGGGCGGACAAGGTTGGCGGCGCCGCGACCGGTCGATTGCTAGCGGCAGGCCATCGCCTCTCCGACAGCCACGCAGCGTGCGGTGGCCTCGGGCACCCGCTCAAGCAGCGCCGGGATCGCGGCAGGCAGGAGAAGGCGAAGCTCGCCCGCGGCGAGGGGGGCGGCGGCCAGGGAGGCATCGTCGCAGGCCGGCGGCGTGCGCCACCGCGCGACATGCATGGTGCTGACGGCAAGCGCACGCTCGGAGGCGAGCGCCAGCGCCTCGTGCGCGAGTACGAAGCTTCGCGTGTCGTGCTGCGCGATGCAGGGCCAGGATGGCAGCAGGGTGAGCCGCGAGGCCTCGGCCATGAGCCCGCGCAGGGCATCCGCCTCCAGCGTCCAGGCCGGCCGGGCATCGGCCCAGGCCGCGAGATCGCGGCGGATCGGCGCAGCATCCACGAACTGGGCAACGCCCAGCGCGAGCGCGAGCCACGGGCCGGCGCGTCCGCTGCGCGCGAGCAGCACAACGGTGGCGAGCAGAAGCGCATAGCCAACCGGCCAGAAGAACCGGCCTGACGCGCGGAACTGCTCGAGGAAGCCAGGCACCGCTCCAAGATCGAGCACGATGCGCTCGCCGAAGCCGACGCGATGGCTGACGGCGAGAAGCGTGAGCCCGAGCATCGCGAGTGCCAGGCCGCCATGGCGGCGAACCATCGCCGCCGCTTCGCGCGGCCGAAGCAGAACGCCGAGCACCAGCCCGCCGAGCAGCCCAGCCCCGAGCCAGGCATAGCCTTCCCAGCCACCATGGCCCGTCGCGTCGATCTCCTTCCCGATGCCGCCTCCGAACAGGAGCGACCGGTAGGGCCAGACAGGCGAAAGAAGGTTGAGCGCGTAGCGTCCGTAGCCGCCGTCGCCGGCCGCGCCGAGATAGCCGAACGCCGCCATCGTCGCCGCGACGGCGAGCGCGCAGGCGGCGGACCCTGCCACCGCGCTCGCTGTTCCGGCGCCGTCGCGCAGAAGCCGCGTCACCGGTACCGCCGCGATCATCGCGAGCGCCATGGCGGCGAGATAGGGGTGGACGAGCAGGATTGCGACGAGCACCACGGCCGCCGCCGCCCATGTGCCCACGCTTTGTTCCTGCACGAGCCGAAGATAGAGGCCGAGCGAGACGAGCAGCGCGGCGTGGAAGGTCAGCGCCGCATGGCCGTAGCGGGCGAGCCACAGGGGCATGGCGAGCGCCGCAAGCGACACGCCGAGCGCCGGCAACAGCCGCTTCTCTCCTGCGCTCCGCAGAGCGAACACCGCGGCGATCGGCTGCGCGACGGTGGCGATCGCGTACCAGAGGCCGATGCCGTGGAATCCCGCCGGCAGGAACGGCGACGCGATCTTGAGCGGGATTGCCAGCAGGGGAATGCCGTCGGCGAAGGCGATGTTCACGCCATCCGGCGTGTTCATGTTGCGTGCGAGCAGCGGCGGCCAGCGCCATGCATCGGCGATGAAATACCGCTGCGCGATCGCGTGCTGGGCGGCGTCCCCGATCGGCGCTGCGTCGCCGCCTGCGACGGGCACGAGGAAGTGACCCGGGAAGAGAAGAGCGGCCTGGATGAGGCCGAGCAGGAGGGCGGCGAGGTAGCACGGCACTGCCGGAAAACCCTGGTCGGAAGCCGATTTCCGCCGTGTCATCTGCTCTCCGCCAGGCCGCATCGCACCGATCGTCCGCGCCGCTGTAGCGGCCCTTCAAAGTGTTCGGCAAGCAGTGCTCGCGCCGGTTGTTGCGGTGCCACAAATCCGCCCCAACCCCGTCGCGAAGCCGCCCCTGACGTCCTCCATATCCCTCCTGCTGGTGATCCGAAACCGGTGGCGGTGAGCGAGCGCCCGAGGCGCTGTGGTGGTGCTCATCCAACAAGCCGGTATGCCGGGTCAGGCAGGAACAGAGGATGGTCATGTCCGGTCTTCCGGCTCTTGAAACGCTGCGTGCTGGGTCCCTGCTTGCGATTCCCGCCGGTCGCCGCTCGGCGTCCGGCCTGCATGCCATCGCCAAGCGTGCGATCGACATCGTCGTGTCGGCCGCTGCGCTGGTCGTGCTCGGCCTACCGATGGCGATCCTGGCGCTGCTCGTGCGCGCCGATGGCGGCCCCGCCATGTTCTCGCACACCCGCATCGGGCGTGACGGCAAGCCGTTCGGCTGCTTGAAGTTCCGCTCGATGGTTCCCGACGCCGAGGCGCGGCTCGCGGCCGTGCTCGCATCGGACGAGGCGGCCCGTGCCGAGTGGGCGGCGACGCGCAAGCTGAAGAACGACCCGCGCGTGACGGCAGTGGGCCGCTTCCTCCGGTCGACGAGCCTCGACGAGCTGCCGCAGCTCATCAACGTGCTGCGCGGCGACATGAGCCTCGTCGGGCCCCGCCCCGTGCAGGCCAGCGAGCTCGCGCTCTACTACGGCGCGGCCGCCGAGCACTACCAGGCGGTTCGCCCCGGCATCACCGGCCCGTGGCAGATCAGCGGCCGCAACGAGACGAGCTATGACCGCCGCGTCGCGCTCGACGTTGCCTACGCGACGAAGCCTTCGCTGCTCGAGGACATGAAGATCCTCATGCGTACCCCGGCGGTCGTCCTGCTCCGCCGCGGCGCCTACTGACGGCTGCATCTCCCGGCAAGGGAGAGTATTGGTCCCAACCATGACTGACGACGCCGCCTCCCGCGCAGGGGGGCGGCGGCTCGTTTCCGGCGTTGCGTGGAACGCGCTCGGACGCGGGCTGCCGCTTCTCCTGGCGCTCGCGCTCACGCCCGTTCTGGTCGGCCAGCTCGGCATCGAGCGCTGGGGCCTGTTCACCCTCGCGCTCGCCCTGGTCGGCGTGTTCGGCATGCTCGATCTCGGCGTCGGCCCGGCGCTGACCCGCGCGCTGTCGGAGCGCATCGGCGCCGGCGACATGGAGGGCGAGGGTCAGCTCGTCGCGAGCGCGCTCGCAGCTCTCGTCGCCACCAGCACGGTGTTCGCCGCGCTCGCCTGGTGGGGCATCCGCCCGCTTGTCGAGCATGCGCTGAACGTGCCGCCCGGGCTCGTCGAGGAAGCGATCGTTGCGATGCGCGTGCTTGTCGCCGCGGCACCGCTCGTCGTCGCCAATGCCGCGCTCTGGGGGGTGCTTGCCGCGCATCAGCGCTTCCGCGCGGCGAACCTCGTCAGCATTCCCGTGGGCATCTTCTACTATCTCGGCCCGGTACTCGCGCTGATGGCGTGGAACTCGCTTGTCGCCGCGTTCCTTGCGCTCGTTCTCTGCCGGCTCGCCAACACGCTCTCCTACGCCTGGCTTGTGCGCCCGCTCGTTCCCGGCATCCGTCTCTCGGCGATTCGCCTCGCGCCGGTTCTGCCGCTGCTTCGCTTCGGCGGGTGGATGACGTTCTCGAGCGCGCTCACCCAGGCGCTGCTCTACGCGGACCGTTTCCTGATCGGCGCGCTTCTGACGCTCACCGCCGTCGCGTTCTACGCCACGCCGCTCGATCTCGTGCTTCGGTTCTGGATCCTGCCGGTGGCGGTGGCCCAGGCGCTGCTTCCGGCATTCGCCTCGAGCTTCCGCGCCCTGCCTGCAGAGACCGTCGCGCTGTTCCGCAAGGCGACGCTGCTGATCGGCGCGATCGTGCTTCCAGCTGCGGTCATCCTCGTCGTGTTTGCCCATCCCGCGCTGCGCCTCTGGCTCGGGCAGGACTTCGCGGATGGCGGCGCGGGCGTGCTGCGCATCCTCGGCGTCGGCATCCTGTTCAACTGCATCGCCTTCGCTCCCGGGAGCCTGATCGAGGCGGTCGGCCGGCCGGACCTGACGGCGCGCTTCGCGCTTGCCCAGGCGGTGGTGTTCGTGCCCCTCTCCGCGCTCATGCTCCTCCTGGTCGGAATCGAGGGCGCGGCGATGGCCTGGGCCCTTCGCGCGGCGATCGACTGCGCAGGCCGCGCGACGATCGCCGCACGGATCTATCCCGCAGCCGCCGGCACGGTGCGCCGTCTCGCCCTTCCCATCGGCGTGAGCGGCGTGGGCCTCGCCATCGCCGCGGCCCTGCCGTCCATTCCCGCAGCCCTTGCCGTCGGTGCGGTCGCCGCTGTCGGCTTCGCCGTATTCGCCTGGCGTGCGCTCGACGCCGACGAACGCGCGGGACTGGCGCTCGCCCTCCGCTCTCCCGCTGCGGTGCTCAGGCGATGACCGGGCTCGTGATTAACGGCCGGTTCTTGACGCAGGGGCTCACCGGAGTGCAGCGCTTCGCCATCGAGACGACACGCGCGCTGGATTCCCTCGCTCGCGAAGGCCGTGCGCCGCCGATCCGCCTCGTCGCACCCGCCGGCGCCAGCGCGCCGTGGCTGCGGACGATCCCGCTCCAGACGCTCGGAACCGGCGGCGGCCAGGGCTGGGAGCAGCGCGACCTTGTGCGCGCAGCCCGTGGCGATGTCATCGTCAATCTCGGCAACACGGGCCCCATCCTTGCCGGACGGCGCCAGGCTGTGGTGATCCACGACGCCGGCGCCTTCGACACGCCGGAGAGCTACTCTTTCGCGTTCCGCACCTGGTACCGGGTCCTGCATCGCGTGCTCGTCGCGCGCGGCGCGAGGATCGTGACGGTGTCGGAGTTCTCGCGGGCGCGCCTCGCCGCGAACCTGCCGATCGACCCGGAGGCGATCGCGGTGATGCCGGAAGGCGGCGAGCACATCCTGCGCGAGGCGCCGGATACGGCCGTGCTGTCCCGCCACAGGCTTGAGCCTGGCCGGTTCGCGCTCGCCGTGGGCACCCGGGCGGCGCACAAGAATCTCGGCGCGCTTGCCGCCGCCGCCTCGCTTCTCGCCTCGCGCGGGCTGACGCTTGCCGCGGCCGGTGCGGCAGACCCCGCCGTGTTCCGCCCTGCAGGTCTCGCGCAGGGCTCGGGCGCCGTCGCGCTCGGCCGCGTGACGGATGCGGAGTTGCGCTGCCTCTACGAGAACGCGCTCTGCCTCGTCTTTCCCTCGCGCTACGAGGGGTTCGGGCTGCCGCCGATCGAGGCGATGACGGCCGGCTGCCCGGTGATCGCCTCGCCCTCGGGCGCCGTCCTCGAGGTGTGCGGCGATGCCGCGCTCTGGTTCGACCCGGCCGCGCCCGAAAGCCTTCCCGCCGCGCTCGCCCGTCTGCTCGACGAGCCCGGCCTGGCGGCGTCGTTGCGCGAGGCGGGGGCGGAGCGCGCCGGGCGCTTCACCTGGCGCGCGGCGGCGGAACGGCTTCTCGACATCGTTTCGGAGATCCGCCCATGAAGGTCGCGATCGTCCATGAATGGCTCGACACCTATGCGGGGTCGGAGCGCGTTCTCGAACAGCTCCTGCTCGCCTGGCCGGAGGCGGACCTGTTCGTGGTATGCGACTTCCTGCCGGAAGACGAGCGCGGCTTCCTTGGCGGCAAGGTGCCGCGCACGAGCTTCATCCAGCGCCTGCCCTTCGCGCGGAAGCATTTCCGCAAGTACCTCTCGCTCATGCCGCTCGCGATCGAGCAGTTCGATCTCTCCGGCTACGACCTCGTTCTCTCCTCCTCGCATGCCGTTGCCAAGGGCGTGCTGACCGGGCCGGGGCAGCTGCATGTGAGCTACATCCACTCCCCGATGCGCTACGCCTGGGACCTGCAGCACCAGTACCTCCGCGAGAGCGGGATGGATCGCGGCATCAAGGGCGTGCTCACGCGGATGATGCTGCACCGGCTTCGCATCTGGGACCGGGCGTCGTCTGCCGGGGTCGATGTGCTCGTCGCGAACTCGAGCTACATCGCCGAGCGAATCCGCAAGGTCTGGCGGCGCGAATCGGTGGTGGTGCACCCGCCGGTGGCCGTATCGCGCTTCACGCTCCGGCGCGAGAAGCAGGACTACTACCTCGTCGCCTCGCGGATGGTTCCCTACAAGCGCATCGAGCTCGTTGCCGGCGCGTTCCGCCGCATGCCCGGGCGAAAGCTCGTGGTCATCGGCGATGGGCCGAACATGAAGGCGGTGCGCGAGGCGGCGGGAGATGCCTCGAACATCACCTTCCTCGGCCGCGTCTCGCAGCCCGAGCTGATCTCGCGCATGCAGGGCGCACGCGCGTCGCTGCACGCAGCGGAGGAGGATTTCGGCATCGCCATCGTCGAGGCGCAGGCCTGCGGCACGCCGATGATCGCCTATGGCCGAGGTGGCGCGCTCGACATCGTTCGCGCCCCGCCGGCGAACGAGCCGACCGGCGTGTTCTTCGACGAGCAGACGGAGGACAGCATCGTTGCGGCAGTGGAGCGGTTCGAGGCCTTCGATGGTGCGATCACGCCCGAGGCCTGCCGGGCGAACGCGATGCGTTTCGGCGAGGCGGTGTTCCGCGACGCGATGAAGGGCCTGGTCGCGCGCGAATTGCAGGCGCGGTGATGCGGTTCAGCCTCGTCGTCGCCACGAAGGGAAGGAGCGACGAGATCGGCGCGCTGCTCGGCTCGATCCTTGCGCAAGCCGTGCCCGCCGAGGTCATCGTCGTCGACCAGAACGAGGACGAGCGCGTCGCTCCCGTTCTCGCGCCTTATGCCGGGCGGCTTCCGCTCACCCACCTGCGCTCGCGCATCGCCAACGCCAACAACTCCCGCAATCTCGGCCTCCGCCATGCGCGCGGCGAGATCGTCGCCTTCCCCGACGATGACTGCGTGATGCCCGACGGCGTTCTCGCGCGTGTCGATCGCGCATTCGCTGACGACCCGGCCCTTGCCATCCTCACGGGCCCCGCGGCGTCTCCGGAAGGCGGCCTCGGCTCGGGGCGCTGGCGCGGCGAGAGCGGGGCGATAACGCTCGCCAATGTCTGGACGAGCGTTATCGAGTTCAATCTCTTCCTCCGGAGGGAGGTCGCGCTCGCGCTCGGCGGGTTCGACGAACGGCTCGGCCCCGGCACGGAGTTCGGTTCGGCAGAGGGGAACGATCTCGTCGCGCGTGCGATCCGTGCGGGGCATGTGGTGCGCTACGATGCCGGGCTTCGCATCGTCCACCCCGACAAGCGGCTGACCCCCATCGCCGCCTCGCGCGCCGGGCTCTACGGCGCGGGGCTCGGCGTGGTGCTGCGCCGGCATGCGCCGGGCCCCGGCACGTGGTTTCCCTTCCTCGTCCGCCCGCTCGGCGGCGTGGCGGTGAGCCTGCTGCGCGGAAGGGGGCTGGCGGCACGCTACTACTACGAAACGTTCCGCGGCCGGCTTCGCGGCCTGCTTGCGGCGGAGGAGGCTCGACGCCCCGCGCCGCCACCCCAGGAGCCGCTCCGGTGAGGCTTCTGTCCATCGCCGTCGGCATCGCCACGCGCGGCCGCCCTGCCGTCCTTGCCGAGACGATCGCCGAGCTCGGCCGGCAGACGCGCCCGGCCGATGCCATCTATGTCTGCCACGTGACGGACGACGATGTCGGCGACCTCCCTTCGCGCCGGCCCGACATCGTGTTCCTCAAGGCCGAGGCCGGGCTTCCGCGCCAGCGCAACGCCATTCTCGATGCCGCGGCGGCGCATGACGTGGTGCTGTTCCTCGACGACGATTTCCTCGCCGCGCCGGCCTTCCTCGAGGTGCTCGAGGCGGTGATGAACGCGCGCCCGGAATGTGTCGTCGCAACCGGAACGGTGATCGCCGACGGTGCGAAGGGCCCGGGGCTCACCGTCGAGGAGGGACGGGCGATCCTCGCCGCCGACACCGCGCCGCCCGACCCGCGCGCCGCAGAGCCGCATTTCAACGGCTACGGCTGCAACATGGCCTTCAAGATGGCGCCGGTCCGGAACCACCTTGTCCGCGTCGACGAGGAGCTGCCGCTCTACGCCTGGTACGAGGACATCGATGTCTCGCGCAGGCTCGGCGCCTATGGCTCGATCCTCAGGCTCGCCGGCGCGCGCGGCGTGCATCTCGGCGTGAAATCGGCCCGCACGCCGGGGCTTCGGCTCGGCTACAGCCAGGTGGTCAACCCGATCTATCTCGCGCGGAAGGGCAGCTTTCCGTGGAGCCACGCCGTCCCCTCTGCCGCGCGGCACTGCCTGATCAACCTGGTGCGCTCCGTCGCGCCGGAGAAGCATGTCGACCGGTTCGGCCGGTTCCGCGGCAACATGCTCGGGCTCTGGGACCTCGTGCGCGGCCGGGCGCACCCGAAGCGCATCCTCGAGCTCTAGAGCAGCGCCCGATCTGATGGAACCGATTCCGGTTCCATCAGGTCGGGCTACGCTGCTCTA
Source organism: Elioraea rosea (assembly GCF_007644105.1). Taxonomy (GTDB): domain Bacteria; phylum Pseudomonadota; class Alphaproteobacteria; order Acetobacterales; family Acetobacteraceae; genus Elioraea_A; species Elioraea_A rosea. The sequence goes on along the minus strand of NZ_VFAC01000033.1, from coordinate 10,560 downwards.
TCCAACGTGCTCTAGGGGCCGGGAAACGGCGTCTCCATCCGGCCCATGAGCCAGTAGGCGACGAGGCCGACCCATTCGCGCAACGCGCCCTCAAACTGGCCGATGCGCTCTGGGAACGGCGCGTCGTAGAGCGCGGCGAGGGAGCGGCCGGTGCGGTAGTTCACCGGCCATGGAACCACCTGCCACCCCGCGTGGCGGAACACGCCGACGGAGCGCGGCATGTGGCTTGCCGAGGTAACGAGAAGCCAGGTCTCGCCGGGCTTGGGCTCGACGAGCGCGTAGGTCAGCACCGCGTTCTGGTGCGTGTTGCGGCTCTCGCTCTCATAGGTCATGCGCGACGGGTCGAGCCCCATCGCCGTCCAGAGCTGGCGCGCGACATCGGCCTCCGTCAGCCCGCCATGGATCAGCGAGCCCTGCCCCCCGGTAAAGACGATGCGTGCCTCGGGATAGCGGCGGGCGAGAGCGACGGCCTCCGTCATCCGCTCCGCCGCGCCGTTCAGCGCGGGGATACCGCGCGCCTCGGTCAGGTTCTGGTCGACCGCGCCGCCGAGCACGACGATGCCGTCCACCCGCGCGGGCGCCTCGACGGGACGCGAGAACCGTTCCTCGAGCGGGATGAGCATCAGCTGCCCGATCGGCGTGACGATGACCATGACGAAGAAGCCGAGCCCCGCCAGCAGCGGCCAGCGGCCCCAGCGGCGGCCGCGCCACATCGCGGCGAGCCCGATCAGCGCGAGGATCAGCGCGAAGGTGCCGGGCCGGAGCACGAACCACAGCACCTTCGACAGCACATAGCTCAGCGTCGTCACGGCAGGTCCTTCAGCCGGTAGATCTCGACGGGCCCGTTCGCCTCGAGAACCCGTGCGGCGAACACGTAGTCGCGCGCCAGCGCCGCCTCGATCACAGGGCGTATGGGCGGGCGTATGGCGGACCACCACCCGCGATCGACGATGATGGCGGCGGGGCGGGAGGCGAGCACGCGGTCGATCTCCGCATCGGCATCGATGCCCGTCACGCCGCTGTACCAGCCAGCGAGGTGGGCCGGGAACACGAAGCGCGTCGGCGCCGCCATGCCTGCGAGCACGTAGACGACCGGGTGGTAGTTCGCGACGTAGATGGGCGAGCCCGGCGGCACCGCCTGCTGCACCGCGGCCACCACCTGGCGCACGGGGTCGGGCCTGCGGAAGCCGGGGCCGAGCTCGACGCGCCGCGCAGCATCGGCGAGCCAGGAGTTCGCGGCGAGCACGCCGAGCATGATCGCGAGAAGCAGGCCCGGCCGCGCCGGCAGAAGCCGGTTCGCCAGCGCCCAGGCTCCCGCCGCGGCGAGCAGCGAGAGCGGCGGCAGGAGGATCAGGAAGTAGTGGTTGAAGAACATTCCCGGCGCCGAGGCGGCGAGGATCGCGACGCCGAGCCACACGGCCCCGAAACGCGCAGGCCGTGCCACACCCGCGCGGGGAAGCAGCGTCGCCGCCGCAAGAGCGAGCGGCCAGGCGAGGAACAGCGCGATGGAGACGACCATCCACGCAGCGTCGCGAAAGGAGATGCGCGCCCCGACATAGCGGAGCGGCGCGACGAACCAGACATCGAGGAAGATGCCGAACGCTCCCTGCACGGCGTAGGCGATGGCGATGACGACGGTTGGGGCCGCGCAGGCCGCGGCGTAGACCAGCGCGAAGACCGGCAGGCGGCGGAGCGGCAGCTCGCGCGAGACGAGGCCCGCCCCGGCGATCACGGCGAAGGCGAAGCACCCCTCGAGGAAGGCGTTCGTCTTGATGGTGAGCGCGATGCCGACGAGCAGCCCGGCGGCGGCGAGGGCAGGGAGGCGCGGCTTCTCGGCCTCGTCGAGCGCGCGCACGGCCTCGCGCGCGGCGATCGCAAGCGCGGTGACGGCGAAGGGTGCGAACAGGATCTCTGTGTTCGTCGCGAGCCCGCCGAAATTCACCGTCATCGCGACCGAGAGCAGCCCCGCGGCGAAGGCGGGGATGGCCGGCAGGCCGAGGGTGCGGGCGAGCACGACGAGCGCGGTGCCCGTCGCCGCCACGGCGATCGTGCCGAGGAGCCGCACAGCGAAGACAACCGGAAGCGGCAGCAGCATCGCGAGCGCGGCGAGCGCCGGCGCGCCGATCGGGTGCATGTCCCACGTGCCGATCAGTGGCCAGGTGCCGGCGAGCCACTCCCGCGCCTGGACGATGTAGAGCCCCTCGTCCGTGTCGATCACCGCCGGCACGTAGGAGAGCGAGCGGAGCAGGAACGACGCCGCCAGCATCGCCAGCGGCAGCCCGACAGGGCCCGTCAGCGCGGCGACGACCGGCCTCACCGCGTTCCCTCCGTGATCGTGCCTTCGGGCAGTCCGTCGAACGGCGGCATCAGCCTCCTCAGATGTGCGGGGATCGGCCTGTCCCCCCAGCCCGGCACGAGGACGACCAGGCCGTCGATCAAGAGCATCGGGTCTCTTCCGCGGTCGCGCCCGAAATCGGCGCGGATCAGGCTGTCGCGGTCACGCAGCACGTAGAGCGTGCCCGGTTCGCGCGCTCCGGTGAAGAGCTGCGCGGCGACCTTGCGGCGGAGCTCGGCGATCCTCGTCGGGTCGATGCGGGCGAGATAGACGGCATCGGTCGTCATGCCGTGGCGGATGGCGAAGCGCGCGGTCGATTCCCAGTGCAGCCCGCGGTCGGCCGCCGGAACGGCGCGTATGCGGCCGTAGGCGGCCCCGAGCGTGTCCCAGAACGGATCGGGCAGCCGCTCTGGCTGGATGCGCGGCTGCTTGATCACCAGGGATTCGTAGTGGCGGATCGAGGGCAGGAGGTCGGCGAGCTGAAGCGTCGCGAGCGAGGCGAAGAGCGCCGCCGCAAGCCCCGCCCGGCGCGGCCCGATGGCGCGGAGGATGAGGATCGAGCAGGCCGCGAGGAGCGCGTAGGCGAGCGGCCAGGCAAGCCGCGTGGAGGCGCGGAGGAAGCCCGCGAGCTCGAGCATCCAGTGGGGCGGGTCGAACAGCCTGATGCGCACGCCGGCGAGCGAGGGCTGGTGGGTGGCCGCGAAGGCGGCCATGGCGAGAACTGCGAGGACGAGCGGCCAGCGCCGGCCGAGTGCGGCGCCCACGCCGAGATCGCGCCACACCAGTGCCACGCCGAGCGCGATGAGGATCAGCGCGATGCCGCCGAGGCCGAGATAGTCGCTGCCGGATTCGCCGTGCCTGAGGTCGGGCACGGGGGGGATGATCGAGCCCCAGAGCGTCGAATCGATCCAGGCGAGCAGGTTGAAGCCGAGCTCGCCATAGCCTGCCGCGTCATGCCCCGCGCGCAGGGCGAAGAACCCGGCCATCCAGAGCCCGAACAGCGCGAGCGCCGGCACGGCCAGCGCCTCGACGAGGCGTCGCGCGGCGGGTTCGGCGATGGTTCGGCGAAGCCAGTCGGCGCCCCAGAGCGCTCCGACCATCACAAGCAGGTAGGAGTGGACGAGGCTGGTGGCGAGAACGAGCGCCGCCCAGCCGAGCGGCCGGCGGAAGCTATGCCCGTCCGTGAAGCAGAGGAGCAGGGCGGCGAGGATCGTCCACTGCCCGGCCAGCGCCAGGTGCCCTGCCATGCGCATCAGCATCATCGGCTGAAGCGCGAAGATCGCCGCGGCGCCGAGCAGGGCGGCGCGGCCGGCGAGGCTGGCGCCGATCCCCGACAGCGCGGCGAGCCGCATGCCGAGCACGGCCTGGGCCATGCCGCAGAAGAGCAGCCAGGCCCCCCAGTACTGCTCGACGGTGACGAGCCCCGAGAGCGCCTTCAGCGGCAGCGCGATCAGCGGAATGATGTCGGCGTAGAAGATCGTGCTCGCGATCTCGAGCCCGTAATCGGGGTTCGCGCCGGGGGGGAGGTGCCATCCGTCGCGGCGGAACCAGCTCCATCCAAGCCAGTACTGCACGGGGTCAGGACCCATGGGGCCGGCGAGCATCCAGCCTGTCGAGGAGGGGCGAAGCACCCCCTCCCAGAAGGCGAGCGGGGTGGGCCCGAAGGACAGGACAACGACGGCGGCACCGATCGCGGCGGCGGCAAGCATCAGGCCAGGGCCCGGATGGGCTGGGCGGGATGGCACGGTCGTCACGGTTTGGGAGAAGTCCTGTCGCTCCGGCGGGCGTGCGCTGCATGCCACGCGATTGCGGCGCGGATCGGGCGCGCCTACCGTCTCTACCCTGGAAACGCAGAGGCGCCGCGGCGCCGGGGACAATACGGATGAGGGTAACCGACGCCACCGAGGCGTGGCGAAGCGGCGGGGTCGAATCGCGCTATGCCTGGGTGCGGCTCGCTGCCGTCACCCTGCTCGGCACGATCGGCGGCGTCGGCATGTGGTCGGTCGTCGTGGTTCTGCCCTTCGTCCAGGCCGAGTTCGGCACGGCCCGGGGCGAGGCCTCGCTTCCCTATACCTTCGTGATGCTCGGCTTCGTCGGAGGCGGCGTGCTGTTCGGGCAGCTCGCCGACAGGCGGGGAGCCATGCTTCCGGCCCTGATCGGCGCGGTGTCGCTCTGCCTCGGCTATGTGGCGACCGCCTTTGCTCCCTCGATGATCGTCTTCGCCCTGTTGAGCGGCGTGCTCATCGGCCTGTTCGGCGCCTCGGCCGTGTTCGCCCCGCTCGCGGCCGACACCTCGCGCTGGTTCGACCGCCACCGCGGCATCGCCGTCGCCCTCGGCATCAGCGGCAACTACTTCGCCGGCGCGATCTGGCCGCCGATCCTCCAGGTTCTTGTTGCCGACCATGGCTGGCGTGGCACGCATCTCGCGATCGGCGTGATCTGCCTGGTCACGATGATCCCGCTCGCGCTCGTCCTCAGCCGCCCCGTGCCGGCCCATGCCGCGCCCGGGCCGGCGCTCGCCCGCAGCCCAGACGACCCGATGCCGCTCGGCCTCCGGCGCAACACGCTGCAAGGGCTGATCATGGTCGCGGCCGTCGCCTGCTGCGTGGCGATGTCGATGCCGCAGGTCCATATCGTCGCCTACTGCGTCGATCTCGGCTACGGCCCGGCGCGAGGGGCGGAGATGCTGGCGCTGATGCTCGGCTTCGGCATCGTCAGCCGCCTCATCTCGGGCTGGGTGATGGACCGCATCGGCGGGCTCGCGACGCTGCTTCTCGGATCCGTTCTGCAGGGCATCGCGCTCGCGCTCTACCTGCCGTTCGACGGGCTCGTCGCGCTCTACATCGTCTCTGCCGTTTTCGGGCTGTTCCAGGGCGGCATCGTGCCGGCCTATGCGTTCATCGTGCGCGAATACTTCCCCGCCGCCCAGGCGGGCGTGCGCGTCGGCCTCGCCATCTCGGCGACGCTCGCTGGCATGGCGCTCGGCGGCTGGCTGTCTGGGGTGATGTTCGACCTCACCGGCTCCTACCAGGCGGCGGTGCTCAACGGGCTCGCCTGGAACGCGCTCAACGTCTCGATCGTCGCCTGGCTTCTCCGGCGCGCCCTCGGGCGGGCAGAGCCGGCCGCGGCTACAGCCTGAGGCTGTTGCCGCCCTCGACGGCGAGAACCGTGCCTGTGATGTAGGAGGCCTTCTCCGAGCAGAGGAACATCACCGCCTCCGGCGCGTCGCGCCAGTCGGTCAGCCGCCCGAGCGGGATCGAGGCGGTGGTCTCGGCGATGTGCTTCTCCGACAGTGGGCTCACCGCGCTTCCGGCAGCGAAGCCCGGCTCGACGACGTTGACGCGGATGCCGTGCGGGGCGAGCTCGAGCGCGAAGCCCTTGGCGATGCGCTCGAGCATCGTCTTCGAGGTGCAGTACAGAACCCGCGAGGGGCGGAGCTTGCGGGCCGCCCCTGAGCCGACGGCGATGATGCTGCCGCGCACCTCGCGCGCGATCATCAGCTTCGCCATCTCGCGCGTGACGAGGAAGGGCGCGCGCACGTTCACGCCGATGATCGTGTCGTATTCCTCGGTCGAGGTCTCGACGAGCAGCCTGCCGGGATAGATGCCGGCGTTGTTGATGACGATGTCCGGCGCGCCCCACCGGTCGGCGACGAGGCGAGCGAGGTCGAGGATCGAGGCCTCGTCGAGCAGCTCCGTCGCGTGGGTGAGCGTCGTCGCGCGGTCGAGCCCGAGCCCGGCAACCGTCTCCTCGAGCGCCTCGGCGCGGTTGTCGGAGAGGCAGAGAACCGCGCCCTCCTCGGCGAAGGCGCGGGCGAACCACGAGCCGTAGATTCCGGCTGCGCCGGTGATGACGACGCGCTTGCCCCGGAACGCGCCGGCCCGTGCCATTCCTCAGGCCTCGCTCTCGAAGGCGGTGAGCTTGGCGACGCGGCGGACGTGATCGTCGGTGGCGTTGAACTTCGCCTCGAGGAAGGCGCGCACGAGATCCTCGGCGAGCCAGGCTCCGACGATCTTCGCGCCGATGCACATCACGTTGACATCGTCATGCTCGACGGACTGGTGCGCCGAATGCGCGTCGTGGCAGACGGCTGCGCGGATGCCCCGCCGCTTGTTCGCCGCGATCGAGGCGCCGACGCCGGTGCCGCAGACGAGCATGCCGCGATCGGCCCGTCCGTCGGTCACCCTGTCGCACACGGCCTTCGCGATGTCGGGGAAATCGACGGGCTTGTCGTCATGGCTGCCGACGTCCTCGACCTCGTGGCCGGCGCGGCGGATGGCGGCGACCACATCGGCCTTGAGGGAGAAGCCAGCATGGTCGGAACCGACGACGATCTTCATGGGGGCACCTTTCAAGCGGATCGGATCAGCGTATCAGGCTGGGGATGGTGAGCGAGAGGGCGGGAATGTAGGTAATGGCCGCAAGCGTGACGAAGAGCGGCACGTAGAACGGCACGAGCGCGCGAAGCAAGGCCTGCATCGACACCTTGGCGATGTCGCCGATCAGGAACAGCGCGAGGCCCATGGGCGGCGTCAGCAGCCCGATCATCAGGTTGAAGATGATCGTCAGCCCGAGATGCACGGGGTCCACGCCTGCGGCGACGATCGGAGGGGCGACGATCGGCACCACGAGAAGCGTCGCGGTGGTGCTGTCGAGGAACATGCCGACGACCAGGAACACGACGTTGACGAGCAGCAAGAGAACGTCCGGGTCGGTCGAGAGGCCGGAGATGAAGGCGCCGAAGGCCTGGGGGATCTCCTCGATGGCAAGGATCCAGCCGAACATCGCCGCGGCTGCGACGATGATCAGGATCGCCGCGGTGTTCCGTGCGGAGAGAAGCGCCGCATCGAGCACGTGCGTGGCCGTCATCTCGCGATAGACGACGAAGCCGACGAAGAGAACGTAGGCGGCCGTCACGGCAGCCGCCTCCGTCGGCGTGAAGTGGCCCGTCAGCATCCCCGAGACGATGAGCACGGGCGCGAACAGGGCGGGCGCTGCGGGGAAGAAGGCAGCGATGATCTCGGCGATCCTCGGCCAGCGATCGGCCCTCGGGTAGCCTGCCTTCAGCGCGACGATGCCTGCCGTGATCATCAGGGCGATGGTGCAGAACACGGCAGGCAGGATGCCTGCGAGAAGCAGCTGGATGATCGAGACCGAGGTGACGGAGCCGTAGACGATCAACGGGATCGAGGGAGGGAAGATCGGCCCCACAAGCGCGCTCGCCGCGGTGACGGCGGCCGAGAAGGGAGGGTCGAACCCACGCTCGTTCATCGCCTTGATCTCGACGCGGCCAAGGCCGCCGACATCCGCGAGCGCGGCACCGGAGATGCCGGAGAAGATCAGCGAGGCGACGATGTTGACCTGCGCGAGACCGCCATGGATGCGACCGACCAGCACGTCGGCGAAGCGGAAGATCCGCTCGGTGATGCCGGCGAGGTTCATCAGGTTGCCGACGAAAATGAAGATCGGCACGGCGACGAGCGGGAAACTGTCGAGCGCGTAGGTGACGCGGCTCGCGAGAAGCGAGAAGGGAAGGTCCTCGATCAGGACATAGGTGATCGCCGGGATCAGCACCGCGAACACCACCGGGAACCCCGCGATGAAGAGGCTGACGAAGCCCGCGATGACGAGATAGCCGAGCATGCGGCGGCGCTACACGATGGTCGGCGCTGCGGGACGGGGGCGCATCACGCGGTAGAGATGCAGCAGCGCCGCGCCGGCGAAGGCGATGAAGGCGGAGGCGAGGAAGATCCAGAAGGGGATCTTGAGCGTCGGCGTCATGTTGCGCGGGTTCGAGGCAAGCGCCTCCCACACCGCCCAGGCCATCACCACGGCGGCACCGGCGCAGATGAGCCCGATCGCGGCATCGGCGATCCGCCGGGGCAGTTCGGGAAGCATCGCCTTCGCCTCGCCCATCACGATGTCCTCGCCCTTGTCCACCACCAGGGGGTAGGCGAGGAACACGAGCAGGATCAGCGCGAGCTTGGCGACCTCCTCGAGACCCACGATGGGAGCGACGAAGACATCGCGCAGGATGATCTGCAGGCAGGGCAGGATCACCAGCGCCGCAAGGGCTGCGACGCTGGCGACCTGCAAGGGAAGGCGGACGAAACGCACGCTCAGCGGATCTCGCCGATGCGCGCGATCAGCGGCGCCCAGGCCGGGAAGTCCTGGTTCACCTGGCGAAGCACGGCGGTGCGGAACGCGTTCTGGTCGAGCCCCGTCTCTGCCGTGATGAAGGTCATGCCGCGCCCCTGGAGCTCGGAGACGAGCTTCGCCTCGTCTGCCTTCGCCCACTCGTAGCTCTCGCGGCCCTTCTCGCGCAGCGCCTCGGTCAGCGCGGTCCGCTCGTCCGCTGGCAGCCGCTGCCAGGCGCGGTCATTGGCGAAGACCGCGAGCAGGCTGATCATGTGCCCGGTCATCGAGACGTGGCTCTGCACCTCGAACAGCTTGTTGGCGCTGATCATCGTTAGCGGGTTCTCCTGCCCGACGACGAGGCCGGTCATCAGCGCCGTCGGCAGCTCCGCCACCTCGACCGGCGTGGGCACCGCGCCGAAGCCCTTGACCATCGACACCCAGAGCTCGAGCGGCACGGCGCGGAACGGCTTGTTCGCGAGATCGGCCGGCGAGCGCACCGGGAACTTCGAGGAGATGTGCCGGGCGCCGCGATAGATGCGGCCGACGATGCGCACGCCGGAGGCAGCGACGAGCTTGTCATTGATCTCCTTCAGCACGGGCGAGGTGTCGGGGTCGGTCGCGCGCAGCGCATGCTCGCCGTCGCGGTAGATGTAGGGCGCGTTGAACACGCCGACCTCTGGGACGAACTTCGCGAGCGAGGCGAAGTCATGGTGGCCCATCTGGATCGAGCCCTGCTGCACCCCGTCCACCATCTCGGAGACGCCGCCGAGCTGGCTGTTGGGGAACACGCGGATCTCCGTCTTGCCGCCCGACTTGGTGCGCACGGCGGCGGCGAGTTCCTCTGCGAACCGCGTCTGCACGTCGCCCGCCGCGCCGACATGGGCGTAGCGGAGGGTGGCGGCGAAGGCCTCGCGCGGGGCGAGGGCGAGGGCAGCGCCTGCGGCCAGCGCGGCCCGGCGGGTGATGGCGAATGTCATGGCGTTCTCTCCCTTTCTCGTCAGCTCAGGCGTGGTCACCCAGCGGTGGTTCTCGGCACCTCCGCGAGGCGTTCGCGGCGAAGCTCGTCGCCGATCCGGAAATGCGCGCGCAGCGTCGCGTCGGCGCGGTCGGGCTCGCGCGCCATGAGCGCTGCGAACACGTCGCGATGCGCTTCGGCGAGGCTGTCGCGGATGCGCTTGGTTCCGAGCGTCTCGCGCCGGCGTGCGACATGCGAGACGAGAAGCAGTTCCGACAGCGTATCGTGCATCGCCATCAGCGTCTGGCTGCCGGAGGCGGCGACGAGGGCGGCGTGGAACGCGGCATCGGCGCGCCCCCCCGCTTCCGCGTCCTCGACCGTGGCGAGGATGCCGTCGAGTGCGGCGCGCACGCGGGCGAGCTCGGCGGGGCCCGCACGCGTGCAGGCAAGGCGGATCGCCTGGCACTCGATGGCGATGCGCGCCTCCATCACGTCCTCGACCGCGCCGCGATCGGCAGCGAGGGTGAAGGTGAAGACGTCGCGCAGCATCTCGGGAGAGGGGCGGCGGATGACGGAGCCGCTTCCCTGCCGCGTCTCGACGAGGCCGAGCTGCGCCAGCCCGCGCAGCGCCTCGCGCAGCACGGGGCGGCTGACCCCAAGCGTGGCGGCGAGGTCGCGCTCGGGCAGGAGCCTGTCGCCGGGTTGGAGGCGACCTGCGAGCATCGCCTCCTTCACGTAGGCGATGACGCGCCCCACGCCCTGCGCACCCTGCTCGGGCTTGGGGCGGATCAGGACTGGGTCTGCTTCCATGGCCATGGTCTGACCAATCTTGCCGCCGAGCCCTTGCCCGTCAACCCGGCAGGTGTGCGTTGCGGCATCGGCACGGCTGGCCCTATGGTGCGCTCGTTTCGTCTCCGGGAGGACCCTCCATGTCGCGCACGCCGCTCTTCGCCGCGCTCCGGCGCGCCGCTGCCATGGCCGCACACGCGCAGAAGCCGGGGGCACCCCCGCTCGACGAGCTCGTCGCGATGCCGCTCACCCGCCGCGCGGCGCTGGCCGGCGCCTTGGCAACCGCCACGCTCCCCGCGCTCGCGCAGCCCCGGCGCGACCTGCGCGTCGCCGTGATCGGCGC
>NZ_VFAC01000032.1 GCF_007644105.1 Elioraea rosea | reverse complement strand
CCCGCCGCGCGGCGCTGGCCGGCGCCTTGGCAACCGCCACGCTCCCCGCGCTCGCGCAGCCCCGGCGCGACCTGCGCGTCGCCGTGATCGGCGCCGGCCTCGCCGGCCTCGTCTGCGCGCACAGGCTCGTCGAGGCGGGGGTGGCGGACGTGACCGTCTACGAGGCGAACCGGCGAATCGGCGGGCGGGTGATCACCGGGCGCGGGTCGGTCGGCGAGGGAACGCTCGTCGAGCTCGGCGGCAGCTTCATCAACACCGAGCACGAGGACATGCTCGCGCTCGCCAAGGAATTCGCTCTCGAGCTCGCGGACGGCGCCGAGCCGCCCGATGGCGAGCTGTCGACGACCTATTTCATCGACGGCCGGAAGCGGAGCCTCGCCGAGATCGCCGAGGCCGCGCGCGAACTGGTATCGCGCCTTGCGCCTCTGAAGGAGGCCGATGACGAGGCGAAGGCGCGCGAGGACCGCGTCTCCTCCGCCGAGCTGATGGACCGTCTCGGCGTGTCCGGCTGGCTCCGCACCCTTCTCGACGTCGGGCTGACGCAGGAGATGGGCTCCGAGCCAGGGCAGATGTCCTCGCTCTACCTCATCGAGGCCTTCGCCCCGGATCCCGCCGAGCCGAAGAACGGCCTCTTTTCCTCCGACCAGCGCTTCCAGATCACTGGCGGGAACGACAGGCTTCCGCGCGCGATCGCGGAGAAGCTCGGCCCCCGCATCCGTAGCGGCCAGAGGCTCGAGGCGCTGCGGCAGGACGGGCGGCGCTACAGGCTCACCGTGAGCGGGCGCGACGTCGTGGCCGATCTCGTCGTCATCGCCATTCCGCTGACCACGCTGCGGGCGGTCGAGCTCGCCGTGCCGCTTCCCGGGCTGACGCGGCGGGCGATCCGCGACCTTGGCTATGGCACGAACGCCAAGCTGTTCGCCGCCGTCTCCGCGCGCCCCTGGCGGGGGCAGGGCGCGAGCGGGGAGTGCCTGAACGATCTCGGCTTCCAGACCTGCTGGGAGGACCATGCCGCGCCTGGCTCGGGCGGGGCGGGGGCGCTCACGATCTTCGCAGGCGGCGAGGTGGGGCGAGGCTTCGGGCGGGGTGCGCCCGAGGCACGGGCGCGCGAGGTATGCCAGAGGCTCGACAGCGCCTTCCCCGGTGCGGCCGCGGCCTTCGCCGGCAGGGGCGAGCGCATGCACTGGCCCTCCAACCCCTATGTCGGCGGGTCCTATTCCTGTTTCCGCCCGGGCCAGTGGTACGGCCTCTCGGGCGCCTTCGCGCCTTCGGGCGGGGTGTTCTTCGCGGGAGAGCACATGAGCGAGAAATACTCCGGCTACATGAACGGCGGGGCGGAGACCGGGCGCCTCGCCGCGGAGGCCATCCTCGCGCGTGTCGCCTGAGCGAGCTTGCTTGCGGCGCGCTTCTCCGCGCCGGTAAGCTTGCGGGGAAAATCGCTCAGGCAACGACGAGTGACGCGCAGGGGAGACGTTCTGGTGGTGGGCACGCCGATGCTCGAGGCCGCGCAAGTCTCCTTGCGCTTCGGTGGCGTCCGCGCGCTGACGGACGTGTCCTTCGCCGTCCGCCCGGGCGAGCTCTTCTCGATCATCGGTCCCAATGGCGCGGGCAAGACCTCGATGGTGAACTGCATCTCCGGCCGCTACCGGCCGACGGAGGGCAGCATCCGCTTCGAGGGGCGCGACATCACCGCGCTGAAGCCCAATGCGCGCGCGGGCCTCGGCATCGGGCGCACCTTCCAGAACCTCGCCCTGTTCGGGCACATGAGCGTGCTCGACAACATCATGGTCGGCCGCCACCACCTGCTGCGGCACGGCTTCCTCACCGGGATGGTGTACTGGCTCGGCGGCGCGCAGAAGGAGGAGCTCGCGCATCGCCGCGAGGTCGAGGACATCATCGACTTCCTCGAGATCCAGCACGTGCGCAAGGCCCAGGCCGGAACGCTGAGCTACGGGTTGCGCAAGCGCGTCGAGCTCGCCCGCGCCGTGGCCCTCAAGCCCAAGCTCATCCTGCTCGATGAGCCGATGGCAGGGATGAACCTCGAGGAGAAGGAGGACATGGCCCGCTTCATCGTCGACCTCAACGAGGAATGGGGGATGACGGTGATCATGATCGAGCACGACATGGGCGTGGTGATGGACATTTCGCACCGCGTGATGGTGCTCGATTTCGGCAAGAAGATCGCCGAGGGCATGCCCGAGGAGGTGATGGCCAACGAGCATGTGCGCCGCGCCTATCTCGGCGAGGCCGACGAGGTCGTCACCGACGAGGCCGACGCCGTGTCATGACGCGCCACCCGCTGCCTGACACGCGCCGCTACGACACGCTGCCGAAACTGCTTGCCCTGCACGCGCGCGAGCATGGCGGCGAGACGGCGCTGCGCGAGAAGGATTTCGGCATCTGGCGCACCATCACCTGGGCCGAATACCACGCCCGCACGCGCGCGATCGCGCTCGGCCTGCGCACGCTCGGCGTCAAGCCAGGCGATGCCGTGGGGCTGATCGGCGACAACAGGCCCGACTGGGTGATGGGCGAGATCGCCACGCACGCCGTGGGCGCGATGAGCCTCGGCATCTACCGCGACGCGCTCGACGACGAGGTGGCCTACCTGCTCGCCCACGCAGAGGTGTCTGTCGTGCTCGCCGAGGACGAGGAGCAGGTCGACAAGCTTCTGGCGATGGGCGAGCGCACGCCGGGTCTGCGCCACATCGTGTTCGCCGATCCGCGCGGGATGCGGAAATACGACGATCCGCGGCTGATGCCGCTCGCAGCACTCATCGCACGCGGCGAGGCGGCGCACGTGGCGGAGCCCGGCCTCTATGACGGCATCGTCGGGGCGGGAGATGGCGAGGCGGTGGCCATCCTCTGCACGACCTCCGGCACGACGGCGCGGCCCAAGCTCGCGATGCTGACCTCCGGTGCCCTCATCCGCCACTGTGCTGCCTATCTCGGGGCAGACCCGAAGGGGCCGGAGGATGAGTACGTCTCCGTGCTGCCGCTGCCATGGATCATGGAGCAGGTCTACGCGCTCGGCTTCGCGCTGCTTTCGCGCATGAAGGTGAACTTCGTCGAGGAACCCGAGACGATGCTCGCCGATTTCCGCGAGATCGGGCCGACCTTCGTTCTCTTCGCGCCACGGCTCTGGGAACAGCTCGCGGCCGATGTGCGCGCGCGCATCATGGATGCCTCGCCGTTCAAGCGGCGTATGTTCGACTACGGCATGAAGCTCGGCCTCGCCGCGCTCGATTCCGGCAAGCGCTCGCCGCTCGCCGACGCGCTCCTGTTCCGCGCGCTGCGCGATCGCCTCGGCTTCAGCCGCATCACTTCCGCCGCCACCGGCGGCGCGGCACTCGGGCCCGACACGTTTCGCTTCTTCCTCGCCCTCGGCGTTCCGCTTCGCCAGCTCTACGGCCAGACGGAACTGCTGGGCGCGTACACGCTCCACCGGGAGGGCGAGGTGGATTTCAACACCGTCGGCGTGCCGTTCAACGAGGAGATCGAGGTGCGCATCGACGGCGCCGACGCGAACGGCGTCGGCGAGATCGTCACGCGCCACCCGAACCGCTTTTCCGGCTACTACCGGTCGGACGAAGGCGCGGGCGACCTGCGGGATGGCTGGCTGTACACCGGCGATGCAGGGTATTTCGACAAGCGCGGCCAGCTCGTCGTCATCGACCGCATCAAGGACATCGCGACGACCGCCGGCGGAAGCCGGTTCAGCCCGCAATTCATCGAGAACAAGCTGAAGTTCAGCCCGTACGTGGCCGAAGCCGTGATCCTCGGCGACGGGCGCGACTTCCTCGCCGCGATGATCTGCATCCGCTATCCCGTCGTGTCGAAATGGGCGGAGCGGCAGAGGATCTCCTTCACCACCTACACCGACCTCTCCGCCAAGCCGGAGGTGGCAGCACTCCTGAAGAAGGAGGTCGAGGCGGTGAATGCGGGGCTGCCGGAGGCGCAGCGCATCCGCAAGTTCCTTCTCCTCTATAAGGAGCTCGATGCCGATGACGACGAGCTCACCCGCACGCGCAAGGTGCGCCGCGGTGTCATCGCGCAAAAGTACGGCGAGATCATCGACGCGATCTACGGCGGCAGGCCCGCCATTCCGGTCGATACCGTCATCAAGTTCCAGGACGGCACCACACAGCGCATCCGCACCACCCTCGCGGTGATCGACCTGCTGCCAGGTCCTGCCCACGCACGCGAGCCGGAGGCTGCATGAACTGGGAACTGCTCTTCCAGCTCACCCTGAACGGGCTGATCGTCGGCGCGCTCTACGGCGTGGTCGCGATGAGCTTCGTGCTGATCTACAAGGCGAGCCAGGTGGTGAACTTCGCGCAGGGCGAGTTCCTGCTCGTCGGCGCCTGGGCATGCTGGTGGCTTCTGACGACGTTCCAGATGCCGTTCTTCCTCGGCTTCCTGATCACCCTCGCCTTCATGACGATCTTCGGCCTGGTGCTGCAGGTGGTGGTGCTGCGGCCGCTGATCGGCGAGCCGGTGATCAGCGTCATCATGGTTACGATCGGGCTCTCGATCTTCTTCCAGGCCCTGATGAAGTGGATGTTCGGCGTGTTCGCCCAGCCCTTCCCGCAAATCTTCGCGACCGAGCGGGTGAACATCGCCGGCCTCGAGGTGCAGAGCGTGTATCTCCTCTCGCTCGCGATCTCCGTGCTGATCATGGCGGGGTTCGGCTGGTTCTTCACCGTCTCCAAGCATGGGCTCGCGATGCGCGCGACCGCGTTCGACCAGCAGGTCGCGCAGTCGCTCGGCATCTCCGTGCGGCAGGTCTTCGCCATGTCCTGGGCGATCAGCGCGGTGGTCTCCGCCGTCGCCGGCGTCGTCGTCGGGGTAGTGAACGGCGTGTCCTCGGCGCTGTCGTTCTACGGCATCAAGGTGTTCCCCGCCGTCATCCTCGGCGGGCTGGACAGCGTCGTCGGCGCGGTGCTGGGCGGGCTGATCGTCGGCGTGCTCGAGAACGTCGCTCACTTCTTCGACAGCGAGTTCCTGAACTGGGGCAACATGTTCCAGATCGCGCCGTTCTACGTGCTGATCATCATCCTGATGATCAAGCCGTACGGGCTGTTCGGCACGAAGAACATCGAGCGGGTGTAGAGCATCGTGGCAGGCATTGCCCTCACGCCGAGCGGGGATTTCCGCGAGAGCTACCGCGACGACACGACGATCTTCCCTACGAAGGTCTCGCGCGCAGTCGCGGTCGGCTCCGTCGCGCTGCTCTGCCTCGCCCCGCTGACCGGTGACCGCTATCTCCTGAGCCTGATGATCCAGGCGGGCTATCTCGGCATCGCCGCGCTCGGGCTCAACATCCTCGTCGGCTTCACCGGGCAGATCTCCATCGGCCACGCGGCGTTCTTCGGCGTCGGCGCCTTCTCCTCTGCCTTCCTGGTCGACAAGGGCGTGCCGGTGTTCTTCTCCATCCCGCTTGCCGGGCTGATGACCACCGCCGTCGGCATGGTGTTCGGACTTCCTGCGGCGCGGCTGAAGGGGCTCTACCTCGCGATCGCGACGCTGGCGGCGCAGTTCATCATCGAGGATTTCTTCGCCAGGGCCCGCTGGTTCACCGGAGGCGTGGCGGGGCAGGTGACGAAGCCGTTCTCCCTGTTCGGCTTCTCCTTCGACACGAACGAGACCTATTTCTACGTCGTTCTCGCCTATGTCGTGGTGATGTTCCTGTTCGCTGCGAACCTCATGCGCACGCGGGATGGCCGCGCGCTCGTCGCGGTGCGCGACCACTACCTCTCGGCCGAGATGATGGGGATCAACCTCACCTACTACCGCACCCTCTCGTTCGGCATCTCGAGCTTCTACGCCGGCATCGGCGGCGCGCTCTACGCCCACTACCTGCTGTTCGTCTCCGTCGAGGCGTTCAACATCGTGTTCTCCATCCAGTTCCTCGCCATGATCATCATCGGGGGCTTAGGCAGCGTCATGGGCTCGATGATGGGTGCCGTGTTCATGGTGCTGCTGCCCGAGGTGGTGCAGACGGCAGTGGACATCCTCTCGGGCAGCGCGATCGACCGTGCGCTTGGCCTCGCCGGTGCGATCTCGTTCATCCGCGAGATGGCGATCGGCGCGGCGATCGTCCTGTTCCTGATCTTCGAGCCGGATGGGCTCGCCCATCGCTGGCGGCAGATCAAGGCATACTGGAAGCTCTATCCGTTCTCGCACTAGTGTTGCGACACGATGCCGCATGAAGCGGCCAGCGGCCGGGGTCAGGGGACCCGGGCCGAGACAAGGAGGGAAGAGATGCGTCATTGGGGTGGATTGCGGGCGGCCCTGCTCGGCGGTGCGCTGATTGCCGCGGCGGGAACGGCGGAGGCGCAGAACCGGGTCCCTGTCGGGCATCTGATGGACAATTCGGGCGCGACCTCGGATGTCGGCGTGCCCTACGGCCAGGGGGTCGCGGATGCGCTCGCCTGGGTGAACCGGTCGCGCAGCGGCGTCGCCGGGCGCCAGCTCAATGTCCTCGGCTTCGACTACGGCTACCAGGCGCCGCGCGCCATCGCCCAGTACCAGGCCTGGACGAATCGCGAGCGCGTCGTCGCCATCCAGGGTTGGGGCACGGCGGACACGGAGGCGCTGATCGCCTTCGTCACGCGTGACCGCATTCCCTACATCTCCGCCTCCTACTCCGCCGCGTTGACCGACCCGACGGGCCGCGCGCCGAAGGCGGACAAGGCGGCGCCGTTCAACTTCTTCTATGGCCCCTCCTACTCCGATGCGCTGCGCGCGATGATCCAGTGGGCGGCGGATGACTGGAAGAAGAAGGGACGCGAGGGGCGGCCGAAATACGTCCACATGGGCGCGAACCACCCCTACCCGAACTCGCCCAAGGAGGCGGGCGAGACGCTCGCGCGCGAGCTCGGCTTCGATGTCCTGCCCGCGATCCAGTTCGCGCTGACGCCCGGCGACTTCACCGCGCAATGCCTGACGCTGAAGAACGGCGGCGCGAACTACGCCTATCTCGGCAACACGGCCGGCTCGAACATCTCCGTTCTCCGCGCCTGCCAGACGGCGGGGGTGGAGGTGCAGTTCCTCGGCAATGTCTGGGGGATGGACGAGAACGCCATGAAGGCCGCCGGTACGGCCGCGAACGGCGTTGTGTTCCCCGTCCGCACCGCCGCGGTGTGGGGCGGCAATGCGCCGGGCATGGAGACGGTGCGCCAGATCAGCCGCGTGTCCGACCAGGCGGGCAACGCGTACCGGCCGGTGCACTACCTCGCTGGGGTGTGCAGCGCGATGCTGATGGTCGAGGCGATGGAAACCGCCGCGGCCAATGGCGGGCAGGTGACGGGCGACCGTATCCGCGAGGGCTTCTATGCGCGGCAGAACTGGGTGCCGAGCGGGTTCGAGGGGGTGTGCAACCCCTCGACCTTCACGGTGGAAGACCATCGCGGGACGATGCGCGTCGCGCTCTATCGCGCGTCGGTGTCGGGCAACACGGCACAGGGCTCGGTGGCGGAGCTGATGGCCGCTGGCACGATGAAGATCGAGCAGATCGCGACGATCGAGCTCGAGCGCAAGCGCGAGTGGCTCGGCTGGTGAGCCAGCGGGGCGTCAGGGCGGCGGGGCAACCCGCCGCCCGCGTCCTCGGGGCGCGGTGATGGACCAGCGCGCCGACACCGCGGCGCCGCGCGCGCCGAGGCTCGTCGATACGCTGCCGAGCCTGCTCGAGGTCAACAACATCGAGGTCGTCTACAACGACGTGATCCTCGTCCTGCGCGGCCTGTCGCTCAAGGTTCCGGAGGGGCACATCGTCGCGCTGCTCGGCGCGAACGGCGCGGGAAAGTCGACGACGCTGAAGGCGATCAGCGGGCTTCTCAAGACCGAGGAAGGCGCGATCACGCGTGGCGACGTGACCTTCGCCGGCGAGCGCATCAACGGCATCGACCCGGACCGCATCGTGCGGAAGGGCATCTTCCAGGTAATGGAGGGCCGGCGGATCATCGCCGACATGACCTGCATCGAGAACCTCCGCCTCGGTGCCTTCACGCGCTCCGATGGCGAGGTGAAGAGCGATATCGATCGCGTGTTCTCCTACTTCCCCCGGCTGCGCGAGCGTACCGGCCTCGCGGGCTATCTCTCGGGGGGCGAGCAGCAGATGCTCGCGATCGGGCGTGCGCTGATGGCGCGGCCGAAGCTCATCCTGATGGACGAGCCCTCGATGGGCCTCTCGCCCCTTCTCGTGAAGGAGGTGTTCGGCATCATCCGTCGGCTGAACCGGGACCTCGGCATCACCATCCTGCTCGTCGAGCAGAATGCGCGGATGGCGCTGTCGGTCGCGAGCTACGGCTACGTGATGGAGCAGGGCAAGGTCGTGCTCGACGGCACCGCCGAGGCGCTTGCCGACAACGAGGACGTGAAGGAATTCTATCTCGGCGGGCATGGGGCCGAGCGGAAGAGCTTCCGCAACCTCAAGAGCTACAAGCGCCGCAAACGCTGGCTTTGACCGGAGGTGATGGCGGAATGGGACTTGGCGCGACGGTAGTGAGGCGGCGGCGCGAAGGCGAGTACTTCGACGTTCTCGAGACGCGCGACGAGGAGGCACGCGAGGAAGCGCTGATGGCCGCGCTGTCCGCGCATGTCGCGCAGGCCCGCGCCCAGGCGCCCTATTACGCCCGCGTGCTGCAGCATGTGGAGCCAGACCAGGTCTCGAACCGGGCGGCGCTCGCCGCCCTGCCGCTGACGCGCAAGTCCGACCTCGTCCCGCTCCAGGCCGGCCGGCCGCCCTTCGGCGAGCTGATCGCCATCCCGCCAGGCCGGCTCGCGCGCATCTTCGTCAGCCCCGGCCCGATCTACGACCCCGAGGCGCCAGGGCGGGACTTCTTCCGCTTCGCCCGCGCGCTCTTCGCCTCGGGGCTTCGCTCGGGGCAGATCCTGCACAATACCTTCGCCTATCACTTCACGCCCGCAGGCGCGATGATGGAATCCGGCGCCCGCGCGCTCGGCTCGGCGGTGGTTCCGGCAGGCCCGGGAAATCTCGAGCAGCAGGCGAGGGCCATCGCACATCTGCGAAGCCACTGCTACGCCGGAACGCCTGAGTTCCTGAGGGCGATCCTCGAGAAGGGGGACGAGCTCGGCCTCGATCTCACCACGCTTCGCCGCGGCCACGTGACGGGGGGCGCATATACCCAGGCACTCCGCTCCTGGTACGCCGAGCGCGGGCTCATCGTGCTGCAGAGCTACGGCACGGCCGATCTCGGCCTCGTCGCGTATGAGAGCGAGGCGCGCGAGGGCATGATCCTCGACGAGCACGTGCTGGTCGAGATCGTCCGCCCCGGAACGGGAGAACCGGTGCCGGATGGCGAGGTCGGCGAGGTGGTGGTGACGCTGCTTGTCCCCGAATACCCGTTGATCCGCTTCGCGACCGGCGACCTCTCCGCCGTGCTGCCAGGCCAGTCGTCCTGCGGGCGGACAAATACGCGCATCCGCGGCTGGATGGGCCGGGCTGACCAGGCGGCAAAGGTGAAGGGCATGTTCGTCCGCCCCGAGCAGATCGCCGATCTCGCCCGCCGCTTCCCTGGGTTGGGCCGCATGCGCCTCGTGATCGACCGCAAGGGTGATGCCGATACGATGGCGCTTCGCGTCGAGGCGGCAGGCGAGCAGGAGGGGCTTGCCGCCAAGCTCGCCGAGGCGCTGCAGGGGGTGACGAAGCTCCGTGGCGACGTCGAGCTGCACGCGCCTGGCTCGCTGCCGAATGACGGCAAGGTCATCGACGACCTTCGCAAGGTGGAATGAGATGATCCCGAATCGGCTCACCGCGCTCGAGTTCGATCATGGCGAGGAGATCGCCATGCTGCGCGAGAGCGTGCGCTCCTTCGCGGAGGACCGTATCGCCCCGCTCGCCGCCGAGATCGACCGGACCGACGAGTTCCCCCGCCATCTCTGGCCGGAGATGGGCGCGCTCGGCCTGCACGGCATCACGGTGGGCGAGGAGCTTGGCGGGGCGGGGCTCGGCTATCTCGCCCATTGCGTGGCGATGGAGGAGGTGAGCCGCGCTTCCGCCTCCGTCGGCCTCTCGTACGGCGCCCACTCGAACCTCTGCATCAACCAGATCAAGCTGAACGGTTCGGAGGAACAGAAGCGCCGCTACCTGCCGAAGCTGATCAGCGGCGAGCATCTCGGCGCGCTGGCGATGAGCGAGCCAGGCGCGGGGTCCGACGTCGTCTCGATGACGCTGCGCGCAGAGAAGCGCGGCGACCGCTTCGTGCTGAACGGCACGAAGATGTGGATCACCAACGCGCACTATGCCGAGACGTTGGTGGTCTACGCCAAGACCGACCCGACGGCAGGCAAGGACGGCATCACCGCCTTCATCGTCGAGCGCGGGTTCAAGGGATTCCGGCCCGCGCAGAAGCTCGACAAGCTCGGCATGCGCGGCAGCCCGACGAGCGAGCTCGTGTTCGAGGATGTCGAGGTGCCGGAGGAGAACGTGCTCGGCCGCGTCGGCGGCGGCGTGCGCGTTCTGATGAGCGGGCTCGACTACGAGCGCGCGGTGCTCGCTGCCGGTCCGCTTGGCATCATGCAGGCCTGCATGGATGTGGTCCTTCCATACGTGCACGAGCGCAAGCAGTTCGGCCAGGCGATCGGTGAGTTCCAGCTCGTGCAGGCCAAGATCGCCGATATGTACACGAGCTTCTCCGCCTGTCGTGCCTACGTCTACGCTGTCGCCCAGGCCTGCGACCGCGGGCGGGTGACGCGCAAGGACGCCGCCGGCGCGATCCTCTACGCCGCGGAAGCGGCGACGAAGATGGCGCTCGACGCGATCCAGCTTCTCGGCGGCAACGGCTACATCAACGAGTATCCGACGGGGCGGCTGCTCCGCGACGCCAAGCTCTACGAGATCGGCGCGGGCACGAGCGAGATCAGGCGCATGCTCATCGGGCGCGAGCTGTTCCGCGAGACCGCGTGAGCGTCCTTCCCTCCAGCGTCGACACCCGCTCGGAGGCGTTCCGCCGAAACGCCGAGGCGAACGGCGCGGCGCTCGCCGAACTCGAGCAGCGCATCGCGGAAGCCTCGCTCGGCGGGCCGGAAACGGCCCGGCAGAGGCATCTCTCTCGCGGCAAGCTGCTGCCGCGTGATCGTGTCGAGGCGCTTCTCGACCCCGGCACGCCCTTCCTCGAGCTCTCGCCCTTGGCGGCCTATGGGATGTATGGCGGCGAGGTTCCGGCTGCCGGGATGATCACCGGCATCGGCCGGGTGTCAGGGCGGGAATGCGTCATCGTCGCAAACGACGCGACGGTGAAGGGCGGCAGCTACTACCCGCTGACGGTGAAGAAGCACCTTCGCGCGCAGGAGATCGCCGAGGCGAACCGGCTCCCCTGTATCTACCTCGTCGACAGCGGCGGGGCCAACCTGCCGAACCAGGACGAGATTTTCCCCGACCGTGACCATTTCGGCCGCATCTTCTACAACCAGGCGCAGATGTCGGCCGCCGGCATCCCGCAGATCGCTGTGGTGATGGGAAGCTGCACGGCAGGCGGCGCCTATGTTCCGGCGATGTGCGACGAGAGCATCATCGTGCGCGAGCAGGGCACGATCTTCCTCGCCGGCCCCCCGCTCGTGAAGGCAGCGACGGGCGAGGTCGTCACCGCGGAGGATCTCGGCGGAGCGGATGTGCACACGCGCATCTCCGGCGTGGCCGACCACATGGCGAACGACGATGCGCATGCACTCGGCCTCGCGCGCCGGGTCGTCGCGCATCTCGGCTCTGCCAAGCACGTGTCGCTTCCCCTCCGCGCGCCTCGGCCGCCGGCCCATGACCCTGCCGAGCTCGCCGGAATCGTTCCGCCGGACACGCGCACGCCCCATGACGTGCGCGAAGTGATCGCGCGCATCGTCGACGGCTCGGAGCTCGACGAGTTCAAGCACCGCTACGGATCCACCCTCGTCTGCGGCTTCGCGCATGTCTGGGGCTACCCCGTCGGCATCGTCGCCAACAACGGCATCCTGTTCAGCGAGAGTGCGCTGAAGGGCGCGCATTTCGTGGAGCTGTGCAGCCAGCGCGGCATCCCGCTCGTGTTCCTGCAGAACATCGCGGGCTTCATGGTGGGGCGGAAGTACGAGGCGGGCGGCATCGCCAAGGATGGCGCGAAGCTCGTCACCGCCGTCGCCACCACCGCGGTGCCGAAGTTCACGGTGCTGATCGGCGGCTCGTTCGGGGCGGGAAACTACGGCATGTGCGGCCGCGCCTATTCGCCCCGGTTCCTGTTCACCTGGCCGAACAGCCGGATCAG
Source organism: Elioraea rosea (assembly GCF_007644105.1). Lineage (GTDB taxonomy): Bacteria > Pseudomonadota > Alphaproteobacteria > Acetobacterales > Acetobacteraceae > Elioraea_A > Elioraea_A rosea. The sequence goes on along the minus strand of NZ_VFAC01000032.1, from coordinate 34,455 downwards.
CGTGATGGGCGGCGAGCAGGCCGCGAGCGTGCTGGCCACCATCCGGGCCGATGCGATGGCCGCCCGCGGCGAAACCTGGCCGGAGGCGGAGCAGGAGGCGTTCAAGACGCCGATCCGCGAGAAGTACGAGCGCGAGGGCAGCCCCTACTACGCCACGGCAAGGCTCTGGGATGACGGAATTATCCCGCCGGCGCGCACGCGCGATGTTCTCGGGCTCGCGCTCTCCGCCGCGCTGAACGCACCGATCGGGCCGACGCGCTTCGGCCTGTTCCGGATGTAAGGGCGATGTTCCGCTCCGTCCTCGTCGCCAACCGGGGAGAGATCGCCGTTCGCGTGTTCCGCACGGCGCGGGCGATGGGACTGCGCTGCATCGCCGTCCATTCCGAGGCCGATGCTGGCGCGATGCATGTCGCGATGGCCGACGAGGCGATCGCCATCGGTCCCGCCCCCGCGTCCGAAAGCTATCTCCGCGTCGAGCGCATCATCGAGGCGGCGAAGCGCACGGGCGCCGAGGCGATCCACCCGGGCTACGGATTCCTGTCCGAAAACCCGCTCTTCGCCGAGGCCTGCGCTGCAGCCGGCATCGCCTTCGTCGGACCTTCCGCATCGGCCATGCGCGCGATGGGCGGCAAGGCGGCGGCGAAGGCGCTGATGGCCGCGGCCGGCGTGCCGCTCGTCCCCGGCTATCACGGCGAGGACCAGGAGCCTTCCCTGCTCGCGGAGGAAGCGGCGCGCATCGGCTATCCCGTTCTCATCAAGGCCTCGGCCGGAGGCGGCGGGCGGGGCATGCGCGTCGTCGAGCGCGAGGGCGGGTTCGCCGAGGCGCTCTGGTCAGCGCAGCGCGAGGCCGAGGCCGCGTTCGGCGACCATCGGGTTCTGGTCGAGAAGTATCTAGCCCGGCCGCGGCACATCGAGGTGCAGGTGCTCGCCGATTCGCACGGCGCCACGCTCGCGCTCTCGAGCCGCGACTGCTCGATCCAGCGCCGGCATCAGAAGATCGTCGAGGAGGCGCCTGCGCCGTTCCTCCCCGATGCCATGCGCGCGGCACTCGGCGAGGCCGCCGTCGCAGCCGCGAAGGCCGTCGGCTACGTCAATGCCGGAACGGTCGAGTTCATCGCCGAGGGCGATCGCTTCTTCTTCATGGAGATGAATACGCGGCTTCAGGTCGAGCATCCTGTGACGGAGGCGATCACGGGGCTCGATCTCGTCGCCTGGCAACTTCGGATCGCTTCGGGAGAGAAGCTTCCCTTCGGCGCCGAACCTTCGCTGTCTGGCCACGCGATCGAAGTGCGGCTCTGCGCGGAGGAGCCGCGCGCGGGCTGGCGGCCTGCCGTGGGGCGGCTCTCGCGCTTCGTGATGCCTGAGGGGGAAGGCATACGCGTCGATACCGGCGTGCGGGAAGGCGATGCGGTGACGCCCTTCTACGATTCGATGGTGGCGAAGATCATCGCCCATGGCGCGACGCGTGACGACGCGATCGCGCGCCTCCGCTCGGCGCTCGATGCGACCGAGGTCGATGGTGTCGCGACCAATCTCGACGCCTTGCGCGCGATTCTCGCCGTTCCGGCATTCGCCGCTGCGGCGCCGGCGACCACCTTCCTCGCCGAGCATGAGGCGCAGGTGCTCGCCCCGCCTCGGCCGGCGCCGAAGCGCGCCCTGCTTGCCGCGGTCGCGGCCGTGATCGACGCCGAACGCAGGCAGCCTGCTGCCAGCGCAGCCGACCCCGCGAGCCCGTGGGAGATGCGCGAAGGCTGGCGGCTGTTCGGTGCGGCACGGAGGGTGCTGCGGCTCCATGCCGACGGGCGGGAGATCGAGGTCCCGCTCGCCTATCGCAGCGCGGGCGTCATGGCGCGGCTGGAGGGAGAGGAGCACGCGCTCTCCTGGCGTCGCGACGGGCGGGATGGCGCGTTCCGTATCCGCATCGATGATACCGAGGCCGCGGCGACCGTTCTCCGCTCGCCCGGCGCCGTCACCGTCACCCTGCCTGGGCAGGGCCGGTGGAGGATCGGCATCGTCGACGCGCTCGAGCCCGCGCGGGGCGACGTCGCGGGTGACGATCGCGTCGCCTCGCCGATTCCCGGGCGCGTCGCCTCCGTGCAGTGCGCGGTCGGGGACGTTGTGGCGCGCGGGCAGGTTCTCGTCGTCGTCGAGGCGATGAAGACCGAGCTCCGCATCGCCGCACCTGTGGACGGTACCGTCGCGCGCGTCGATGTGGCCGCCGGAGACCAGGTCGAGGAGGGGATGGAGCTCGTGCTGCTCGAGCCCGCTACAGCATCCGCCCAAGAATGATCTTCTGCACGTCCGACGTGCCCTCGTAGATCTGGCAGACGCGCACGTCGCGGTAGATCCGCTCCACGGGATAGTCGGCGAGGTAGCCGTAGCCGCCGAGCGTCTGGATCGCCGCCGAGCACACCGCCTCGGCCATCTCGGAGGCATAGAGCTTAGCCATGCAGGCGGCTTCGAGGGAGGGCTCGCCCGCGTCCTTCAGCCTGCAGGCATGGTGGGTGAGCTGCCGTGCGGCCTCGAGCCGCGTCTTGGCTTCCACGAGGCGGAAGCGCACGGCCTGGTGACCGATGATCTTCTCCCCGAATGCCTCGCGCTCCTTCGCATAGGCGATCGCGTAGTCGAGCGCGGCGCGGGCCATGCCGAGACTCTGCGCCGCGATGCCGATGCGCCCTGCCTCGAGCGTCGAGAGGGCGATGCGATAGCCTTCGCCCTCTGCGCCCACCAGCGCGTCGGCCGGAACCTCCATCCCCTCGAAATGGATCGCACACGTATCGGAGGCGTGCTGGCCGAGCTTCTCCTCCAGCCGGGCGATGACGAAGCCCTTGGTATCCGTCGGTACGATGAAACAGGAGATGCCCTTCTTGCCCGCCTCCGCGTCCGTCACCGCGAAGAGCACGCACAGCTTCGCGATGCGTCCGTTCGAGATGAACTGCTTGGCGCCGTCGATCACCCAGCCGCTGTTGGTGCGCACCGCGCGCGTGCGCAGGGCGGATGCGTCTGAGCCCGCCTGCGGCTCCGTCAGCGCGAAGCAGGACACCGCCTCGCCAGAGGCCATCGGCCGGAGCCAGCGCTGCTTCTGCGCCTCCGTGCCGAAGCGTTCGAGGATCAGGCAGGTCGGCGAGTTATGGACGGAAAGCATGGTGGAGACAGAGCCATCGCCTGCCGCGATCTCCTCGAGCGCCATCGCGTAGGTCAGCGTATCGAGGCCCGCACCACCCCAGTCCGGGGCGATCGTCGCGCCGAAGAAGCCGAGCGCGCCGAGCTCGGCGATGATCTCGGGTTCGATCGCTCCGGCCTTCGCGCGTGCTGCTGCGCCCGGGGCCAGCTTCTCCTGCGCGAAGGCGCGCGCGGTCTCGACAACGAGGGCACGCGTGTCGGCCATGTCACCCGGCGTGCGATCGAGCATGCTCACTCTCCGTCCCCGGCCGATGCGGCTTCTGCTTGTCGTCGGGCGTGATTCTGGCCGCGGCGAGCCGCTCGCGCAATGCATGCCGGGCGGGTTCCGCGCTTGCGTGGCTCGCCTGCTTGACCGGGCCGAAGCCACGGACCCGGAACGGATGGCGCGCAAGTGCGGTCGCATCCTCAACCGTCGCGGGAGACAGCGCGGCGAGGGCGAGCGCGACGTCGCTCTCGTAATCCGCGAGCATGCTCCGTTCGAGCCGCCTGTCCTGCTGCCGTGCGAACGGGTCGAGCCAGGTGCCGCGCAGGCGCCTGAAGCCGGCGAGAAGGCGGAAAAGCGGAAGGGCGATGGTGCCGGAGATGGCGATCTTGCGCCGCCGCCCCGTCGCACGGTCGCGCCCAAGCCAAGGCAAGGGCGGCGAAAGATGGAACCGGAGCGCTGCGGGACTGTCCGCCCCGCCAGGCAGAGCCTGCGCCGCGGCGTCGAGATGCAGCCGCGCCACCTCGTACTCGTCCTTCACTGCGAGCACGTGGAAATAGCCTTCGGCCACCGCACAGGCGAAGCCGCCCACCGCGCCGAGCGCCGTCCGCTCGCCCTGTGCGGCACGTTCGACGAGCGCGCGGTAGCGAGCGGCAAGCGTCTCGTCCTGATACCGAACGAGCTCGGCCGCGCGTGCGTCGACCAGGTCGGCCAGTGACGATGTCGCAGGCGGTGCGCCGAGCACGGCGTCGGCAAGCGAGGGGTCGGCCGCGAGGGCGCGGCCCCAGAGGAAAGCGCGATTGTTTATCTCGACCGCTGTGCCGTTGAGCGCGATCGCCTCGCGCAGCGCCGCCTCGCCGACAGGGATGAGGCCGCGCTGCCAGGCAGCGCCGAGCAGGAGCGTGTTCATCGCCATCGCGTCCCCGAACAGCGCCTCGGCGATACGAGTCGATTCGACCCAGAGGGCGCTCCCTTCGGCCACCGCGCCGGCAAGCGCGCGTCGGTGCGCGGCCGCATCGAGCACCACGTCGGGGTCGCGCACCATCGCCGCAACCGCCGGCAATGCCGCGTTGCCGACAATCGATCCCTTCGATGAGACGCGCGGCAGCACGTCGCGCCCGGCAGCGACGGCGAGATCGCCGGCCAGAAGCAGGTCTGCCCGGCCGGCGGGGACGCGCGGCACGTCGAGCATCGTCTCGTCGGGTGCGATCTGCACATGCGCGACGACCGCGCCGTTCTTCTGCGCAAGCCCCGTAAAGTCGAGGGTACGCACCGCCCGGCCTTCGAGATGCGCGGCCATCGCGACGATCGCACCGGTGGTCACGATGCCGCCGCCGCCGACGCCGGCAAACAGCGCGCGCCACGGACCGGCGAGCGGGCGCGGCGGCGGCGGCGCAAGGCGTCCGGCGAGGCTTGCCTCCAGCGCGGCGAGATGCGGCGCGGGCACGTGCCTGCGCGGCCCGGCGACCGTGACGAAGGACGGGCAGAACCCCTTGAGGCAGGAGAGGTCGGTGTTACAGGCCGATGGCGAGATGCGGCGCTTGCGGCCGTATTCTGTCTCGACCGGCTCGATCGCGACGCAGTTCGACTGCACGGTGCAGTCGCCGCAATTCTCGCAGACGCGGTCGTTGATCAGCACCGTCGTCGGCGCCTCCGCGGCGGCGCCGCGCTTGCGCTTGCGGCGCTTCTCGGTCGCGCAGATCTGATCGTACAGGATAGCCGAGACACCGTCATGCTCGCGGAACGACCGCTGCACGGCATCGAGCGCGTCGCGCGTGTGCCGCTCGGTTCCGGTAGGCAGGTCGCGCGCCGCGGGCAGCCGGGCGGCATCGTCCGCCACCACGGCGATACGGCCCACGCCTTCGGCCGCAAGCTGGTGCGCGACCTGCGCCACGCTCGGCCCGCCATCGACCGGCTGGCCGCCGGTCATGGCAACGGCGCTGTTGTAGAGGATCTTGTAGGTCACCCGCGTTTTCGCCGCGACCGCCTGGCGGATCGCAAGCAGCCCGGAGTGCTGATAGGTGCCGTCGCCCATGTTGACGAAGAGATGCGGCAGCTCGGTGAAGCGGCTGAGCCCCGCCCAGGTCGCCCCCTCGGCGCCCATCTGCGTCACCGTACGCGCCCGGCCGACCTCGCCGAGAGCGAGGGTATGGCAGCCGATGCCGCCCATCGCGATCGAGCCATCGGGCACCACGGTCGAGGTGTTGTGCGGGCAGCCGGCGCAGAAGAACGGCGCGCGCTTGAGCGCAGCGGCGGCGTAGGCAGGCGGCGGGGAAGGCGCGGCGACGTCATGGCCCATGTCGCGAAGGAACCGCGAAAGGGCGGTGGCGACGAGGAAGGGGTCGAGCTCTCCCGCCTCGGGCAGAAGCCGCGCGCCGTCGAGCCCTGTCTTGCCCGCGATGGCGGGGCGCTGGTCTGCCGCAAGCCCGTAGAGCGCGTCGCGGATCTGGCGCTCGACGATGCTGCGCTTCTCCTCGATGACGAGGAGCGCGCGCTTGCCGTCCGCGAAGGCGCGGAGCCCCTCCGTCTCGAGCGGCCAGGACAGCGCGACCTTGTAGAGCGCGATGCCCATCGCCTCGGCCCGTGCAGGGGGGATGCCGAGATCGTCGAGCGCGCGCAGCACGTCGAGATGCGCCTTGCCGGTGGTCACGAGCCCGATCGGCGCGCGCGGCCTGCCGAACACGACGCGGTCGAGCCTGTTCGCGCGCGCCCAGGCCCGCGCCGCCGGAAGCTTCTCCTCGACGAGCCGGCGCTCGAGCTCGGCACGCTGGGCCGGCCATTGCAGGCGTGGGTCGAAATTGAGCCCGTGCGGAGGCACCACGAAATCCGCCGGCAGGGCGAAGGCATGATCCTCCGGCACCACGAGGGTGGACGCGCCCTCGACCGTCTCGGCGATGGTCTTCATCGCCACCCAGAGGCCGGAGAACCGGCTCAGCGCATAGCCCGCGAGGCCGAGCGGGACGATCTCGGACACGGATGCCGGCTGCAGAACCGGGATCATCACCGCCTCGAACACCATGTCGGTCTGGTGCGGCAGCACGGAGGACTGTGCTGCATGGTCGTCGCCCGCGACAGCGATCACGCCGCCGTGCCGCGAGGTGCCGAAGGTATTCACGTGGCGGAGCGCATCGGCCGAGCGGTCGACGCCGGGGCCCTTGCCGTACCAGAGGCCGAACACGCCGTCGTGCTTCGCGCCGGGGAAGGCCGCCGCTTCCTGCGTGCCCCAGATCATCGTCGCGGCGAGATCCTCGTTGATGCCCGGCTCGAAGCTGATCCGATGGGCATCGAGGAGTGCGCGACGCCGCCACAGCTCCTGGTCGACGCCCCCGAGCGGCGAGCCGCGATAGCCCGATACGAACCCCGCCGTGTCGAGCCCGGCCGCGCGGTCGCGCCGCGCCTGCTCGAGCAGCAGGCGGATCAGCGCCTGGGTTCCAGTCAACAGGACGGGGGCGCCGAGCTCCACGAAGCGGCTCTCGAGCGTGATCGGCGTCCTGCCTGACACTGCGTCCATCGTCGGACGGCCTCCCAGCCTCGGCATTTTAGGTCAACAACGCTAACCCAACCGGCCTGCTCATGTGGCGTCCATGTCAGGGGGCGATGCGCAGCATAAAGACCTCTGCGACGCATCGCACGACACGGTATTGCTCGCCCCTTCGCCGGGCCTGGACGGTCGCGGCCAGCGTGCCATCATTCCGTTACGGATCGCGCAACGGAGGACCGGGGATGACCACGCTCGCCGCCAACTGGACGCTCGAGGATGCGCTGGCCGAGGAGGAGCGGGCCTTCACCGCCGCCAACCCCGCGTCGCGCGCCCGCGCCACCGCCGCCGCGGCCGTGATGCCTGGCGGGAACACCCGCACGGTCCTGCATTACACGCCGTTCCCGCTCGCCTTCGCCAAGGGCGTGGGCGCGACGCTGACCGACCTCGACGGCCACACCTACCGCGACTATCTCGGCGAGTACTCGGCCGGGCTCTACGGCCATTCGCCGAAGGTGATCCAGGACGCGGCCAAGGCGGCGATCGAGGACGGAATCGTTCTCGGCGGGCCGAACATGTACGAGGCGAAGCTCGCCGCCGCGCTCGCGGAACGTTTCCCCTCAGTGGAGCGCATCCGCTTCACCAACAGTGGCACGGAAGCGAACCTGATGGCGCTCGTCACAGCCCGCGCCGCCACGGGCCGCTCGCGCATCCTCGGCTTCTCCGGCGGCTATCACGGTGGCGTCCTGGTCTTCAAGCCGGGCATGGCCACGAACGTTCCGTTTGACCTCGCGCTTGCCCGCTACAACGATCTGGCCTCCGTCGAGGCCACGCTGGCGCCCGACCCGTCGGCGTTCGCGGCCATCATCGTCGAGGCGGTAATGGGCGCTGGCGGCTCGCTGCCGGCCGATCCTGCGTTCATCCATGGGCTGAGGGAGATCGCCACGCGCCATGGCATCGTTCTCATCCTCGACGAGGTGATGACGAGCCGACTTGGCCCGGGCGGCATGCAGGGGCGGCTCGGCGTGCGGCCCGACCTCACGACCTTCGGCAAGTATCTCGGCGGCGGGTTCAGCTTCGGGGCCTTCGGCGGGGCCGAGCACCTGATGGGCCGCTACGACCCCTACCGGCCCGATGCGCTCGCCCATGCCGGAACGTTCAACAACAACGTCACCTCCATGGCGGCTGGGCTTGCGGGGCTGACGCATCTCTTCACCCCCGAGGCGGCCGAGCGGCTCACTGCGCGCGGCGAGGCGCTGAAGGCAAGGGTGAACGCGGCCGCCGAGGCGGCGGGCGCGCCGGTGCGCGTCACCGGCTTCGGCTCGATGCTCGGCCTGCACCCGACCGATGCCCCGATCGCGCGGCCGGAGGACGTTCCGGATGCGAAGCAGGCGCGCGCGCTGATGCATCTCGCACTTCTCGCGCGCGGCATCTACATCGCCCGCCGCGGCTACGTGTCCCTCTCCCTGCCGCAGGAGGAGAGCGACGATGCGGCCTTCGCCGAGGCGGTCGCCGATGCCGCGGCCCAGCATGGCCGCGTCCTGCGCGAGGCGCTGTGATGGATGCGCCTGAGGGCATGGCGCGGGTCGTCCAGCCAGGCGAGGCGCGCAGCTTCTGGCAGCCCGTGCCGGCGAACGGCTTCGTCGAATGCCTTCTCGATCCCTCGACCGTGGACAGCGACACGCCCTTCGCGATGGGGCGGCAGACGGTCGCGCCCGGCTGCCACGTGCGCGAGCACACGCATGACCGGCACGAGGAGATCATCCATTTCGTCTCCGGTACGGCCACGGTGCTGCTCGACGGGGTGGAGCACCCGGCCGTGCCTGGCACGACGGTCTTCCTCGGCAAGGGGCGCAGGCACGCCTTCCTCAACCGTGGTCCGGAGCCCTTCACCTTCGTGTGGTTCCTGATGCCGTCGGGCCTCGAGCGGTTCTTCGAGGCGATAGGGCGCCCGCGCCAGGAAGGGGAGCCCCCGCCCGAGCCCTTCCCCCGGCCCGCCGACGTCGCCGAGATCGAGCGGCGGACGGTGTTCGGCTGGGCCGACCAGTCCGGCAAGGCGCCGTCAGGCTGAGGAATGGTGCCCGGTGAGGGATTTGAACCCCCGACCTTCGGTTTACAAAACCGCTGCACTACCGCTGTGCTAACCGGGCGCCGGGGCTGTTTCTAGGAGTCGGCTGCCGGGAAGGCAAGCGCGCGGCGGAACGCTCAGGACGTGGGTTCGGCCTGCGCGGCGTTGGGGAAGAAGAGCTGCTCGCCGCCGATCCGGTAGTCGGCGATGGCGCGCTGCCCGGCTGCGGAGACGAGCCAGTCGATGAAGCGCTGCCCCTCTGCCGCCTTCACATGCCCGTGCCGCTGCGGGTTCACGAGCATCACGCCGTACTGGTTGAAGAGGCGCGCATCGCGTTCGACGACGATCCCCAGGTCCTGGCGGTTCCGGAACGAGAGCCAGGTTCCGCGATCGGCGAGGATGTAGGCGTTCTGGGCCGCCGCCGTGTTCAGCGCAGGCCCCATGCCTTGGCCCACCTCGCGATACCACGCGCCGCGCCCGGTGGCGGGATCGACGCCGGCGAGCTGCCACAGGCGAAGCTCCGCCGCGTGCGTTCCCGAACGGTCGCCCCGGCTGACGAACGGCGCCTTGGCCGCGGCGACACGTCGAAGCGCATCGGCGGTGTCGCGCGAGCCGGCGATGGCTGCGGGGTCTGCGGCCGGGCCTGCGACGACGAGGTCGTTATACATCACGTGCCTGCGCTCGACGCCGAAGCCTTCCGCGACGAAGCGCTGCTCTGCCGCGCGGTCATGCACGAAGACGACATCGGCATCGCCGCGCCGGCCGACATCGAGCGCCTGGCCTGTGCCGAGCGCGACGACGCGCACGGCGATGCCGGTCTCGCGCGTGAAGATGGGCAGGATGTGGCCGAACAGCCCCGACTGCTCGGTGCTCGTGGTGCTCGCGACGGTGATCGAACGCTCCTGAGCCACCACCGCCGGCGCGACGGCGAGTGCGAACGCTGCGGCGATGATGGATCTGCGGACAGTCAATGCCATGGTGGAACGGCCCCTCCGTGCATGCTCACCAGATGAGCTCGCCGGTGAGGAAGGCCTTCGCTTCGCTCGTGGCGGGCGAGGCGAAGAAGGCAGGTGCCTCGCCGCGCTCGATGATCCGTCCGCGATGCAGGAACACGATCTCGCCGGCAAGCCGCCTTGCCTGGCCGAGATCATGCGTGGTCATCACGATCTTCGTGCCGCGGGCGGCCAGCGCGGCGACGATCTCCTCCACCGCGCGTGTCGCAGCCGGGTCGAGCGACGCGCAGGGTTCGTCGAGGAACAGGAGCTCCGGCCCGAGCGCTGCGGCGCGGGCGAGCGCGAGCCTTTGCTGCTCGCCGCCGGAAAGCTGCCTTGCTGGCCTGTCCGCCATCTGTGCAAGGCCGACCAGCGCCAGCGCCTCGCGCGCCTTCGCCTCGCGCTCGGCCCGCGGAACGCCGGCAAGGCGAAGCGGGTAGAGCACGTTGGCGAGCGCGCTCCTGCGCAGCAGGACGGGGCGCTGGAACACCATGGCCTGCGCGGGTCCCGGCACCTCGCGGCGGCCCGCGTCGCGCACCGTCCCGGCACTGGGCGCGAGCAGGCCGTGAAGGAGGCGCAGCAGAACGCTCTTGCCCGCGCCGTTCGGGCCGATGATCACGGTCGGCCCTCCGGCCTCGATCGAGAGGCTGATGTCCTCGAGGATGGTGGCGCCGCCCGCTGCGAAGGAGAGGCCTTCGGCGACGAGGGGCAGGATGCTGTCGGGCTTGCGCATCAGCCGGCCCACCGCGACGCGGTGTCGCGCGCGCCCTGCGCAAGCGCGTTCACCGTGACCACGATCGCCATCAGGATCATGCCCAGCGCGAGGGCGAGCGGCAAGTCGCCCTTGCTCGTCTCGAGCGCGATCGCCGTCGTCATCACCCGGGTGAAGCCTTCGATGTTGCCGCCGACGATCATCACCGCGCCAACCTCGGCGGAGGCTCGGCCGAAGCCGGCGAGCAGCACGGTGAGCAGTGCGAAGCGCCCGTCCCACAGAAGCGTCGGCACGGCGCGGGCGGCGCCGGTGCCGAAGGAGCGGAGCTGCTCCTCGTATTCCTCCCACATCGTCTCGAGCACCTGGCGGGCAAGCGCGGCAAGGATCGGTGTGATCAGCAGCGCCTGGGCGATGATCATCGCCGAGGGGGTGAAGAGCAGCCCGAGCGGGCCGAGCGGGCCGGAGCGTGAGAGGGCAAGGTAGACGAGCAGCCCCGCGACCACCGGCGGCAGGCCCATCAGCGCGTTCAGGGCGACGATGATGGCGCGTCGGCCGGGGAAGCGGGCGACAGCGAGGAGCGCTCCGAGCGGCAGGCCCACCAAGGCGGCGATGGCGAGCGCCGTGAAGCTGACGCGTAGAGACAGCAGAACGATCGCGGCCAGTGCCGCATCGCCCGCCGCGATCATCCCGACTGCCGTGCCGAACGCCGCCGAGAGGTCGTTCACGCCCTGTGCCCCATGGCGCAAAGCTGCGCATGGCAGGTGCCTGCGTCAACGCGCGGGCGGCTTGCGGAAAGCGCAGGAATTGCCAGAATCTGCCAGGCGATGCCGGACGTTCTCACCCTTCGCGAGGCGGCGGCCTATCTTCGGCTGTCCGAGCGCTCGCTCTACGCCTTCGCGCGAACCCGCCGCGTTCCGGCGGTGCAGCTCGGCGGGAAGTGGCTGTTTCCGCGCGCGCCGCTCGAACGCTGGCTCGCCGCGCAGGCCGATGCCGCCAGCACCGCCGAGGCTGCCTCTCCCCCTCCGATCCTCGCGGGAAGCCATGACCCGCTGCTCGATTGGGCCGTGCGGCAGTCAGGCTCCGGCCTCGCGCTGCGAACCGGCGGCAGCCTCGACGGGCTCGCGGCGCTGGCCGAGCGCGGGGCGGTGGCCGCGGCGGCCCACCTTCTCGACCCCGACAGCCTCACCTTCAACGAGCCGGCCGCGCGCGCGATGCTGGCGGGTCGCGCCGTCGTCGGCGTGGTCTGGGCCTGGCGCGAGCAGGGGCTGATCGTTCCCGCGGACAATCCGCTCGGCCTCGCGGGCGTGGCCGACCTCGCCGCGCCCGGTATCCGCGTCATCGGCCGCCAGGCGCGGGCGGGAAGCCATGTGCTGTTCTGCCACCTTCTCGCCGAGGCAGGCGTGCGGCTCGACGCACTCGCGCTCCTGCCCGCGCCGGCCCTGGCGGAGGACGAGGTTGCCGCCGCGGTCGCGGAAGGCAGGGCGGAGGCAGGGTTCGGCATCCGCGCCGAGGCGGCAGCCCGGGGGCTCGGCTTCATCCCGCTGATCCGCGAGCGGTTCGATCTCGTCATGGAACGGCGGCACTATTTCGATGCGCCACTGCAGCGGCTTCTCGGCTTCGCGCGAAGCGAGGCCTTCGCTGCGCGGGCCGCGCGCATGGGCGGCTACGACATCGGCGAGGCCGGCGCGGTCGCCTTCAACCTCTGAGCGGGGTGACGGCGAAGCCGCGGTAACCGGAGGCCGCCACCTCGTCGCAGATCTCGCGATAGCGGCCCAGGCCACCGAGATAGGGCATGAACACCCGCGGCTTTCCGGGGATGTTGGCGCCGAGATACCAGGAGCTCTTCGCCGTCGGGTAGAGCGTGCGCTCCGCGACCTCGTTGACATGCGCGGTCCAGTTCCGCGCGGCCTCGCCGGTCGCCTCGATGCGGGCTACGCGGTTGGCCCGCGCCCAGGCTATGGCGGAGGCGATCCACTCCACGTGCTGCTCGATCGCGACTGGCATGTTGGTCAGAACCGAGGGGCTGCCGGGGCCGGTGACGGTGAAGAGGTTGGGGAACCCCTCGACGCCGAGGCCCAGATAGGTGCGCGGACCCTCCGCCCAGGCCTCTGCGAGCGTCCGGCCGCCTGGCCCAGCGATGCCGAGCTTCAGGAGAGGGCCGGTCATCGCGTCGAAGCCTGTGGCGAACACGATGATGTCGAGCGGGATCGTTTCGCCACCGATCACGATGCCGTCTGCGGCGATGCGCTCGATCGGCGTCGCGCGGATGTCGACGAGGCGCACGTTGTCGCGGTTGAAGGTCTCGAAATAGCCCGTGTCGATCGGCGGGCGCTTGGTCGCGAAAGGGTGGTCGAAGGCCGTCAGGAGCTCGGCCGTCCTCGGGTCCTTCACGATGGCGCGGATGCGCTCCCGGATATAGGCGGAGGCCTCGTCGTTCGCGGCCTTGTTCACCATCATGTCGCGGAACGTCGCGCGGAAGGACAGGCCTCCCTGGTCCCAGGCCTGGGCGTAGGCCGCGCGCCGCTCCTCCTCGCTCACCGAGAACGTGTCGCGCTCCGAGATCGTGTAGGGGTGGCCGTTGGTGTTCGAGCGCATCAGCCGCCTCAGCACCGGCCACTCCGCCTTCTTGCGGGCACGGAACGCATCGTCGAGCGGGTGGTTCTGCGCGGGAACCGAGTAGTTCGGCGTGCGCTGGAACACCGTCAGCTGCGCGGCCTCCTCGGCGATCACGGGCGCGGCCTGGATGCCCGTGCTGCCCGTGCCGATCATGCCGACGCGCTTGCCGCGGAAATCGACCCCCTCATGCGGCCACTCGCCGGTGTGCACCCACCTTCCCCTGAAGTCGGCGAGGCCCGGAATGTCTGGGATGTTGGCCGCCGAGAGGCAGCCGACGGCTGTGATCAGGAAGGGGGCCGCGAGGCGCTCGCCGCGATCGGTCGTCACCACCCAGCGGTCACTCGCCTCGTCGAACCGCGCGCCGGTGACGCGCGTGGAGAACGCGATGTCGCGGCGGAGATCGTAGCGATCGGCCACGTGGTTGAGGTAGCGCAGGATCTCCGGCTGGCGCGGGTACCGTTCCGACCAGGTCCACTCCTGCACCAGCGCGTCGTCGAACTGGAAGCAGTAGGACCAGCTCTCGGAATCACAGCGCGCACCCGGGTAGCGGTTCCAGTACCAGGTGCCGCCCACGCCATCGGCCGCCTCGAGCACGCGCACCTTCAGCCCCTGCTGGTTGCGCAACAAGTGCAGCGCGTAGAGGCCAGCGAAGCCTGCGCCGATCACGAGCGCGTCGAACGTCGCGATGCTGGCCTGGGCGTCGGGCGAGGGGGCGGCATCGGGCATGCGTCACCTGCGGGGCGATGGCGTGGACTGCCATCGTCGCGCCCGCGCCCGCCCGCGTCGAGGGGGGACCGATCAGAACAGCGCGAAGGCAGCCCGCCCGGCCTGCCAGGCGATCAGCCCCGCCGCCGCGAGCACCAGCGCGGCGGCACCCAGTGCAATGGCCAGGAGCACGCCGTCCTTCTCCACGAACGCCACGGCGATGAGCATCACCGTCACGGCCGGAGGAAGGTTGCTCATGGGCACGGGAACCAGTTGCACGGTCGCCAGCAGCAGGACCACCACGCCGACGACACGCTTCGTCGCCTCGAACGGTGTATGCCAGCGCGGGCGGATCACCCGTTCGAGACGGAGCAGGACGGGCATCATGCGCGTGACGAGACGATCGAGCCGGCGCGGCTCGAATTGCCGCGCGCCGATGAAGCGGGGAAAGGTCGGGGCTGGCCGGGCCAGGGCCATCTGCACGGCGGGGATCATCAGGACCACCGCGGCAACGACCGAGATGCCTGGAAGCACGGCGATGAGGGACAGTACCAACAGGATGATCCCGAAGGACCGTTCGCCGAGCTGGCGCATCAGCCAGTCGAGCGTGACCGGGGTTTCGCCGGCCGAGGCGGCCAGGGCGGCGAGGACGTGCGAGGTGGGCGCATGCACGTCGCTTGCGGGCATTCCGGGCGCGTCGGTCATCCGCCTGCTTCCGCGGTGCCGGGTGGCCACTGCCTCCTGCCCTTGGTGAAGGTGATGTGGTGCAGGCAGAGGCCGCTCCCTCCGGCGCGGAACCCTTCGATCACGCCCGCGAGATAATAGGTCCAGATCCGGCGGAACCGCTCGGTGAAGCGGGTGGGGTCAAGCGCCGCGATCTCCTCCCAGCGCGCCTCGAAATTGGCGAGCCATGCTTCGGCGGTGCGCTGGTAGTGCCAGCCGAGCTCCTCGACGAGCACGACATGCAGCCCCGCCTGGTCTAGCAGGGCAAGGAGCCGCGGCAGGCTTGGCACGTGGCCACCGGGGAAGACATGGCGGATCGTGAGGTATTCGGTGGGATATTGCCGCATGTAAGCGGTCGTCGAGATCAGCCCGATGCCGCCAGGCTTCAGCGCCTCGGCGATGCCGGCCACCCATTCCGGAAGCTGGCGGAGCCCGGCATGCTCGAACACACCCACCGACACATAGGCGTCATAGCGCGCCTTCTCCTCGGCCAGCGCGCGGTGATCCTTCTCGACGATCGTCACGCGCCCGCCCAGACCGCGCGCATCGATGCGCGCCTGCATCACGGCGTTCTGTTCCGGGACAAGACCGTAATTGACGACTTCGGCGCCATGCCGGGCGGCCGCATGCAGCGCCATCTCGCCCCAGCCCGAGCCGACCTCGACCAGCCTTTGGCCGGGGGCGAGGTGCAGCTTGCGACAGATCGCCTCGCAGCGGCGCCGTTGCGCCGCCTCGAGCGTGTCGGCGTTGCCTTCCCAGAGGCCTTCCGCGTAGAGGCAGTCCTCGCCCAGCATCATGCGGAAGAAGTCGAACGGCAGCCCGTAATGCCGCCGGGCGTTCGCCTTTGCGGTCGCGAGATCGCGGTTGTTGTCGCGCCGTTCCAGCATCATCCGCTTCAGCGTAATCAGCGGGTTCGCGCCGTACCGGTAGGCGCTGCGATAGGCCATGTGCATCAGCGTCGAGACGGGGCGATCGCCCTCGAGCTCGATCTCGCCGTCGAACCAGGCCTGGAAGAAGCCGACATAGCCGAAGAGAACCGTCCGCCGTTCGGCGGAGGGCGTGCGGAATCGGATCGTGACGGAGGGCGCACCCGCCCGGCTCGACCATTCCGTTCCGTCGGCGAAGGTGACGGCAATGATCCCAGGCTGGTCGCGGGCTACCCGGTCGAAGAGGGCACGAAGCAACCGCTTCACGACCACCTCATGCCATCGTCAGATCCTGCACGGACGAAACCATAGCGCGGTCAGACCGGGCGCGGAACCGTTCGCGACACGGTCTCGCAGCCGGTGGGCGCCGGGGGTCAGCCCCTGCGTACGCCCGTCATGTTGGCAAAGACGCGGCGCTGCTCGGTGTCCTGCGCCGGGGCGGGGCTGAGGATCTGGCTCTCGCGGACAACCCGCTCATGCCCGTCATGGGCGCTCTTCACGCGATACTCGCGGTCGCTGCCGTCATTCGGCATGCGCCGGATGACCGTGTAGAGGCCAGGTGGCGGGGCGGCGTCGCCTCGGCCGGAACCGACCTCGACACGCTGTCCGACGTCGTAACGATGTTGTGCCATCAAGGGATGTCCTTCCTGTCATGCTGCTTCCCCGCGCCCTGTGGCGGCGGGGCAACGGTGTTCGCGATTACCCGCGCCGGCCTTCGCTTCCCTGCGCGGCCGTCCTGCCGGGCGCTGGCCCGTGCGGCGAATCGGGTGCCCTGTCCACTGCTCCGGCCGGCAGCGCTTTTCGTCGCGAGGCCGGACGGAAGCGCAAAAACGGCGCGATGGAGCCCGCAGGCTCCGAGCCGATCAGCGGGCTGAGTTTGCACCATCGCCGTCCGCTGCCCCGGGCACAAGCGCAATCGCCGCGTCCCGGACAAGCGCGGGGCAGGCATCAGGCCGGGCCGGCGGAGACATGCCGCGTCACGGCGCGGTGGATCGACCCGCTTGTCGCAGGTGGCAGGCCATTGCGCCACGTCAATGATCCGGGCCGCCGGCCCGGCGCAGGGTCTGTCTCTGCGCACGATTCCGGGGCGGTGCACTCAAAGGAGAAGGGTGAGGTCGATGACGTCGCGCGCTTTGGCCATGCTTGCCCTGTGTCTCGGTCTCGTTGCAATGCCGCCGGACACGCCTGCCTCGGGCCAGGTCCAGTCGGGCACCGTCGGAGCGGAGGTGATCAGGCGGATGCTGGTCGGCCCTGGTGTCTGGCTGCTGAACTGGCCCGATACGACCATCAACTTCATGACGTCCAATGCGACGCTCACCTTCGAGATGCGCGGCCCTGCCCTTGTCGTAAAGATCGAGAACCATCGGGCAAACGTGAGCTGCGAGAAGGAAGTCACCGTGACGCCGGGGAGCATCGTCTTCGACGGCTGCCTTGAGCGTGGGATCGACCTGCGATGGACGCCGGATGACCCGGTTTTCGCATTCCGCGGCCAGAGCTCGTTGCGATGGTTCACGCTGCGGCCGAACTAGGCTCGGCCCGGCCGCAACCGGCCAGCGCTAGCGGCGCGCCGCGCCCGGCCCCGCTGCGGTATCCGCCATCGTCGGCGGCTCGGCGAGTGGAGCGCTGCTGCTGCCCGCGGGCGGCAGGTAGCGCTCGACGAGGTAGAGCGGCCTCGCCTTCACCTCGTTGAACACGCGGCCCAGATACTCGCCGATCACCCCGAGCGTCATCAGCTGCACCCCGCCGAGGAACAGAACCACCGCCATGACGGACGGATAGCCGGGAACCGGGTTGCCGAAGAGAAGGGTGCGGACGACGATCTGCCCGCCGAACAGGATCGCGAACACCGCGACCCCGAGGCCGAGATAGGTCGCGATCTTGAGCGGCATCACGGTGAACGAGGTGATGCCCTCGAGCGCGAGGTTCCAGAGCTTCCAGTAGTTCCACTTCGTCGTGCCCGCCGCCCTCGGCGCGCGGTCATACAGGACGGGCTTGGACGGGAAGCCGACCCAGGCGAACAGCCCCTTCATGAAGCGGTGCTGCTCGCGCATCTTCAGCAGGGCATCGACGGCGCGGCGGCTCATCAGGCGGAAATCGCCCGTGTTGCGCGGGATCTGCACCTTGCCGCCGACATGCTGCATCAGGCGATAGAACAGGTTCGCGGTTGCCCGCTTGATCACCGTCTCGCCCTCGCGCACGCGGCGCTGGGCGTAGACAACGTCGAACCCCTCGCGCCAGCCGGCGACGAGCTCGGGGATCACCTCCGGCGGGTCCTGCAGGTCGACGTCGGTGACGACGACGGCCTCGCCGCGCGCATGGTCGAGCCCGGCGGTGAGCGCGATCTCCTTGCCGAAGTTCCGGCTGAGATTGACGATCGCGACATTGCCGCGCCGGCCACGCAGGCTCTCGAGGATCGCGAGGCTCCGGTCGCGCGAGCCGTCATTGACGTAGACGACCTCCCAGGCCTCGCCCATCGCGTCCATCACGGCGGAAAGCCGGTCGTGGAACTGTGCGACCACCTCCTCCTCGTTGTAGAGGGGGACGACGATCGAGAATGTGGGGGCGGCCGGGCGAGGTGCCGGCGCCCCTCCCTGCAGGGTTGAGGGTGTCATGTCGCGCCGAGCTTACCCCGATGGTTGCAACGGCGCGATGGCGCAATCGGGGCGGCAATGCGGCCGGGCCTGACGCCGGAGGCGCGCGCGACGGGGCTGCTGGGACGTGGGGTACCGGGGCCGTTCCCCCTCATCCTGATCCTCGCGCTCGCGGCGGTGGTTCTCGCTGTGGCGGCGTTCCTCCGTTCCGCGGAGTATGACGAGGGCTACTCGCTCCTGCTTGCCGCGGGCACCGTCCGCCCGGCCTGGCCGGAGGCCGTGTTCGTCGTCGGAGAGGTGCGCGGCATCTATGAAGGGCGGGCGAGCCTCTCTGGCATCCTCGAGGCGCTTCGCGGAACCGACGTCCACCCCCCGCTCTATTTCTGGCTGCTCCGGCTGTGGCGGGATGTCGCCGGCGAGGGGCTGTTCGCCGCGCGGCTTCTCTCCGTCGTCCTCACGCTGGGCGCTCTGGTCCTTGTGCCGGGGATTGCTGCGCGGGCCGGCGCACCGCCCGTGGCGGCGATGCTGCTGTGCCTGTTCTCGTACGCCTTCGCCTATACCGGCATCATCGCGCGCGGCTTTGCCCTCGCACAGCTCCTGACGCTCGCTGCCGCCTGGCTTGCGCTTGCCGAGCGGCGGCGTGCCGATGGCAGCGAGGCAGGTCCGAGCCTCGCCGGTGCCGCCGTGATAGGCGCCTGCGCCGGCCTTGCGACCATGTCGAACTACCTCGCGCTCTTCTGTGCGGCGACGGTCCTCGCCTGGCACGCGCTGTTCATCGGCCTGCGTAGGCCGGCGCACCTCATCGCCGCGGCGCTTCCGTTTCTCGCCGTGCAGGCGGTGAACGTGCCGCTCTTCCTCGCGCAGGACAGGCGGTCGGGCCAGTTCCCGCCCTTCTCCGTCACGGGCGCCGCGGCGCGCACGGCTCAGTGGCTCGCTGCCTCGGTGTTCGGCGGCACACCGCTCCAGGCCGAGGCGCCGCTCTCCTATGCGATCGGCGCCGCGCTCGGGCTGCTGATCCTGCTGCTGGCCGTCGTCATCGTCGCGACCCTCGCATCCTCGCTGCGCCAGCCGGAGGGGCTGCTCGTCTGGGCGTGTGCGCTGGCGCCGCCTGCCGGGCTCGTCGCGCTCGGGGTGATCTTCGGCAACCTCCCGCTCGAGCTCCGCTACTACGCCTTCGCCTCGCCCTTCATCGCGATCATCCTCGCCGGCGCCTTCGCAGCCCTGGCCGAGCGCGGCTGGCCCCGCGCGGCGGGGGCGGGTCTCGCCGTTGTCCTGCTCGCCCAGGCGGCGGGCCTCGCCGGGCTCGGCTTCGGCCAGGGAACGATGCAGCCCGCCCGCGCCGTGGCGCGCGATGCCGCGCCGCTGCTCGGGCCCGACACCGTCGTGGTGGTCGCCCATGGCAATGATGGTGTCGGCATCGCCGGCGCGCTGATCCTCGAACTGCCGGCAAAGGCGCGGGTGCTCGTCGTGCGCGAGCGCGACGACGCCGAGGCAATCCGTGCCCGGCTCGACGGCGCCCGCCGTGCGATCGTCGTCACCACAGCGGGGGATTTCTCGAGCCGCGAGGAGGTGCCGAAGGCGCTCGCCGCAATCGCGGCCGACCCGTCCTGGCGCGAGACCGGCGCGGGGTACAATCAGCGCGTCTTCTCGCGCTGATCCTCGACAGGCGGGGCGAGCGGCGCGTCGAGCCCGAGCCAGCGCCGCAGCATGACGTAGCCGACGCCGAGAAGGGTCGGGCCGAGGAAGATGCCGATCAGGCCCATTGCGATCAGCCCGCCGAGCACGCCGATCAGCATGAGAAGGAGCGGCAGGCGCGCACCGCGGCTGATCAGGATAGGGCGGAGGAAATTGTCCACCGTCTGCACCACGCCGAGGTTCCACACGAGAAGCAGGACCGCCGTCAGCGTATCGCCCGTCGCGTAGAACCAGATCACCACCGGCAGCCAGACGGGCAGCGGCCCGAGCTGGATGATGCCGAAGACGAGCACGCCGACGGAAAGCAGCACCGGCGCCGGCGCCCCTGCCACGGCGAAGCCAATGCCTGCGAGAAGCGCCTGCGCCGCGGCGGTGCCGATCACGCCGGCAGAGACGCCGCGGATCGCCCGCGTGGCCACCGCCAGCGCCTCGGTCCCTTCCGCTCCGCCAAGCCGCGCGGCGAGCCGCTGCGCCATGTCCGCCGCCGCCCTGCCCTGGGCGTAGAGCACGGCGGTGGCGATGGCGACGAGCAGGAACTGCAGCACCGTCGCACCCGCCCCGGCGATCGAGGCGAGAAGCCAGGTGCCGACGGCCGGCGCGACGCGGGCAGCGAGGTCGCCCGCGGCGGAGGCGTCGCCGGAGAAGTGCCGCCAGGTCTCGACCAGCCGCTCGCCGACGAGGGGGATGCCGGCGAGGAAGCCGGGCGGTTCGGCCGGAACCGAATCGATCAGCTGCCGGACCATCTCTCGCAGGCGCGGAAGGCCCTGCGTCACGGCATCGACGGCAGAGATCGCCGGCATGACCACGAGCGCCACCATCGCGAGCGCAAGCAGCGTCGCGACCAGCGTGCGCCGTCCGCCCAGCCGCGCGGTGATCCATTCGAGTGGCTGCCACAGCGTGACGACGATGACGGCCGACCAGACGAGGGCCGGGATGAACGGCGCGACGACCAGCAGGCAGGCGATGAGTAGGGCGATCGGCAGCCCGTAGCCCATCACCTGCTCGAACTTGACGGTGCGCCGGACCGCTGGCTCGCCCTGCCCGGCCTCGTCGCGCTGCTGTTCGGTGCCGCCCATGCCTGCCTCGCCCTTTCGCCAGGCCTCCAGCGGCGCGGCCCGATCGGGGCGGGGATTGAACAGCGCGCGTGGCCGGGCTGTCCATGCTCCTGGTTGAGCGGCCGCGCGCAAGGCTGCACCCTCGTCGCCATGACGCCCCCTGACGCGATCCATCTCCGCGAGGCCGTCGTGTTCCTCGCCGCCGGCGCGCTGGTCGTGCCGCTGATGCATCGGCTTCGGCTGAGCCCGGTGATCGGCTGGCTGGCCGCGGGGCTGGTGCTCGGCCCGCACGGCGTGGGCGGATTCGCCGAGGCGGTGCCGGCGCTCGGCTGGATCAGCATCGCCGAATGGGACGCGATTGCCCCGCTTGGCGCCATCGGCGTGCTGTTCCTGATGTTCTCCATCGGACTCGAGCTGAGCCTCGAGCGTCTGAAGCGGATGAAGCTCCTCGTGTTCGGGCTCGGCGGCGCGCAGGTGCTCGCCTCCGGCGCCGCGATCGGCCTCGTCGCCTGGGGCTTCGGCAACCCGCCCGGCGCGGCCACGGTTCTCGGCGCCTGCCTTGCGCTGTCCTCCACCGCGATCGTGATGCAGATCCTGATCGACCAGAGGCGGATCGCCACCCCGGTCGGGCATGCCGCGCTTGGCGTGCTGCTGTTCCAGGACCTCGCGGTCGTGCCGATCCTCGTGCTCGTCGGCGTTCTCGGCGCGCGGGCAGGGGAGAACCCGCTCGCCTCGCTGCTTGCCTCGATCGTCGCCGGCGCTGTCGCGGTCGGGCTGATCTCGCTTGCCGGGCGGCTCCTGCTTGCCCGCCTGTTCCGCCACGCCGGCCGCTCGAGCAGGCCGGAACTCTTCGCCGCCGTCGCGCTGCTCGCGGTGCTCGGCGCCGCCTGGGCGACCGAGCAGGCGGGGCTGTCGGCGGCTCTCGGCGCCTTCCTCGCCGGGCTCCTGATCGCGGAGACCGAGTTCCGCCACCAGGTCGAGGCCGATCTCGAACCCTTCAAGGGCCTGCTCCTCGGCATGTTCTTCATGTCCGTCGGCATGGCGATCGACCTGCGCGCGCTTGCCGCCGCGCCGGTGCTTCTGCCCGCCTCCGTGGTTGGGCTGATCGTTCTGAAGGCGGCGGTCGTGTTCCCGCTCTGCCTCGCCTTCGGGCTGCCGCGCCATGTCGCGGCGGAGGTATCGCTTCTGCTCGGCCAGGCGGGCGAGTTCGCCTTCCTCGTCATCGCGCTCGCGAGCCGGCTCGAGCTGGTGAGCCCCGCAACGGCCCAGTTCATGACGCTCGTTGCCGCGCTGACGATGGGCGCAACGCCGCTGCTCGGGGGCCTTGCGCGGCGGCTCGGCCTCGCGATCACGGCCGCCGAGGCGAGCGCCGAGCCGGAGCCTGGGATCGCGGGACACGTGATCATCGCCGGCTACGGCCGCGTCGGCGAGACGATCGGCCGGGTGCTCGACGCGGAGGGCGCGCGCTGGATCGCCCTCGACCTCGATGCCGCCTCGGTGGCCCGGCACAGGGCCGAGGGCAGGCCGGTGTTCTACGCAGACGCGGCGCGGACGGAGGTGCTCCGCCGCGCGGGCGCGGGTGAGGCGCGCGCGCTCGTTCTGACGATGGACAGCGCCGCTGCGGTGCAACGCGCGCTTGCCGCTGCCCGACGCGGCTGGCCAGACCTTGCCGTGGTTGCCCGCGCGCGCGATTCCGCCCAGGCGCGGCGGCTTGGCGAGCTTGGCGCCACCGCCGCCGTGCCTGAGGCGCTCGAGGCGGCGCTCGCGCTCGCAGGCGGAACGCTCGCCGCGCTCGGCCTGCCGGACGAGGCGGCCGCGGCCGCGCTGCAGCTCGAGCGCGGGCGCACCGGGCAGGGGTGATTCAGGGGGCCGGTCATCGGGGCTTGGCGAAGCACCCCTTGCGGCCACATGCTGACGCAACCAACCCTGATCCCGCCAATGCCAACATTCCGGGGAGTGAAGCCATGAAGTTCGGCCTGAGCCAGTCGATGCGCCGCGTCGAGGACCCCCGCCTTCTGCGTGGCGACGGTCGCTACACCGACGACATCAGTCTCCCCGGGCAGGTCTATGGCGTGGTGGCGCGCAGCCCGCACGCGCATGCCGTGATCAAGGGCATCGACAAGGCCTCTGCCAAGGCGGTTCCCGGCGTGCTTGCCGTGTTCACGGGCGAAGACCTGCGCGCGATGGGGCTTGGCGACGTGCCCTGCGCCATTCCGCTGAAGAACCGCGACGGCACCGACCGCGCGGAGACGCCGCGCCCGGCGCTCGCCGTCGGCCGCGTCCGCCACGTGGGCGACCCCGTGGCCTTCGTCGTCGCCGAGACCCAGCAGGCCGCCCGCGACGGCGCGGAGGCGCTCGCGATCGACTACGACGTGCTGCCTTCGGCGACCGACCTCGCCACCGCCATGAACCCGGGCCAGCCCCAGGTGTGGGATAGCGCGAAGAACAACCTCTGCTTCGACTGGGAAACCGGCAACAAGGCCGAGACAGACCGCCTGTTTGCTGAGGCCGCGCATGTCGCGAAGCTGACGGTAATCAACAACCGCGTCGTCGTCGCCTCCATGGAGGGGCGCGGCGCGGTGGCCGAGTACGACAAGGCGTCCGGCCGCTTCACGCTGCACACCTGCACCCAGGGCTCGTGGCTGGTGCGCGGCCTGATGGCGAACCAGGTGTTCAAGCTTCCCGAGGACAAGTTCCGCGTGCTGACACCCGATGTCGGCGGCGGCTTCGGCATGAAGCTCTACCTCTACCCCGAGCACGTGATGGCGACGGTGGCCGCCCGCGAGGTCGGCCGCCCGGTGAAGTGGATCAGCGACCGCTCCGAGGCGTTCCTGTCCGACACGCATGGGCGGGACAACATCACCACCGGTGAGCTGGCGGTCGACAAGGACGGGCGGTTCCTCGCGCTGCGCACGCGCACGCTCGCCAACATGGGGGCCTATCTCTCGACCTTCGCGCCCTTCATCCCGACGGGCGCGGGCTCGAAGGTTCTCGCCTCCGTCTACGGCTTCCGCGCGATCCACGTGAACGTGCTCGGCATCATGACGAACACGGTTCCGGTCGATGCCTATCGCGGCGCAGGGCGGCCCGAGGCGAACTACCTCGTCGAGCGGCTGATCGACACGGCAGCACGCGAGCTGAAGATCGACCGCATCGAGCTCCGCAAGCGCAACATGGTGCCGCCCACGGCAATGCCGTGGAAGACGCCGATGGGTGCCACCTATGACAGCGGCGATTTCGGCACGGTGCTCGCCGCTGCGCTGAAGAAGGCCGACTGGGACGGGTTCGCGACGCGTCGCGACGAGGCCGCAAAGCGGGGCAAGCGGCGCGGCATCGGGCTTGCCTACTACCTCGAGGCAACGGGCGGCGCGCCGACCGAGCGGGCGGAGATCCGCTTCGCCGAGGACGGCATGGTCGATGTCATCGTCGGCACGCAGTCCACCGGCCAGGGGCATGAGACCGCCTACATCATGCTCACCGCCAACGAGCTCGGCATCGACCACGACAAGATCCGGGTGATTCAGGGCGATTCCGACTCCGCGCCCAGCGGCGGCGGGACGGGCGGCGCACGCAGCCTCTACTCCGAGGGCCAGGCTATCCTCGCCACCACCGCGACCGTGATCGAGAAGGGCAAGAAGGCGGCTTCCGAGGCGCTCGAGGCCGCGGTCGCCGACATCGTGTTCGAGAAGGGGCGCTTCTCCGTCGTCGGCACCGACAGGGGCATGGACATCCTCGCGCTGGCCGGGACGCAGCGGAAGAAGGCGGCCGCAGGCGAGGACGTGACGGTTCTCGACGCCGCAGAGATCGCCGAGATCAAGTCGCACACCTTCCCTAATGGCTGCCACATCGCCGAGGTGGAGATCGACCCCGCCACCGGCGTTCTCGACATCGCGCGCTACCTCGTGGTGGACGACGTGGGCCACGCGATCAATCCGCTGATCGTGCGCGGCCAAGTGCACGGCGGCGTCGCACAGGGCATTGGCCAGGCGGTGTACGAGCACACCGTCTACGACCCCGAGAGCGGCCAGCTCGTTGCCGGCTCGTTCATGGACTATTGCCTGCCGCGGGCCGACCAGCTTCCCGACATCGAGGTCGACCTCATCGAGATCCCCTGCGAGACCAATCCGCTCGGGGTGAAGGGCGCGGGCGAGGCCGGCGCCGTGGGAAGCCCGCCCGCGGTGATGAACGCGGTGGTCGATGCGCTCGCGGCGGACGGCGTGACGCATGTCGACATGCCGGTGACGCCCGAGAAGCTGTGGCGGGCGATTGCCTCGGCAAGGAAGGCAGCGTGAGCGGCCGGGCAGGGGCGTGGCGCGGGCCACGCCCCGCCGGATCGTGAGAGAGTCCCTGGGTGGACAGCGCGGCGGGGCGTGAGCAAAGTCCCGCGCGAACAGACCACGGGAGAGAGACGATGGCGGAACCGCGCTTCCTGCACACCATGCTCAGGGTCGGTGACCTCGAGCGCTCGGTCGCGTTCTACACGAAGACGCTCGGCATGAAGGAGCTTCGCCGCCGCGACGTGCCGGAGGGCAAGTACACGCTCGCCTTCGTCGGCTATGGCGACGAGAGCACCGGGGCGGTGATCGAGCTCACCTACAATTACGGCGTCGACAAGTACGAGCCGGGCACGGCCTTCGGCCATCTCGCCATCGGCGTTCCCGACATCTACGCCACCTGCGACAGGCTCCGCGAAGCGGGGGCGAAGATCACGCGCGAGCCCGGCCCGGTGAAGTTCGGCACGACCGTGATCGCCTTCGTCGAGGACCCGGACGGCTACAAGATCGAGCTGATCGAGCGGAAGTAGCCTTCAGACGGGCTCTGGTTTGGCTGCCTCGGCCCGCGCGTCCGACCGCGCATGGCCGAGGCAAGCGAGTACGACGACGAGCGCGCCGATGAACTCCACCGCACCCGGCCAGGTCGCGAAGAAGGTCGCGTCGTAGAGGATCGCCCAGACCATCGCGGTGAAGTCGTAGGGCGCGAGCCGGGCGGGCGAAGCAGCGCGGATCGAGGCGGCGAGCGAGACATTGCCCAACGCCCAGAGCGCGCCGGTGAGCGACAGAAGCGCCGCGTCGCCGAGGCTCGGCGGCGACCAGTCCGCCGCCGCGAACGGGCCGATCAGCAGGATGCCGAGCATCGCCGGGATCGCCATGCCTTCGGCCAGCCGCGCATCCGGCCCAAGCCTGCGGGTGATCACCATCAGCGTGGCGTAGGAGCAGGTGCCGGTCGCCGCGGCGAGATAGCCGATCGCGTCGCCGCGCCCCGAGAGCCCGTGGCCGAGCGCGAGCGCCACCCCCGCGAAGCCGAGCGCCGCCCAGCCCCAGGCCGAGCGGGAGACCCGCTCTCCCAGCATCGCGCCGACCAGCGCAAGCGTCACGAAGGGCGCGGAGAAGAACACGACATAGGCGTCGAACAGCGGCAGACGCGCGAAGGCGACGAAGAAGGTGAGCCCCGAGCAGTGGATCAGCAGCCCGCGCAGGACCTGCAACCTCAGCCTCGCGACCGGAATGCCGCCCAGCCGCGCCCAGTCCCGGAACGCCGCAGGACCCATCAGCAGAAGCCCCACCGAGCAGCGCCAGGTGATCACCTGCGCGGCGCCGAAGCCGGCAGACAGCAGCTTCATCGCCACGTCGTTGGCGGAAAAGAGCGCGATGGCGAGGATGATGAGCGCGGGGCCGGCGAGGCTCCCGCGCGGGGCGACGTTTCCCATGCGTCCCCGTCATGCCCGCCCCTGCTCAGCCTGTCGAGGCTGGCGCGCGCAGCCCGCGGCTGGCATAGGGGGCGGCACCGATGACCCCCTCCCTCGCCTCCGCCCTGATGCCGCTCACGCGGTTCTTCGACCCCGAGAGCGCGCATCTCTTCGCGCTCCGCGCGCTGAACGCCGGCCTCGCCGGACGGGCCGAGCCGGCCTCCCTGCCTGTCGAGGCGATGGGGCTCTCCTTCCGCAACCCGCTCGGGCTTGCGGCGGGGTTCGACAAGAACGCCGTCGCCGCGCGGCCACTCTTTGGCCTCGGCTTCGGCTTCGTCGAGATCGGCACGGTTACGCCGCGGCCGCAGGAGGGGAACCCGCGCCCGCGCCTGTTCCGCCTGCCCGAGGACGCGGCGGTGATCAACCGCAACGGCTTCAACAACGATGGCTGGCAGGCCGTCTCTGCGCGGCTCGCAGCGCTCCGCGCAGAGGGGGCGCTGCCCGGCCCGCTCGGGGTGAATGTCGGCATCAACAAGGATTGCGACGACCCCGCGCGCGACTACGGGCTGATGGTCGAGGGCGCGTCCGCCTTCGGCGACTACATCACCGTCAACGTCTCCTCGCCGAACACGCCGGGCCTGCGCGACCTCCAGGCGGCTGACAGGCTGAAGGGCCTGCTCGACGCCGCCTCGGCCGGGCTCGCGCGGGCGGGGCGGTCGGTGCCGCTCGTCGTCAAGATCGCCCCTGACCTCGACCGCGAAGCGCTTGGCCCGATCGTCGAGACCGCGCTCGGCGCCGGCGTGGCGGGGCTGATCATCAGCAACACCACCATCGCCCGGCCGGCCACGCTCAAGGGCGCGGCGAAGGCGGAGGCCGGCGGGCTGTCGGGCAGGCCGCTGTTCCGGCCATCGACGGAACTTCTCCGCGCCGCCGCGCGCATCGCCGAAGGGCGCCTCGTGCTGATCGGCGCCGGCGGGGTGGCGAGCGGGGCGGAGGCGTACGCCAAGATCCGCGCCGGCGCGACGCTCGTGCAGCTCTACACCGCCATGGCCTATGCCGGGCCCGCGCTGCCCGCGCGCATCATCGCCGAGCTTGCCTCCCTCCTCTCGCGCGACGGGTTCTCGCGCATCGACCAGGCCGTCGGCCTCGACAGGAATGCAGACCATGCGTGAGACGACCACCCTCGAGGTGCTGCCCGGTTTCGCACCGCTTGCGGAACGCTATGACGGCTTCATCCTCGATCTCTGGGGCGTGGTGCATGACGGGGTGAAGCCCTATCCCGGCGCCGTCGATTGCCTCGCGCGCATGAAGGCGATGGGCAGGCGCAGCGTGCTTCTGTCGAACGCGCCGCGCCGCGCGGGTGCGGCGCAGGCGGCGATGCGGGCGATGGGCATCGCCGACGATCTCTATGGCGGCATCCTCACCTCCGGCGAGGCCGTGCACCTCGCGTTGCGCGACCGTGACGACCCGTGGTTCGCCGCGCTGGGCACGAGGCTTTTCCATCTCGGCCCCGAGCGTGACCGCAACGTGTTCGACACGCTCCCGCTCGAGGTCGTCGATGCGCCCGGCGATGCGGAGTTCGTGCTGAACACGGGCCCGGACGACCACCAGGCAGGCCAGAGCGTGGCGGATTTCGAGCCCGTCCTCGAAGCCTGCCGCGCCGCCGGATTGCCGATGATCTGCGCCAACCCTGACCTCGAGGTGATCCGCGGCGGCGTGCGCGTCATCTGCGCCGGAGCGCTCGCGCAGCGCTACGCGGAGATGGGCGGCGAGGTGCGGAGCCTCGGCAAGCCCGATCCGGCGATCTACCCGCGGGTCTTCGCCATGCTCGGGCTCGAGCCGCCGCGCATCCTCGCGGTCGGCGATGCGCTGCGTACCGACATCGCCGGCGCACGCGGGGCGGGCATCGCCTCTGCCTGGGTGCTGGGCGGCATCCACGCGGAGGAGCTCGGCCTCGCCGAGGGCGAGCTGCCCGATGCCGAGCTTGCCGCCGCGCGCGCCGCGGCCGATGGGCTTTCGCCGGACGCGGTGATCCCGGCGTTCCGCTGGTAGCGCCCGGGTGACGCCGGAGGTTCGACAGCCCACCCCTCCGCCAGCCTGGCTGCTCGTGGTGCTGACCGCCATCGGGCCGTTCAGCATGCAGATCATCATCCCCGCCATCCCGGGGCTCGAGCACGCCTTCGGCGTGCCGGCGGCATCGGCGCAGCTCACGCTTACCGTCTATCTGATCGGCGTCGCGGCGGGGCAGCTCCTCTACGGCCCGCTGTCGGATCGCTATGGCCGCAGGCCGATGGCGATCGCGGGGCTCGTGGTGTTCCTCGCCGCCTCCGTGCTCGGCACGCTTGCAACCACCATCGGCGGGCTCGTCGCCGCGCGCGCGCTGCAGGCGATCGGCGCGTGCTCGGGCATGGTTCTCGCCCGCGCGATGATCCGCGACTGCTACCCGCGCGACCGGGCGGCCTCCGTCATGGCCTATGTGTTCATGGGGATGACGGTCGCGCCGATGGTGGCCCCGATCATCGGCGCGCTGCTCGACGAGGCGCTCGGCTGGCGTGCGCTCATCGCCGTGCCCGGCCTGCTCGGCCTGCTCCTGTTCGCAGCCGTCGTCGCGCGGCTGCCGGAGACGCTGCGGCACGAGCCTGGCGCCTCGCGCGCCGGGTTCGGCACCGTCGTGGAGGCGAGCCTGATCCTTCTGCGCACGCCCGCCTTCGGCGTCTATGCAGGCTGCTTCGCCGCCTCTTCCGCGGTGTTCTTCGCCTTCATCGGCGGCTCGCCCTTCGTCGTCGTGCGCGGCCTCGGGCTGCCGACGACGGCCTATGGCATCGCCTTCATGCTGCTCTCGATCGCGTACGCCGCGGGCAACTTCGTCACCGCCCGGCTGGCGGTGCGGTTGGGCGCGATCAAGCTTCTCTCCTGGGGAACCGGGCTCACCTTCCTCTCGGCAGCGCTCGCCCTCGCGCTGGTCGCGTTCCTGCCGCCGCACATCCTGAGCCTGTTCGGCCCGGCGATGCTGATGGCCTTCGGCAACGGCATCGCACAGGCCAACGCGATGGCCGCGGCCGTCAGCGTCCGCCCGCAATCGGCCGGCGCGGCATCGGGGCTCTCGGGGGCGATCCAGATGTCTGCCGGCGCGGTCGCTACCGTCGCGGTCGCTGCCGTCGAGACGGGAAGCGGGGTGCCGACCGCTGCGCTGATGCTCGCCTTCGCGACGGCCTGTCAGGTGATCCTGTGGTCCGGGCGGGGCATCGCAGGCCCTGCCGCGCCCGGCGGGTCAGGCCCGGCCGGCGGCGCCTGACAGGAGCAGCGGGTCGACCTTCAGGGCAGACAGCGCGCCGCGCCACATCGCGCCGAGATCGCCGCCGAACACGAACTCCTCCGCCGCCGGAACCGACAGCCAGGCGTTCTGCAGGATCTCCTCGTCGAGCTGCCCCGGCCCCCATCCGGCATAGCCGAGGGCGAGGATGCCCCTGCGCGGCCCGTCGCCGCGGGCGATCGCCTTGAGGACCTCAATGGAGGAG
Organism: Elioraea rosea; assembly: GCF_007644105.1. Classification (GTDB taxonomy): domain Bacteria; phylum Pseudomonadota; class Alphaproteobacteria; order Acetobacterales; family Acetobacteraceae; genus Elioraea_A; species Elioraea_A rosea. Next base: position 4,305 of record NZ_VFAC01000032.1, on the reverse strand, counting down.
GTGAGGGCAAACTGCGCATCGACCTGGAGCGAGGTCTCCTGCACCCAGTCCGTCGTGTGCAGAACGAAGCCCTTGCCTGTCTCGACGGGCCCGCCGGCATGCATGCGGATACGCCGCGCGGGGGGCACCGGCTCGACCTTCAGCTGGGTGAGCAGGTCATCGAAGGAAAGCCCCTCGAGCGGGCGATTGATCACGATGCCCATCGCGCTCTCGGAGGTGTGGGCGCACATGAACACGACGGCCTGGGCAAAGCGCGGGTCGCGCATCGCGGGCATGGCAACCAGGAGTTGCCCGGTCAGATAGCCTTCCCCACCATCATGCACGCCGGACGTCATCTCTTGCCCCATCGACGGGATGTTGGCGCATCGGCCGGCGAGGGCAAGGGCAGGCCCAGGAACTCCGCGCCCGAACTCCGGGCAGGGTCAATCCCCCGCGAGCGCCCCCCGCAGCGCTTGCCGTGCCCGAGCGGAGGAATACGGTGGCAGCGATGGGGAGCGAACGCGCGGCACGCATGATTCTTGCCTGCTCCGTCCTGCTCGCTGCCTCCGGCGGCGTTCGGGCTGAGGAGGGCGTCGGCCCCTGGGTCAGTGGCGACGAAGCCGAGCTTCGGCTCGTCTCTGCCGTCTCCGCCGTGGCGCCGGGGGCCGGCACGGTGCCGCTCGCGCTGCACATGCGCCTTGCCGAAGGGTGGCGGATCTACTGGCGCACGCCTGGCGCCTCCGGCCTGCCGCCGCAGCTCGACTGGTCCGGCAGCGACAACCTCGAAGCCGTGGCGATGGCCTGGCCCGCGCCGGTGCGGTTCGTGTTCTTCGGCCAGGAAAGCTACGGCTATCGCGGCGAGGTGCTGTTCCCGCTCGCGGCGCAGCTGGTGCGGCCGGGCGAGGCTGCCGAATTCCGCCTGATGGTGATGTACCTCGTGTGCCGCGAGGTGTGCATTCCGGGAGAAAGCGAGCTCGCGCTCGACCTCGCCGCCGGCGCGCCTCGGCCAACCACGGCCGCCGCGGAGATTGCCCGCCACGCTGCCCGCCTGCCGGCGCCGGCCGCCTCGCGGGGTGTGTCCATCCGCGCGATCGCCGAGCCTCAGGGGCTGGCGGTGATCGCTGCGGCGCGCGAGGCCTTCGCGGCGCCCGATCTCTTCCTCGAATGGCAGATCGCTCCAGGCCATCGGCGCCCCGACCTGCCCCGCCCGGCGCTCAGCCTCGCCGAGGGGGGGCGGGAGGCGACCTTCCGCCTTGGCCTGCACCCGCCTCTGGTGCGTCCGGGCACGCCGCTTCGCGTCACCCTCGTCGACGGTGCCGCTGCGGTGGAGGCCGATGTGACCGTGGAGCCGGCTCTCCCCTGAACCGCCGGTCCCCCTGGCGTTTCCGCGCCGCCGCGCTATAGGAGAGGCGCGGCGTGCGGCGCCGCCGAACCAAGGGGCGAGAGATGATGATCAAGGTCGGCGATACGATTCCGGCGATGAAGCTGATGCAGGCCACCGCGGAAGGCCCGCGCGAGGTCTCGACCGACGAGCTGTTCGGCGGCAAGACCGTGGTCCTCTTCGCCGTGCCTGGCGCCTTCACGCCAACCTGCAGCGCGAAGCACCTGCCGAGCTTCCTCTCCAACATCGACCCGCTCAAGGCCAAGGGCGTGGACGCCATCGCCTGCATCGCGGTGAACGATGCCTTCGTGATGGGCGCCTGGGCGAAGGACCAGCAGGTCGGCGACAGGATCATCATGCTCGCCGACGGGTCGGGCGCATTCACCAAGGCGCTCGGCCTCGAGCTTGATCTCGTGGCCCGTGGCCTCGGCGTGCGCAGCCAGCGTTACGCGATGGTGGTGAAGGACGGCAAGGTGGCGCATCTCGCCGTCGAGGCGCCGGGCGGGTTCGAGGTGAGCAAGGCGGAAGCCGTTCTCGCCGCGCTCTGAGATGGCGCGGGACCTCCTCCGCACGCCCTTCCACATGGCGAGGCTGAACCTCGCCCTCGCCACGATGGCGTGGCAGGCCGCGTTCGTCATGCCCATCCGCCTCGGCATGATGGCCGTGAGCTTCGCCGCCCAGCGCCCCGACCAGGCCGCCGAGATGACGCGCATGGTGACGGAGAAGTTCGCCGCCGCAGCGAAGGGCACGGGGGCTGCGGCCTCCGTCGCGCTGCGCGGCGGCGACGCGCTCGCCGTTGCCGTCGCCGCGATCGGGCCGGCCCGCCGCACGCTTCGCGCCAATGCGCGGCGCCTCGCCCGGAAGTAGCAGGGCGCCCGCTCGACACCCGCTTCGTTCCCGAAGCACACTGTTCCGATGACGGATGCTCCAGCGCCGGCGGCAGAGGTCGACAGCGACGCCGCCCGCCATGCGCGGCTCGATGCCCTGTTCGCGCGCCGCGTCGAGCCGCTTCTGCCGGAGTTCTCGGCGATGCAGGCGAAGTATCGCGGCCTCACCGTCGCCGCCCTCGTCGGCTCGATTCTCCTCACCCTCCTTTTCCTGTCGTTCGAGCTTGTCGGCGAGGCATCTCTCGGCGTGCTCGCCGTGTTCGTCGCAGCCGGCGCGCTCGCCCATTACAGCCGCGTCTACCGCGACAGGCTTCGCGAGGCGCTGACGCCCATCGTCTGCGAGGCGATCGGCGGGATGAGCCACCGCACCGGCACGGCGCAGGAGGTGGTCGAGCGCCTGCGGCGAATCCCGCTGGTGAACCGGTTCGCCGAGAACACGGTCGATGACGTGTTCGCGGGACGCCATGACGGAACCGAGTTCCTGATGGCGGAGGTACGGCTGTTCAACCGCGTCGTTCGCCGAACGGCCAAGAGCACGACGACGTCGGAGAAGACGGTTTTCAGGGGGCTCGTGTTCCTCATCGCGACGCCGCTTCCCGTCGAGCCGCGCATCGTCATCCGCGGCCCTGCCTGGTGGTTCGGCCATCGCTGGCGGCGGACCGACAAGCAGCTCCGCGCCGAAGGCTATGCGCGGGTGCCGGTGCCCGATGCCGCCTTCGCGCGCCATCTCACCCTCTGGTCGGACCAGGGCGAGGCGGCGCTCGAGGTGGTTGGGCCGGAGCTTGCCGCGACGCTTGCGCGGCTTGCCGCGTCGGCGGGGCGGAAGCGGATCGACGCTGCCTTCATGGGCGCACGCTTCATCCTGCTCCTGCCGAAGGGCGGCAACAGCTTCTCCGCTGGCGGCCTGTTCCGCCCCCTCTCGGGCCTGCGCGAGGAGACGCACCGGCTGATGGAGGAGGTGATGGTGGTGCACCGGCTGATCGACGTTCTGAAGGGCGCGCCGGCAAGGCCCGGCTGATCGTCAGCCCTTGAGGAGCGCCTCGCGCGCCGCCGTCGCCAGCGCGTCGGCGCGTTCGTTCATCTCGTCGCCGGCATGGCCGCGCACCCATTTCCACTCCACCTCGTGGCGCTTCTGCGCCTCGAGAAGAACCTTCCACAGGTCCATGTTCGCCACAGGGTCGCGGCTCGCGTTGCGCCAGTTGTTGCGCACCCAGCCCTTCACCCAGCGCGTGACGCCGTTGCGCACATACTCGCTGTCGGTGTGGATGACGATGCGCGTTGGCCGCTTCAGCGCCTCGAGAACGGCGATTGCGGCGGTGAGCTCCATGCGGTTGTTGGTCGTCTGCGGCTCCGCACCGGAGAGCTCCTTCTCGTGGCCCTTCCAGCGGAGCACCGCACCCCAGCCGCCAGGCCCCGGGTTCGGCCGGCAGCCGCCATCGGTCCAGGCCTCGACCTCCGGGTGCGTCGCCTCAGTCAAGGCCATAGTCCCGCACGCTCCGCACCGCGCGGTGGAAGCGCAGCTTGCGGGCGTATTCGAGCGGGTCCTTCGGCGTCACGAACGCGCCTGGCGGGTGGTTCAGCCAGTCATAGAGCCGGGTGAGCAGGAACCGCACGGCGGCGCCGGCGCAGAGCACCGGCAGCGCCTCGCGCTCCTCCGCCGTTAGCGGCCGCGCGGCCGTGTAGGCCCCGAGTAGAAGTTTCGCCTTCGTGACGTTGAACGAGGCATCCGGTTCGAAGCACCAGGCGTTGAGGCAGACGGCGATGTCGTAGGCGAAGAGGTCGGTGCAGGCGAAGTAGAAGTCGATCAGGCCGGAGACCCTGTCGCCGAGGAAGAAGACGTTGTCGGGGAAGAGGTCGGCGTGGATCTGCCCGCGCGGCAACCCCGACGGCCAGCCGGAGAGGATGACATCGAGCGCGTCGGCCACCTCCGCGCCGAGGCCCGCGCGCACCTCGTCCGCCCGGCCGGCGCAGCGGTCGAACAGCGGCCGCCAGCCTGCGGGGCCCAGCGCATTGGCGCGCTCGAGCGCGAAGCCCTCGCCGGCGGCATGCAGCGCCGCG
>NZ_VFAC01000031.1 GCF_007644105.1 Elioraea rosea | reverse complement strand
CGGGCGGGCGGGCGCCGGCGCGGCAGGCGAAGGCCCCGCCTCGCCGCGATGCGTGCCCTCCGCGCGAAGCTCGGCCCGCAGGCGCTGCGCGAGTCCCTCGGTCTCGGTGGAGGGCGCTGCACCGGCTGAGGCGAGGCCGGCCCGGCAGCGCTCAAAGGCCGCAAGCGCTCCGGCGCGGTCGCCGATGTCGCCGAGCGCCTGCATCAGGGCGAGCCACCCCGGCTCGTGTCCCGGCTCGATATGGACGATCCGCCGTGCGGCGGTGGCGCGTGCATCGGCGGGGTCGTGCGCGGAGAAATGCGCCTCCGCAAGCGAGCGGGCGCGCTCGCGGAAGCGGCGCCTTTCGTCGGCAAGCCAGGCATCGAAGGCGGGGTCAAGCCCGTCGAGGTCCTCGAGCAGGGGCCCTTCCACCACATCGAGCGCAGCCGGCTCGCCTGCGCCGATCCGCAGCACCTCGGTCGCATCAACCCAGAGCCTGTCCGCGGCGAGCATCGCAGTCTCGCGGGTCGTGACGAGCACCTGCCCGCACGCGGCGAGGGCGTGGCTGAGTTCATGCAGCGACTGGCGCAGCGAGGCACGGGCCTGCTCGCGGTCGCGCGTGCTCCAGAACAGGCCGGTCAGGCGCGAGCGCAGCACCGGCCGGCCGGCGGAGAGCGCGAGAACGGCCAGCACACCGCGGGTCTTGCGCACGCGGGGGAGGACGCGCTCGCTCGCGAGACCCCAAGCATCCATCGTGCCGATCAGGCGCAGACGCAGCGTTACTTGTTCAGTTTGCCCCGCCGGCAGCGGAGCATCGCCTATCCCATCAGGCATCGAACCACGGCTTGCGTTATGGAGGCGCCACTGCGCAAGCATACTACGCCTGAATACGGTAGGCCACCTACGACAGGCGCACCGATGTTCCGTGGCAGCCGTTATCGCTCAGGAAGGGTGCCACAGAGCCACAACAGACAAACCACGCATAACTTTATCCTCTTTATGTAATCGCCGCTAGAATTTGTTGGGGCTGATTTGCTGTTAGGGCGGATTTGCCTTGAAGTGCTGGGTTTCGTCTGCCGACGTTCTCCAGATGAATTCGTAGGGTGTGAGGCCGCGCAGGCGCTTGAGACGTCGCCGAAGTTATAGATGGCGACGCATTCATCGAGGTGTCGTCGCAACTGGGCGTTGCTGTGGCAGGATAAATGTTTGATTGTGGCGTGCAGCCTGGTGCGGTTCATCCGCATGTCCTGACCGTAGGACAAGTGACGGTGGACCTTGGTTAAATGTTGCTTGATCCCATGTTCGCGGCAGCGCATTCCGAACATTTATGTCATATAGCAGGAAGTTGGCGTAGCGGAGTGCGAAGCGAAACTGGATGCCGTGAGGCTTCGAGGATGGCCGAGGCGGAGACGCGGTGGCGCTTTGCGCCAGCAGGACCAAGGCGAACTTCGAGGTGCGGTCGATGGCCACGAAAGGGTAGAACTGCCTTCGGCGGTCTGCGCCTCGACTATGTGGATGTGGAAGAAGCCGATCTGGTATAATTTAAAGTTTTTCTTCGTCGGTTTGTCGCACTCGATCTCGGGGGCTGCCCGATGCCATGGCGCTACAGGTAGGGGTGCAGGGGTGATCGTGTCTGGTGCGGGATGGTCGTCTGCAGCGCGTAGAGGCAATCGTCGAGCGGGGGCATGACAGCGGAAGGCGAGGACGATGGCTCCGTCTTCCGCCGACAGGGCGGGGAATTTTGGCTCCCTGGGGCCGGCAGGGCGGCGCGCGCCAATTTGGCGCTTCGTGCACCTGGCAACAGTTCTAGGATCGATACCGTCGCGTTTCGCCAGCCCTAAGGCTCGCTTGACTAAGGTGGGTCGCACAAACAGACAGGAACCGTCGTGCGGGCGCTCCCGTAAAGAACCTTGCGCATAGCGCGTCCCCCATCCCGGCGAGAAATGCAACACCAAAACCCGGGACCAAACACCCTAGGCTTTCTTACTGATTGATGGTTTGGAGCGACGCGGGTAGGTGTGATTTTGGGTATGTCGGCGGTGCTGCGACGGCCACCCGACACCGCCGTTCGTTCTGACGCTCGCTCAGAAGCGCCGCCTGTTGCCGTAGTTTCCGCCTTCGCACGGGATCCCGCGGGTGGACGATCGCCGCGTGTTGAGCGGCATCATCTACGTGGTCGGTCACGGCCTGCAGTGGCGCAAGGCGCCTGCGGCCTACGGCCCGCACAAGACGCTCTGCAACCGTTTCGTCCGATGGAGCCGGATGGGCGTATTCGCCCGGTTCTTCGCGGCGCTGGCCGCCGAGGGCGCCCCGCCAGCACCGCTGATGATCGATGCTCCCACCTCAAGGCGCATCGCACTGCCGCCGGCCTCCTCAAAAAAGGGGCTTGTCGCCGCTGCATCAGCCCACTACCGCCAGCGCCACCGCATCGACAACTTGTTCGGCAAGATCAAGGACTGGCGACGCACCGCCATGCGCTACGACCGATGCGCCCACACCTTGTTCCCAGTCTTCACACTCGCCGCAAACCTACATTCTGACTCAATCAGCGAGTTACAGCCTATAGTTCCGTTGAGAGTGCGCAGGCTAGAACGATTTGTTAGCAACTTTCGCATACCAAAATGTGTGCGAGGTCGAATGGTCGGTCTCAGCAATCATGAAGGCTCGAATGATGAGCAAGCGCATCCGCCTTCCCGCCGTCACCATCGATGTCGGCAAGGTCCGCCTCGGCGGCATCATCAACCCGCTGCCGCGCGTGGTGGCCGACGCGGGCAAGGTGCGCCTCGGCGGCATCGCCCCGATCGTCTGATCCCAGGCTGCCTCCGCCGCGTCACCCTCCGCGGCGGAATGCAGAGGATGCGCGAGGCCCGGTGCCTCACCCCCTCCCCGCCGGGCCTCGCGCACCCCACCCCGTTTCTGCCTTCCACTTCCGCCCACCCACCACAACCGCACACCCCCGCACTTACAACCCAGAACGGGGGAGGTTTGACGGACGGCCCCTCGCCGAGCGCGCGGTCCGACCCGCCAGGCCAGCGGAGATGCCCGAGAGGATGATGGTCCCATGAAGACGCATGCGAATACGGCAGAGGTCGCCCCCCGCACCGCCCTGGTGACGTTCAACCGCCTCATCGCCTCGGCGCGCCCGCCGCAGCGGGCAGACCGCTCGGCCGCCGGCACCCTGCCGACGCGCGCGTTCCGCTATTGCGAGGCGGTCACCACCGCCACGGGGCTCGGCTGGTACGTCTTCCCCCCCATCGGCCTGACCTTCGTGTGGGACGGCACGCAGATCTTCTGGACCTGGGATGGCGGCGAGGAGCACGGTCTTCTGCCGCTCACGGTTGCGCAGTTCCCAGGGTTCGCCGATGCCTTCGACGCCGCCGCCCCCGAGAGCGTGCGCGGCTTCTCTCCCCCCTTCGTCGCTGCGCTGAAGGAGCCGGGCGTCGTGCAGATCTGGTCGGGTCTGATCGCGCGGACGGCCCCCGGCTGGGGGCTCCTCATCCGCCCGCCCGCCAACCTTCCCCGCGCGCCCGGCTACGAGGTGTACGAGGGCATCGTCGAGACGGACCACTGGTTCGGCCCCCTCTTCACCAATATCCGGCTGATCAAGACAGACGTGCCCGTGCGGCTCGAGCCCGACTTCCCCTTCGCCACCGCCGTCCCCGTGCCGCGCATGATGTATGGCGAGGAGCTGCAGAACACCGGCCGGGTCGTGGGCGACATCGCGCACATGACGGACGAGGACTGGGCCGACTACCGGGCCACCGTCGTCGAGCCCTGCACGGACCCTGATCGAAGCCGTGGCCGCTACGCCACGGCGAGCCGCAAGCGCCGGAAAGGCGAATGCCCGTACGCCGCTGCCGCATCGGCCACCGCCTGAGCAGCCTGCACGCGCTTCACGGGGCTGCGAACCGGGCCTAGGGTTCGCGCCCATGATCGATCTCGACGACGTCCGCGCCGCCGCCTCCCGCATCGCCCCGTTCGTGCGGCGCACGCCGAGCATGCGCGCGCTTCCGGCCCACGCACCGCTCGCCGGCGCCTCGCCGGTGAGCCTCAAGCTCGAATGCCTCCAGGTCTCGGGAAGCTTCAAGGCGCGCGGCGCCTTCAGCCGCCTCACCCTGCTCGGCGAGGCGGCGCGCGCGGGGGGGCTCGTCACCGCCTCGGGCGGCAACCACGGCATCGCCATCGCCTATGCCGCGCGGGCGGCGGGGCTTCCCGCCACCGTCGTCGTGCCGACGGGTGTGCACCCCGACAAGGCGGCCCGCATCCGAAATTACGGCGCGACGCTCATCATCGAAGGCGCGGTGTGGGACGAGGCGAACGCCCGGGCCCGCGCCATTGCCGAGGAGACGGGCGGCGCCTATGTCCACCCCTTCGGAGACCCGGCCGTCGCCGCCGGCCAGGGAACGATCGCGCTCGAGATGCTCGAGGATGACCCCTCCATCGAGACGCTTCTTGTCGCGATCGGCGGCGGCGGGCTGATCACCGGCATCGCCGCGGCCGCCCGCGCGCTCAACCCCTCGATCCGCGTCGTCGGCGTCGAGCCCGTCGGCGCGCCGACGCTCGCGGAGTCGCTGAAGGCGGGCGAGGTCGTCACGCTCGACAAGGTCACGACCAAGGTGCCAACCCTCGCCGCACGCCGCACCGAGCAGGCGAACTTCGACCTGATCCGCCGCCACGTCTCTGAGGTGGTGCTCGTCGAGGATTCCGACCTCGAGCGGGCGAGCCGCCATCTCTGGGCCGAGTACGGGATCGCCGCCGATCTCTCCGGTGCGGCGGCCGCGGCCGCCCTCCTCGCTGGCGCCTACCGGCCCGGCCGGGAGGAGCGCGTGGCCGCCATCGTCTGCGGCGCGGGAGCGGACGCGATCGCCTCCTGACCGGACCCGCTTGCGCCGGCGCGGCAAGGCGACGCATGGTTCGCCCGGACCGCGCCGTCCATCCCGGCGGCCGAACGAACACCGATGCTGGTCACGACCCTGGGGGAGACTTCACGATGCGACGCCTGAGCCTGGCTGCCCTCGCCTTCGTCCTTGCCTCAGCCCCGGCCTCGGCAGACGCGCTGAAGGACATCGTTGCGCGCGGCGAGATCCGGCTCGGCGTCCGCGCCGATGCCCCGCCTTTCTCGGTCGCCCGCGCCGAGGGTGGCTATGGCGGCTACCAGGTCGACATCTGCCAGGCGATCGTCGCAGAGATCTCCCGCGAGGCGCAGCGCGAGATTCGCCCCCGCTTCGTCACGGTCGATGCGGGCAACCGGTTCCGCATGGTCGCTGACAAGCAGGTCGACCTGCTCTGTGAGCCCTCCACTGTCACGCTCGGGCGGCGCGAGCTCGTCGACTTCTCGATCCCTACCTTCGTCACGGGCGCGGGGCTGATGGGCCGGCTCGCGCCAGGCCCCGTCTCGGTTCCGCCCCTCGGCGGCAGCGGCGTCGGCCTGCCCGCCACCCCGCCTCGCCGCCTCGGCGTGCTCGCCGGCACGACGACCGAGCAGGCGGTGAAGGCGCTCGTCGCCTCCGGCCAGCTCAGCGCGCAGGTCATCGACGTCGCGACCCATGGCGACGGCGTCACCGCGCTCAGCGCCGGGCTGCTCGACGGCTACGCTGCCGATCTCGAGATCCTCGTCGATCTCCGCTCCCGCACCACCACGCCGGAGAGCTTCGTGATCGCCGACAGGCTGATGACGCTCGAGACCTATGCCGTCGCCGTGCCGCTCGGCGAGAGCGCGCTCCGCCTCGCGGCAGACCGTGCGATCGCCCGCCTCTACCGCGAGGGCGGAATCGTCCAGATCGCGGAGCGCCACTTCCCCGGCCGCAGGCCGGGCGATGCCTTCGGCGCCATGGTCCTGATGAACGCGCTGCAGCCGCGCTGAGCCGGCACCGGTGGAGCGGGCCAACCGCACCTTCGACGAGATCACGGTCGGCGACAGCGCCTCCGTCACCCGGACGCTGACGCCGAACGATCTCCTCGTGTTCGCGCATGCCTCGGGAAACCTCAACCCGCTTCATCTCGAGGGGATGCAGGGCGAGGGCGATGCCGAGATCGCAGTCGCGCCGAGCATGTGGGTGGCCACGCTTCTCTCCGCCGTGCTCGGCAACACGCTTCCAGGGCCTGGCACGCTCTACAGCGCCCAGGCCGTGCGGTTCCTCGCCCGCGCCCATGTCGGCGACACGCTGACCGCATCCGTCACCGCGCGCGAGAAGCGGTCCGGCAACGTCGTCGTGTTCGACGGCCGCGTGACCAACCAGCGCGGCGAGACGGTCGCCGAAGCGGAGTGCGAGGTGCTCGCGCCGACGCACCGCGCGACGCTCGGCGATGCGGCGCTGCCCGACCTCGTGTTCCATCGGCACGCAAAGTTCGACAGGCTGGTCGCTGCCTGCGCGGGGCTTCCCGCGCTGCCGACCGCCGTTGCCCATCCCTGCGACGGGCCGAGCCTGCTCGGCGCCGTGGAGGCGGCCAAGGCGGGGCTGATCGTTCCGATCCTCGTCGGGCCGCGGGCGAAGATCGAGGCCGCGGCGAAGGCCGCAGGCATCGACATCGGCGGGTTCGAGCTCGTCGAGGCGCCGCACAGCCACGCGGCGGCAGAGCGTGCCGTCGCGCTGGTGCACGAGGACCGCGCGCAGGCCGTGATGAAGGGCGCGCTGCACTCGGACGAGTTGCTGCACGAGATCATCAAGCGCGACGGGGGTCTGCGCACCAAGCGCCGCCTCAGCCACGTCTTTGTGCTCGACGCGCCGGGGCTGCCGCACCTCCTTCTGGTGACGGACGCCGCGATCAACATCCTGCCTGACCTGATGACCAAGGCGGACATCGTGCAGAACGCGATCGACCTCGCGCGCGCGATCGGCATTCCGAAGCCCAAGGTCGCGATCATGAGTGCGGTCGAGACCGTCAACCCAGCGATTCCCTCGAGCATCGACGCGGCCGTGCTGTCGAAGATGGCCGATCGCGGGCAGATCTCCGGCGGCGTGGTGGACGGCCCTCTGGCGATGGACAACGCCATCGACATCGACGCCGCGCGCACCAAGGGAATCGTCTCGGTCGTCGCGGGCCAGGCCGAGGTGCTGGTCGTTCCGAACCTCGAGGCAGGCAACATGCTTGCGAAGAACCTCAACTTCGTCGCGCACGCCGATGCCGCGGGCCTCGTTCTGGGCGCCGCCGTCCCGGTGATGCTGACGAGCCGCGCGGACGATGCGCGCGCCCGCCTCGCCTCCGCCGCGCTCGCGGTGCTGTACAGGCACTGGGCGACAACGGGGGTGAGCGCGGTCCCGGTCATCGCGCCCGGCCCATCGGCCTGAGGCGTCGCGCGTGGCCGGCGTCGTCCTCGTCGTCAACGCGGGCTCCTCTTCGATCAAGCTCGAGGTGTTCGGGGCCGAGGCCGCTCTTCCCTCTCTCGCCACGCTGTTGTTCGAGGGCATCGGCTCGCGCCCGGCGATGCGCGCGAAGGACGATGCAGGCGCGGTGCTCGTCCAGCGTGCCTGGGAGGCCGACGGGCCGGCGACGCATCGCGATGCCTTCGGCGAGGTGATGGCCTGGCTCGGCGGTTTCCTCGGCGCGCGGTGCGTCGAGGTGATCGGCCATCGCGTCGTCCATGGCGGCGCCGACCATGCCGCGCCCGTGATCGTCGATGCCACCGTGCGCGCGGCGCTCGCGAACCTCGTTACGCTTGCGCCGCTTCACCAGCCGCACAACCTCGCAGGCATCGACGCGATGACCGCGCTCTATCCTGCCGTACCGCAGGTCGCCTGCTTCGACACGGCCTTCCACCGCGGCCATCCGTTCGTGGCAGACGCCTATGCCCTGCCACGCGCGATGTACGACGAAGGCATCCGCCGATACGGCTTCCACGGCCTCTCCTACGAGTACGTGGCGCACAGGCTGGCGGAGGACTTTCCCGCGCTCGCGGCCGGGCGCGTCGTCGCCGCCCATCTCGGCAACGGCGCCTCGATGTGCGCCATCGCGGGCGGTCGCTCCATCGACAGCACGATGGGGTTCACCGCCGTCGATGGCCTGCCGATGGGAACGCGCACGGGCCAGCTCGACCCCGGCGTGATCCTGCACCTCGTCTCGGAGGGGTGGGACACGAAGCGCCTGACGCGGCTTCTCTACCACGACAGCGGACTGAAGGGCCTCTCCGGCGTCTCGAACGACATGCGCGACCTCGAGGCCTCGCCAGACCCGGCGGCCGCGGAGGCGATCGGCTATTTCGTCTACCGCATCCGGCGCGAGCTCGGCGCCTTGGCCGCAGCGATGGGCGGGCTCGATGCGGTCGTGTTCACCGCAGGTATCGGCGAGAACTCCCCGACCATCCGCGCTGCGGTGTGTTCGGGCATGGAATGGCTCGGCATCGAGATGGATGAAACCGCCAACGAGGCCGGCGAGACGGTGTTCTCCACCCCCGCCTCGCGCGTGACGCTTCTCCGCATCCCGACGGACGAGGAGAGGATGATCGCCCGCCACGCGCTGGCGCTTCTCGCGCGCGGCTGATCGGCGGTCAACGGCAGCGGGCGATCTCGGCGAGGAACACAGGGCCGAAATCGGCGAGCTTCTTCTCGCCCACGCCAGGCAGCGCCGCCATCGCCTCGCGCGTCGCCGGCCGCGCCGCGGCCATCGCGGCAAGCGTCGCGTCGGGGAAGATCACGTAGGCAGGCACCTTGCGCTCGCGCGCAAGCATGAGCCGCAGCGCCTTCAGCGCGACCAGGCAGGGGTCTGCCGCATCGACAGCTGGTGCAGCCGCCTTCGCCGCGCGGGGCTTGGGCGCGGGCACGTGCACCCCGCGCGCGCCGGCGCAGATGTCGCAGGCTCCGCACGGCCCGCTCTCCTGCCCGAAATGCGCAAGAAGTGCCACGCGGCGGCAGGTGCTGCTCTCCGCGTAGTCGACGAGCGCGCGAAGCCGGGCGAACTCCGCCTTCTGGCGTGCCTCCGGCGCGCCGCTGTCGGCGATCATGCGCCGGCGCATCATGACGTCCGCCATCGAGAACAGCATGGTCGCGCGCGCGGGGGCACCGTCACGGCCCGCCCGGCCGATCTCCTGGTAGTAGGCCTCGACGCCGCCGGGCAGCCCGGCATGGATGACGAAGCGCACGTCGGGCTTGTCGATGCCCATGCCGAAGGCGACGGTCGCGACCGCCACGGGGCCGGGCTCGGTCATGAACCGGTCCTGCGCCTCGGTGCGCGCCTCGGTGCTCATGCCGGCGTGATAGGCGAACGCGTTGAACCCGCGCGCGGCCAGGAGCGCGGCCGTCGCCTCCGTGTCCTTGCGGCTCAGGCAATAGACGATGCCGGCAGCGCCCTTCTCCGCGGCGATCAGCTCGGCGATGCGCTCGCCCGCCTCGTCCTTCCTTCCCTTGCGCTCGACCGCGAGCGTGATGTTGGGCCTGTCGAAGCCGAGGACCTGCACGAGCGCGCCGTGGCGCAGCAGCACGCGCGCGATCTCGCGCCGCGTCGCCGCATCGGCCGTCGCCGTGAAGGCGCCGATGGGCACCCCCTCGAAACGGTCCTTCAGGCAGGAGAGCGCCATGTACTCGGGGCGGAAATCATGCCCCCACTGGCTCACGCAGTGCGCCTCATCGACCACGATCGCCGAAAGCGGCAGGCGAGTGAGTGCGGCGAGCATCCGCTCGTCGGTCAGCCTCTCGGGGCTCATGTAGAGGAGCGCGAGATCGCCCCGAGCGGCGCGCCGCCAGGTCTCGACGTTCGCGGCGCGGTCGGCGGCGCTGTTGATCGCGCCGGCGGGCACGCCGCTCGCCGTGAGGCGCTGCACCTGGTCCGCCATCAGTGCGATCAGCGGCGAGACGACGACGGCCATCGCGCCATCGGCCTCGTGCCGCGCGGCGGCGGGTACCTGGTAGCACACGCTCTTGCCCGCTCCCGTGGGCATCACGGCGAGTACGTCGCGCCCGGCCTCGAGCGCGTGCGCGACCGCCCCCTGCCCCTCGCGGAACGAGGGGAAGCCGAAGCGGCGGCGAAGCGTCTCCTCGAGCCGCGCCTCCGCCAGCGCCTCAGGAGCCACGGATCATCGTGATGATGCCGGAGAAATCGACCGGCGCGCCGCCGCGTGCGGCGTAGCGGCGGTAAAACTCGGCGGCGAGCGCGCCAAGCTCCGCGTGCGCGCCCGTCGCGTCCGCCGCACCGCGCGCGAGCTCAAGGTCCTTCAGCATCATCGCGGCGGTGAAGCCCGGCGCGTAGCCGCGATTGGCGGGGCTCGTCGGAACGGGACCAGGCACAGGGCAGTAGCTGGTGAGCGACCAGCACTGGCCCGAGGAGGTCGAGGCGATGTCGAACAGCGCCTGGTGCGAGAGGCCAAGCTTCTCCGCAAGCACGAAGGCCTCCGCCACCCCGATCATCGAGATGCCGAGGATCAGGTTGTTGCAGATCTTCGCGGCCTGGCCCGCGCCCGATTCGCCCGCGCGCACGATGCTGCGGCCCATCGAGGCCAGAAGCGGCCGGGCGCGCTCCACCGCCTCCTCGTCACCGCCCACCATGAAGGTGAGCGTTGCCGCCGTCGCGCCGCCCACGCCGCCGGAGACGGGCGCGTCGAGCATCGAGAGGCCCGCCTCCTTCGCCGCGGCCGCCATCTCGCGGGCTGTGGTGACATCGATCGTCGAGCAGTCGATCAGCAGGCAGCCGGGTGGCGCCACCTCGATCAGCCCGCCCGTTCCGCCATAGACGGCACGCACCTCCCGCCCGGCGGGAAGCATCGTGATGATCGCCTCCGCCCCCTCCGCCACGCCCTGGGGCGTCTCGGAGGCCACCGCCCCTTCGGCGACGAGCACGCCCGTCCGGTCCGGCGTGAGGTCGAACACGGTGAGCGCATGGCCGGCCTTGACCAGGTTGAGCGCCATGGGCGCTCCCATGTTGCCGAGACCGATGAAGCCGATGCGCGCCATGACCCCTCCCCTTCCGCTGAAGCGGCAGGGTAGGTCAGAGCCCCCCGCGCCGGAAGCCCCGCCTCCGCCCGCCGCCCGTCATCGCGCGGCTGCCACGGTCGCGCATGCGTCATGATTGACAGCGCCCGCGCAAGCGGGAGATCGTATGCACACGAACAATCTGAGGCGAGACCCTGGGCGACGGCGAGGGAGCACGCCGCGCCGATCCGGAGACGGCGATGGGGAGCTATCTGCGGCCGACATCCCTGCCTGAGGCGCTTGCGGCGCTCGCCGCAACGCCGCGAATCGTGCTGGCCGGCGGAACCGACTACTACCCGGCCCGGGTCGGCCGCCCGCCCGAGGATGACCTGCTCGACATCACCGCCATTCCCGCGCTCGCCGGCATCGCCGAGACGGAGGAGGGCTGGCGCATCGGCGCGGCGACCACCTGGACCGAGGTGGTCGAGGCGCCGCTTCCGCCTCTCTTCGACGGGCTGAAGGCTGCTGCGCGCGAGGTCGGTGGGGCGCAGATCCAGAACGCGGGAACGGTTGCGGGGAATCTCTGCAACGCCTCGCCTGCCGCGGACGGCATCCCCAACCTGCTAGCCCTGGGTGCCACCGTCCATCTCGCCTCCGCCTCGGGTGACCGGGTGCTGCCTGTGGCCGAGTTCGTGCACGGCAACCGCAGGACCGCCCGGCGGGCCGACGAGATCGTCACGGCCATCCACATCCCCGGCCCGAAGCGCGCCGCGCGAAGCGTGTTCCTGAAGCTCGGGGCGCGGCGCTACCTCGTCATCAGCATCGTGATGGTGGCCGCCGTCGCGGAGTTCGACGAGGACGGCACGATCGCGTCCGCGCGCATCGCCGTCGGCTCCTGCTCTGCCGCCGCGGTGCGGCTTCCGGCCCTCGAGGCGGCGCTCGCCGGGCAGCGTCCAGACCCAGCGCTCGTGGCGGAGGCGCATCTCGCGCCGCTCTCGCCGATCGATGACGTGCGCGCCTCGGCCGCGTATCGCCGCGACGCAGCGCTCACGCTTCTCCGCCGCGCCGTGGAGGCTCTCCGATGAGATCGCCGGCAGAACGCATCGCCTTCACGCTGAACGGCGCGGGCGTGGAGGTGCACGCCCCGCCTGCGACGCGGCTTGCCGATCTCCTGCGCGACACGCTCGGGCTGACGGGAACCAAGATCGGCTGCAATGCGGGCGATTGCGGCGCCTGCACCGTGCTGCTCGACGGACGGCAAGTCTGCGCCTGCCTCGTTGCCTCCGGACAGGTATCGGGCCGCGAGGTCGTCACCGTAGAGGGGCTCGCGAAGGACGGGACCGTCTCGGCGCTGCAGGAAGCCTTCGCCCGGAATGGCGCGGCACAGTGCGGCATCTGCACCCCCGGCATGCTGATGGCGGCGGCCGACCTGCTCGCGCGCACCCCGCAGCCCGACGAGCCCGCCGTTCTCGATGCGCTCGGCGGCGTGCTCTGCCGCTGCACCGGCTACCGCAAGATCGTCGAGGCGGTGCTGAGCCTCGGCGAGACGGCGGCGCAGCAGGCACCCGCGGCGGGTCGCGCGGTGGGTGCGCGGCTCCGCCATCCGGACGCGACGCAAATCGTCACCGGCACGCATCGGTTCGGCGCCGATGCGCTTCCCGAGGAAGCGTTCCTGACGCTTCGCGCGGTGCGCTCGCCCTACCCGCATGCGCGGTTCGAGATCGGCGATCTCGCGCCCCTCTTCGCGCGCTTCCCCGGCCTCGTGCGGGTGCTGACCGCCGCGGACGTTCCAGGTCAGAACCTCTTCGGCATCTACCCGACCGGCAAGGACCAGCCCGTGCTCGCGCCAGGCCTCGTGCGCATGCGGGGCGAGGCGATCGCCGCACTCGTCGGCGACGCGGAGACGGTCGCTGCGATCCGCGACGACGACCTGCCGATCACCTGGGGCGTGCTCGAGCCCGTGACGTTCGACCGCGCGCTCTCGGGCGACGCGCCGGAGATGCACCCGCACGCGCCCGGCAATGTGCTGATCCGCGGCCGGGTGAAGGCCGGCGATGCGGCGGCTGCGCTCGAGACCGCGCCGCACCGCGCAGCGGTCTCGGTCGAGACAGGCTTCGTCGAGCACGCCTATATCGAGCCGGAGGCGGGCTATGCCCGACGCGTCGGCGAGCGCATCGAGATCGTCGCCTGCACGCAGACGCCCTACATGGATCGTGACGAGCTCGCCCTCATCCTCGGCGTGACGCAGAACCAGGTGCGCGTGATCCCGACCGCGACAGGCGGCGGCTTCGGCGGCAAGCTCGACCTTTCGCTTCAGCCCCTCGTCTCAGTCGCCGCGTGGATCACGGGCAGGCCGGTGCGCTGCGTCTACACGCGGCCCGAGAGCATAGCGTCGACCACCAAGCGCCATCCGGCGCGCATCACCGCTGAGGCAGCCTGCGATGCCGAGGGGCGGCTGGTCGCCTACCGGTTTCATGGCGACTTCAATACCGGTGCCTATGCGAGCTGGGGCCCGACCGTCGCAAACCGCGTTCCCGTACACGCGACCGGCCCCTATGCCGTGCCGAACGTGCTTGCCACCTCCGCCGCGATCCACACCACCGACACGCCGGCCGGCGCCTTCCGCGGCTTCGGCGTGCCGCAGGCGGCGATCGCGCACGAGGCGCTGATGGACATGCTCGCGGAACGCTCCGGCCTCGATCCGCTTGCGTTCCGCCTCCGCAACGCCATCCGCCCGGGCGACGCGACGGCGACAGGCCAGGTGCTGGAGCACGCCGTCGGCATGGCCGCCTGCCTCGAGGCGCTCGAGCAACGGTGGCAGGCGCTGCGCGCGGAGGCGGAGGCGTTCAACCGCGCGCAGAACGGCGCGATCCGCCGTGGCGCGGGCGTCGCCTGCATGTGGTACGGCATCGGCAACACCTCCATGTCGAACCCTTCCGACATGACGATCGGTCTCGCGCGCGACGGCACGCTCACCCTCTATTGCGGGGCGATGGACATCGGCCAGGGCGCCAAGGCGATCATGGCGCAGATCGCTTCCGATGCGCTCGGCATTCCCGTTGCCTCGCTCCGCATCACCGAGGCCGACACGGACCTGACGCGGGATGCGGGCAAGACGTCCGCGAGCCGGCAGACCTTCGTCTCGGGCAATGCAGCGCGGCTCGCGGGCGAGGACCTGCGGCGCAGGATCCTCGCGCTCGCCAATGCCGGACCGGAGGCGCGGATCGTGCCCGTTCCAGGCGGAATCTTGATCGAGGATGGCGGGCGTTCGATACCGCTCGACCTGATGCGCCACGCGGCGGACAGTCATGGCGACGCGCTTGTCGGCGAAGGACGGTTCGACCCGCCGACGACCGCGCTCGACGCCGACGGGCGCGGCATTCCCTACGCTGCCTACGCCTTCGCGGCACAGGTCGCCTATGTGGAGGTCGACACCGCACTCGGCACGATCAAGCCGCTGCGCATCGTCGCCGCCCACGATGTCGGTCGCGCCGTGAACCCGACGCAGGTGGAGGGGCAGATCCATGGCGGCATCGCGCAAGGCCTCGGCCTCGCACTGATGGAGGAGTTCTTTCCCGGCCGGAACGAGAACCTGCACGACTACCTGATCCCGACCATCGGCGACATCCCGCCCATCGAGGCCACGCTGATCGAGGATCCCGATCCGCTCGGTCCGTTCGGCGCGAAGGGCATCGGCGAGCCTGCGCTGATCGCGACCGCGCCTGCCATCCTCGGCGCGATCCACCACGCGACAGGCGTGCGCATCACCCGCGTTCCCGCAACGCCCGACCGTGTGCGCGCCGCGCTGCTGGCCGCGGGAGCGGCACGATGACCGAGACGAAGCAATCGACCGACGCGCCGGACGCAGAGGCGCTCGCGCACGCGAAGGACAAGGATGGCGGCATCGTTACCTGCGATGCCTGCCCCGTGCTCTGCCGCATCCGACCAGGCAAGACCGGCGCGTGCGACCGTTACGGCAACGAGGCGGGCAGGCTCATCCGCATGGAGCCGCTGGTGATCGCCGCGCGCGCCGGCCGCGACGGGGTGATCCCCTTCCTCGGCGCGGGCTGGGACGGCTCGGCTCTGTCGGGTGCGACCGCCTTCGTCACCGGCATCGGCGCCGGCACGACCTACCCGGACTACAAGCCAGCCCCCTTCATCGTGTCGTCCGAGATCGACGGCGTCGAGATGGTGACGGTCGTGACCGAGGGGATCTTCAGCTATTGCGGGCTGAAGGTGAAGATCGACACCGACCGGTTCATCGGCCCCGAATGCGCACCCGTGCGCGTCAACGGCGAGCAGGTGGGCCACGTCACCACGGCCGAGTACGGCTCGCAGATGCTCTCGCTCGGCGGCGTGCGGCACCTCACGGGCGGGGGGAAGAAGGAAGGTGTGGCCACCTGCGACACGATGCTCACGCTTGCCAACAAGGGCGCGGTGGAGGTGAGCATCGACGGAGGCGCGACGCTGACGATCCAGGCCGGCCACGCACCGGTGATCGGCGGGGTGCATGAGGAGCGCATGCGCGTCGGCTGCGGCAGCGCCACGATCGGCATCTTCGCGCGCCAGTGGCTCGGCCACGCGGACGAGGTGATCGTTGTCGATGATCACATCACCGGCGTGCTGACCGAGCACCAGGCGGGCCGCTTCCTCGACATGCGCCCCTCCGGCATCCGCGTGCGCGGGCGCCGCTCGACGCCAGGGCGCTACTTCCAGGTGGCGAACCCCGGCACGGGCTGGGGCGGAACCGACATCACCGATCCTCTCGCCATCATCGAGAAGATCGACCCCAGGACCGCCTGGCCGGGCCTTCGCCTGTTGATGGTCAGCACCACCGGCGAGCATGCGGCCTGGTACGTGCTCGATGATGCGCTCACCCCGGTTCCGGCAGCCATGCCGCCGGCGATCGCGCAGGTGGTCGACCGCATCGGCGAGAACTGCGAGCCCGCGCTCGCCTCCGTCGTGTTCATGGCGGGCGCTGGCGGCTCGCTCCGCGCAGGCGTGACGGACAATCCCGTGCGGCTCACCCGCTCCGTGCGCGCCTCCCTCACCCGCGTCACATCCGGCGGGGCACCGGTGTATCTCTGGCCGGGCGGCGGAATCACCTACATGGCCGACGTGCTCGCGATGCCCGACGGCTCCTTCGGCCATGTGCCGACGCCGGCGCTCGTGGCGCCCATCGAGTTCACCCTGCCGCTCGCAGACTATGCCGCGATGGGCGGGCACATGGACCGTGTTCGCCCCCTCGCCTCGCTGCGCGAGGTGGAGAAGCTGCGCGCAGAGGCGTGGGACGCGGCGAACCCCTGGCCGCTCGAGAAACCCGCAGCATGAGCGCCGTCGCCGCGCTTCTGCCGGGAGGGAGGCTGCATCTCCAGCACGGCCCGATCGACGCGATCGTGCAGGCCTGGGGAGAGGAGGCGGAGGTGCGCGAAGCCTATGCCCAGGCCGCGCGCGCCTTCCCCGCGATCCTCCCCGCGCTCTGTGCCGAGCTCACCCTTCTCCGCACCCCCCTTCCGGCACCGATGCCGCATGGCGCCGTCGCGCGGCGCATGCACGCCGCAACCGTTCCCTACGCCGAGCGGTTCATCACGCCGATGGCAGCCGTCGCCGGCGCGGTCGCCGATGCGCTTCTCGCCGCGCTCATGGCGGGGCGGACGCTGAGCCGCGCGCTCGTGAACGACGGCGGCGACATCGCGCTCCATCTCGCCCCGGGGCAGGGCTTCCGGTGCGGCATCGTCGCCGATCTCGCCGCGCCCCAGCTTGACATCGGGGGGCTGGACGCGATCGCAGCGATCGGCGCGGGTGACGGCATCGGCGGCATCGCCACCAGCGGGTGGCGCTGCAAGGGCAAGGGGGGCCGCTCCTTCTCCTTTGGCATCGCCGATGCGGTGACGGTTCTCGCCGACAGCGCCGCGGCGGCCGATGCCGCGGCGACGGTGATCGCCAACGCGGTCGACCTTCGCGGCCATCCCGCGATCGCGCGCCGCCCCGCCTCGGAGATCGACCCGGACAGCGATCTCGGCGACCGCCTCGTCACCTGGGATGTTGGCCCCCTCACGCCGGGCGAGATCGATGCGGCGCTGGAAGCCGGCGCTCGTGTCGCGCAACACTGCGCCAGGCGAGGGCTGATCCGTGCCGCGGTGCTGCATCTCCGCGCCCAGCGCTCGATCATCGGCGCCGGGCCGCTCGCGCTCGCTGCCTGAGGGCGCAACCACAAGGGGGATGGAATGGCCGATCCGCTGATCCGCAAGCTGCTCGTGACGGTGGAGGAAACGCACCGCGAGGCAGACGAGGCGCTCGGGCCGCCGACGCGCAAGGCTGCCGCCGTCGCCGTCATCGGCAATCCCTTCGCCGGCCGCTACGCGCCCGATCTCGAGGAGCTCGTCGAGGTCGGCGCGATGCTCGGCCAGCTTCTCGCCGAACGCGCCGTCGCCGCGCTCGGCATCGAAGGCGGCGAGGCGGAAAGCTATGGCAAGGCTGCGATCGTCGGCGAGGATGGCGAGCTCGAGCACGCAGCCGCCATCCTGCATCCGAAGCTGGGCGCGCCGGTGCGCGCCGTGCTCGAGAAAGGCGCCGCACTTATCCCGTCGGCCAAGAAGCGCGGCGGCATGGGCACCGCGATCGACGTGCCGCTCGGGCACAAGGACGCGGCCTACGTGCGCAGCCATTTCGACGCGATGGAGGTGCGGGTGCCGGACGCGCCGCGGCGGGACGAGATCGTCGTCGCGATCGTGGTGACCGACAGCGGCAGGCCGCTCGCCCGCATCGGCGGGCTCACGGTGGATCAGATCGAAGGCAAGGACGGGCTGCGCTAGAGTGGCACCCAAGAACGACAGGGACAGAGGGGACATCACGATGAGGATAACACGCCGCGGCGTTCTCGCCGCCTCCGCCGCCACGCTTGCCGCGCCCGCGCTCGTGCGCGCGCAGGGCACGCAGCCGATCAGGATCGGCGAGATCAACAGCTACACCACGCTTCCCGCCTTCACCGTTCCCTACCGCAATGGCTGGCAGCTCCGCGTGGAGCAGATCAACGCCGCGGGCGGCGTGCTCGGCCGGCCGCTCGAGGTGGTGTGGCGCGACGATGCCGGGCGGCCGCAGGATGCGGTTCGGCTCGCGGGCGAGCTGCTCGACAACGAGCGCGTCGACCTTCTGGCGGGAAGTTTCTTCTCGCATATCGGCCTGGCCGTGGCTGACTTCGCGCTGCAGAGGAAGCGCCTCTTCGTCGCCTCCGAGCCGCTGACCGATGCGCTCGTATGGGAGAAGGGCAACCGCTACACCTTCCGCCTGCGCCCCTCCACCTACATGCAGGCGGCGATGCTGGTCGAGGAAGCGGCGAAGCTTCCCGCCAAGCGCTGGGTCACGGTGTCGCCGAACTACGAATACGGCCAGTCGGCCGTGAAGTGGTTCAAGCAGCTTCTCTCCGCCAAGCGGCCGGACGTGGAGTTCGTCGCCGAGCAGTGGCCGGCCCTCGGGCGCATCGATGCCGGCGCGACGGTGCAGGCGCTCGCCCAGGCACGGCCGGAGGCGATCTACAACGTCACCTTCGGGCCCGACCTGACCAACTTCGTCCGCCAGGGCAACACGCGCGGGCTGTTCGAGCGCCGCTCGGTGGTGAGCCTCCTGACCGGCGAGCCTGAGTATCTCGACCCGCTGGCGGACGAGACGCCCGAGGGCTGGATCGTCACCGGCTATCCGTGGGACCAGATCAACACCCCCGAACACACCGCCTTCCGCGATGCGTATCGCGCGCGGTTCAACGACTATCCGCGGCTCGGCACCGTCGTCGGCTACGACACGATCTCGGCCATCGCCGAGGGGATCAGGAAGGCCGGAACGGTGGACAACGAGAAGGTGATCGATGCGATGAAGGGCATTCCCTTCACCTCCCCCTTCGGCGCCGTGACCTTCCGCGCGCTCGACCACCAGGCCACGCTCGGCGCCTATGTCGGCAAGACGGCGCTGAAGAACAACAAGGGCACGATGGTCGACTGGCGGTACGCGGACGGCGCGAACTACCTGCCGCCCGATGACGAGGTGCGGCGGATGCGGCCGCAGGGCGCGTAGCGACAGGACAATCGAGGCGGCCCGCGCGGCGACCGCGCGGGCCGTTTCCTTGCGGAGATCGCCTGCTTGGACTTCGTTCTGATCCAGTTCCTGACCGGCCTGTCGAACGCCTCGGCGCTGTTCCTCATCGCCTCGGGGCTCACGGTGATCTTCGGCGTCACGCGCATCGTGAACTTCGCGCATGGCAGCTTCTACATGCTCGGCGCCTACCTGGCGTGGACGATCGTCCGCGCGTTCTGGGACTGGGGCGGGCGCGAGCCCTATCTCTTCGTCCTCGGCGTGCTTGCCGCCGCCGTCGTTGTCGGGCTGATCGGCGTCGCGATGGAGATGACGCTTCTCCGCCGCATCTACCGCGCGCCGGAGCTGTTCCAGCTTCTCGCCACCTTCGGCGTGGTGCTGATGATCCAGGACGCGACGCTCGCGATCTGGGGGCCGGAGGACCTGCCGCTTCCCCGTCCGCCCTGGCTTCGCGCCTTCATTGACATCGCAGGCTCGCGCTTCCCGCGCTACGACCTGATCCTCGCGATCATCGGCCCGGTGGTGCTGGCGCTGCTGTGGCTGCTGTTCCACCGCACGCGCTTCGGCATCCTGGTGCGCGCCGCGACGCAGGACCGCGAGATGGTCGCAGCCCTCGGGGTCGACCAGAAGAAGCTGTTCTCCGGCGTGTTCTTCCTCGGCTCGGCCCTGGCGGGCCTCGGCGGCGCGCTCGTGCTTCCCTCGCAGTCGGCGAACCTGCAGATGGACCTCTCCATCATCGCAGAAGCGTTCGTCGTGGTCGTCGTCGGCGGCATGGGAAGCGTGACGGGCGCGTTCCTGGCGAGCCTGCTGATCGCGGAGGTGCAGGCCTTCGGCATCGTGCTCCTGCCGAAGATCACGCTCGTGCTCGTGTTCCTGGTGATGGCCGCTGTGCTGATGGTCCGCCCCTACGGGCTGCTCGGCAAGCCGCAGGCGCACGCGCGCGCGGCTTCCGGCGCGGTCGAGCCGACGCTGCGGCCCGCGCCCAACATCCTCGGGCTCGCCGGGCTTGCCGCGCTCCTGATCGCGGCCTCCGCGCCGTTCTGGGCGGGCGCCTACGCCATCACGGTTCTGATCGAACTCGCTGTGTTCGTTCTATTCGCCGCCTCGCTGCACCTGATGATGGGCCCGGGCGGCGTCGTCAGCTTCGGCCACGCGGCCTATTTCGGCCTCGGCGCCTACGGGGCCGCTCTCGGGCTGCGCTATCTCGCGCTGCCGATGGAGGCCGGGCTCGTCGCCGCGCCGCTCTTCGCCGGGTTTTTCGGCGTGGTGTTCGGCGTATTCGTCGTGCGCCTTTCCGGCGTCTATCTCGCGATGCTCACCCTTGCCTTCGCGCAGATCGTGTGGGCAGCGACCTTCCAGTGGGTCGACGTCACGGGCGGCGACAACGGCATCCTCGGCGTGTGGCCGTCCGCGTGGGCCGCCGACAAGTCGGTCTATCTCTGGCTCGCGCTCGCGCTCTGCATCGGCGGAACGCTTCTGCTCCGGCGCTTCGTGTTCTCGCCCTTCGGCTACGGGCTGCGCGCGGCGCGCGATTCCGAGCTCCGCGCCGAGGCGATCGGTCTCGACACCGCGCGGCTCCGCCTCGCCGCCTTCGCCATCGCCGCGGCAGCGGCGGGGCTCGCGGGCGGCGTCTACGCCTACGCCAAGGGATCGGTGTTCCCGACCTACATCTCCATCCCGAAATCGGTCGACGCGCTTTTGATGGTCCTGCTCGGCGGCGTGCAGACGGTGACCGGCCCCATCGTCGGCGCGATCGCCTATCACGGGCTGTTCGTCGGCATCCTGCAGGCGACCGCGTATTGGCGCGCCGCACTCGGGCTTGCCATCGTCGTGCTCGTGCTCGCCTTTCCGCAAGGCATCGCCGGCTTCGCCCGCGACCGCTGGGAGCGCGCCAGGGGTCTCGAGGCGGCATGAGCGCGCCCGTTCTCGAAGCCGTCTCGCTCGAGAAGCGCTTCGGCGGCGTCCATGCCGTCGCTGGCGTGTCGTTCCGGGTCGCGGCCGGCGAGATGCTCGCTCTGATCGGCCCGAACGGCGCAGGCAAGAGCACCTGCTTCAACCTGGTGAACGGCCAGCTCCGCGCCGATGGCGGGGAGGTGCGGCTCGGCGGGCAGTCCCTCGCGGGGCTCCGCCCGCGCGCGATCTGGCGCCTCGGCGTCGGGCGAACGTTCCAGATCACCGCGACCTTCGCCTCGATGACGGTGCGCGAGAACGTGCAGATGGCGCTGATCAGCCACCGCCGCATGCTCTGGTCGTTCCTCGCGCGCGCGACCGACCAGTTCCGCGCCGAGGCCGAGGCGCTGCTCGCGCAGGTCGGCATGGCGGAGCAGGCCGGACGGCCCTGCGGCGTGCTTGCCTATGGCGACCTCAAGCGCCTCGAGCTCGCCATCGCACTCGCCAATGACCCGAAGCTGCTGCTGATGGACGAGCCCACAGCCGGCATGGCGCCGAAGGAGCGCACGGCACTGATGGACCTGACGCGCGGCATCGTGCGCGCGCGCGGGCTCGCCTGCCTCTTCACCGAGCATGACATGGACGTGGTGTTCGGCCAGGCCGACCGCATCATCGTGATGAACCGGGGCCGGCTGATCGCGGAAGGCACGGCAGACCAGGTGCGCAACGACCCGGCCGTGCGCGAGGTGTATCTCGGCTCGGGCGCGACGAGCGGGGGGCACTGAGCATGCTCTCGGTCTCCCGCCTCAACGCCTTCTACGGCCGCGCGCATATCCTGCACGACGTATCGCTCGAGGCTGCGTCGGGCGAGGTGCTCGTGCTTCTCGGGCGGAACGGCGCGGGCAAGTCGACGACGATGAAGTCGATCATCGGCATCGTGCGGCCCGGCGCGGGAAGCTCGGTGACCTTCGCCGGCGCGGAGATGGCCGGCCGCCCGCCGCACGAGATCGCCCGCGCCGGGCTCGGCTACGTTCCGGAGGAGCGGCGCATCTTCACCGACCTCACCGTGATGGAGAATCTCGAGGTCGGCCGCCAGGCGCCGCGCGAGGGCCTCGCGCCATGGACGCCCGAGCGCCTCTTCGCGATCTTCCCCAATCTCGGCCGGATGCGCGACAGGCCCGGCGGGCGCATGAGCGGCGGCGAGCAGCAGATGCTGACGATCGCGCGCACGCTGATGGGCAACCCGCGGCTGATCCTGCTCGACGAGCCGTCGGAAGGGCTCGCGCCGGTGATCGTCGAGGAGATGGCCAACGCCATACGCCAGCTCAAGCAGGAGGGGCTCGCGGTGGTCCTGTCGGAGCAGAACCTGCACTTCGCGGCCAGGGTGGCGGACCGTGCGGTGATCATCGAGAAGGGCACCGTGCGCTGGCAGGGCACGCTCGCCACGCTCGAGGACGAGCCCGAGGTGAAGGCACAGTACCTCTCGGTGTGACCACGCGCGCGGAAACGTGCGCCGGGCGCGATTGATCCGCCTCACACCGCTGCAATCGTTCTCACACATAGTCTCGCGATGATGCCCGCAGGTTCCGCGCGCGCGGCGATGCCGCCAGCGCGGGCAGACGTGAAACCAGCGGAGGTCGGGAGCCGCGCTTCGACGAAAGGCGACGTGCGATGGGTACCTACTCGAAGGCCGCGGAGGCGGCGACGAAGGCGAAGGTCGATGCGGCGATCCTCGGCGGCGTGCCGCCCGGCGGGCTCAGCCTCACCGACGAGGGCTACCTCAAGGCGCTGATCAAGCATGTCTCGGGCGGGAAGGTCATCGTGGGCGGTGCCAGGCGCCTGCAGTTCTTCATCGTCAAGGGCGGCGGCGAAGGCTTCCTCGACGCGGCCTATGCAGGCATCGACGCGAGCCGCGTGACGGTGGGCGGCGGCATGACGACATCGGGCGCGGCCGGAACCGAGATCGTGTTCGACGACAACGACCTCATCATCGCCTTCGACAAGAGCGGCAAGCTCATCGCCGCGGCGCTCCTGCGCCGGCCGCTGTCGATCAAGCACCCCTCGATCTGGACGGAGCATACGGCGAACAAGGTGTACAACGCCTGGGACGGGCAGAGCGTGTCGCTGTACCGCAACACCAATTTCGACATCAAATACTTTGGCCTGATGATCGACGACAAGCTCGGCTACTACCGCACGGGCAAGGTGCGGATCGACCTTCACAAGGAAGAGGCGACGAACGGCTGCATCTTCATCCGCGACCCCGCAACGCCCGGCCTCGGCGAGCCAAACAAGCTCAACGCCTTCGAGCCCGAGTTCATCAAGAAGGTGCAGGCCGCGCTCGGCGCCCAGCGCGGATACAACATCGGAACGATGCGCGTCTTCAGCATCTGAGCCGCCGGCTCAGCCGCGGAACGAGGCCATCGACCGCTTCGCCACGCCCTTGTGGTCGAAGTTGCCGTCATCGAGCCAGGCGAGCATCGCCGCGCGGCAGGCCGGCCACTCGCTGTCGATGATCGAGTACCAGGCCGTGTCGCGCGACCGGCCCTTGATGATGCGGTGGTTGCGGTGCGTGCCCTCGTAGGTGAAGCCGAGCCGCTCGGCCGCGCGGCGGCTCGGCGCGTTCAGCGCGTGGCACTTCCACACAAGGCGGCGGTAGCCGAGATCGTCCATGGCATGGCGGAACAGCATCACCATCGCCTCGGTCGCCGCCCGGGTGCGCGACATCGAGGGCGAGAACCAGATGTGCCCCACCTCGATGTCGCCGTCCCCGGGGCGGATCTCCATGAAGGAGAGCCAGCCGGTGATCGTGCCCGAGACGTGGGGCCGCACGGCGAAGAACATCGGGTCGTGCATCGCCGCGAGCGCGCCGACCTGGCGGCGCATCGCCGCCTCGTCGGCAAAAGGGCCGTAGCCGAGATAGGCCCAGCTATCGTCCGCTCGCTGCGCGGCGCGCCAGAGATCGGGCACGTGGCGGACATGCAGCGGCTCGAGATCGACCGACCGGCCGCGATGGGCGATGCGTGCGGGAAGCGGGCGCGGCGTGGCGTCGACCTCCGGGCCGAGGGGCGCGCCGCTCACGATGCGCGCCCCTCGATCAGCGCAGCGATATCGCGTGTGTTCGCCATCGCTCGCTCGAGCCAGAGCTCCGCGTCGCCCAGCGCCTGGGCCCACCGTTCGTCGGAGCCGGGCACCGGCTCACCGGCGACCGCCCGGGCGACCGCCTGTTCAAGCATCGCAATGCGCATGTTCACCTCATGAGCCTCCTGGCGCGACATCCGCCAGAGCGAGGCCAGCATCCTTGCCCGGTCACTCCGATCCGCGTCATCGCTCACGAAACGACCTCCGGAACGCGCTCCGCAGGCGGCGTGTTGCGGCTTCGCCCGCAGCGCACGATTCCGTCGATTACCACCATGCCGATGCCCGGAAGGTCTCCCTTCCTGACGCTGTCGAGAAGGTCGGTCCCGGAGGAGTGCTGCGCGCGGTCCATCAGCACGACATCCGCCGCGCGGCCAGGCTCGATGATGCCGCAGTCGAGCTTGCGCATGCGCGCGGTGTTGCCGGTCGCGCAGGCGAAGACGAGCTCGGCCGGCATGTCGCCGAGCGAGGAGAGCATCGCGATCATGCGGAGGATCCCCAAGGGCTGGACGCCAGAGCCGGCGGGGCTGTCGGTGCCGAGGATCACCCGCTCGAGCTGGCCAAGTTCCTTGGCGAAGCGAAGCGCGGTGAGCCCGGCGAGCTCGTTGCCGTTGTGGACGATCTCGATGCCACGCCCGCAGCTCTCGCAGAGGCAGCGGATCTGCGAGAGAGGCAGCGCGGTGTGGCCGCCATTGATGTGGCCGATGATGTCGGCATCCGCCTCGAGCACCGTGTCGGCATCGATGTAGCCCGAGCCGGGAACGGAGGGCCCGCCTGTGTGGATGGTGCTCTGGATGCCGTGCTTGCGGGCCCAGGCGACCATCTGCTTGGCCTCCTCCCCCGCCTTCACCGTGCCGAGCCCGACCTCGCCGAGAAGCGTCACGCCGGCGGCGGCGAGCTCGGCGAAGTCGCTCTCCACCATGCCCTTCTCGATCACCGGCGCGCCGGCGAGGAGCTTCACCCCGCCGGGGCGGAAATTCTCGTAGGCGCGCTGCGCGGTGATGGCGAGCGCCTTGACGCCGATGATGTCGCGCGGCCGGCCTGGCAGGTGCACCTCGCCGGCCGAGATCATGGTCGTGACGCCGCCGTTCAGCATGCTGTCGATCCAGCCGAGCTGGTTCTGCCGCGGCGTCCAATCTCCGAACACGGGGTGCACATGGCTGTCGATCAGGCCGGGGCTCGCCGCGCAGCCCTTGGCGTCGATCGTGACGCGGGCGCCGTCGGTATCGACGTCCCTCTCGCGGCCGACGGCGACGATCCTGCCGCCTTCGGCGACCAGCGTGTCGGCATCGAGGATCGGCGCCTCGAGCTTGCCAGAGAGCATCAGCCCGACATTGCGGATGACGAGTCTACCGACCTGCTTCTCGGGCCCAGCGGCAAGCGCCATGGCTGATCTCCCCTTCCCGGCGCGGGAGTGTGGCCGCGACCGAAGGCAGGATCAATCGCCCGCGCGCGCTCTCGCGCGCGTCGTCACTTCTCGACGAAGGCCTTCTCGATCACGTAGGTGCCGGGCTTGCTCGAGGAGCCCTCGTCGAACCCGGCCTCCTCGGCGATGCGCCGGCAATCGACGAGCATCTCGGGGCCGCCACAGATCATGATGCGATCCCACGCAGGGTCGAACGGGCCGCGGCCGAGATGGTCGAAGAAGGCGCCGGAGGTGATCAGGTCGGTGATGCGGCCCTCGCGCCAGGGGCCAGCGCCGTCGCGCGTCACGGTCGGGTAGTAGGTGAGCTTGGCGGAGGCCTCCTCGCCGAGCAGCTCGTGCGCGGGAAGCTCCTTCTCGATCCAGTCGCGGTAGGCGAGCTCGCGGCCGAAGCGGCAGGTATGCGTCAGCACCACGCGGTCGAACCGCTCATAGGTCGCGGGGTCCTTGATGATCGACATGAACGGCGCGATGCCGGTGCCGGTCGAGAGAAGGAACAGCGCACGGCCAGGCACGAGATAGTCGATCACCAGCGTGCCGGTGGGCTTGCGGCCGACATAGAGCGCGTCGCCCGGGCGGACATGCATCAGCCGCGAGGTGAGCGGCCCGTCGGGCACCTTGATCGAGAGGAACTCGAGCGTGTCCTCGTAGTTCGCCGAGACCATCGAGTAGGCGCGGAGCAGCGGCTTGCCGTTGACGGGGATGCCGATCATCGCGAACTGCCCGTTCTCGAACCGGAACGAGGGGTCGCGCGTCGTCGTCAGCGTGAACAGCGTCTCGGTCCAGTGGTGCACGGTGAGCACCGTCTCGACGTTGAGGGCGCTCGTCGGCGCCGGGCGGGCGGCAGCCGCGAGGATGTCCGAGGGGGCGCGGTCGCTCATGCGAAAGCCATCCGTTGCAGGAGGTCGAGGAAGAGGTCGCGCTCCTCGTCGGAGAGCGGCGCGAGGGTCGCTTCGCTGATCGCGCACGCGGCCGGAAGCGCGGCGGCGACGGCTTCGCGGCCGGCTTGCGTGACGGAAAGCTTCAGCGTCCGGCGGTCGGCCGGGTCGGCGGCGCGGGAGACGAGGCCGCGCGCGATGAGGCGGCGGACCACGCCCTGGGTGGTCGCAGGGTCCATCGCCGTCAGACGGCCGAGCGCGTTCTGCGTCGCCTCGCCGAGGCCTGCGAGCTTGACCAGCGCGGCCCATTGCGTGGGCGTCAACGCCGCGTCGCTGCCCACCGCGTCGGCCAGCATGCCCTGGAACAGGGCGGCATGGCGCTGGTGCGCCCGGCGCAGGAGGTGGCCGACCTGGTGCTCGAGCACGTAGTCTGGCCCCGCCGCCTCGCGCGCGGCGTCCTCGCCACCCGGGCGGGGGCGTCTGTCTCGGCTTCGGAGGGCGGTGTCGTCTGCCATGCTCGGGTCCTGATCGTTTGTATACGAACGATCGGGTCGCCGATGCAAGAACCGAACGCGGCCCCGCCGCGGAACCTTCCGCGACGGGGCCTTTAGCCTGCGGGGTCAGCCCACGGGGTAAGGCCGCGGGGTCAGTTCTGGCGGGTTGCGGGGGCCTCGCGCTGCTTCTGCTCGCGATGGGCGCGGATGCGCTCGCGGGCCTGCGCCTGCTCTTCCGGGCTCATCGCCTCCCACCGTGCGCGGGCCTGGGCACGGGCCTGCTCGCGCTGCTCGGGGCTCATCGCCTCCCAGCGGGCGCGGGCCTGGGCACGAGCCTGCTCGCGCTGCTCGGGCGTCATCGCCTCCCAGCGCTTGCGGGCCTCCTCGCGGCGCGCGGCGCGCTGCTCGGGCGTGAGCTGCTCGCGCTGGGCTTCGGGGCGGGCGCCGCGCGGGAGTGCGGCATCGCCCGCCGGCTGGGCCATCGCGCCCGCTCCGGTAAGCAGTCCGGCAAGGCCGAGGGCGAGGGTGAGGGCGGCGCGGCGGGAGGGTCGTCGGGTCATCGGCATCGGTGTCTCCTTGCTTTCCCCGAAGTCCGGGATGTCGCGATCAGACACAGGGCGGGTGACAGGCGCATGCCGGGCTCGTTTCCGACCGCGGTGATCGTATAACCGCGCGTATCGGTGGGGAGCATGCCGCCGCGTGCGCCCCTCCGCGGCGCTTGTGCAACCTCGCGCGGTGTGGTTAAGCCCTGCGGAAGCCGGCAAACGGCAAATCTGCCAGCGGGTCAGCCGGCCGGGACAGGAGGACACGAATGACCAAGGGGACGACTCAGGGAGGCAAGCCCGCAGCGGGCCGCCGCCGCTTCATGGCGACTGCCGCGGTCGGCGGCGTTGCCGCGGCCGGCACGCTCGCCGCGCCGCAGGTCAGCCGCGCACAGACGGTGACGTGGCGCTTCCAGAGCACCTGGCCGCAGCGCGACATCTTCCATGAGTTCGCGCAGGACTATGTCACGCGCGTAAACACCATCGCTGGTGGCCGCCTTCGGCTCGAGCTGCTTGCCGCTGGCGCGGTCGTCGGCGCGTTCCAGCTCATCGATGCCGTCTCGTCCGGCACGCTCGATGGCGGCCATGGCGTCTCGGCCTACTGGTTCGGCAAGAACAAGGCGTTCAGCCTGTTCGGCACGGCGCCGCCGTGGTTCGGCGATGCCAACCAGTTTCTCGGCTGGTTCTACTACGGCGGCGGCGAGGCCCTCTACAACGAGCTGATCGGCGACATCCTCAAGGTGAACGTGGTCGGCTTCCAGACCGGGCCGATGCCGACGCAGCCGCTCGGCTGGTTCAAGAACCCGATCGAGCGTGCCGAGCAGATCCGCGGCCTGAAGTACCGCACCGTGGGTCTCGCGGCCGACCTGTTCAACGAGCTCGGCGCCGCCGTGGTGTCGCTGCCTGGCGGCGAGATCGTGCCCGCTCTCGAGCGCGGCGTGATCGACGGCGCGGAGTTCAACAACCCCTCCTCCGACCGCGTCCTCGGCTTCCCGGACGTGGCGAAGGTGTACATGATCCAGAGCTTCCACCAGCGCACCGAGACCTTCGAGGTGCTGTTCAACAAGCAGAAGTACGACGCGCTCCCGGCCGAGCTGAAGGGCGTGCTGCGGCATGCCTCCGAGGCCGCCTCGGCTGACATGAGCTGGAAGCAGCAGGACCGGTACTCCAAGGACCTGAACGAGATGGCGCAGACACAGGGGGTTCGCGTCATGACGACGCCCCGGCCAGTCCTCGAGGCCCAGCTCCGCGCCTGGGACGCCGTCATCCAGAAGCTCGAGGCCGACACCTCGTCGCCGGCCGCCGGCGCATTCTTCAAGAAGGTGTGCGACAGCCAGCGTGCCTGGTGCCGCCGGGTGCAGACCTTCTACCTGCGCTACGACGCATCGTCGGTTCTCTCGTTCAACCACTTCTTCGCCCGCGGTTGAGGGCGGACGGCGCAATGGGCCCGCCGGAGACACGCTCCGGCGGGCTTTTTCTTGACCGCTTCGGAGGCACCTGACCATGCAAGGGCTCCTGCTTGCGATCGACAGGATGAGCGCCTTCATCGGCAAGCTCTTCGCCTGGTCAGTCGTGGTGCTGACGCTGACGGTGACGTACGAGATCGTGGCGCGCAAACTGTTCACCGCGCCGACGACATGGGGCTACGACGTCTCGTACATGCTGTACGGCACGTTGTTTATGATGGCGGGCGGATATGCGCTGTCACGCAACGGGCATGTGCGCGGTGACTTCCTGTATCGGAACTGGGCGCCGCGCACGCAGGCTGGCCTCGATCTGGTCCTGTACTTCCTCTTCTTCTTCCCCGCGATGATCGCATTCGTCTACTCGGGATGGTTCTTTTTCGAAGCCTCGATGGCGCAGAACGAGCGCAGCATGTTCAGCCCCACCGGGCCGGTGATCTGGCCGTTCAAGGGGTTGATCCCGGTCGTCGGGGTGCTGCTGCTTATCCAGGGCTTTGCCGAGGTCGTGCGCTGCATCCAGTGCCTGCAAACGGGCGAATGGCCGCAGCGTCTGTCCGACGTGCAGGAGCTCGAGCAAATCATCCTCGCAAGGGCCGAGGAGGATCGACGTCTCGCCGAGATGCGCCGCGCGGAAGACGAGGGCCTGCGCCATGGCGATGTCTGAAGCCCGGGGGGGAGAGCGGCCATGACCGATCCGCAGCTTGGCCTGACGATGCTCGGGCTGTTCATCGTGTTGCTTTGCCTCGGCTTTCCGATCGCCTTCACGCTGATGGCGCTCGGCCTGTTCTTCGGCTATCTCGGCATGGAAGGCCGCATCTTCGATCTGCTCGTGCAGCGAACCTATGCCGTCATGAGCAATGACGTGCTCATATCGATCCCGCTCTTCGTCTTCATGGGCTACATCATCGAGCGGGCGAACATCCTCGACAGGCTGTTCCGAAGTCTCCAGCTCGCCTCCGGCGGCCTCCCGGGCGCGCTTGCCGTCGCGACGCTCGTTACGTGCGCGCTGTTCGCGACCGCCACCGGCATCGTCGGCGCGGTGGTGACGCTGATGGGCCTGCTCGCCTTCCCCGCCATGCTTCGGGCCGGCTACGACGTTCGGCTTGCCTCCGGCGTGGTCTGCGCGGGCGGCTGCCTTGGAATTCTCATCCCGCCCTCGATCATGCTGATCCTCTATGGCGCGACGG
This sequence comes from Elioraea rosea, assembly GCF_007644105.1. Classification (GTDB taxonomy): domain Bacteria; phylum Pseudomonadota; class Alphaproteobacteria; order Acetobacterales; family Acetobacteraceae; genus Elioraea_A; species Elioraea_A rosea. Next base: position 18,607 of record NZ_VFAC01000031.1, on the reverse strand, counting down.
CCGGCGTGTCGGTCGTCAAGCTGTATGCCGCGGCCTTCATTCCCGGCCTCATGCTCGCAACCCTTTACGTCGCCTACGCGATCGGCATCTCCATGCTGCGGCCGAGCTGGGCGCCCCCGCTTCCGCCGGAAGAGCGAAACGTGCCGTTCGGCACCGTCCTCATTTCGCTTGCGACAGGGTTTTTCCCACTCGCGAGCCTGATCGCGCTCGTCCTTGGTGCGATCATCTATGGCTGGGCGACGCCGTCGGAGGCCGCCGCGATGGGCAGCCTCGGCTCGATCATCCTTGCCATCATCTACCGCGCCTTCACCTGGGAGAAGCTCGCCGAAAGCGTGTACCTCACGGCGCGCACCTCAGCGATGGTGTGCTGGCTGTTCATCGGCAGCTTCATCTTCTCCTCGGTGTTCGGGTATCTCGGCGGCCAGAGCGTCGTGGAGAACTTCGTTCTCTCTCTCGGCCTCAACAGCTTCACGTTCATGCTGCTCGCACAGGCAATCATCTTCGTCCTCGGCTGGCCGCTGGAGTGGACCGAGATCATCGTCATCTTTGTTCCGATCTTCCTGCCTCTGCTCGACAATTTTGGCATCGATCCGCTGTTCTTCGGGATCATCGTCGCGCTCAACCTGCAAACGAGCTTCCTGTCGCCGCCCGTCGCCATGGCGCCGTTCTACCTGAAGGGCGTGGCACCGAAGCATGTGCGGCTCGAGGAGATCTTCTCCGGCGTGATGCCGTTCATCTTCATCGTCGTGCTCTGCATGTTCGCGGTCTACGTGTTCCCGGGGATCGTCGAGTTCCTGCCCGACTACCTCTACGGACCGGACCCGAACGCCCCGGCGGTGGCGCCATCGGGCATCCCCGAAGGCGGCTTCCAGACGGAGGATCTCGTGCCTGCGCTGCCGTCGTTAAACTAGGCCGATGCCAAGGCTTTCGGCCGAGGCGCAGAAGCGGGCGGCGGAGTATCTCGTCGAGGCGGTGACGAGCGGCAACACGCTCGCCCCCTTCCCGGCCGAGCTCGCTCCGACGACGCCTGCGCAGGCGCGCCGCATCGCCTCGCTTGCCGCAGCGGCGCTGGGGCTGCCGAATGTCGGGGTCCGCCTCGTCCCCAGGCCGGAAGGCATGCCCGATGGCCCGCCGATTGCGGGACCGGTCTTCGCACCCCGCCTCCTGCATGGGCCGGTGGCCGCCCCGCCGCTGCACCGCCCCGCCGTGACGGCGGCGCTCATCGCTCAGCTCGCGAAGCCCCTTCCGGCCCGCGCCAGGCCCTGGTCTGCCCGCGAGGTGATCGCGCGCATCGGCACGCTGCACGCGGCGCTCGACGTCGCCGCGAGCCGCTACACGGCCGGGCCGGCCGACCTTCCCTGCTTCATGGCAGACCTCGCCGGGTTCGGCGCGGTTGTGCTCGGTGGTCCGGCGCGCGCGGGCTGGCAGGAGGCGGCGGCCGTGCCGCGCATGGCCACCGTCACCGGCGCCGATGGCGGCGTGGCCTGGTCGGGCAGCATCGATGTCGCGGCTGCGCTGCGCGACGTGGCAGAGGCTGCGGGCGCGGTGGGCGAGCTTCCGGCCGGCGCGGTGCTCGTCATCGCAGGCCTCTCGCCCGTTCTGCCGGAGGGCGCGCTGACGCTGTCGGTCACCCGCATCGGCAAGGCCGTGCTGACCGGCTGAGTTCTCGCGTCGCTACCCGAGAAGCAGGGCGCGCAGCAGGCGCAGGCAGACGAGCATCAACGCCCCTGCCCAGAGCGCGATCGCGGCCACGGCCGCCCGGTCGGCGTGCCAGAGATACCGCTCGGCCAACACCTCGCCGAGCAGGCGCTGCGTCCGATCGCGCGGCAGGGAAAGGCTCCGTCCGACGACGCTGTAGAGCTCCGTCCGTCGCACGTCGGCGAAAGGCGCGCGGCAGGCCTGGATGAACAGCGAGAGGCAGATCGCGGAGGTCAGCACCGCGCCGACGCGGAGCGCGAGCACGAGGTCGAAACAGAGGGCGAGCATGGTTGCGGAGACGCCGAACGCGGCGAAGCCGCAGGCGCGCCTGATGGTCTGATCCGCGACCGAGACGATTTGCTCCATGGCCGAGGCTCCCTGAAGCCCGCCATTGTGCGCCTAAGCCCGCCCTATCGCCAGTCCCGCGAGGGTGAGCGCTGAGACCGCGACGAGCCAGACCGTCATCGGCCAGACCGACGGCGCCGCCTGGCCGCTCGACCGTTCGGCAAGGGCAGCCGGAATGCCGCCCGCGAGCAGCGTCGCCGTGGCGATCAGGAGCGAGGCGGCATAGGCGATCACCGCCGGGTAGAAGCCGAACACCTCCGGCCACCAGATCGGTGCGGTCGCGAACACGATGGCGAAGAGGAGCGTCTGTCCGAGCATGTGGGCGAGGCCGGCCAGCGCGGCGACGCCGACGGTGAGAACGAAGAGCGTCTGCGGCGTCATGGCCTCAGCCGCCCTGCATGGTCGAGAGCCGGGGCGCGAGTCCCATCGCGAACATCGCGAGCGTCGCGATGTAGCGGAGAAGAAAGGCCCAGAAGGCGGCGACAAGCGGAAGGTAGAACGGCAGCACGTAGAGCGGCGTGACGAACCGGATTGCGGCGAGCCACCAGTCCGTCAGGAAGCGGAAGCCGCGCCAGATGTAGTTGCGGCTGTCGGGAGCGACCATGACCTGGAGCAGGAATCGCCCGGCCGACGTCCAGGCAAGCACGGCGAGCCCGTAGGTCACCACCCAGAAGGGCAGGTAGGAGAGGATGAAGTGCGGCTCGGACGTCATCGTTCCGATGGCGAGGGCGGGGTGAAGCCGGCGGCGGGCGGCGGGGTGGCAAAGCAGGCGAAGGGCGCAAAGGCAGGGGCGGGGCGGAATGATCCGCCCCGCCCCGCACGGGAAGCCAGGGAGACGCCGGCGTCAGTCGACGGCATGCTCCTGGTCGACCAGCTTCACGCCGCCCCTCGGGATGCGGATGCTCTCGACGAAGTCCTGCATCGCCTTCGACGGAGCCGGGGTGATCTGGCTCACGACGTAGATGACAAGGAACGACAGGGGCACGCCGAAGATGCCGCCGGCGATGTTGTTGATGCCCCAGAGCCTCGCACCAACCCGGTTGCGCGCCACAGCCGAGTCCGCCCAGAACAGCCAGCCGGAGAGCGGGCCGGCGGTGATCTGGTCGGGGCTGGCGAGCAGCGCCTGGATCGGCGCCTTCGCCTCGGCGCTGATCGCGGCGATGCCGACATACTGGCGGTAGGCGGCGGTGATCGTCTCCTTCGTGCCGAACATCTCCATGAAGTGGAGGCCGGCAAACTCGGTCCAGAGCAGGTAGCCGAAGGTGACGATGTAGCCGACGGCCATGCCGAGGATCGCTGCCGTGTTCGTCGTGCGCTTGTACCAGACGCCCATCACCAGCGCGGCGAAGAGCCCCGCGGCGGCGATGGAGAACGCCCAGGCGACGAGGAACAGGATGTCTGCGCCAAGATTGCCCGCAGTGTAGGCCGCGATGAGCGCCACGACGATGAGCAGCACGCGCGCGACATAGAGGCGACGCTTGGTCGGCGCGTGCGGGTCGACCATCCGGTAGTAGATGTCGTGGCTGAGCGCGTTGGCCAGCGCGAGAAGCAGCCCGTCCGCGGTCGAGAGCGCAGCGGCCAGGCCGCCCGCCGCCACCAGCCCGGCGATCACGTAGGGCAGGCCCGCGATCTCGGGCGTCGCCAGGACGATCACGTCAGGATGGATGGCGAACTCGGCGAGCTGGAGGATGCCGTCGTTGTTGCGGTCGGTGATGTTGATCCACGGCGTGCCGTAGGGCGACATCAGCTGCCAGTTCTGCAGCCAGTCCGGCAGGCTCGCGATCGGCTGGCCGATCACGTTCTGGTAGATCTCGAGCTTGGCGAAGGCGGCATAGGCCGGCGCGGTGAAGTAGAGCAGGAAGATGAAGAAGAGCGACCATGCCACGCTCTGCCGCGCTTCGCGCACCGAAGGCGTGGTGAAGTAGCGCATCAGGATGTGCGGCAGCGAGGCGGTGCCGACCATGAGGCAGAAGATCAGCGCGAAGTAGTTGATCGCCGCCGGCATGGAGAACGCGCCGGTCGGCGTCACGAAGGCGCCGGTGTGGAACGGAACCACCTGGCCCGCGGCGCGCATCGCGGCCTCGAGCCCTTCGATCTTCTCGAGCGCGACGCCGTACATCAGCTGCGGGATCGGCACGCCGGTGAGCTTCACCGACATCAGGATCGCCGGGATGAGGTAGGCGATGATCAGCACGATGTACTGCGCCACCTGCGTCCAGGTGACGGCGCGCATGCCGCCCATCATCGAGCAGACAAGGATGCCCGCGAGCCCGATGAACACCGCCACCGCGAAGCCGACATCGAGGAAGCGCTGGGTAATGATGCCGACGCCGACGATCTGCGCCACGACATAGGTGAACGAGGCGGTGATCAGCACGATCACGCCCACGAAGCGGGCGGCGTTGCCGCCGAAGCGCGCGCCGAGGAAGTCGGGCACCGTGTACTGGCCGAACTTCCGGAGATACGGCGCGAGCAGGATGGCGACGAGCACGTAGCCGCCGGTCCAGCCGAGGATGAAGGCAAGCCCGCCATAGCCGAGCAGGTAGAGGCTGCCCGCCATGCCGATGAAGCTCGCGGCCGACATCCAGTCGGACCCCGTCGCCATGCCGTTGTAGATGGCGGGAACGCGGCGGCCCGCGACGTAATACTCGCTGACCTGCATCGTGCGGCTGAGGATGCCGATATAGGCGTAGACGCCGATGGTCAGCGCCACGAACAGGTAGCCGATCACGCGGTCGGGCACGCCCATCTGCTCGAGGACCGCGAGGATCACCACGAACACGGCGAAGCCGCCGACATAGCCGGCGTAGATCTTGTTGAGCTGGGAGAGGAAGGCGTCCTTCTCTGCGGCCATGGTCAGGTCACTCCTCGGCCACGCCGAATTCCTCGTCGATCTCGTTCTGGCGCCTTGCGAACCAGAAGAGCTGCACGACGAAGATGATGAGGCTGCCCTGCGCGGCCATGTAGAAGCCCAAGGGGAAGCCGAAGACGTGGATGGTGTTCAGCGTCGGCGCGAAGAGGTGGATGAAGAAGCCCGCAACGAACCAGATGGCGAGCATCGTCCACATCAGCCCGGACGTCTTCTTCCAGTATGCAGCCGCCGTCGCGGGATCGACCACTGCGGGCGGCGCTGCCGGCGCGGTTTTCCCTGGCTCGACTATTCCTGCCATTGCTTCTCCCCTCGCTGCGGCTGGTGCCGCCATGTCGCGTCCTGCGGTCGTCTTATCGGGCCACGGCGTGGCGCCGCGACACGGTGCTTCCCCAGACGTCTGATTCGCTGGTAGCACGGTGCCCGTCGCGTCGCCAACGGGTTTGTGAAGTAATGCGAAACGTTTACAGCGCTTTTCAGGTCTTTCACAAACGCCCGGCACGGCGATGCTGAACCGTTTGTTGCGCCGCACAAAAAGCGCCGACACCGACCGCTTCGCCGCCTTCCTCGCAGCACGCGGCGCCTATCTCGCGCAGAAGACGGTGCTCGACTACTGCGCCGTGAAGCTCGGCGTGAACTGGCACAACGCCCTGCACGACCCGGTGTTCACCACCCCGCTCACCGCCTGCCGCTGGCGCACCTATCTCGCCGCGCAGGGCGATGTCGCGGCGATGGCCGAGGCCTGGCTCCGCCCGCACGCCGCCGAGCCTGCCCGGCTCGTCGCCCCCCTCGCCGGCCTCGCCGCAGCGGCGATCAGGACCGCTGGCGTGCCGGACGACCTGAGCCGGGAGGCGGAGGCCGCGATCGCCGCTCTCGCCCCCCGCCTCTCCCGGCTGCAGCTCGCCGCGCCCAGGAAGGTGACGGAGCTGCCCATGGAAGCCGCGCCCGTGCTTCTCGAGACGCTGCCGATCCACCCGAACCTCAGGAAGGGCGAAACCCCCTCGATCCTCGGGGCGCTGAGGATGCACCTCGTCTCGGCGGAGCAGGATCTCGAGCGGCAGTTCGAGCCCGTCCCCCTCGCGGCGGCCCTCGCCGCGCTGCCCCCATGACAGGGCGGCCGGCCGCCTTCACCGGAACGGCCAGGGCGGCGATGGTGCCGCCTCCGCCCTGCCTCCCACCAGACACCCCGGTCGCCCAGGCGGTGGCGGCGATGGCGGCGGCGCGGCAGTCCTCCGTGCTCGTCGTCGATGCCGAGGGCCGTGCGATCGGCATCCTGACCGAGCAGGACATCGCCCGCCGCATCGCCTTCCGAACCGCCCCCGAAACGCCGCTGGGGGCGGTGATGACCGCGCCCGTGCTCGGCGTCGAGGCGGAGGAGAAGCTCTGGCGCGCCGTGGGCCGCATGCGGCTGAGGCGGCTTCGCCACCTCCCGGTGCTCGACGGGCTCGGGCGGCCCGTCGGCATGCTGCACCGATTCGAGACCTATGCCGCCGCGTCCGGGCGGCTGCTCGACATGCTGGAATCGCTCGCGGCGGAGGATGACGAGGCAGGCTTCGCCCGCACCCGCGCCGCCCAGTCCGGCCTCGCCCGCACCCTGCTCGACGACGGCGTGGCCGCAGCCGACGTGATCGGCGTCGTCTCGGAGATCAACCTCGACATCCATCGCGCCTGCGTCGCCCGCGCGCTCGCAGACATGGGCTCGCCCCCGCCGGTCCCGTTCACGCTCCTCGTCATGGGCTCGGCCGGGCGCGGGGAGAGCTTCCTGTTCCCCGACCAGGACAACGGCCTGATCCTCGGCGACCGGCCCGACGATCGGCATGCGGAGGTCGATGCCTGGTTCATCCCCTTCTCCGAGGACCTGAACGCACGCCTCGCCGCGGCAGGCTTCACGCTGTGCAAGGGGGGCGTGATGGCGCGCAACCCGCTGTGGCGGAAGACGCTCGGGGAGTGGAAGGAGCAGTTCACGCTCTGGACGGCACGGCGCACGCCAGCGGCCCTCCTTTTCGGCGACATCGCCTTCGACTTCCGCCCGGCCTGCGGAGAGGCCGGGCCGGCGGCGGAGCTTCGCGCGCACCTGACCAAAGCGCTGGTCGCAAGGCCCGCCTTCCTCGCAGCGCTTGCGGCGGAGGATGCGAAATTCTCCGTCGGCCTCTCCTTCTGGGGCGGGTTCCGCGACGACGAACCGGGCCCTGGAACGCGGACCGACCTGAAGCTGTCGGGGCTGATGCCGCTCGTGTCCTCGGTGCGGCTTCTCGCGCTCCACCATGGCGTGGCAGAGACAGGCACGCGCGCGCGGCTTGCCGCGCTCGCAGCCCAAGGCAGCGTGTCGGCGGGCGACCGCAGGGCGCTCGAGGACGCCTTCGGCCTGATCGTCGAGCGGATGCTGCGGCAACAGTTGGACGATCTCGCCCAGGGTCTGGAGGCGGGCAACCTCGTCGACACGGCCGCGCTCGCGAAACCCGACCGCGCGGCGCTGCGCGACGCGCTGAAGGCCGTCTCCTCGTTCCAGCGAGCGACGGTCGCTGCGCTGACGGGCGGGGTCTGAGCGTCAGAACCGTTCCGCGCCGGCAGCGATCTGCTCGGCCATGCGGGTGCGCCGGAACAGCTCGCCGAGCGAGGCGATGCGTCGGGCCTCGGCACGGCGGAGCATGTCGCAGAAGAGATGCGCCGTCGCCTCCGCGTCGCCCAGCGCATCGTGGCGGCCTGAGACGACGAGGCCGTGGCGTGCGGCGAGCGCATCGAGGTCATGCGCCGCCTCGTCAGGGTCGAGCCATTGCGAGAGGCGAAGGCTGCACAGCACAGGGTTGGCGAAGTGCACGCCCGCCTGGCCCTCCGCAGCGTGCAGGCAGGCGATGTCGAACGCGGCGTTGTGCGCGACGAGCACGGCATCGCCCACGAAGCCGTGGAAGGCGGCCACTGCCTCCGGCCAGGTCGGGGCGTGCGCGACCATCGCGTCGGTGATGCCGTGTATGGCGGTCGCGGCGGGCGGGATGGGCCGACCCGGCTGGGCGAAGCTCGCGAAGCGCGGCGCCTCGAGCACCCGCCCTTGCTCGACCCGCACTGCGCCGATCGAAACGATCCTGTCGCCGAAGCTCGGGGAGAGGCCGGTCGTCTCGAGGTCGAACACGACATAGCGGCAGGACGCGAGCGGGCCTTCGGGGAGCAGGAGCGGGGCGGCGTGGCGTGCCCTGCGTTCCTCGGCGTTCGGGCTCAGCAATGCATCCGCGGCGGCGCGCAGAATGCGGCCGATCAGCCCGGGTCCCTGCCCGCGATGTCGTGGCGGTGCCATCCGCGGTAAAGGCTAGAGCAGATCGCATCCGCTGCGCAGCAACGGGATGCGTGAAGATGCTTGCACCAGATGGCGCGTAGAACGCATCGGCTGCGCAGCAGCCGGCTGCGTGACGATGCGCCAGCCTCCCCGCCGCGGCACGCAGCGCCGGGGAAGAGTCCTCAGCCGACGCGTGCGTCGCGTGGGCGTCTTGGAGAGTCGCGCACCGAGAGCCCATGCTCCTCGGCCTCGATGGCGACGAAGTCTGCGGCGAGCAGGATGGTGCGGGCAGCCTCGTCGAGGCCGATCGCACGCGCCTCCTCCGCCAACACGCGCAGGCATTCGAACAGGCCCGCAGGCGAGGCGCAGGGGGGCGGGGGACGGAATGACGCGGTCATGGTGCTCCCGGTTCAGCGCATACGACTGTGTACGCGACAACCGTGCTCTCTTTTTCGTGAGAAAACAACCCATGAGTGTGAGTCGCTAGAGGGAATCTACGCTCTGTTGTCCGAGGCGAGAAGACAGAACCGAAAGCGCGAAGTGGTGCGCGCGGCGCGAGAGTCGTTGCAGCACCGCGCCGTACGGCGCAGTCTTGGCACGCCGCGGCAGGCAGGCGCACGGTGTCCGGACGCGGTTGGGACGAAGCGGAAAATGCAGCAATGACAACAGGATCCCCGCCCTCGGGCTATGCAGAGGCGTACGCCGCCTGGCGCGCAGACCCCGCCGCCTGGTGGGCCACCAAGGCTGAAGCGCTGGAGTGGCAGGTGAAGCCGCGCCGCGCCTTTGACGCCGAGGCAGGCGTGTATGGCCGCTGGTTTCCGGACGGGGCGCTGAACACCTGCCACAACGCGCTCGACCGCCACGTCCTCGCCGGGCGCGGAAATCAGGCCGCGCTGATCTGGGACAGCCCGATGACGGGTCGGCAGGTGCGCTATAGCTTCGCCGAACTCACCGAGCGCACCGCCCGTGTCGCAGGCCTGCTCGCCGCGCTCGGCGTCCGCGCCGGCGACCGCGTGATCGTCTACATGCCGATGGTGCCCGAGGCGGTTATCGCGATGCTCGCCTGCGCGCGGCTCGGCGCCGTCCATTCCGTCGTGTTCGGCGGCTTCGCGGCGGCCGAGCTTGCCTCGCGCATCGCCGATGCGACGCCGCGCGTCATCGTCTCGGCCTCCTGCGGGCTCGAGCCGGGGCGCACCGTCGCCTACAAGCCGCTTCTCGACGCGGCCATCGACCTCTCCCCGCACAAGCCCTCCGCCTGCCTGATCCTGCAGCGGCCCGAACTCGAGGCGGCGATGACCGCGGGGCGCGACCATGACTGGGCGGAGGCCGAGCGGGCCGCCGCGCCGCATCCCTGCGTTCCGGTCGCAGCGACCGATCCGCTCTACATACTCTACACCTCCGGAACGACCGGGCGGCCGAAGGGCATCGTGCGCGACAATGGCGGGCATGCGGTCGCGCTCGCGACCTCGATGTCGATGCTCTACGGCGTCGGCGCGGGGGACGTGTTCTGGGCGGCGTCGGATGTCGGCTGGGTGGTCGGCCACAGCTACATCGTCTACGGCCCGCTTCTCGCCGGCTGCACCACCATCGTCTACGAGGGCAAGCCGGTGGGAACGCCCGATGCCGGGGCGTTCTGGCGCGTCTGCGCAGAGCATCGGGTGAAGGCGCTGTTCACCGCGCCGACGGCCATCCGCGCTATCAAGCGCGAGGATGCCGATGGCGCGCTGATGCGGCGGCATGACTTCTCCCGCCTCGAGGCCCTCTTCCTCGCCGGCGAGCGGTGCGACCCCGACACGGTCGTCTGGGCAGAGCGGCTGCTCGGCAAGCCGGTGATCGACCACTGGTGGCAGACAGAGACGGGCTGGGCGATCACCGGCAATTTCCGGGGCCTCGGCCTGTTCCCGACCAAACCGGGTTCGGGCGGCAAGCCCTCCCCCGGCTACGACGTGCGCGTGCTCGACGAGGCGGGGCGGGAAGTCCCAGCCGGCACGATCGGCGATCTCGCAGTGAAGCTTCCCCTCCCGCCCTCGTGCCTGCCCACCCTCTGGAACAACGAGCAGGGCTTCCGCGACGCCTATCTCGCCCAGCACCCCGGCTACTACACGACCTCGGACGCGGGGATGATCGACGAGGAGGGATACGTCTCGGTGATGAGCCGGACCGACGACATCATCAACGTCGCCGGCCACAGGCTCTCGACCGGCGCGATGGAGGAGGTGCTCGCCGCGCATCCCGACGTCGCGGAATGCGCCGTCGTCGGCGTGCACGACACGCTGAAGGGCCAGGTGCCGCTTGGCCTCGTCGTGCTGAAGGCGGGCGTGGCGAAGGACGAGGCGACGCTCGAGGCGGAGCTCGTCCGGATGGTGCGCGACAGGATCGGCCCCGTCGCGGCCTTCAAGTCGGCCCGCGTCGTGCCGCGCCTGCCGAAGACGCGGTCGGGCAAGGTGCTGCGCGCGACGATCCGCAGGATTGCGGACGGCCAGAGCTTCACCGTGCCCCCGACGATCGACGACCCTGCGAGCCTCGAGGAGATCAGCGCCCTCGTTGCGCCACGCTGATCGTCAGATGAAGCGGACGAGGGCGAAGCCGCCGACGAGCAGGACGAGGAAGAGGATCGTGAAGAAGGTCAGCCGCTTCTCGATCATCGAGAGCACGGGCGGGCCGAACCGTGCGGCGACGAAGGCGACCATGAAGAACCGCGCCCCGCGGCTCAGCACCGAGGCGAGGATGAAGGGGATGATCGCCATCCCGACGGCACCGGACGCGATGGTGGCGAGCTTGTAGGGAATGGGCGTGAACCCAGCGATCGCGACGACGACCCAGCCATACTCGAGATAGAGCTCGCGGAACCGCTCGTTCGCCTCGTGCAGGTCATAGGCGTTGATGATCGGGATCGCGACGGCCTCGTAGAGCCCCCAGCCGATCAGGTAGCCGGCAACGCCGCCGAGCGCGGAGGCGATGGTGCAGATCAGCGCCGCGCGCCACCACCCTTCCGGGCGAGCCACCGCCATCGGCGCCAGGATCACGTCGGGCGGGATCGGGAAGAAGCTCGACTCGGCGAAGGAGATGCCGGCCATCCAGAGCTTCGCCTTCGGGTGGGCGGCGAGCCTGAGCGTCCACTCGTAGAGGGGGCGGATGAAGGGAAGTTCCACGGATGGGTCCTGGCGGGAGGGCGGAGGGTCCGGCGCGCAGCACCTGCCACGCCGCGCCCCCCTCGCGCAAGCCGGCCATCATCGGCGCGCATGGATATCATCACACCTATGCCTTGGGGTCGGGCGTGCCGGGCCGCTAAGCTCCCGCGCGCATGCCCGTGAGCCCCCGCCTGCTTCTGACCTGCGCCGTCGTGCTCTGCGCCATCTCGATGGGGCTGAGGCAGAGCTTCGGGCTGTTCCTCGGGCCGATGACCGCCCATCACGGCTGGACCGCCTCTGCCTTCGCGCTCGCCATCGGGCTGCAGGTGCTGCTCAACGGCATCAGCCAGCCGATCTGCGGCAACGTGGCGGACAGGTTCGGCGGCCGCACCGTGCTCTGGAGCGGCTGGGTGCTCTACGCGATCGGGCTCGTGGTCATGGCGATCGCCGGGTCGCTCGCGCTGTTCTATTTCGGCGCGGCGCTGGTGCTGGGCGTCGCCGTCTCTGCCGCCGGATTTCCCATCGTCATGGCCGGGCTGTCGCGGCTCCTGCCGCAGGAGATGCGCGGCCGGGCGACGGGGCTCGTCACGGCCGGCTCCTCCTTCGGGCAATTCTCCGTCGTGCCGATCGTGCAGGCCGGCATCGACCTTTTCGGCTGGCAGGGCGCTCTCTTCGCCATGGCGGGGGTGGCGATCCTCGCGATGCCGCTCGCCCTGCCGCTCGCCGACCGTCCCCAACCCAAGCACGAAGGTCGGCCGCAGGCGGCAGGCGCGGCGCTGAAGGAGGCGCTGTCCACCAGCCATTTCTGGTGCCTGTTCTTCGGCTTCTTCGTCTGCGGCGTGCATGTCTCGTTCCTGACGGTGCACCTGCCTGGCTTCGTCGCCTCCTGCGGGCTTCACCCCTCCTGGGGCGCGACCTCGATCAGCATCATCGGGCTCTTCAACATCATGGGCGCGATGATCTCGGGCGAGCTCTCCGGCCGCTGGCGGAGGCGGGAGCTTCTGGTCTTCATCTACGGCGCCCGCGCGGCGGTGATGACGGCGTTCTTCCTCGCGCCGAAGAACGAGACGACGCTGATCATGTTCTCGGCAGCCATGGGGTTGCTCTGGCTCTCCACCGTGCCGCCGACCGTGGGGCTCGTCGCGCGGCGCTTCGGCACGCAGTGGCTCGCCACGATCTTCGGCCTCGTCTTCCTCGGCCACCAGATCGGCGGCTTCATGGGCGCGAGCCTCGCCGGCGTGATCTGGGACCGCACCGGCAGCTATGACGGGATGTGGCTGATCGCGATCGCGGCGGGTGGCTTCGCCTCGCTCGTGAACCTGCCGGTAAAGGACCCGCGCACGCCCGTTCCCGCACGCGCCTGAAGGGGCCCCGGTTTCGCAGGAGGCCACGGTCGGCTAACCTCGGCGCAGCACCATCACCCGGGACGACGCCGTGCACCGCATCATCCTTGCCGCCCTCCTGCTTCTCGCCCCCCTGTCCTCCTCCGCCCAGAACGAGCCGCATTCCTGGCTCTACGGCTCCTGGACAGGGGGAAGCCTGCCGCCTGTCCGCGGCCAGGACGCGGAAGCCTGCTACGCCAGCCCGAGCGTAATCTTCACGCGCGACATCGTCCTTCGCACCACCCTGCTCGAGCCGATCTACACCCAGCGCATCGTCGAGACGGCGCGGGCGACAGCCGATGGCGGCATCGAGTTCCGCTTCCGCCCGCTGCCGCGCCAGGGCGGGCAGTTCGGCCAGGCGATGAGCGCCGGCGGCTTCGGCTGCGCCAACCCGAACGTGCTGACGGTGCGCCGCATCGGCGAGCACGAGATCGAGTTCCCGGGCTGCGTCGAGTTCCCCTCGCCTCTCGTCCGCTGCCCGGTTCCCTGAGCGCGCGCGCCTCATGGCAACACCGCGAATCGCGCTGATCCACGCGCTGCGCCACTCGCCTGGGCCGATCGCTGCGGCCTTCGCCCGGCTCTGGCCAGCGCCGACGCTCGCCAACCTTCTAGATGACAGCCTCTCTGCCGACCTCGCCCGCGACGGCCGCATCACCGAGGCGATGACGCAGCGCTTCCTCGAACTCGCGGCCTATGTCCGACGCGCCGGGGCGGATGCGATCCTGTTCACCTGCTCCGCCTTCGGCCCCTGCATCGATGCGGTGAAGGCCGCGCACCCGACCATCCCCGTGCTCAAGCCGAACGAGGCGATGATCGACGCCGCGCTCGAGGCAGCGCCCTCGGGACGCATCGGGCTTCTCGCGACCTTTCCCGCCACGCTTCCCTCGATGCGGCCGGAATTCGCCGACGCGGCCGCCGCACGCGGCGTGGCGCTCGCGCTCGAGGAGGCCTGCGCGCCGGCCGCGCTCGCCGCCCTCGATGCCGGCGACGGCGTGGGGCATGACCGTGAGGCGGCGACGGTCGCCGCCACGCTCGCGGGGGCCGACGTGATCGCGCTCGCGCAGTTCAGCCTCGCCCGCGCTGCGGGAGCGGTCGCCGCCGCCACGGGCAGGCGCGTGCTGACGACGCCAGACAGCGCGGTGGAGCGGCTGCGCGCCCTGCTCGCCTAAGCCCCGGTCAGGCCGGCAGCGTCGCGATTGCCGCGAGGCCCCGCGGGGTTCGGTTCGCGAGCGTCACGTCCCCGCCATGGCCGCGCAGGATCGAGCGCGCGATGGTGAGCCCGAGCCCCGTGCCGCCCGTCTCGCGGCTCCGGCTCGCCTCGAGCCTGTGGAAGGGCTGGAACACGCGCTCGAGCTCGGCCTCCGGGATGCCTGGCCCGTCGTCCTCGACGGCGACGCGAACGAGCCCATGCTCGGGTCCCGAGAGCCGCACCACGCACCGCCCGGCATAGGCCACCGCATTGCCCACGAGATTGGCCACCGCCCGCTTGAGCGCGAGCGGCCGGCCCTGCACGGGCAGGTGCTCGGGGGCCGCGAGCGTCACCACCTCCTCGCCGGCGACGTCGTTCGCCTCGTCCGCGACCGTGCGGAGCAGCACCGCGAGATCGACGCGCCCCATCGGCTCGGCTGCCGCCTCGTCGCGCGCGAAGGCGAGGGTGCCGGCGATCATCCTCTCCATCTCGTCGAGATCGGCGAGGATCTTCCCCCGCACGGCGTCGTCCTCGACAAACTCCGCGCGAAGCCTGAGCCGGGTGATCGGGGTCTTCAGGTCATGGCCGATGGCGGCGAGCATCGCGGTCCGGTTGGCCACGAAGCGGGAGATGCGATCGGCCATCGTGTTGAACGCCGCTGCCGCCTGCGCCACCTCGGCCGGGCCCGCCTCGGGCAGGCGCGGGGCGTTGACGTCGCGCCCGAGCCGCTCTGCCGCGGCGGCGAGATCGCTGATCGGCCGGGTTGTCCGCCGCACCGCCCAGAAGGAGAGCGCGGCGACCGCCCCCGTCATCAGCGCGAGCGCTGCGAGGAAGCCGGGGTTCGACCAGGGGCGCGGCGGCGGCGGCCGGTGCGCGACGTTGAGCCAGGTGCCGTCCGCAAGCCTCAGGCTCGCCATCACCGCCCGGCGCGGCTCGCCGCCCACGAGAACCTCCCTCGGGCGCATCGCCGGCGGGCCGAGGCGACCGAGCCCTGCCGCGAGGCGGTCGAGCGCGGGGTTGGGCGCGAGCCCGTACTCGGGCGCTAGCGGGCGGGCATCGACGGTCGCGGCAAGGCCGTCGGGGAGGTCGTAGCTTCGCGCGACAGCGTCGCGCCGGTCGGGCGGCGTCATCTGCATGGCGCGCCAAAGTGCGGCGGTCCGCCCGATCGCCTCGCGCGCCTGCGCCGCGCGCTGGAGTTCCACCCGGTCGAAGGCATGGATGGTCAGCGCCACGACCTGCACGGCGAACAGGCCAAGCAGGAGCACGAGGAAGGTGCGCCCGGCGATCGAGCGGGGCCAAAGCTTCATGCCCGTTCCACTTCCGCGGCGAGCACATAGCCCCCGCCACGGACGGTCTTGATCAGGGCGGGGTTCTTCGCATCGTCGTCGAGCTTGCGGCGCACGCGGCTGACCGCGACGTCGATCGCCCGGTCGAACGGCCCCGCCGTGCGGCCGTGCAGAAGGTCCATCAGCATCTCGCGCGTCAGCACGCGCCCGGCCCTGTCCGCGAGGCAGGCAAGAAGCTCGTACTCGCCCCCCGTCAGCGGCACCTCGACGCCGGCAGGCGAGATCAGCCGCCGACGCGCCGTCTCGAGCGTCCAGCCCGCGAAGCGGTAGGTCGCGGCCGACGGGTTGGCGTCCTCCGCCGCGCCTTCGGCGCGACGCAACACCGCGCGGATGCGGGCCAGCAGCTCGCGCGGGTTGAAGGGTTTCGGCACGTAGTCGTCCGCCCCGAGCTCGAGCCCGACGATCCTGTCGGTCTCCTCGCCCATCGCCGTCAGCATCACCACCGGCGTGCGCCCCTCGCCTCGGATGAAGCGGAGAAGCGCGAGCCCGTCCTCGCCAGGCAGCATCAGGTCGAGCACGACCAGCGCGAAGCGCGCCGACGGCCAGAGCCGGCGAAGCTCCCGCCCGTCGCGCGCCGTGGTGACGCGGAACCCGTGCTTCTCGAGGAAGCGGCCAAGCAGGTCGCGGATCTCACGGTCGTCGTCGACGACGAGGATGTGCGGAAGAGGCTCTGCCATGGCCGCACTCTGGCGCGGGGCACGCCGGGCGGGCAATCGCCGGCCTGTCACGCCGCGTTGCCGGAGGGGCGCCTGCAACACGCCGTTACACTCGCTCACAGGCGCGCAACGGCGCCACAAACGCCGGCAACCTCGCAGGCGGATGCTCGCCCCATCCCCGGACCGACGGGGCAACACGGAGAAGGAACGAGCAGCCATGAATCGCTGGATCAAGGTGACGCTGGTCGCGGGCGGGCTCGCGAGCGCGGGCCTCGTCGGCTACGGCGCGGGCAAGATGGGCGCCTATGCCCAGGGCGGCCCCGGCCCCGGCCCGGGCATGATGACCGAGGGCGGCCCGCGCGGCCCCGGGATGGGTCCGGGAATGATGGGTCCGCGCGGCGAAGGCGGCCAGCCGCAATGGATGATGGGCGAGCATGGCCGGCGCGGCGACCATCGCGGCTACCACGCGCATGGCGGCCGCGGCGGCACGTTCGCGCAGTTCTTCATCAACCGCGACAACAAGAACCTGACCAATGACGACGTGAAGAAGATCGCGGAGGCAGGGCTTCTCTGGTTCGGCGAGCGCAACTGGCGCATCGGCGAGGTGAAGGACGCAGGCAGCCGCGCCGCGGAGTTCACGCTGACCACCGAGAACGGCGGCGTCATCGCCCGCTTCACGATGGACCGCGACACGGGTCGCGTCCGCCGGATCGGCTGACCCCGAAGGGGCCGCAGGGTCGGGCCGCGCGCGACAGGGGGCCGTGGCGCGCGGCGGCTTTGCCTCGGCGCGGCGGGAAGGCATTCTCTCCGCCGTGTCCGATGCCGCCCTGCCCCCTCCCCTTCCGCCCGCCGAGCGCGCCGCGCTCCGCCGTTTCGTCTCGCGCGCGCCCGAGTTCGCGCCGGTCCTGCGGGCGGCCGGCCCGCTTCCCTGGCGCACCCGCGAGGCCGGGTTCCCGGGGCTTCTCGCCGCCATCGTCGGCCAGCAGATCAGCAACCTCGCCGCCGCGGCGATCTGGACGCGCGTGGTCGCGCTGCTTGGTGCGCCGCCGAGCGCGGAGCGCCTGCTCGCGCTGCCTGACGAGCGGCTTCGCGAGGCCGGGCTGTCGCGCCCGAAGATCGCCTATGCGCGCGGGCTTGCCGAAGCGGTCGTCACCCGGCGGATCGACCCCGAGCGCTTCGCCGCCATGGAGGACGAGGCGGTGATCGAGGCGATCAGCGCGCTGAACGGCTTCGGCCGCTGGTCGGCAGAGATCTACCTCCTGTTCGCCATGCAGCGGCGCGACGTGTTCCCCGCCGCGGACCTTGCGCTCGCCTGCTCCGCCCAGGCCCTGCTCGGGCTCGACGCGCGGCCCTCGGAGAAGGGCCTGCGCGCGCTCGCCGAACCCTGGGCGCCGTATCGCGGCCTCGCCGCCCGGCTTCTCTGGCACCATTGGCGGCACCTCAAGAGCCGCCCCGCCTTCGACAGCTGATCTCGGATACGAACCCGGAAGGAACCGACTTCGTGACAGACAACGCCCATATACGCACCGAACGGCACGGCGAGATCGCCGTCGTGGTGTTCGATCGTCCGGAGAAGCGCAACGCCTTCAACCTCGCGATGTGGCAGTCGCTCGCGGCGACGATGCGGGCGCTGTCCGATGACGGCTCGCTCCGCGCCGTGGTGCTGCGCGGCGCGGGCGCCGAGGCGTTCAGCGCTGGCGCCGACATCTCTGCCTTCGAGGCCGAACGCGGCACGCGCGAGAAGGAGGACCACTACGGCGAGATCGTGCACCAGGGCATGCAGTCGATCCGCGCCTGCATCCACCCGACGGTCGCGATGATCCGCGGCGTCTGCATCGGCGGCGGCGCGGGGATCGCCACGATGTGCGACTTCCGCGTCGCCGGCGAAGGCATCCGCTTCGGCATCACCGCGCGCAACCTCGGCATCTGGTACCCCTACGCGGAGATGGACCCGGTGGTGCAGATCGCCGGCACCGCCGTGGCCGCCGAGATCTTCATCGAGGGGCGCATCTTCAACGGAACGGAGGCGTACCAGAAGGGCCTGCTGTCGCGCGTCGTGCCGGACGACAGGGTGGAGGAGGAGGCGATGGCGCTCGCCCGCCGCATCGCCGAGGGAGCGCCGCTGTCGGCGCGCTTTCACAAGCGCGCGCTCGTCGCGCTGCGCGGGCCGCTGCCGATCTCGGCGGAGCAGGAGGCGGCGGTGAACGACTTCGTGCGCACCGAGGACTTCCAGAACGCCTTCCGCGCCTTCCTCGCGAAGAAGAAGCCCGTTTTCCAGGGGCGTTGAGCCTCTAGAGCACGATCCGATGGATTGGAATCAATCGATCGGAAGGTCGGGCGCTGCTCTAGGCACGCCCGGGCGGGGTCCGGTTAAGGCAGCGGTTACGTCTGTCTGACTAGTCTCGGGCAATGCCAGTCCTTGCCCGCACGAGCCCTGCCAGCACGGCCAGCGACGTCGCCCCCAGCGCCGCGCCGGACGCGGCGCTGTCGCCCGGCTCGTTCCGCGAGCGCGGGGTGGTGCTGCCTGCCACCACGCCCGCCTTCGCCTTCGCCCGCGTGCGCGAGGGCCAGGGCGGGCGCGAGATCGTCATGCGCAACGCCGCCGGCACCCGCGGCGCAATGGTTCTGCCGCTCGCCCGGGCGGCGGACTATGCCCGGCCCACGCTGCATGACCGGGCGCTGCTCGCTGACATCGCCGCCCTGCCGCGCCTCGGCCCCTCGCA